>CADCHI010000098.1 GCA_902801165.1 uncultured Eubacteriales bacterium | reverse complement strand
CTTCGTGTTCGCCACGTTCTCCTCATAGGGCAGGTTGGAGCCGTCGTACATCACGCCGGTGAAGCCCATGTCCAGTGCCTTCTGGACATATTCCAGGGTCTCGCCGTGATCGAGGTGCACGCACACCGGCACGCTGGCCTTCTTGGCGGCTTCGACCATGATCGGGCCGATGACCGACAGCGGAATCCAGGATTCATGCACCTGGGCAAACTGTATGATGACGGGCAGCTTCAATTCCTCCGCCGCCCAGATCACCGCCTGGAGACTCTCCAGGTTCGGCGTGTTGAAGGAGCCGATGGCGATCTTCTGCTCCTCCGCCTTCTTCAAAATCCATTGCAGGGTGACAAGCATTTCTCATTTCTCCTTTTAGTTGGCATCGCTGAACCTGATGGTCACGGAATTGTGCACACTCTCAAAGGGCGCGAGCGTCGGCAGGGTGCCGTTGGCGCGCTCGTTGACGCGCCCCATGATGTAGGTATTGGAGGGCTCCAGCCCGCAGACATAGTCGCCGCTGGCCATGCTGCGCCAGTGGGACAGGATCGGCAGCGTGTCAGACCATTCGATGGTCATGCGGGTGTTGAGCTTCGGATTGACGATGGTCGCGCGGCGCTCCATGTCCTCGTGGAAGAACACGCGCTCCTCCTCACCCGGCACCGGCTTGACGAAGGTGGTCTCCCGCCCCAGCCCCGTCTCGGCGAAGGGCGTGCGCGGGGTGGTCCTGCGCTGCTCCGGCAACTCCACACGGGCGTCCTCGCTGACCAGCGGCCAGCCGAAATTGCAGTGGTACAGCACCGCGTACTCCTGAGGCGCGTGAGCCAGGTTGGTCAGGGTGTCGCTGAGCCGGATCTCCGCGCCGAACACGGGCACGCGGTATTCCCGCTTCATCTCCAGCACATGGCCGAACAGGGAGGTCTCGCGGATGACGCCTGAGAGGATGACCTCGTCGCCCTCGATCCGGGCGCACACCTGCTCCGCGGACAGCCCGTGATAGCGCCCGTGCAGCGGGTGCCACTCGTCGCCGTCCCGGTTGGCGGGGCCGGTGGAGCGCAGGCCGCCGGTGTACAGCAGGCCGCCGGGGAAGTACTTCAGGAACTCGTTCTCAAAGGGAATGTCCGCCCTCGGGGCATCGCAGCCGTTCTTGCTGATCCAGCTCATATTGATGCCCCTGTAGCGCACCTGGCCGATGTCCAGGCCGCTGTCGGGCACAAAGTCGATCTGCAGGCCGCCGGCGGTGACCACCTCGATCACCTGCGCGCCGCGGGCCTTGCCCTCGTCCAGGGTGAACCGGCGCAGGGTGCACGCCTGCTGGGGATTGCACAGATAGCCGTCCTTCATCAACTGCTTCATGTTATCCATCGTTCCGTCTCCCTTCTTCATACCAGCGGCCTGACGGCGTCGTAGACCTTCTCATACCGCTCGTAGATTTTCATGTATTTCTCGTGCATCTCGGGCCTCGGCTGGTAGGTGTGGATTTCCTCCACCATGTGCGCCGCGGCGTCCTCGAGATCTTTGAACACCCCGATGGCGATGCCGGTCAACATCGCGCTGCCCACGGTGCCCGCGTCGGCGGTCCTCAGCGCCACGATGGGCAGGTTCAGCATGTCCGCCTTCATCTGCATCCACACCGCGCTGCGCGCCCCGCCGCCGGTGGCGTGGAGCTTCCTGAAGTGCACGCCGGAATCCTTCAGCGCCCGGGCGTTCAGCACCATCTCATAGGCCACGCCCTCCATGCAGCCCCGGTAGAGCTCCGCCACGCCGGTGTCCGTGGTCAGCCCCAGCACCGCGCCTTTCGCGCCGATGTCCATGTAGGGCGTCGCCGCCCCCGCGAAGTGGGGCCGCACCAGCAGCCCGCTGGGCTGGTCGCCGTGCTCCTTCTGATACTCGGCCTCCAGCAGCTCATTGACGGAGATCCCCTGCTCCTTCGCGGCCTTCTTCTCGTCCTTCGCCAGGTTTGTGACGCACCAGTCGATCAGCGCGCCGCCGGTGTAGGAAAAGGCGTAGGCCACATAC
>CADCHI010000097.1 GCA_902801165.1 uncultured Eubacteriales bacterium | reverse complement strand
GTTCTCTGACATGGGCCTGAACAGCACCGGCGGCCTGTCCAACAACTCCAACGGCATGCCGAAGCACATCCGCCCGATCTTCGACAGCTGCATGCTGGCGATGGCGATGATGCAGGGCCTGACGTCCGCCATCGTGAACCCCAACGACCAGCGGCTGATGGAGACCATCAAGACCTGCGACATCATCAAGAACAACAACCTCTACGCCGACTCCTACCTGGAGATCTGACGGCGGGGAGCGCCACTGAAAGGATGAGCTTATGGTCACTGTGACCTTTAACGTAAACGGTTCCGCCGTTACGATCCACGCCAACAAGGGCGACAACCTGCTCTCCATCGCGCAGCGGGCCAACGTGGCCATCGACGCGCCCTGCTCCGGCAACGGCGCCTGCGGCAAGTGCCGGGTGAAGCTGCTGGAGGGTGAGCTGGATTCCCCCCAGACGCGCCACATCAGCGACGAGGAATACGTCATGGGCTGGCGGCTCGCCTGCGTGAGCCGGGTGGTCTCCGACGTGGTGGTGGGCGTGCCGGACATCGCCAGCGCCTACCGCAGCCGCATGCGCGTGGCGGACATCTCCTCCGCCAAGGAGCTGGAGATCTTCAATCACACCCGCGCCCAGATCGAGGAGGCGGGCATCGCCTTCGGCAACAACCTCTCCTCGGTGACGGTGGCCATGGAGGCCCCCACCACCGACGACACCATGCCGGACAACGAGCGCCTGGCCTGGGCCCTGGAGGCCGCCACCGGCGCGGAGAAGGTGACGCTGTGCTTCCACGCGCTGAAGAAGCTGGCGTGGGTGCTGCGGGAGAGCGACTTCAACGTGCGCTGCGTGATCGAGACCGAGGGCAGCGCGGTGAACGTGCTGGACATCCTGCCCGCCTCCGACGCCACGCCCGTGGCGGGGCTGGTGGTCGACCTGGGCACCACCTCCGTGGCGGCGCTGCTGGTGAACCTGGAGGACGGCAGCATACTGGCCAAGGCCTCCACCGGCAACGGCCAGATCCGCTACGGCGCGGACGTCATCAACCGCATCATCGAGTCCGGCCGCGAGGGCGGCAGCCAGCGGCTGCAGCAGGCCGTCATCGACGAGTCCATCCGCCCGCTGGTCGAGGAGATGTGCGCCGCCGCGAAGATCGGCATGAAGAACGTCTACCGCATGTGCCTGGCGGGCAACACCACCATGAACCACCTGCTGCTGGGCCTGTTCGCGGAGCCGGTGCGCATGGAGCCCTACATTCCCAGCTTCTTCCACTGCGACGACATTCGCACGTCCTCGCTGCGCCTGGGGCTGCACCCCGAGGCAAAGCTGATCCTCGCGCCGAATATCGGCAGCTACGTGGGCGGCGACATCACCGCCGGCGCCTTCGCCTCGATGCTGTGGAACAAGGAGGAGCTCTCCCTGTTCATCGACCTGGGCACCAACGGTGAGCTGGTCTTCGGCAACAACGAGTTTTTGATGAGCTGCGCCTGCTCCGCGGGCCCCGCCTTTGAGGGCGGCGACATCTCCTGCGGCATGCGCGCCACCGACGGCGCCATCGACACGCTGGTGATCGACCCCGAAACCTGGGAGCCCACCTACACCACCATCGGCAACACGAAGCACCCGGTGGGCATCTGCGGCAGCGGCATCATCGACAGCATTGCCGAGCTGTTCCGCTGCGGCATCATCAACGGCAAGGGCAAGTTCAACCGCGAGCACAAGCGCGTGCGGTTCGATGAGAACGGCATGGGCAGCTACATCATCGCATTCAAGGAGGTCACCGGCGCGGTGCGGGACGTGTCCATCAATGAGGTGGACATCGACAACTTCATCCGCGCGAAGGGCGCCATCTTCTCCGCCACGATGACGATGCTCAGCAGCATGGGCATGGATCCCAGCGTGCTGGAGCACGTGTACGTGGCTGGCGGCATCGGCAGCGGCATCAACATGAAGAACGCTGTGACCATCGGCATGCTGCCGGACATCGACCTGGACCACTTCAGCTACATCGGCAACTCCTCCCTGTCGGGAGCCTACGCCATGCTGACCTCGACCCAGGCCCGGGAGAAGGTGGACGAGCTGGCCACCACCATGACCTACCTGGAGCTCTCCACCGAGCCCGGATACATGGATTCCTTCGTGGCCGCCTGCTTCCTGCCCCACACCGATTCCAACCTGTTCCCCAGCGTGCAGGTGTGATTTCCAAAGGTTAATACACAAAACAACGCGGCCTCCGGCATTGCCGGGGGTCGCGTTTTGATGTGTTTTTGATACAATGCGCAAGATCCTTCACTTCAAATTGGTACACAAATTTGGACAAAAAAGATGCGGAATAAATGACACCAACAAAATGGCTATGATGTAAAGCCGAGGAGCCGGAGGCGACGAGGC
>CADCHI010000096.1 GCA_902801165.1 uncultured Eubacteriales bacterium | reverse complement strand
ACGGGCGGGAGTTGTGGCGCACGAAGTCCACCACGGTGGCGTTGGCCACCAGGTAGCCGCCCAGGCTGGCCAGGGACTTGGAGAAGGTGCCCATGATCAGGTCTACCTCGTCCTCCAGGCCGAAGTAGCTGGCCGTGCCGCGGCCGCCCTCGCCGATCACGCCCAGGCCGTGGGCGTCGTCCACCATGACCCGCGCGCCGTACTGCCGGGCCAGCTTGACGATCTCGGGCAGCTTGGCGATGTCGCCGCCCATGCTGAACACGCCGTCGGTGACGATCAGGCAGCCGGCGTTCTCGGGCACCTTCTTCAGCTGGATCTCCAGCTCCTCCATATTGCTGTGGCCGTAGGTCAGCATGCGGCCGTAGGACAGCTTGCAGCCGTCGTAGATGGAGGCGTGGTTCTCCTTGTCGCAGATCACGTAGTCGCCGTGGCCCACGATGGCGCTGATGATGCCCAGGTTGCTCTGGAAGCCGGTGGAGAAGGTGCAGCAGGCCTCCTTGTGCAGGAAGTCGGCCAGCTCCGCCTCCAGCTCCAGGTGCAGCTTCAGCGTGCCGTTCAGGAAGCGGGAGCCGCTGCAGCCGGTGCCGTACTGCTCCAGGGCCTTCAGGCCGGCCTCCTGCACCTCGGGGCAGGTGGTCAGGCCCAGGTAGTTGTTGCTGCCCAGCATGATGCGGCGCTTGCCCTCCATGATGACCTCGGTGTCCTGCCGGGTCTCCAGGGCGTGGAAGTAGGGATAGATCCCCTTGGCGCGCAGCTCGTTGGCCAGGGAATAGTTATAGCACTTGTTGAAGATATCCATTCGGCGTCCCCCTCCGTGTCGTTCAATATCGCTCTTCGGCGGCGCCGCTCCCCAGGGCGCAGCCGACAATGACGTTAGAATACTTCAACATTATAGCACAATGAAGCGGGTCTGAATGGTCTTTTGTGTTTTATGAAGGTAAAATCGAGATTTAATCCCGTCCAAGCCATTTACAAATCCGGGAAATCGGGTATAATGGATGTGTTATAGACTGCTGTGATGGGAACCGCCCAAGATCGCGCGGCGCAGAGCGAGCCGGAGTATGGTGCAAGTCCGGAGGCCGACGTCCTGGGGTATCCTCCCGGAGCAGCGGGCCGAACGCGGCTTCCCCGCCAGTAAGCCCCGCCGGGCGCGCCCGTTACAGCGCACACGAGCGGACGCGCGCTGCGCGTCAATTTGGGTGGTACCGCGAATGTCTTCGTCCCATGGGGATGAGGACGTATTTTTTTGGACAGGGAGGAACGAAGGGATGATCGAAAAGGTCTCCACCGCGCTGGATTTCCTGGCGCGCGAAAAGGAAGTCATCAAGTTCTGGAACGAGAACGACATCTTCAAAAAGAGCATGAAGAACCGCGAGGGCCAGCCGGTCTGGACGTTCTTTGACGGCCCGCCGACGGCCAACGGCAAGCCCCACATCGGCCACATCGAGACCCGCGCCATCAAGGACTTGCTGCCCCGCTTCCACACCATGAAGGGCAAGAGCGTCACCCGCAAGGCCGGCTGGGACACCCACGGCCTGCCCGTGGAGCTGGAAGTCGAGAAGCTGCTGGGCCTGGACGGCAAGGAGCAGATCGAGGAGTACGGCATCGAGCCCTTCATCAAGAAGTGCAAGGAGTCCGTCTGGAAGTACAAGGGCGAATGGGAGCGCATGTCCGAGCGCGTGGGCTACTGGGCGGACATGGAGAACCCCTACATCACCTATGACAACGACTACATCGAGTCCGAATGGTGGTCGCTGAAGACGATCGCCGAGAAGGGCCTGCTGTACAAGGGCCACAAGGTCGTGCCCTACTGCCCCCGCTGCGGCACCGCGCTGTCCAGCCACGAGGTGTCCCAGGGCTACAAGGAGGTCAAGGAGCGCTCCGCCGTCGTTCGGTTCAAGGTGAAGGGCGAGGAGAACACCTACATCTACGCCTGGACCACCACTCCCTGGACCCTGCCCAGCAACGTGGCGCTGTGCGTGAACCCCGACGAGACCTACGCGAAGTTCGACTACGACGGCCGCACCGTCATCATGGGCGACGCCCTGATCGAGAAGGTGCTGGGCGAGGGCGTCGAGGTGGCCAACAAGACCACCTTCCCCGGCAGCGAGCTGAAGGGCCTGCGCTACGAGCCCCTGTTCGACTTCCAGTATGAGGCCATCCAGGGCGTGGACAACGCGCAGAACGCCTGGACGGTGGTGTGCGACGACTACGTCACCATGACCGACGGTACCGGCGTGGTCCACCAGGCGCCCGCCTTTGGTGAGGACGATGCCCGCGTGGGCCGCGAGAACCAGATCCCCTTCCTCCAGCTGGTGGACGCCAAGGGCGAGATGACCAAGGTCACCCGGTGGCCCGGCGTGTTCGTCAAGAAGGCCGACCCGATGATCCTGGAGGACCTGGAGAAGGAGGGCAAGCTGGTCTCCGCGGCCCTACTTCACCCACGATTATCCCTTCTGCTGGCGCTGCGACACCCCGCTGATCTACTACGCCCGCAGCACCTGGTTCATCCGCATGACCGCGGTGCGGGACAACCTGCTGAAGAACAACAACACCGTCAACTGGTATCCGGACAACATCCGCGAGGGCCGCTTCGGCAACTTCCTGGAGAACGTCATCGACTGGGGCCTGTCCCGCGAGCGCTACTGGGGCACCCCGCTGCCGGTGTGGGTGTGCAAGTGCGGCAAGATCCACGTGGTGGGCTCCCGCCAGGAGCTGCGCGAGCTGGGCAATATCAACGGCCAGCCCGTGCCCGCGGACATCGAGCTGCACCGCCCCTACATCGACGCCGTGACCCTGACCTGCCCGGACTGCGGCGGCGAGATGCGGCGCACCCCCGAGGTCATCGACTGCTGGTACGACTCCGGCGAACAAGGAGATCTTCGAGGCCAACTTCCCGGCCAACTTCATCTCCGAGGCCATCGACCAGACCCGCGGCTGGTTCTACACGCTGATGGCGATCAGCACCCTGCTGTTCGACCGCAGCCCCTTCGAGAACTGCGTGGTCATGGGACACGTGCAGGACGCCGAGGGCAAGAAGATGTCCAAGCACCTGGGCAACGTGGTGGACCCCTGGGATGTGCTGGACAAGCAGGGCGCCGACGCCGTGCGCTGGTACTTCTACGCCAACGGCGCGCCGTGGCTGCCCACCCGCTTCTCCTCCGAGCTGGTCAGCGAGATGCAGAGCAAGTTCATGGGCACGCTGTGGAACACCTACGCCTTCTTCTGCATGTACGCCAGCATCGACGGCTATCAGCCCCAGGTGCACACCGCCGAAGAGGCCGACCTGACCCTGATGGACAAGTGGCTGCTCTCCAAGCTGAACAGCCTGGTGAAGACCGTGGACCAGGGCCTGAACGAGTACAAGATCACCGAGACCGCCCGCGCCATCCAGAGCTTCGTGGACGAGCTGTCCAACTGGTACGTCCGCCTGTCCAAGAGCCGCTTCTGGGGCAAGGAGTGGACCGGCGACAAGAAGGCCGCCTACCAGACGCTGTACACCGTGCTGACCACGCTGTGCAAGGTGGCCGCGCCCTACATCCCCTTCATCACCGAGAGCATGTACCGCAACCTGGTGGTGGGCAGCATCGACGGCGCGCCGGAGTCCGTGCACCTGTGCGACTTCCCCGCCTGGGACGAGGCCCGCATCGACGCGCAGCTGGAGAGCGAGATGGACGAGGTCGCCCAGGCCATCCAGCTGGGCCGCGCCGCCCGCAGCACCGCCAACATCAAGGTCCGCCAGGCGCTGTCCACGCTGTACGTGAAGGGCGCCCAGCTGTCCGAGGCCTGCGCGGCGCTGATCCGCGACGAGCTGAACGTGGAGCAGGTGCAGTTCATTGAGGACGCCCGCGCCTTCACCACCTACCAGATCAAGCCCCAGCTGCGCACCCTGGGCCGCCGCTACGGCAAGCTGGTGCCCGCCATCGGCGAGTACCTCAAGACCGTGGACGGCAGCGCCTTCGTGGACACCCTCGAGAAGGACGGCGTGGTGAAGTTCGACATCCAGGGCACCGAGATCGCGCTGGAGAAGGACGACTGCCTGATCTCCCCCGCCCAGAAGCCCGGCTTCGTGGCGGAGAGCGACGGCGGCATGACCGTGGTCATCGACACCAACCTGACGCCCGCGCTGATCGAGAAGGGCTTCGTACGCGAGGTGATCTCCAAGCTGCAGACCATGCGCAAGGATGCGGGCTTCGACGTGGTGGACCGCATCACCGTCACCTACCAGACCACCGACGTGCTGGCCCCGGTGATCGAGAAGAACGCCGACACCATCGCTGCCGCCGTGCTGGCCACCGCCATCACCGCCGGCCCCGCCCCGGAGGGCGCCTACGCGAAGGACGACTGGAACATCAACGGCGAAAAGGCCGCGCTGTCCGTGAAGAAGAACGGCTGATGCCGTTTGCGGTAAAAATGGAATATCCTTCAAATTGGTACACAAATTTGGACAAAAAAGATGCGGAATAAATGACACCAACAAAATGGCTATGATGTAAAGCCGAGGAGCCGGAGGCGACGAGGC
>CADCHI010000095.1 GCA_902801165.1 uncultured Eubacteriales bacterium | reverse complement strand
CCCTCCATGATCTCGTCGATCTTGTAGAGGGTCAGCCCGATGCGGTGGTCGGTGACGCGGCCCTGGGGGAAGTTGTAGGTGCGGATGCGCTCGCTGCGGTCGCCGGTGCCCACCTGCAGGCGGCGGCGGTTGGCGTACTCGCCCTCCTGCTGCTCCCGCTGGAGGTCGTACAGCCGGGACTTCAGCACGCGCATGGCCTTTTCCCGGTTCTGGATCTGGCTGCGCTGGTCCTGGCTGGTGACCACCAGGCCGGTGGGGATGTGGGTGATGCGCACGGCGGAATCCGTGCGGTTGACGTGCTGGCCGCCCGCGCCGGAGGCGCGGTAAGTGTCGATGCGCAGGTCGTTCGGGTTGATCTCCACCTCCACGTCCTCCGCCTCGGGTAGCACGGCCACGGTGGCGGTGGAGGTGTGGATGCGACCGGAGGACTCGGTCACCGGCACGCGCTGCACCCGGTGCACGCCGGACTCAAATTTCAACTTGGAGAACACGTTCTTGCCCTGGATGAGGATCACGCTCTCCTTCAGGCCGCCCAGCTCCGTGCTGCCGTCCTCCACCATCTCCACCTTCCAGCCCTGGCTGTCGGCGTAGTGGCTGTACATGCGCAGCAGCTGCGCGCCGAACAGGCCGGCCTCGTCGCCGCCGGCCCCCGCGCGCACCTCCAGCAGGGCGTTCTTGTAGTCGTCGGGGTCCTTGGGCAAAAGGGCGATCCGGGCCGCCTGGGTGGCCTCGTCCAGCCGCTTCTCCAGCTCGGGCAGTTCCTCCCGGGCCAGCTCGGCCATGTCCGGGTCCTCCAGCATCTCGTGGGCGGCGTCGATGTCGTCCAGCAGCTTGCGATAGTCGACGGCGATGTCGTTCAGCTCCGCGAGCTCGCTGTGCTCCCGCATCAGGCGGGTGAAGGTGGCGGTGTCCGCGATGACCTCCGGCAGCGTGATGCGGATGGACAGCTCCTCGTAGCGGCCCTGGATGGCCTCCAGCTGGGCGGCGATGCGCGCCTGTTCATTGTAGGATGTGGACTGCATATCGGCTCCTTATATCTTTGCGAATACGACGCGCTCGATGCCGTTGAGGTCGCGGATGGTCCCGGCCTCCAGGCAGGGCAGCTTCGACTTGACCAGCTCCAGCACGGCCCCGGCCTCGCCCGCGCCGACCTCCAGGAACAGCGCCCCGCCGGGCTTCAGGTGGCCCATGGCCTCCTGGGCAATGCGTCGGTAGAGGTCCAGACCGTCCGGGCCGCCGTCCAGCGCCAGCTGGGGCTCGTAGCGCACCTCGCGCTGCAGCTGGATCAGCTCCGAGCGAGGAATGTAGGGCGGGTTGGACACGATGATGTCAAACTTCTCCCGGCCGACGGCGGCGAACAGGTCGCCGTGGCGCAGCTCGGCCTTCGCGCCGAGCTCGTGCAGGTTCCTGCGGGCGTATTCCAGCGCCTCGCGGCTGACGTCCGCCAGCGTGACCTCGGCCCGGGGGGCCAGGGAGGCGATGCTCAGCCCGATGCAGCCGCTGCCGGCGCACAGGTCCAGCACCGCCGGGGCGCCGGGGCGCTCCCGCACGGCGATCAGCGCCGCCTCCACCAGCGTCTCCGTGTCCTGCCGGGGGATGAGCACCCCGGGCCCCACGTGAAAGCGCAGGCCCATGAAGTCGGCGGTGCCGAGGATGTACTGCACCGGCTCGCCGGAGGCGCGGCGGGACAGCATCGCATCCAATTGTGCCTGCTGGGCGCCGGTGATGGCGCGGTCGGATTCAAATTTCAGCTCGCTGCGGCTCATGCCCAGGGTGTCCTCCGCCATCCAGCGGGCGTCGATCTGGGGATCGGGACAGCCGGACGCGGTCAGCACCGCCTGCGCGTGGCGCAGCCAGTCGGATATGTTCATGGGGTTCGCACCTCTCTGATTGATAATCGCGGGCTTCGTTTCGTGGCGCTACCGGTCGTTTTCCCGGGCGGCGTTGTAGGCGAGGACCGCCACCTCCACCATCTGGGGGTGGGGCCTGCGCACCAGCAGGCGCTCCAGGAGGACCTGCGGGCCCAGCAGCGCGGCGGCGAAGGTGCCGCGGCGCGCCTTCTCCAGCAGCAGGATGGGCTCGTTGATCACGGCGGCGATGATCAGCACGATCAAGAGCCGCACCAGCAGCTGCACCGGCAGCGTGAACGTGCGCACCAGGGCGAAGACAATCATGGACAGCAGCAGCACCGTCACGGCGAAGGCGCTGTCGCTGCGGCGGGTCAGATGGGAGGCCTGTCCGGCCGCCTCCTGGCTCACCCGGCCACCCTTGGAGGCGGGGGTGTTCAGCACCTTGTTGATGGCTCCGCGATACATGCACAGCCGGTTGAGCACCCGCAGGCGGGGGATCAGGGCCACGCAGATCAGCGCGCCCAGCACCCGCACGGCACAGGTGACGGCGTTGATGGCGGGACGGGTCAGCTCGAACTGGGGCAGCATGAAGCGATCCACCGCCCAGGGCGCGACCAGCAGCAGGCCCACCAGCAGCACGATGGCCACGATGGCGCTGCCCGCGGCGATGAAGCTGACGGGGTTGACGCGGAACAGCTCCGCGAAGCGCTGCTCGAACCTGCGGCCCCGGGCGATCTGCTGGGGGTGCAGCTCCGCCGACTCCAGCACGCCGTCCAGGAAGTCCGCCGCGCCGCCTGCCAGGCGCACGATGCCCCTCACGAAGGGGATGCGCTCCATGGCCTCCCGGGCGGGATGGTACTCCCGGCGGATGCGCAGGGCGACGTCCTTGTTGTCCTTGCGGACGGCGAAGGCCGTGGCGCTTCCGATTCTAAAGCGCGCGCCCTCGGCCACGGGACTGGCCCAGATCTGCGATTGGTTGCTTCGGGACATAATGACACCTGCTTTGTGGGTGGTTGGGATTGATTGGAGCGTATTCCTGGATTCACCAAGATGCATTAAGGCATTTTGAACGGCGTTTCCGTGATGATTTCCTTTAATTTGGCTGAGAGCGAAAACAAAAAAGACCGGCGCGTCTCCGTCGATCTTAAGTGTCTGTACGCGCGAAAAACGGCAAAAGCACCGGCAAAGCCATAGCTTTGCCGATGCTTGCAGTGGAACTACATGCCGTAGCGCTTCTTGAAGCGATCCACACGTCCGCCGGTATCAACCAGCTTCTGCTTGCCGGTGTAGAAAGGATGGCACTTTGAGCAGATATCAACGCGCATCTCCTTCTTCA
>CADCHI010000094.1 GCA_902801165.1 uncultured Eubacteriales bacterium | reverse complement strand
CCGCCCAATGGCTCAATTATCGCACATTTGCGGTAATCGAACAAGTCTTTTCGAGGGTATGGGCCCCTCTCAAAACCCAAATACATTATACAAGGAGCCGAGGGTATGGAGACGATCAAACGCAGGATGTTGCTGATGGACACGGATTGGCGCTTTCATCGCGGCGACGTGCCCCATGAGAAAATCGTCGAGCACATGTACACCTATGACCTGTGCAAGACCACCCGCGGCCATGGGCCGGCGGCGGTCAGCTATCCGGACGAGGACTGGCAGAGGGTCCGGCTGCCCCATGACTTCCTGATCGAGGGCGAGCCGTCGGAAAGCGAGAACGGCATCAAGGGCTCCTATGGCCGGCCCAACGGCTGGTACCGGCGGTACTTCCGCATCGAAGCAGGGGAGGCGCAGCACTACGCGCTGGTCTTCGAGGGCATCGCCACCCACAGCGTCATCTACCTGAACGGGCACCTGCTGTACCGCAGCTTCAGCGGCTACACCAGCTTCGAGGTGGACATCACGGACTTCATCCGCACCGGCGAGGAGCTGAACGTGCTCTCCGTCTACGTCAAGAACCACGAGTCGGAGGGCTGGTGGTATGAAGGCGCGGGGATCTACCGCCACGTGTGGCTGGTCAGCACCGGCGAGGTGCGCGTGGACAGCTGGGGCACCTTTGTGCGCGCGGAGCGCGCGGGGGAATATGAATGGAAGACGCGCGTCGAGACGCGGCTGAGGAACGACCGGTATGAAGTGGCGCGGGGCGAACTGGTTTCGACGATCTATGACGAAGGGGGAACGGCCATCGGCAGCGCCCGCCAGGCCTTCGAGATCCCGGCGCGGGAGGGGATGACCGTCGATCAGGTGATTCCCGTGAGCGCGCCACAGCTGTGGAGCCTCGAAGTGCCGCGGATGCACAGGCTGCTGACCCGGGTGTACGTGGACGGCGAACTGACGGACGACTATGAGACGCCCTTCGGGTATCGCACTCTTCGATATGACCCCGACGAGGGCTTCTTCCTGAACGACCAGCCGGTCAAGCTGAAGGGCGTCTGCGCCCATCAGGATCACGGCGGCCTTGGCACGGCGGTTCCGGACAGCGTCCAGGCGTTTCGCGTGCGGGCGCTGAAGGGCTGCGGGGCGAACGCGCTGCGCACGACCCACAACCCGGTGGCGCCGAGCCTGCTCGACGCCTGTGACCGGGAGGGCATGCTGGTCATGGAGGAAAACCGCTGGCTGGTCAGCTCGGATCAGCGGATGGGGGAGCTGGAGGCCATGATCCGGCGGGATCGCAACCATCCCTCGATCATCTTTTGGTCGGTGTTCAACGAGGATGCGATCCTCGACAAGCCCGCCGGGGCGAAGATGTTCCGGGCCATGTACGAGCATGCGGCGCAGCTGGATGACACCCGGGCGATCATCGGCGCGCCGGTGCGGAACGTGGACGCGGAGGACTACATCCGCAGCTCGCCGGTGATGGGCTTCAACTACAATTTTGAAAAGGTGGACATGCTCTACAAGTGCTGGCACAAGCCCCACGTCAACACGGAGACGCACCAGGGCAACTATGCCGGCGGCAACGACGGCTGGCGGCTGGCGGCGCTGAGGCCCTACGTGATGGGCATCTTCATCTGGGGTGTGGAGACCCGGGGCGAGACCTATTGGCCCAGGCTGTTCGCGCCGTGGGGGATCATGGACGGCATGTGCTACCCCAAGACCCACTATGAGCTGTACCGGAATTCCTATTGGGCGGACGGGCCGTCGATCAGGATCGTTCCCATGCTGGACTATCCGAAGATCTTACCCGTCAGCCCCTGCTGGCTGAACGCGAATAAGCCCAGGATGAGCTATTGCTGGAACCCGCGCCAGCTGGAGGGCCGGACGGTGGACGTCTGGGTGTACACCAACCTGCCTCGCGTGGAGCTGCGCCTCAACGGCCGCAGCCTCGGCGTGAAGTATGCCGATCCCTTCGAGCAGGTGTGCTGGCAGGTGCCCTATGAGCCTGGCGAGCTGATCGCCATCGGCATGAATGCCAACGGGGACATAATCGCCCGGGATGTGCTGCACACCACTGGACCGGCGGTCTCACTGGCGTATGAGCTGCACAACGACAGGCTGCTGACGGATGGAGAGGACTGCGCGGTCGTCACGGCCTATGCGGTCGACGCGGAGGGTAGGTTTGTGCCCGATGCCGATGGCGTCCCGGTGCGATTCGACGTGGCGGAACACGGAACGCTGCTGGCGGCCTCGAACAGCGACCCGACGGATCACCGCCGTCCGACGGACAGCGACGCTTATCTGTGGAACGGACGCTGCCAGCTGATCATCCGCTCGGACGACCAGCCTGGCGACCTGGTGATCCGGGTGTCCAGCCCGCAGCTGGGGGACGCGGAGTGGCGCATACCGAGGGAGCCTGCGGCGCCGATCCCGAGGGTGGAGCCGGCGGAATCCTGCTTCATCTCAACGGTGAAGGTCGGAAACTACTTTGAAGCGCTGGAGGATCCCTTCCGGGCGGATGCCCGCGGGGAGATCCAGTGGACGACCAAGCGGTTTGACAAGCGCCTGTTCACGGACATGCCCGTGGGCTTCAACGTGCTACCCTATCGGCTGGAGGTGCGGCTGCCGGAGACCACGAGCCCGCATTCCGGCCTGTTCTTCGAGCACCTGGTCGGGCGCATCCACATCCAGGTGGTGGACGGAAGCGGGGATTGTGCCCTGGAGTTGCGGGACGAGAACAAAGCCGAGCGCTATACGCTGGACCTTTCGCGGTTCGAGCCCGGCACCCGCCTGACGATCTATGTCGCCACCGAGATCGATCCGCCGACCTACCATGGGCCGAATCCGTACTGGCGCTTCATCGGCATGTATGGCATCGCGAGATGGGTGCATGAGTGGAAGAAGGCAGCATCTGAACCCCATATCCCCTGACTTCGAATGAATCATAGTTATGGCGCATGGCCGCATATTGATTGCCGGGTTATAATGGAAAGCTCCTTGAGGGCAGGAAAATTCCCAAGAAGCTTTCCACTTCCCGGTCGGTTTTGCTTATTCCTTGTTCCAACCAGCTCTACGTGAAGGGAGTATTTTAGGTTAAGCAGGGACTGTATGTCGCTGTAAAGTACTCCCCATGTCAAGGACAATCGAATATTGCACCGTTGAAAACAGCGGTAAAAGATGGTAGACTATAATTGTCAGCAATCGGAGGATAGGGCA
>CADCHI010000093.1 GCA_902801165.1 uncultured Eubacteriales bacterium | reverse complement strand
GATGCCCGTCACGATGAACAGCACCATGCCGAACGGCGGCGTGGACAGGCCGATCATCATGTTCAGGCAGATCACCACGCCGAAGTGCACCAGGTCAATGTTGAACATCTTCACCAGCGGCAGCACCATCGGCACGAACACGTACTGGATCGTGGACACGTCCATCACGCAGCCCAGGAACAGGAACACCACGTTGATCACCAGCAGGAACAGGTACTTGTTGTCCGTCAGGCCAACGACCCAGTTCGCGATGGAGATGGCCACCTGCTCGCGGGAGATGATGTAGCTGAACAGCAGCGAGGTACCCGTCAGCAGCGCCAGGGTGGCGGTGTTGGCGGCGGTCTTCTTCACGACGCCGATCAGCTTCTCGAGGCCCATGCTGCGGTACACCAGGAACGCGATCAGCAGCGCCCAGGCGGAGGCCAGAGCGCCCGCCTCGGTGGGCGTGCACACGCCGGAGTAGATGCCGCCCAGCAGCAGCACCACCGTGAACAGCGCGGGCGCGGCGATCACCGTAGCCTTCAGGAAGGCCTTGAAGCTCATCCGCACGCCGGCGGGATAGTTGCGCTTCTAGCAGCACCGCCAGCAGCACGCCGGGCACCATGCCGCCCATGAACAGCTTGCCCACGGACGCGCCGGACAGCATCGCGTAGATGACCATCGGGATCGACGGTGGGAAGATCGGGCCGATGGTCGCCGTCGCCGCCGTGATGGCGCAGGAGAACGGCGCGTCATAGCCCTCGGCCTTCATCTGCTCGATCTCCATCACGCCGATGCCCGAGGCGTCTGCCACGGCGGAGCCCGTCATGCCGGAGAAGATCAGCGAGATCAGCACGTTCACCTGCGCCGTGCCGCCCTTCAGGCGGCCCAGCAGGCCGTTGCAGAACGCGAACATCCGGTCCGTGATGTCCGACTCGTTCAGCACGTTCGCCATGAAGATGAACAGCGGGGCGGCCAGCATGGTGTAGTTGGCGAACATGTTGCCCGTCAGCACCGTGGCCACCTGGCCCATCTGGGCCGGAGACTTGATCAGAAAATAGACGATGGAGGAGGTCAGCATGGAGAAGGAGATCGGCATGCGCGAACACCGCAAATATCGCCCAGTTCACGCCTTGGCCACCTCCTTCTTGCCATTCTTCGCCTGCTTGTACTCGTCCACGCTGGCCTTCATGTAGAACAGACAGCGGAACGCGCACTCAAACAGCATCCAAAGGAACGGCGCGAAAACCACCTTGTAGGGCATCTTCAGGATGCCGGTCTTCATGGTGGACGCCATCAGGCTGTTCAGGCAGGGGGTGAATACGATGCAGATCAGCATGATCAGCACGGCGTTGTACACCAGCTTGCTGATCAGCTGGCCCAGGGGAGACAGCTTGTCATAGAGCAGGCTGAACACCACGTGCTCGTCCCGCTTCAGCGCGATGCCCGTGCCGAAGAACATGCAGTACATGTAGCCCAGAATGGAGACCTCATAGCTCCAGGGAATGGCAAAGCGCAGTATGTACCGGCAGAATATGGTCGCCATGAACGTGACGAACACCACGCAGAACGCCACCATGGGAACGCCCTCGCTGAGCACGGTCATCAGCTTGTGGCCCAGCCTGGCCTCCGGGAAGGCCAGCAGAACCGCCACCAGCAGCAGCGCCAGCACAATCAGGAACGCGGTCGTCATAACATTGGATTCCCCCTTCGGTATAGATATCTACCCTTCAATTATAGGGGAACAGGCGCTAAAATAGCGGCAAGCATCTCCTGCCGCCGCTAAGGTTCCGCTAAGATCGTGAATCCGCGTCAAAAGGTCTCCTCCTGCTCCGCCATGCGGTAGCCCACGCCCACTTCCGTGAAAATATACCTCGGCTCGCTGGGAATGGGCTCGATCTTGCGCCGGATGCTGGCCATGTGCACCCGAAGGATCTTGTTGTCGGTGCTGGCGGAGGGTCCCCACAGCTCCCGGAGCATGGTCCGGTAGGTCAGCACGCACCCGGCATGCTTGCCCAGCAGCGCCACAATCCTGAACTCGTTGGGCGTCAGCTTTGCGTCCTGTCCGCCCACATACACCCGGTGCTTGTTGTAGTCGATGGTCATTCCGCCCACATGATAGCTGCCCGTCAGCGCGATCTCGTCGTTCTCCGCAGTGGTCCGGGTGTGGCGCAGCGCCGTGCGGATGCGGGCCAGCAGCTCGACGGCGCCGAAGGGCTTGGTGATGTAGTCGTCCGCCCCCAAATCCAGCGCCTTGGCCTTGTCCGCCTCCATGCTCCGGGCGGAGATGACGACGATGGGCGTGGGCGTCCAGCTGCGGACACTCTCGATAATGCGATTGCCGTCCATGTCCGGCAGGCCCAGGTCCAGCAGTATGCAGTCCGGGCAGTGGGAGGCGATCACGTCCAGCGCGCTCTGGCCGCTGCCGACGATGATGACATCATAGTTTTCAGCGACCAGCGTCGCCTTCAAAAAGGTGCAGATCCCCGGGTCGTCCTCGATGATCAGTATCTTGCTGCGTATGGTGTTAGACATCTTGCGCCTCCGAACAGGGTAGATAGAATTCAAAGCACGCGCCGCCATGGGCGCCGTTGGACGCGGTCATCTCGCCGCCGTGGGCCTGTATGATGGACCGGCACACCGAAAGCCCGATGCCCATGCTGCGCCGGGCGTCCGGCCGGGGCTGCTCGCCCCGCCCCGCGCCGCCGTCGAACACCTTTGGCAGCAGCGACGCGGGGATGCCCGCGCCGTCGTCCTCGATCCGCACCACGGCCCGGTCCCCCTCCCGGCGGACGCTCAGCCAGATTTGCGTGGCGCTGGCGGCATGGGCGCTCACGTTGTCGAACACGTTGATCAGCACCTGCTCGATCAGCGTGCCGTCCATAGGCGCGATCAGTATGTCCTCCGGCATGTCCACCCGCACCGGCACCGCGCCCGCCGTGCGGTGATACTTGACGATGGCGCTGCCCACGATCTCCTCGACCACCTCGTCGGTCTTGCGCAGGGCCACGTCGCCGCCGCTGAACCGGGTGATGGACAGCAGGTTTTCCGTCACGCGCACCAGCCAGTTGGCGTCCCGGTTCATCTCGTTCAAAAGCGCGTCCCGGTCCTCCGCCGAGAGTTGCTGCTCCTTCAGCGCCGAACTCGCGCCCAGTATGGAGGCCAGCGGCGTGCGGATGTCGTGGGCGATGGCCCGCAGCAGGTTGGCGTGCATCTTCTCCCGCTCGGCCTCGTAGCGCAGCCTCTCCTGCCGCTTCACCTGGGTGGTCAGCGCGCAGATGAATATGGACACCACCAGCATCGTGGCGAAGGTCAGCGGATAGCCGGTGAGCGTCACGTCGAATTCCCAGAAGGGATAGGTGAACATGTAGTTGACGCAGAAGGTGCCCACCAGCGACGCCGCGATGCCGTACAGATAGCCGTCGGTCACCCGGGCGATCACCGCCACGGCCAGTATGAATACCGGCATGGCAAAGGGGTTGTTGTCGTCGTAGATGCCCGAGAGCGCCATGGACAGGGCCACCGCCGCGCCGAGCACGCCGAAGAGCGCCAGGAGGTTCCGCGCTGCCGCGCGGGAGCGTTTTGCCTTCACGGTCACATGCGCCTCCTCTGCCCGAAACATTTCCATTTTCATTATAGCACGCAATTTACCGCCCGCAACAGCCCGTCTCCGCCGTCGGTTCAACCTTTCCGGAATCTTAGCGCCATTCCCGTTTTGGGTCGAAAACTTAGCGGAGACCTGTATTATAATAGGGGCGATTTCAAGCCAAGGAGCGAATGTCATGTACAGCGAGGAATACGAAAAGGCCCGCAAGGAATTCATCAACTGTCTGTGTATGTCCATCTTCGGGCTGGGCATCCCCATCGTCATCGCCTTCAGGGAATGGCGTCCCATCATGCGGCGCGAAAAGAAAAAGGCCCTGGAGGCCGGCAACAAGTGATTGGCATCAGGGCCTGCAAAGGAGGCTTGCCTATGGATACGATGACCATCATCATCGCCGCAATCTGCGTCGTCCTGTTGATCGGAGGCTTCATCATCAGCTACAGGAAGTGACCGACGCAAGGGAAACGCCGCCGCGCGGGGAGTGCTCTCCCCTCGCGGCGGCGTCCTTTTGTTTATTTCCCTGCAATCCCGATCGGATTATCCCATCGTGTTCGGCAGGAACATGACGATCTGCGGGATGTAGGTACAGGCCAGCAGCAGCAGGATCATGATGGCCACCATCGGCAGTATCTCCTTGATGACCTTCGACATCTGCGTCTTGCCGATGCCCGTCACGATGAACAGCACCATGCCGAACGGCGGCGTGGACAGGCCGATCATCATGTT
>CADCHI010000092.1 GCA_902801165.1 uncultured Eubacteriales bacterium | reverse complement strand
ACGGCTATAGAGACGATGAGTATTTCTTTACCCTCGTTCGCTATCTTGCTCTGCCTCTTGCTTGGCTTGAATCCCACAACTTTCCGTGAAGAGCCAAATTCTGTCGGTTCAGTTTTGCAAGAGAATCTGATACGATTTGTATGGTGAAATGGTTGATTTGCAAGATGACTGACTGAATAAGGAGGATGTCCCATGAAGCTGCTGAAGAAGTTGATGACGCTTGTCCTGATCGCCGGACTGCTTGCCGCGCAGGGCGCTGTGGCGGAACAGAGCCCGGTTGCCGGAACCTACACAGGCGTCGGGAATGGAAGGAACGGCGAGGTGTCCGTGAACGTTACGGTGGACGATGCCGGCACGATCACGGATGTGTCCATTGGCGAGAACCAGGAGACGCCCGCGATCGCGCGCTATGCCTTTGAAGCGCTCCCGACCCAGATCGTGGAGCATCAGACCCTCCAGCTGGACGCGGTGTCAGGCGCGACGCTGAGCTCCTTCGCCGTCAAAAACGCCGTGAAGGACGCGCTGGAGCAGGCGGGGCTCGATCCCCAGAACTACCAGATGCCCATCGAATATGAGGCGCACGAGGAGACCATCGACGCGGATATCGTGATCGTCGGCGCGGGCGGTTCCGGGCTGAGCGCGGCCATCGAGGCGGCGCAGGCCGGCGCTTCCGTGACCGTGGTGGAGGCGAACGTCTATCCCGGCGGCGCGACGATGTACTCCGGCGGCATGGTGCTCTACGCCGCGACGGAGCAGGAGGCCGAGGAATACGGCTCCCTGACCGCGCAGCAGCTCCAGGAGGGCATGAAGCAGTACGCGGGCGAGGCCTACAACGATGAGCTGGCCATGGACTATCTGACCCACACGAAGGAGAATGTGGACTGGCTGAAAGCGCTGTACGGCAAGGACGACCTGGTGGATTCCCACGATCCCGGCTATGTGCCGCTGCATCAGGGCGATGAGGCGGTGGAGCACACCCTCGCCATCACCATCCATCCCGACGGCGGGGAGAGCAATGGGCTGGTCAACCACTGGGTCGTGGACGCGCTGTATGAGAATGCCGTCAGGGCCGGTGTCAGCTTCATTTTTGAGGCGACGGCAGACGATCTTCTGACGGACGACGACGGAACCGTGTGCGGCATCCATGCCACCGGCAGGAAGGGCGACAGCTATACCATCCAGGCCGGGAAGGTCATACTCGCCTGCGGCGGCTTCGGCGGCAACTATGAGATGCTGAAGGCGCACAGTGACATGGAGAGGCCCATCTATCTCGGCCCGACCTCTAACCGGGGCTGGGGCATCGAGGCCGGCGAATCTGTCGGCGCAAAGACCGCCTATGCCACCCTGCCGGACATCGAGGGCTACAACTCCATGGTGTACGGCACCGTCGGCGGCCTGATCGTCAACCAGGAGGCGCGGGTCCTGGACGCAAATGACAACCCGATCGAGAACCTGTTCGCCGTCGGCGAGCTCACCTGTGTGCAGGCACTGGATCTGGTGCACTTCTCCGCGGGCGAGAACATCAGCTGGAACCTCTATTCCGGGCGCATCGCCGGACAGGTCAGCGCGGCGGAATTGAAGGATATGTGATAGGACCATCAGAATGGAGGCTATGAGGGCGCGGTCATGAGTATAATGGAGCGATTAACTAAGTCAAGGGAAATCAACGCAGAAATGCAGTCTAATACGCCGAAAATGCGCTTCAGGCATTTTAGAAACAGACTCTAACAGTGGCCGACCGAAGGGGAATCAGATTCGCGCTGGAGCGACTGGCTTTGATTCCTGCCTTCGTGGAGCTTATGACTGTCGCCGGTTGCACAGATCTGGGCTCATCGACGCTTGCCCGAAGCGGCGTCCGGGTCGATGGAGTTCAGACGATACTGCCGCGGCGCGACGCCCACGGTTTTACCGAACACGGTGATGAAATAGTTGTAATCCTTGAAGCCGCAGGCTTCGGCCACCTCGCTGATTTTCATATCGGGCCGCTCGATCAGCAGCTTTTTGGCATGGGCAATGCGCAGCGCGCGGATGTGCTGGGCAACGCCCATGCCATAGTTATGTCTGGCGAATTCATACAGCGCCGTGCGCCCGATGCCGAAGCGCATGCACAGGCTGTCCACGTTGATGTCCTCGGTGAAATGTTCGCTGATGTATTCGTCCACCTGAAACTGAATGGCCTTTTGTTTGAGCGATATCATGTGGTCAAGGCACAGGAAGGATGCCACGGCTTCGAGTATGTTCGCGGCGGACAAAATAAAAGCTTCGCTGGTCTCGTGAAGCTCGCTGATGTAGTCGTCCAGCGTCTCCCCGTCGAGATCATAACCGGAACAGCACGACCGTATGGATTTCCGGCCTTCTTCGAGGCTGGGATATGAGAACAGATGGCCGAAGGAGAGATAGGCGATGACCACATTGCCCATGAACACCGGGGTCACGGCCTCGGTGAGTCCCGCATGGCATTTGTAGATGTATGGCGCGCGCAGCCGTCGGGATTCCCGGCAGGCACGACCATCGCAGGCGTGGCAAGCCGCCTCCGCCTCCGGATTCGTTCGGATGTAGCGGCAGATCGGTGGCACGCGCCGGGGATAGGCCGTGATCTCCTGAATGGTGTCGTCGTAGACCGTGATGCGCACATGCGTCAATCGGTAGAAGTCCCTGAGCAGCGCGTTCAGCTTGACCAGATCAAAGGAAGAATTCACGCGGATCATCTCCTTGGGGCGGCGTTCCCGGAAGGTTGCCGAGCTCCGCTCCCTTGCCCGGCGACCCGGAAAACCTGCGGTTTTCCTAATCATTATACCATGATTGTCGCCGTGCCGCGCAACTCGCTCCGCTCCCTTGCCCGGCGACCCGGAAAACCTGCGGTTTTCCTAATCATTATACCATGGTTTACTCGAATATTCTATTCATTAACGGAGAAACGCAAAGTTTTTTGTACAAAAGGGGCTATCCCGCGGCGACTGTATTTGTTATCATATGGGAAAGGATGCGGGTATTTGCGGGAAGCCGGGCCGGCGATCGTCCTGCCGACAGGGGATGGGCGATGCGCGGCCAGGGAGGCCATGAAACAGGAGTCATGCAGGTCATGAGGGCCTTTGCAAAATGGATAAACGGAACAGGAGGGAATACCATGGGTAAGAAAATGACATTTGCGCTGGCGTTTGCGAACCGGGGCTTCATGCCGGGCGAGCTGATCTACGGGGCGCGGGAGGACATGATCAAGGCCGTGACGGACGCGGGCTATGACTACATCGCCATGGACGCGGAGCTGACCCGCTACGGCGGCATCGAGACCCGCGACGAGGGCCTGATGTACGCCAAGTGGCTGAAGGAGCATGAGGGCCAGTTCGACGGCGTGATCTTCTCCATGCCCATCTTCGCCGACGAAAACGGCGCCATCACGGCGCTGCAGGACGCGGGCGTGCCGATCCTGATG
>CADCHI010000091.1 GCA_902801165.1 uncultured Eubacteriales bacterium | reverse complement strand
ACCACGGCGGCGGGCCCATGGAGGGCGTCTGCTGGGACGAGCTGTTCTCGATGGACAACCTGTCCCTGTCGGAGCTCACCCAGGCGCTGGAGGCCTCGAACCTGCCGGGAAAGCTGAGCTGGATCGGCTTCGACGCCTGCCTGATGAGCAGCGCGGAGGTGGCCTCGACCCTCGCCCCCTATGCGGACTACATGATCGCCAGCCAGGAGACGGAGCCCGCCCCCGGCTGGAACTACGCCTTTTTGAAGGGACTGGAGAGCGACGCCAGCGTGGAAGAGACCGGACGGCGCATCGTGGACGCCTACTTCGACGGCATGGCGGGCATCCGGGACACCGTCACCCTGGCCTGCACGGATCTGTCAAAGCTGGAGGGCGTAAAAGAGGCCATGGACGCCTTCTTCGAGCCCGTGGGCAGGAAGCTGGACGCGGACAGCTTCGCCCGGGTATCCGGCCTGCGCCAGGCGGTGGTGGGCTTCGGCAAGGCCGTCCGCGGCGGCGGCGAGGAGGGCTATGACCTGGTGGACCTGGGCGATTTGGTGCGGGAATACGGCGAGGACCCGGCACTGGCCGATGCCGCCCAGGCCTTCTCCGAGGCCCTGGACGAGGCGGTGGTCTACTGCCGCTCCAGTGCCGAGGGCGCCAGCGGCCTGACCGTCTACCATCCCTTCGCCAACAAGGCGAAGTACGCCGAGCGCTGGGGCGAGGACTACCAGGCCCTGGATTTCAGCGACGGCTATCGGAACTACCTGAACCGCTTCGGCGCGCTGCTCACCGGCGAGGTGATGGCGGACTGGTCCGGCCTGGACACCGCCGACGCCGGCCTGGACGAGCACAACGACCACCTGTTCACGCTGCAGCTGACCCCGGAGCAGGTGTCCACCTTTGCCTCGGCCCAGCTGCTGGTGCTGGGCACCTCCTTCGACGAATACAACAAATCCGCCTACACGCCGCTGTACATCAGCGAGGCGACGATGGACGAAAACGGCCTGCTCACCGCCGTCTACACCGGCCGGGCGCTGTACCTCACCGACACGGAGGGCGAGCCCATCACCGGGCCCCTCAGCTTCCTGGGCAGCAGCGAGCCGGGCCGTTACACCACCCTGGCCGTCTACTGGGACAACCCGGTGTTCTTCTACGCCACCCGCACGGACTACGCCGCCTACACCTTCGACGAGCCGGACAGCGCCGACGGCATGGTGGAGACCTACAGCCCCCGGGTGTGGGACGACGTGTCCGAATCCTACACCAACCGCATCGCCCTCGACGAGAACAAGTATCAGCTCCTGGGCTTCTGGCACGATCTGCGCATACTGCCCGAGGTTGACGGCATCCTCCCCGGCTTCAGCCAGTGGCAAGCCCACAACGGCCTGCAGTTCAACGCCATCAGCCTTCCCCAGGCGTGGCGGCTGCGCTTCATGGACGACCAGCTGACCGGCACCCAGCTCTACGCCACCTTCCAGGTGACGGACATCCAGCAGAACACCTTCTGCAGCCCGCTGATCCCGGTGGACAACCCGAACCTCAGCCCGCTGGTCCTCTCCCCCGGCACGGTGGAAACCGACGGCTTCCGGCTGGAGGCCTCCGCCGAGCTGAACGCCGCCGCGCTGAACCCCAGTCTGAACCTGAACTTCAACTTCACCAACCTGACGGACATGAACGTCAGGATCAGCGCCAGTCCCACCGTGCTCAACGACAAGCGCCTCACCGACATCTCCATCACCGCCCACAGCTATGAGACCATCGAGCCCGGCCAGTCCGTCAGCGGCAAGGCGCTCTTCACCGCCTCGGCGCTGGATGACCTGGACGAAATCACCTCCATGGGCTTCACCATCACGCTGCGCGACGCCGACACCTACACGGACATCGGCGAATACCCGGTGCGCTTCGACCTCTCCGGCTGCGACGCCAAAGCGCTGGCCTTCGTCGAGCGGGAGCTGCCGGGCAGCACAGAGCGCGTCGCCGATCCCGTCGAGACCGACTACGCCCGTCTGAAGGTCAAGGCACAGATGAATGCCGGCGCGCTGACCCTCGTGCTGGACCTGGAAAACACCGGTGACATGCCCTATGCCTACAGCTTTACCAGCCTCTGCCTCGACGACCGCCAGTGCGGCCTTCCCTGGGTCGTCTCCCAGCCCCTCGAGCCCGGGCTCAGCGCCATGCGAACGGTGGTTCTCAACCGCAACGACACGTCGCTGTGGGGTCTCGGGACCTTCTCGCGGCTCAACTGCACCATGAAGGTTAGCGACCCGGAGACCTACGCCACCGTCGCGGAGATTCCCCTGAGCTTTGAGATCGAGCCCCTGGACGCCTCCCACCTGGCGCCGGTCACGATCAGCCCCATCGCCGAGGGCGAGGCGAAGGGCGTTCACTGGGAGCTGCTCTCCCTGGGCGACAGCGGCCACGGCGAAATGGTGGGCGACGTGCGCATCGACAACCAGAGCAACCAGCCGCTGGTCACCACCCCCGCTGTGGCGTTCAACGGCGTCGTGGTGCTGCCGGGCGCGTCCACAGGAGATTTGAACATCGCCCCCGGCAAGGACTACGTCTGGACCTTCAACACCGGGTTCAACTTCGCCCAGAGCCAGCAGTACATCGGATTTGAGCCGGATGGCTTTGACTTCTCCTTTGAAAGCCACCTGCCGCTGGACCGCCTGATAAACCGCCACGGCTTTGATGAAGTCACCTCCGTCACCTTCGTGCCGGATATCGGCGTCGGCGCCTCCGCCACCCTGACGCTCCCCGAGCCCGTGCCACTGCTGGACAGCTCCGAAGGCATGGCCATGCCCGACGGCGCGCCGATCCTTGAGGGACCCGTCCACGCGGAGCTGTACGCCGTGGCGCTGGGCTCGAAGGGCGTCGGCCTGTGCGCGGAATTCGCCAACGACACCGACCAGGACGTGTGGCTGACGCTGCAGGGCGCCCGCATCGGCGACGAGTACCTCAGCTTCAACTACAACGACGACCGCTACCTGCTGCCCGCCCACTCGGCGCTGGACACCTCCTTCTCCATCAACACCAACTACGCGCTGGACGAGGGCACGGAGATCCGCGACCTGAGCTTTGAATTCGAGTGGCACGACGGCAGAGGCACCGTGACCATCGAGGGTATGAACGGCGTGCAAGGCCCGGGCCTGGGCATCCTCCTGACGCCCGACCAGCTGACCATCACCCCCGCCCGCATCGGCGGCTGACGCGCCGCCCCGCGTGAAAGGTTCCCAAACAACGTGTGGAGGGATATCCCATGAAGAAGCTCCGACCGATCCTCGCGGCGCTGCTGCTGGCGGCGCTGTGCCTGGCCCTGCCCCTGTGCGCCCGGGCGGAATCGCCCCGGAAGCTGACCGTGATGGTCTACATGTGCGGCAGCAACCTGGAGAGCGGCTACGGCTCCGCCTCCGCCGACCTGGAGGAGATGCTGGCCTCCGGCTTTGACAGCGACCAGGTCTCGCTGCTGGTCATGACCGGCGGCACCGAGGGCTGGGTCCTCGGCTTCGACCCCGCCACCCTGACCATCAACGAGATCGGCAAGCGCGGTGTCCGCGCCGTGTGGCGCGAGGAGGCCGCCAGCATGGGCGTGCCCGAGACGCTGACCACCTTGCTGAACTTCGGCGTGGAGCGGTTCCCCGCCGAGGACTACGCCCTGATCCTGTGGAACCACGGCGGCGGGCCCATGGAGGGCGTCTGCTGGGACGAGCTG
>CADCHI010000090.1 GCA_902801165.1 uncultured Eubacteriales bacterium | reverse complement strand
ACAGGTTGTCCATCGAGAACAGCTCGTCCCAGCAGACGCCCTCCATGGGCCCGCCGCCGTGGTTCCACAGGATCAGGGCGTAGTCCTCGGCGGGGAACCTCTCCACGCCGAAGTTCAGCAAGGTGGTCAGCGTCTCGGGCACGCCCATGCTGGCGGCCTCCTCGCGCCATACGGCGCGGACGCCGCGGCGGCCGATCTCATTGATGGTCAGGTTCGCCGGGTCGAAGCCGAGGACCCAGCCCTCGGTGCCGCCGGTCATGACCAGCAGCGAGACCTGCTCGTTGTCAAAGCCGGAGGCCAGCATTTCCTCCAGGTCGGCGGAGGCGGAGCCGTAGCCGCTCTCCAGGTTGCTGCCGCACATGTACACCATCACGGTCAGCTTCCGGGGCGATTCCGCCCGGGCAAGGGTGGGAATCGCGAGCAGCAGGGTCAGCAGGCAGCAGAGCAGTCTCTTCATGGTGGTCACCTCACGCAGTCAGGATGTGGGATTCGCGCGGCGCTATTGGGCACCCTGTCCGGGATAGTCCATTTCAAAGTCGATGCCGGGGGCGTCGTCGAAGTACAGCGTGCCGCAGACGACCAGGTCGTCCCCCAGGGTCTCCACGGGCACGAGGGCAAACTGCAGGGGTTCGTCCGCGGGCAGGGGAAGCAGGCGGGAGACGTCGGGGCTGAGGGTGCGGATGTCGTCGATGATCCGGGGGTAGTAGTACAGCCGCTGCTCTGCCGTGGCGAGGTCAAAGGTGCCGATGGGCAGGTTCGGCGTGTCTTCGGTGCCGCCCTCGACATAGCGGCTTCGGATGTCCGCCCGGACCGCGCCGTCCTTATTGGAGGTGTCGACGTACATATACAGCCAACGCCCGCCGGCTTCGTAGGGGTCCTCGGGCAGCGCGTCGCCCTCCAGGAAGCGCACCTCGCGGCCGCACTCGAGGGTCCAGGCGTTTTCGCCGGACTCATATTCCGTCACGGTAATGGGCACGCCCCCGGCGGTGAGCGCCAGACCGCTGTAGCGGACGGAGGCGGTGCCGTCGGGGTTGGCGTTGACGGCGACCGCCGCGGCGGCGTTCACCGCCGGATTGCCGTCGAGGATCTCCCGGGGCCCGACAAAGGCCACGCTGATGCTGAACAGGTGCTCCACGCGCTCGGGCGGCAGGTCCAGCAGGATCTCCACCGGGTGAACGGTCCCGGGCTCCGGCAGGGCGATCTCGTCGACCAGGTACAGCTCCGCCTCCTCGAAGACCGCCGGCTCGCTGGCGAAGGCGTCGCCGGAAAGCCGCGTGCCGCGCTCCCGATTGACGGGGATGGGTTCCGGCGCGACGACTTCCATGGGCCGGGTATCGACGCTGCCCTGGCGGAAGGTCATGCCAAAGCGCTCCAGCGCCGTGATCTCCGATGCCTCCGAATAGGAAATGGGGAGGCACTGCGCAAAGGAGGAGCGGGGGGCCAGGAAAAAGGAACGGCTGGCGTAAGAGCCAAAGGCGGCTTTCGCGCCGTTGACGGTGGGGTCAAGGAGCACGAGCACCACGGATTCGTCGGTGTCGTTGCGCAGGGTCAGGCCCAGGCCGACGCCGTCCAGCCCCACCAGCGTATTTTCCAGCGTGACGCTGACGGGCCCGTCCAGCAGGAGGATTCCCGACGCTTCGTCTCCCTCGGCGGGCTGCAGCGCCGCTTCGGGCAGAGGCCACGGCGCGTCGAGGACCAGGTCCGCGCGGCACATCTCGCCGGTGGACAGGCTCACGTCCAGCAGCAGGCTGACCTCCGAGACGGCATCCATGCCCGCGCGCTGCAGCAGGCGCTCCACCCCGAGGATGCGGTGGGTCGCGCCGCCGGCCACCTCCACGTCATAGCTGCCCAGCGTGTTCCGGTTGGCGTAGCCGAAGCGCACCAGGCGGTCCATGTGCGGCGGGAGGGGCGGCAGGTTGAGAAACAGGCTGTCGTCCCCACGGAGGCCGTTGAAAAGTACATAGTTGTCCCGGTGGCTGTAGGGCTCATTGCCGTCGTTGGTGATCCACAGCCAGCCGTCGAAGTCATAGTCCAGGTAGCGCTTGTAGCCCAGGTCCACCAGCCGCAGCGTGGCGTCGCCGTCCTCGGCCTCTGCCATCACCCCGGTGTTCCAGGCCACGCCGGAGACGTCGCAGTCCTCCGGTCTCAGCCGCAGGGTGGCGGTGCCCTCGGGTTCGCCGAAGACCTTGTCCCATACGTCCGAACGACCCCACTGGATGTCGCAGCTGATCTCGTCGATCCGGGACAGGCCGAACAGGTCCACCTTGCCGATGCGCAGTGTACGCGTGGTCTTCTCCCCAGGGTCCAGCCAGCTGACGTTCCAGGCCTCGTTGGTCAGGCGCGTGCCGTTGAGGACCAGCTTGTCAATGTCGAAATCGATTCGATCCCCGGTGGGGTTTTCGGCGGTCAGGTTCAGCACCAGGCCGGAGCCGATGGGCGCGTCGCTGAGCATGGCCTCGGCGCTCAGCCGGCAGCCGCCGATCTCCGAGGGCTCAATGGCCACGGATATGGGCGTCACGTTGGGGTTTTTCAGCGGCGTCAATGGGCTGCTGAAGGTGTTCTGCTGTATGTCAGTGACCTGGAAGGTGCCGTAGAGCTGCTGGTTGGTCAGCTGCTCGTCGAAGAAGCGCAGCTGCCAGTCCTGGGGCAGGGTGATGTACTGGGTGTAGAGGGCCTTGTAGAGGGGCCAGTCCCGGAAGGCGGGCAGGGTGCCGTCGGCCTCGGGCTGAAGGCGCATGATGTGCTGGAATTCCAGCCGGGTGTAGCGGCTCTCGTCGATGGGGATGCGGTTGGTGAAGCTCCCGGTGGCCTCGTCCTGCACCCGGGTGCCGGTGACGACGGGCTGGCCATCCTCATCCAGCAAGAAGTCGAAGCGCACCGTGGCCTGGGGCATGGCGTTTTCCCGGCCGCTCGCGTCCTCGTACCAGGCCAGGGTGGTGTAGAAGCTGCCGTCGTCGGCCATGTTGAAGCTGATGGGGCCGATCTGCGGCTCGCCGTCCGCGCCGGTGACGTACAGCGTCCGGCCGGAATAGGCGGCGGTCAGCAGGCCGTTTTCGTCCAGCTGGGCCGGCTGTGCGTACAGCGAGACCAGCGGGTGGTCGTCGTAGTTCACAAGATAGGCGCTGAATTGCTCGGAGTTGGTCTCCGGCGCGCCCAGCACCAGCAGCTGGGCGGAGGCAAAGGTGGACACCTGCGCCGGCGTCAACTGTAGCGTGAACAGGTTTTCCTCGTCTTCGGTCAGCTGGTCCCCGGCGGCCTCCAGGCCGGACCAGTCCGCCATCACCTCGCCGGTGAGCAGCGCGCCGAAGCGGTTCAGGTAGTTCCGGTAGCCTTCGCTGAAATCGATGCCCTGGTAGTCCGCACCCCAGCGCTCAGCGTACTTCGCCTTGTTTGCGTAGGGGTGGTAGACGGTCAGGCCACTGGCACCCTCGGCGCTGGAGCGGCAGTAGACCACCGCTTCGTCCAGGGCCTCGGAGAAGGCCTGGGCGGCGTCGGAGAGCACCGGGTCCTCGCCGTATTCCCGCACCAGGTCGCCCAGGTCCACCAGGTCGTAGCCGTCCTCGCCAGCGGCACGCACCGCCTTGCCGAAGCCCACTGCCGCCTGGCGCAGGCCGGAAACCCGGGCAAAGCTGTCCGCGTCCAGGCCTTCGGCCACCGGCTCGAAGAAGGCGTCCATGGCCTCTTTTACGCCCTCCAGCTTTGACAGGTCCGTGCAGGCCAGGGTGACGGTGTCTCGAATGCCCGCCATGCCGTCGAAGTAGGCGTCCACGATGCGCTTCCCGGTCTCCGCCGCGTCCGCATCGCTCTCGAGGCCCTTCAAAAAGGTGTAGTTCCAGCCGGGGGCGGGCTCCGTCTCCTGGCTGGCGATCATGTAGTCCGCGTAGGGGGCGAGGGTCGAGGCGACCTCCGCGCTGCTCATCAGGCAGGCGTCGAAGCCGATCCAGCTCAGCTTTCCGGGCAGGGTCGAGGCCTCCAGCGCCTGGGTGAGCTCCGACAGGGACAGGTTGTCCATCGAGAACAGCTCGTCCCAGCAGACGCCCTCCATGGGCCCG
>CADCHI010000089.1 GCA_902801165.1 uncultured Eubacteriales bacterium | reverse complement strand
ATCCCTTCACCATCGAGCAGAACGCCATCACGTCCTTCCGCTCCAGCTGGCCGCTGATCCCCTGCTATGCCAACACCATCGGCCCGGCCATCATCTTCAACTCCGACTATGCCATCGGCGGCGCGGACGGCGTGCTGTCCCGCGGCATGCAGTGGCAGGGCATGAGCTTCTGGATGACCCTGCGCCACGGCCCGGTGAAGGAGATCACCTCCAGCTGGATTCCCACGATGCCCGGCAAGCTGTTCTTCATGGAAGAGCTGGCCGGCCCGCTCTGCGCCGATACCAACTGATCGAATCGACAAGCGATGCCCTCAACCCAGCGGCCGCCCGGCAATATGCCGGGCGGCCGTTTTCGCGTTTATGAAGGTCGTGGTTGAAGCGCGGGTCAATTCGTCCTTTGGCGCTTCGGCAGCGCCGCGCACAGGGCAGCGCCGGCCAGGGCGACGCCGCCCAGCAGCGCGAAGGCCGAAATCAGGCTGAATCGCCGCGCGACCAGTCCGATCAGCGCCGGGAACAGTATGCCGCCCGCGCCGCAGCCCGCGCTCATCAGGCCGGAGGCCGTGCCGGCGTGCTCCGGGAAGCGGGCGTTGGCCTCCGCCACCAGCGTGGACCAGATGGGGCCGTAGGCAAAGCCCGTCGCGAAGCAGAGGGCCAGGGCCAGTGCCAGGGGCGCGGGGAGGATCAGCGCGGCGAACAGCGCAGCGATCAGCCCGAAGCCGGCGATCAGCACGGGCTTCGCCGGATACCGGATGGAGGAAAACACGAACCGGGAGAGCGTCATGCCCAGCCAGTAGAGGGACACGCAGGAGACCGGGGTCTCCGCGAAGCGCCCGGAGATCAGGCTCTCGATGAAGTAGCCGAAGCCGGTCTCCAGGCCCACGTACAGCAGTATGCCCGCGAACAGGCACAGGAAGGCCCCGGAGGTCAGCAGCCTGCGCGCGCCGCCGCGCTCCCGGGTCGCTGCGGGCAGGGGAGCAGGGAACCGGCAGAGGAGCAGTATGGGCAGCATGACGGCGTAGCCGCCCGCGCACAGGTAGAACGCCGCGCGCCAGCGGATGCCGAAGGCGCTGATCAGGGCGGGGGAGAGCACCGCGCCGAGGCAGAGTATCGCCTGGGACAGGTTGATGCCCCGGGTCTCCCAGTCCGGCCCGAGGTCGGACATCACGGCGCAGCAGCCGCTCTCGCACACGCTGTAGCCCGAGCCCACCAGTATGGCGCCGATGGCATAGGCAAGGGGCGTCCGGGCGCTGCCGCAGAGCAAGAGCCCGACGCCGAACAGAGCGCAGAACGCCGAGATGACGGGCTTTCGCCCGACGCGGTCCGCGAGGGCTCCCATCCACACGGGCACGAAGGCGGCGGGCAGGAATTGCAGGGACACCAGCGCGCCCATGCCCGCGATGTCCAGCCCCAGGTCCCCGGCGACCGATTCGATGACCGTCTGGGATGCGCCGAGAAAGCAGCCGTAGGCGAACATCAACCCGCAGCAGGCGGCCACCAGCCGCAGCCGGTCCGATCTGTTTTGCATGTGTCCATCTCCAAACGGCGGGCGGCCCTCGGGCGCGTCGGCCCAGGTCCCTTCCGGCGTGTTTTTTACACTCAAAGTGTACACGAAGCCCCCGGGGATGTCAAGGGAGGGGCGTCATGCCGGGGTGATGTAACCCGTTGAGCCCAAGCGGCGTCTATAAGAGAGAAGGACAGACTGCGGCGTTGGCGTGACAGAGGCGGGGGCGGGCGATCATGGCGAGGCTTGAACTGAGCGGCGTAACCGTGGCTTATGAAAAGTTCACATTGTCAAATGTCTCGTTTTCGTGCGACGGGGGAGAAATCGTCGCCCTCGTCGGCAGGAACGGCGCGGGAAAGACGACGACGCTCGACTCCATCATGGGCCTGACCAATCGCCGCTCGGGCAGCATTCTCTACAATGGACAGCCGGTGACAAGCGCGAACGAGCATCGGTTCAAGCAAAAGATCGGCTATGTCGGCGCGTCGCAGGAGTATTATCCCGGCGTTCGCGTGGGCGCCTTTCTTCGGGTCGTCTCCGGGTTTTACGCGCAGTGGGACGCGCCCGGGATGGCGCGGTACCTGTCTGCCTTCAACATCGATCCAGGCAAAAAGTTGGCTCAACTCTCGAGCGGGATGAGGGTCAAGCTGTCATTGGCCGTCGCGCTTTCCCACGACGCGGAGATCTTTCTCCTGGATGAACCCACGTCGGGCCTGGACCCCGTCGTTCGGGAGCAGGTGCTTGAAATCCTGGAGCGCCTGGCCAGGGAGCGGGGTGCCTGCGTGCTGTTCTCATCCCATATCACGCAGGACGTGGAGAAGATCGCGACGCGCATACTCTTTCTGGTCGACGGCGCCTTCGCGCTGGACACGGACGCGAAGGCTCTGGGGGAGCGATTCGTCAAGCTGCGCCTGGACGGTTTGTCCCCGCGCTTGGACCAAGTCAGGCGAAAGGGCGTTGTCCTCAACGGCGGGTTCGGGATTATGAAGGCGTCCGACGCGGCGTCCGCAGGCCTCGACAAGCTCGAAAGAGCGCCATTGCGCGTTGAGGATGTATTGATATTCCTGGAGGGAGGCGTCGGCGATGCTCCAGCTGATTAAGAAGGACATCGCGTTCAATTGGAAATGGGCGCTGCTGCTGGTTTTGGTCTCGACACTGATGCCCCTTGTGTTCTATGTTGACCGCCAGGAATCGCGGTTCATACTCTGGGTGTATATCATCGGAAGCATGTTGGCCAATTCGCATCTCGTCTCCAGGTCATGCTATTTGGACGACAACCCGCAGACGCGAAGGTTCCTGGCTTCGCTGCCCGTCCGAAGGGCACAGCTGGTGCTTTCAAAGTACCTTCTGGGCCTGCTGTGCATGGCTGCTTCCATCGGCTTGACCTCGCTGTCGTCCGCCGCGCTGGGGCTGTATCCCGGCCTTCGAGGCGCGCAAATTGCGTTGATCTGCTTGACATTGTACTATGCAGTTTTTCTCGGCGTGTTTTTTCGCTTCAATTACAGCGGCGCGGAAAAGACGAACGGCGCCTTGCAGATGCTGGCCGTCATGTCCGCCTTCGTGATGGACCGAAGCGGGGGAAGCCTTGACGGGACGGCGATTGCCCCGGCCGTTCTGCTCGCCGCAACGGCGGCGTGCCTGCTGCTCTATGCCGCGTCCGCGGGCTTGTCCATTCGCGCCGTGGGCAGTTTCAGCCGGCAAGGATAGAGCGACGCAAAAAAGAAACCGTGCAGCATGGGGCTGCACGGTTTGAAGGGGACTGACAACGAATTATTGCTCAACCGACTCCCAACACTCTGCCCTGATGGAGCATGCTGTAGGAACCTTCTATTTCAACCTGATTGTAAAGCAGTCCTCCGCCCTCGCCTGGTCGGCGACGCGCTTCCAGTAGGCCGTCGAGGGTTCGCCCTCCCGCCGGGGGAGATCGCTCACCGGAATGAAGGTCAGGCTCTCCGGCAGGTCGGTGACGGGGGAGTCGCTGCCCACGGTATAGTGGATGACCGTGCAGGGCTTCCCGTCGCGCTCGATGGTTTCCGCTTCGCTGCCGCTCAGGCTCAGCGACCACTCCACGTTCTTCACCTGCCCGTCGGGGCCGGCGACCAGATACCAGCACGTCGCGGCATTCGCGTCCGCGTCGCTGTCCAGAATGACGTCATACCGGATCAGCGTGGAGGCGATGTCAAACTTCATTGCTTTCAGTTCGACCGTCCTGCCGGGCAGCTCGAAGGTCTGCGGCCCAGCCAGTTCAAAGGCGGCGGAATCGGCGGGCCCGGCGATTTCCACTTCAAGGGTCAAAGCCGAAAGCGGCTGGAACAGGCCGGACGCCGCCAGCGCGTCGCAGATTTCCTCAGGCTCGGTGCCGTCCCCCAGCGCCTGCCGGTAGGCGTCGTAGCTGCCCACATAGCACAGCGGCAGGTTGCAGGCCATGGGGATGCCGCCGGCGGCTTCGATGTCCCTGACCACGGCACTCGCCGCGTCGCCGGGCTCCATACAGTACAGCTCCGGGGCGCTGAAATCCGTCTGCTGCATGACAAGATCGGTGGTGTAGGCCCGAACGAATACCCTCGCCGTCAGCGGACGGTCGATGCCGTGGGCCCAGCCCTGGGACATATCGCTGGTATAGGCGTTCGCACCCGGGGCCAGCCGCACCAGCGCGTTGTCGCCGATGCTCTCGTCACTGCTTCCGTATGGGAAGCCGGGCACATAGCCCTGCGCTTCGTCCGCCTCCGTCAGCCCGTGGTCGTCGACTTCCGCCCAGGTGACGTAGTAGACGGGCTCGTCTCGTTCGGAGGTGACTGTCCAGGACAGATTCAGCGTATTTTGATCCGCCAGGTACTCG
>CADCHI010000088.1 GCA_902801165.1 uncultured Eubacteriales bacterium | reverse complement strand
TTCTGACTGCTCTTCTCCCCTCTCGACGCTCCCTGCCGAAGCAGATCCTCGCATCTCGAGGTTCGTTTCTCTCTCTTCTCTGTATCGTTTTCAAGGTTCACTGCTGTCGGTTTTTGATTTCGCATCTCGCCGACAACGTTTAAGAATTATACCAACATTCTTTTATGCTGTCAAGCATTATCCGTAATTCTTAACAATCTTTTTCTTTCAGGCGCTTCACACGCGCCTTCCGCGCGAAAAAACACTTGTGCAACTCCCAAGTTGTGAATATAATAGGGTTACATCTATATGTTTGATTGGGAGTGAATCGACATGCGACAGAGCGGCGTTTTGCTGCACATCACCTCTCTGCCCTCCCGGGGCGGCATCGGCACGCTGGGACAGGCGGCCTACGACTTTGTCGACTTCGTCGAGGCGTCCGGCATGACCATCTGGCAGATGCTGCCCATTGGGCCCACCGGCTACGCGGAATCCCCCTACCAGAGCGTATCGACCTACGCGGGCAACCCGCTGATGATCGACTTCGACATGCTGGAGGCGGAGGGACTGCTCCCCGCGGGCAGCTACCAGCCCCTGGACTTCGAGCCAAACGTGGACTTCGAAGCCGTCAAGGCCCAGAAGTCCCGGCTGCTGCGCCTGGCCTTTGAGACCTCGGCGGACAGCCTGAGCGAGGAGCTCGCCGACTTCGAGGCCAGCCATCCCTGGGTGCGGGATTACGCCCTGTTCTGCGCCATCAAGGCCCACTTCGGCAGCGTCTCCTGGATGGTCTGGCCGGATCAGGACATCCGGCTGCGCAAGCCGGAGGCCGTGGCGAAGTACGCCGCGGAGCTGGACAGCGAAGTTTCCTACTATATATTCGAGCAGTATCTGTTCTTCGACCAGTGGATGCGCCTGCGGGACTACGCCCGCATGAACGGCATCCGGCTGATGGGCGACATGCCCATCTATGTGGCGGAGGACTCCTGCGACGTATGGATGAACCCGGACATGTTCGAGCTGGACGAGGACTGCAAGCCCATCCGCATCGCGGGCGTGCCGCCGGACTACTTCCAGAAGGACGGCCAGCGCTGGGGCAACCCCCTCTACGCCTGGAAGAAGCACGCTGAGACCGGCTACAGCTGGTGGATCGGCCGCCTGCGCGCGCTGAGCGAGCTGTTCGACATCCTGCGCATCGACCACTTCATCGGCTTCGCCAACTTCTACGCCATTCCCGCCGAGGAGCTCACCGCCCGCAACGGCAAGTACGAGCTCGGTCCCGGCCGCAAGCTGTTCGCCCGCATCAAGAAGGCGCTGCCCAGCCTGGACATCGTGGCGGAGGACCTGGGCGTGGTCAGCAACCGGGTGAAGAAGCTGCTGGCCTACTGCGGCTATCCCGGCATGAAGGTCATGCAGTTCGCCTACGACGGCCAGAACAGCGCCGACCTGCCGGAGTACCACGTGCCCAACTGCATCGTGTACACCGGCACCCACGACAACAACACCACCCAGGGCTGGTGGGACGAGGCCAGCGAGGAGACCCACGCCCGCGCCAGGGAGAAGCTGGGCATGCCCGAGGGCTGCGACGACGTGCTGCCCTACATCATCCGCGCCGCCTTCGATTCCGTGGGCGACACGGTGATCGTGCCCATGCAAGACTGGCTGGGCCTGGGCGCCGAGGCCCGCATGAACTTCCCCGGCACCGTGGGCGGCAACTGGCTGTGGCGCATGGCCGAGACGGACTACGCCCCCCTCGCCCGCCGCATCCGCCGGCTGAACCGGGCGAGCCATCGCGGCACGCTGCACAGCGCCACCGGCGCGGAGCTGATCGCCCAGGCGGAGGAGTTCTGCGTGTGCGACTGGCACGCGACGCAGCTCAGCGACGTGGGCCCGATCCAGCAGCACGACGCCATCGCCAAGGCCGCCATGCTGGACATCGCGCCCCAGTGGGCCGACGACTATGCCGCGCGCCTGGAGGGCCGCCGGGCCGCCTACCTCTCCGCGGAGTACCTGATGGGCCGCCTGGTCTACAACAACCTGTACAACATGGGTGTTCTGAAGGACGTGAAGGAGCGCCTGGCGCTGAAGGGCGTGGACCTGGCCGACCTGGAGGACATCGAGGACGCGGCACTGGGCAACGGCGGGCTGGGGCGCCTGGCCGCCTGCTTCCTGGACAGTGCCGCCACCCACGACATCCCGCTGGACGGCTACGGCCTGCGCTACAAGTACGGCCTGTTCCGCCAGAGCTTTGACGAGAACGGCGCCCAGGTGGAGGACCCCGACGACTGGACCCGCTACGGCGATCCCTGGAGCGTTCGCCGGGACGACCTGACGCAGTATGTGTTCATGAAGGACCTGGTGGTCCGTGCCGTGCCCTACGACATGCCCATCATCGGCTACCAGCGCGCCAGCATCGGCACGCTGCGCCTGTGGCAGTGCGAGGCGGTGGAGGAATTCGACTTCGATGCCTTCAACGCCCAGGACTACGCCGCCGCCTGCCGCAACAAGAACGTCGCCGAGGACATCACCAAGGTGCTCTATCCCAACGACTCCACCCAGGCGGGCAAGCTGCTGCGCCTGCGTCAGCAGTATGTGCTGGTCAGCGCGTCGCTGAAGGACATGCTGGACGCCTACCTGACCAGTCGCGACTTCCCCGGCCTCGAGCGGGACGACTTCGCTGCCATCTACGACGGCTTTGCCGAGGCGCACGCCATCCAGCTGAACGACACCCACCCCACCATGGCCATCCCGGAGCTCGTCCGGCTGCTGACCGACCTGGGCATGGACTTCAACCGGGCCTTCGACATCGCCCGCAGGACCTTCCGCTACACCAACCACACCGTCATGCGCGAGGCGCTGGAATGCTGGGACCTGAAGCTGATGAACGAGCTGTCCCCGGACCTGGTGAAGATCATCCGCAAGATCCAGGCCAGGCTGAACCGCGACCTGAAAAAGGCGAAGGTGGAGGACTCGGCGCCCTACGCCATCATCGACGCGGACAAGCGCGTCCACATGGCGAACCTGGCCGTCTACGGCTCCAGCTACACCAACGGCGTGGCCGCCATCCACAGCCAGATCCTCAAGGACGACGTGTTCAAGGAGTGGTACGCCCTCTATCCCGAGCGTTTCAACAACAAGACCAACGGCATCACCCAGCGGCGCTGGCTGGGCCTGTGCAACCCGGAGCTGACGGCGCTGTTGAAGGACGCGCTGGGCGGCGACGGCTTCCTGACGGACCTGTTCGCGCTGCGGGCGCTGGAGCCGATGATCGACGACGAGCTGGCCGAGCGGTTCATCGAGGTCAAGCGCGAGAAGAAGCGCCAGCTGGCCGCGCTGATCCTGGAGCGCGAGGGCGTCGAGATCCCCGAGTACTTCGTGTTCGACGTACAGGTGAAGCGCCTGCACGAGTACAAGCGCCAGCTGATGAACGCGCTGTCCATACTGGACATCTACTATGGCCTGAAGGACGGCACCCTGGCCGACTTCCCCGCCACGGCGTTCATCTTCGGCGCAAAGAGCGCTCCCGGCTACGCCCGGGCCAAGGCGGTCATCCGCTTCATCAACCACATCGCCGCCATGGTGAACAGCGACCCAGAGACCAGCGACCGGCTGCGGGTGGTGTTCGTGCAGAACTACAACTGCTCCTACGCCGAGCACATCATCCCGGCGGCGGACATCTCCGAGCAGATCTCCCCCGCGGGCACCGAGGCCAGCGGCACCGGCAACATGAAGCTGATGCTCAACGGCGCGGTGACCCTGGGCACCTACGACGGCGCGAACATCGAGATCTTCGAGCAGGCGGAGCCCGCCGCGGACGGTGAAGAGGCCCGCAAGCCGCTGACCAACAACTTCGTGTTCGGCGCCACGGTGGAGGAGCTGAACGCCATCAAGGCCGACTATGACCCCGAGGCGATCTACGGGGCCAACCCCCGGCTCGCCCGGGTGATCGACGCCCTGGACGAGTTCGAGAAGCCTGAGGACGCGGACGTCGAAACCCCCGTGGACGAGGCCGAAGCGCCCGCGGACGACGCCGAAACGGCAGAAGAGGCCGCCGAGGCTCCCGCGCTGCGGGAGGGCGACCTGGCCGAGTTGAAGCAATCCCTGTTGAAGGGCGCCAGCTGGCATAAGCCGGACCACTACTTCATCCTGAAGGACTATCCCTCCTACATGGAGGCCAAGCTCGCGGCCATCCGCGCCACCCGCGACCCCGTCGCCTTCGCGAAGATGGCCCTGCACAACATCGCCGGCGCGGGCAAGTTCTCCAGCGACCGCACCATCCGGGAGTATTGGGACGAGCTCTGGTCGAAATGATCTTCGCTGAACAGCGATTATCGGCGTATTCCTGTGGAAGCCGCCGTCCCGGAAAACACTCTGTTATCCAGGCACATACCATACGACGAAAGATTCTTCGCTGCGCTCAGAATGGCGGGTTGCGTGCGTCGTCATTCTGAGCGCAGGGAAAGTGGTATAATAAACTTGGACAAAGCTGAAATGACAAAAGGAGAGAAGAGCAATGCCCAAGGGAGAGCGAAAGGAATACAGTGCAGAGTATAAAC
>CADCHI010000087.1 GCA_902801165.1 uncultured Eubacteriales bacterium | reverse complement strand
GAGCATATCCTCCCCGACCGTTTTGATGATTATGCAGCCGATTTCGCTGATGCGCATGAGTTTCAAACCTGGCGGCAGCACGTCGGCAACCTTCTGATTCTGACCCGTGACAAGAATCGGGCCTATCAGGATATGATATATCAGAAAAAGGTCGAATGCTGTGCAGGAGACAACATTCTGGCACAGGCACTCAATCCCACCGCTTATCATATCTTCGGATAAAGAATACATGCTTAAGACGGAACGGCCGGATTGCGCCTACATTGCAACGACCTGCGACAGCCACGCGCGCCTGTCGGCGCTGTGCGCTGACCATGGCGTGCCGGTGTTGTGCGAAAAGGCGATGTTTTCAGACGAGAGGGGGGCAGAGCGCTTTTTCGGCATAGCGAATGCGCGGGGCGTGTTTTCGATGGAGGCGCTGTGGAGCCTGTTCCTGCCGTCGCTCCGCCAGGCGCGATCGTGGCTGCTGTCGGGGCGGATCGGGGAGCTCGTCTGTGCCGATTTCGCTGTCGGATTCGCGCCGCCGCGGGATATGAGCAATCGCTATTTTAACCCGGCGCTGGGCGGCGGGGCGGCCAATGACCTGACGGTATACGCGCTGCACATCCTGCCGTGGGTCACGGGGCGGATGATTGAGGAGATGAGCGCCAGGGTCGTCGCCGCGCCTTCGGGCGTGGATGAGACGGAGGCGCTGCTGCTGGGCCTGTCCGGCGGCCTGCCGGCGACGGTGCGGACCACGCTGGCCTCCCGGATCGAGGAGCGCATGACGCTGTGCGGGAAAAGGGGCAGGATTGTCGTCCCCAAGCCCCATATGGCGCAGACGGCGATCCTGTTCGACACTGAGGGGCGGGAGGCGGAGCGCTTTGTCGATTCCCGGACGCAGAACGGCTTCGTCTACGAAATCGAAGAAGCTATGCGCTGCGTCCGCGCGGGGAAGCTGGAAAGTGCGGTCGTGCCCCACGGCGCCACCCTGCAGGCGGCGGGATACATCCGCCAGATCCACGAGGCGCTGCGCTGACGGGCGAAAGAAAGCGAAGGGCACTCTGTTTTCTGTAACAGAAAATGGAGTGCCCTTTTAAAAAACAGAAAAAGAAAAGTTCCCAAATATCGAAAGCCTGGGCGTCGCAAAATTGTGCGGTTTGTGGTACTTTTGATTCGACGGTTAAGCCACTGTACGACATAGAATACAAGGAGGAAGTATCAATGAAGACCAAGAGACTGTTTGCGCTGTTGGTTGCCGTGGCCATGCTGGCCGTGGCGATGGTTCCCGCGTTTGCCGAGGAGCACGCCCCTGTGACGCTGCGCTTTATGTGGTGGGGCGGCGACGCCCGCGCCGCAGCGACGCTGGACGTGATCGAGGCCTATGAGGCGGCGCATCCGTGGGTGACCATCGAGCCCGAATATGGCAGCGACGAGGGTTACCAGGAAAAGCTGACCACCCAGCTGGTCTCCGGCACCGCCGCGGACATCATCCAGATGGGCACCGGCTGGATGCCCGGCTATGTGGCCTCCAACCCCGACTATTTTGTGGACTTCTTCGAGTACCCCGAACTGATCGACACCACCACCTTCGCCGAAGCCTTCCTGGCGAACAACGGCCAGTTTGACGGCCACCAGTACGGCCTGCCCACCGGCATCTCCGGCCATGCCTTCCTGTACAACACCGGCCTGGCGGAGACCATCGGCCTGAACTTCGCGGACCAGTACACCTGGGACGACCTGCTGGAGATGGGCAAGAAGGTCCGGGAGTACGACGATTCCATGTACCTGCTGGACATGGGCGCCTCCCAGCTGAACACCATGATCGTCCGCCCCTACCTGCAGCAGCTGACCGGCAACACCGTGCTGGTGAACGACACCAAGGCCCGCGGCTTCGAGGAAGCCGACCTGGTGGCGACGCTGAGCTACATCAAGTCCCTGTATGACAATGGCGTCATCGCGCCCATCGAGGATGTCATCCCCTACGGCAGCGACCTGACCACCGACCCCAACTGGATCGGCCAGAAGTACGTGGGCATGTTCTGCTACTCCTCCACCATCGAGCCCGCCGCCGCGGCCTGCCCGGACGCCAGCTTTGCCGCCGGCAAGCTGCCCGTGGCCGCTGACGCCAAGGACGAGGGCTGGTACTGCAACTGCCCGCAGTACATGATCGTCTCCAAGGCTTCCCAGAACGTGGAAGAGGCCGTTTCCTTCCTGAACTTCTTCTACAACGACGCCGAAGCCGCCAAGATGCTGACCAACGTGCGCAGCGTGCCTCCGACGAGCGTGGGCCAGAATGTGTGCGCCGAGCTGGGCCTGCTGGAAGGCGTTGCCAAGGACAGCGTGGACATCATCCAGACCTATGCCGGCACCAACGACCTCGGCCTGACCACCGAGGAAGAGGTGACCGCCATCCTGGAGGACGCCGCGGTGCAGGTGGCCTACGGCCAGGGCACGCCCGAGCAGATCGCCCAGGACACCATCGAGCTTCTGGACACCTTCCTGGCGAGCAAGTAAGCAAAGGAAATGCGCGAGGGTATCCCGAACCACGGGATACCCTCCTTTCAAAAGGCGGATCGAAACCCGGCTCATAGGCGCCGGCAGGCTCCGTTGAAGCGGGCTTCGATCAAGAGACAATGGGGGAATGTGAAATGAAAAGCCTGACGCGCAGAAGGTACATTGGGCTGCTGTTCATCGCGCCGTGGATCATCGGCTTCCTGGTGCTCCAGCTCTATCCGTTCATCACCTCGCTGATCTATTCCTTCGCGGAATACAACATCATGTCCTCCCCGAAGTTCATCGGCATACAGAACTATGTGCAGCTGCTGACCAAGGACCGGGAGTTCTGGAATTCCCTCAGGGTGACGGTGGTCTACACGCTGTTCACGGTGCCCGGCAAGCTGGTGGTGGCGCTGCTGGTGGCGGTGCTGATGAACAAGAACATGCGGGGCGTGAACGCGATCCGCACGATCTACTACCTGCCCTCGTTGTTCGGCGGCAGCATCGCCGTGTCCATACTGTGGAAGCTGATGTTCCAGAACACCGGCATCATCAACCAGATCATTGGCGTGGTGGGCATAAAGCCCGTGAAGTGGCTGGGCAATCCCCAAACCGCCATGCCGGTCATCATCATGCAGAACCTGTGGCAGTTCGGCTCGGCCTTCGTGATGTTCCTGGCGGCGCTGAAGAACGTGCCCTCGGAGCTGTACGAGGCGGCGGAGATCGACGGCGCGGGCCGCGTGACCCAGTTTTTCCGCATCACGCTGCCCCAGATCTCCTCCATCATCTTCTTCAACATCATCATGCAGACCATCACCGCGCTGCAGAGCTTTACCGGCCCCATGGTCATCACCAACGGCGGCCCGCTGAAGGCCACCTACGTGCTGGGGCTCAAGCTGTATACGGAGGCGTTTTCCTACTACAAGATGGGCTATGCCTGCGCCATCTCCTGGGTCATTTTCATACTCATCATGGCGGTGACGGGCGTGCTGTTCCGCTTCTCGTCCATGGTGGTCTACTACGAGGATAAGGGGGATTTCTGATGCAGACGGTCGTGCCGCGCAGGAAGCTGCGCAAGCGGAATTCGGTCTCCGTGGGGCTGTACATCGCGGTGCTGGTGGTGGGCCTGGTGATGCTGCTGCCCATTGTGTGGATGTTCTTCGCCACTTTCAAGACGAACGAGGAGATCTTCGGCAGCCTGAAGCTGCTGCCCTCCCATTGGAGCTTCCAGCCCTACATCGACGGCTGGAATGTCAACGGGCGCATCACCTACGCCACGTTTTACATCAATACCTTCGTGCTGACCATAGTTACCACCCTGATCACGGTGTTCATCGCGGCGCTGGTGGCCTACGGCTTTGCCCGCTTCAAGTTTCCGATGAAGAAGCTGCTGTTCACCATACTGATCTCCACGCTGATGCTGCCCAACGCCGTGCTGATGATCCCGCGCTATTCCATCTTCAACACGCTGGGCATGCTGGACAGCTACATGCCCTTCTACATGCAGGCGCTGCTGGGCTGCTATCCCTTCTTCATATTCATGCTGATACAGTTCCTGCGGGGCGTCCCCCGGGATTTGGACGAATCCGCCTACATCGACGGATGCAGCGAGATCGGCGTGCTGACGAAGATCCTGCTGCCGCTGCTGAAGCCCGCGCTGTTCTCGGCGGCGCTGTTCCAGTTCATGTGGACCTACAACGACTACACCAACGTGCTGATCTACATCAACTCCGTCAAGAAGTATACCCTGTCCCTGGCCCTGCGGCTGTCGCTGGACTCGGAATCCGTGGTGCAGTGGAACAAGGTCATGGCCATGTCGTTCCTGTCCATGGTGCCGCTGGGCATACTGTTCTTCGCCGCCCAGAAGTATTTCGTGGAGGGCATGATGACCGGCGCGATCAAGGGCTGACGAGACGCATGGGGCCGGAGGACGCGCGGCGGTACGGTGGTTTGATAAATTGGAAGCTGTCGGGCTGACGCCGAGGGAAAAGGGATAAGGGAAAAGGGAAAAGGAATAGCGGCTGCCGCTTGTGGATACCTACGTCTGACCGAAACGCTGAAGCCTTGCCTCCCCTTTCAGG
>CADCHI010000086.1 GCA_902801165.1 uncultured Eubacteriales bacterium | reverse complement strand
AACCAGCTTCTGCTTGCCGGTGTAGAAAGGATGGCACTTTGAGCAGATATCAACGCGCATCTCCTTCTTCACGGAACCGGTCTCAAAGGTCTCGCCGCAAACGCAGCGCACGATTGCCTTGCCGTAATTCGGATGGATTTTCTCCTTCATGGTTTTCACCTCACTCTAATCGGACTGTCGGCTCTCCGGCGGAACCGGCATCTGATTAATCACGCAAAAATGATTATAGCACATGGCAACCGGATCGGCAATAGCTTGCGGGAATTTTTACAATAAAAGCGTCACTTCGTGCGATTGGCGCGCTCCCCCAGCGTGGAGAGCAGCGCGCTGAAGGCCGCGGGCAGTGCGGCCAGCAGCAGGGACAGTCCGGCCAGCGTGGCCGGAATGTTGTCGGGAATGGCCGGTGCCAGTCCGCTTAGCCCGGATTGATTCTGGGAAAGAAACTCCATATTTCTCATGGCCTGGTACGCGCAGCCTGCAAAATTCATGTTGCTGTTGGAGCGTACATAGGTAATGCTGCCCTCATAGCTGCCGAGGCCGAAGCAGGCGGCGAACAGTGCCGCACCGAGCGCCAGCAGCGCCCGTGACCTGCTGTTCGCGGGTCGCGTCAGAACCAGCACGAAGGCAAAGGCGAAGGACAGCGGGCTCAACAGATTGTTGAAAATGACCGGGATGAGGGTATCGATCATCCCCAGGCTGTGGGCGAACAGAAATCCGACGATGCTGAACGCGCCGAGGGCCATGGCAGAGAGCATGGACAGTCCGACAGGCATGGCGGAGTTGCGGCTGAACCTGCCCGCCAAACCGAGCAGGGCGAAGTAGAAGCCGAAGCCGAGGATCAGCGTCAGCATGAATTCCAGCGCGCTGCGCAGCAGTCCCGTCGCAATGGTCCTGTTTGCAAGAATGCCTGTGCCGCCCGTGATCAGCATGACGATGCCCACCGCCAGGGGCAGCAGGCCGGCGAGCAGCGCGGCGGGCGCCGCCGGAGCGCTTTGAGGCGCATCGGCCAGCTCCGCGCCGTGGCTCCGCAGCATCGGGACCAGCAGGAGCAAACCGATGATCGCGCAGAGAAGCGTGACCAGGCCGCGCAGGCTTTCCACGGCGGCGCCGATGGCATAGTTCGCGTTCAAGTAACTCTGCTGATAGGAGAAATAGTTCAGCGACATGGTGGCTTTGCTGTTTAGGGCAGTGTAGGTGGGGGAGAGGGACGCACCCGCGATGGACGCGCCGGCGAACAGCATCAGCACGGGCACTGCCAGCGCGGCAAAGGCCCGGCGATTCGGCCATACCGTCGACAGCAGGGCGCCCGCAAACATGGACAGGCCCGCCCACGGCAGCGCTTGGATCAGATAGATCATCGGCGCGTTTCCAGGCTGCCGCAGCATGCCCAGCGAGATGAAGCAGGCTTCCCAGAACAGGCGCGGCGTGGCGGCAAGTGCCAGGCCGAGGCCGATCATGATGCTCCTGCCGCTGCCTCTCCCCGCCGCCGAACCGATGAAGCCGAAGACGATCGCCAGGGCGAGGCCAATCAGCAGAAAGATGAGCGTGCACTGGATGTTTGTGCCGATCGTCGGCCCGCGCAGCAGCATTTGGAAGTTCTGCATTCCCACGAAGGGGCTGGAGAAAAGCCCGCGCATGGGCCTGAATTTTGTCATGGCGATGTACAGTCGAAAGCCGACCACGAACAGGGCCGGGATGCCCAGCAGGGCGGCCGCGGCCCAGGGCAGCTTTCGGCTGTCGTCAGCATGCACATCACCGCGTACAGCGGAGTCCGCTTCGGCACTGGGTGCTTCCCCAACCGCGCCCGAAGGCTCCGCATCCGAAGAGGATCCGCGGTAGACCGGGACGCCGGAGGGGCCGACGTATTCGCTGTCGCCGAAGGCGAGGATCGGAAGGAAGATGGGGGCCAGGAAGATCAGTCCCACCGCGAAGCCGCCGCCCTTGCCGTAGGCCTTCGCCGTCTTGACCATGGTCACGATGGCGAGGATGCCTATGATGGCGGTCGCGATCAAAAGCACAATCGGCGCCGAGGCGAACAGCCCCGTCAACACGGACAGCGCCAGTATGGCGAAGAAGACGCCCGGTGTCCAGACCAGGCTGTAGAACACGTAGGAGCCGTAGAACGGTATGAGGGCCTTCCAGCCGGGCTCGCCGGCCTTCGTGAACAGCTTCCACATCGCGATGATCATCAGCACGGACAGGGCCAGCGACAGGAGCAGTGTGACCGACGCCGTCCCGGTGTTCATGGCATACCTGCCGTAGCTTCCATATGAAGAATACATGAACGTCCACTCCTTGACAGTATGTCTGCCACCCCGGTTTTGAGGCATTGTCAACCTGCACCATATTATAAATAAGTAAAGACCAAATGTCAACCGATTGAAATAGAATTGGGCGAAATATCGCGGCGAATGATATCAAAGGGGGATGTGCGCCAGGGGAATATCGGATATTTACAAAATATTTACATCTATTATTTTCAAAAGCCATTGACAAAATACCCGGGCGGTGGTAAATTATCCTCAGTCGTTAGCACTCAGATGCGTTGAGTGCTAACAGACAGAAACGACGATCGGGAAGGGGAGCTGACAATGCAGCTGGATGATCGAAAGTATCTGATTCTGCAAGCCATCATCGATGACTACATCATGACGGCCATCCCGGTGGGCTCCCGCACGATCTCCCGGAAGTCCGGCGTCGGGTTCTCGCCCGCGACCATTCGCAACGAGATGTCCGACCTGGAGGAGCTGGGTTATCTGGATCAGCCCCACACCTCCGCGGGGCGGGTGCCCTCCAACAAGGCCTACCGCCTGTACGTGGATCATCTGATGAAGACGGTGAAGCTCTCCAGTGACGAGCGGGAGCGCATGCACGAGCACCTGCTGTCCAAGTCCAAGCAGGTGGAGGGCGTGATCCGCAGCGCGGCGAGCGTGCTGTCGGACGCCACCAAGTACACCGCGGTGATCGTCGCCCCGAAGCTGGGCACGCTGCGCATCAAGCACGTGCAGCTGGTGCCGGTGGCGGAGCGTACGGCCCTGATGGTGATCGTCACCAGCGCGGGCATCGTGAAGGACGCAATCATCCGCGTGCCCAACGGGCTGGACGCCGACGACCTGTATTCCATCTCCCGGATGCTGACCCAGAAGCTGGCCGACAAGCCGCTGGAGGCGGTGCGCCAGGCCTTCGCGGAGATGCTGCGCAACGCGGAGCAGAACCGGAAGCTGCTGGGGGAAACGCTGTCGGTGATCGAGCAGAAGCTGGAGTCCGGCGGAGACGCCTCGGACGTCATCGTGGGCGGCACCGGCAACCTGCTGGAGTACCCGGAGTACAGCGACGTGAACAAGGCCAGGAATTTCCTGGCGGTGCTGGAATCCAAGGACAAGCTGCGCAACCTGATCGGCCGGGACGGCGGCATGGAGATCTCCATTCGCATCGGGCCGGAAAACCAGATGCCGGAGCTCAGCGACTGCTCAATCGTGACGGCCAGCTACCGCGTGGGGGACCATTCCAACGGCACGCTGGGCATCATCGGGCCGACCCGCATGAACTACAACCGGGTGATCTCGGTGCTGGAGTTCATGGGACGGGCGCTGAGCGACGTGCTTTCAGAGTATCGATAAAGACAGCGAGGGTTGAATATGAAGAAGAAGGACAAGACGAACGCGGCCGAGCCGGCCATCGAGCAGGACGCGCCGGTGACCGAGCCCGAGGCGCAGGTCGAGCAGCCCGAGCAGGCCGCCGAGGCGGAGCCCGCCGCGGAAGAGCATGAGGCCACCGCCCAGGAGTGGCAGGCGGCGCTGGAGCTGGCCGTGAAGCAGCGGGACGAGTTGAAGGACTCCTTCCTGCGGGTTCAGGCGGACTTCCAGAATTTCAAGCGCCGCAACCAGACCGCCCGGGCCGACGGCTATGAGGACGGCGTGCGCGAGGTCATCGCGGCGACGCTGCCCGCCATCGACAACCTGGAGCGCGCCATCGCGGCCGCCGAGAAGGTCGAGGGCGCCGAGGGCCTGGTGGAGGGCGTGAAGATGACGCTGAACACCCTGATGGACGGCCTGAAGCGTTTCGGCTTCGAGGAGGTGCCCGCCCTGGGCGAGGACTTCGACCCCGAAAAGCACAACGCGGTGATGCGCGAGGTGGGGGACGAGCCCGGCAAGGTGCTGGACGTCTTTCAAAAGGGCTACCGCGTGAAGGACCGCATCATCCGCTACGCGATGGTGAAGGTTTCGGTTGAGGCTTAGCCTCACAATTCCTCATTGATGAGTTTATATATGCCAACAACGAACATTTTCGACAAAATAGGAGGAAAATAAAATGAGTAAGATTATCGGCATCGATCTGGGTACCACCAATTCCTGCGTCGCCGTCATGGAGGGCGGCGAGCCCGTCGTCATCGCGAACGCCGAAGGCGCCCGCACCACCCCCTCTGTCGTCGCGTTCTCCAAGAACGGCGAGCGCCTGGTCGGCCAGGTGGCAAAGCGCCAGGCTGTGACCAACCCCGACCGCACCATCATTTCCATCAAGCGCGACATGGGCAGCGACCGCAAGATCGCCATCGACGGCCACAACTACACCCCGCCGGAGATCAGCGCCATGATCCTTCAGAAGCTGAAGGCGGACGCCGAGAGCTACCTGGGCACCTCCGTGACCGAAGCGGTCATCACCGTTCCCGCCTACTTCTCCGACGCCCAGCGCCAGGCCACCAAGGACGCCGGCCGCATCGCGGGCCTGGATGTGAAGCGCATCATCAATGAGCCCACCGCCGCGGCGCTGGCTTACGGCCTGGACAAGGGCGACGCCCACAAGATCCTGGTGTACGACCTGGCGACGGCATCTTCGAGGTGCTGGCCACCGCCGGCAACAACCGCCTGGGCGGCGACGACTTCGACCAGCGGCTGATCGACTACATCGCCGAGGAGTTCCGCAAGGAGAACGGCATCGACCTGCGCCAGGACCGCATGGCCCTGCAGCGCCTGAAGGAGGCCGCCGAGAAGGCCAAGATCGAGCTGTCCGGCCTGATGAGCGTGAACGTGAACCTGCCCTTTATCACCGCGGTGGACGGCGTGCCGAAGCACCTGGACGTGACCATCACCCGCGCGAAGTTCAACGAGCTGACCGCTGACCTGGTGGAGAAGACCGTGGGCCCGATGAACCAGGCCATGCGCGATGCGGGCGTCACCGCCTCTGACATCGACAAGGTGATCCTGGTGGGCGGCTCCACCCGTATCCCCGCCGTGCAGGAGGCCGTGCAGCGCATCACCGGCAAGGAGCCCTACAAGGGCATCAACCCCGACGAGTGCGTGGCCGTGGGCGCTGCCATCCAGGGCGGCGTGCTGGGCGGCGACGTGAAGGACATCGTGCTGCTGGACGTCACCCCGCTGTCCCTGGGCATTGAGACCCTGGGCGGCGTGTTTACCCGCTTGATCGAGCGCAACACCCCCATCCCCGTCAAGCAGACCCAGGTGTTCTCCACCGCTGCCGACGGCCAGACCTCCGTTGACGTGCACGTCCTGCAGGGCGAGCGCGAGATGGCGGCCTACAACAACACCCTCGGCCGCTTCCAGCTGACCGGCATCGCGCCCGCGCCCCGCGGCGTGCCGCAGATCGAGGTCACCTTCGACATCGACGCCAACGGCATCGTGCACGTGTCCGCCAAGGACCTGGGCACCGGCAAGGAGCAGTCCATCGCCATCACCGC
>CADCHI010000085.1 GCA_902801165.1 uncultured Eubacteriales bacterium | reverse complement strand
ATCCATGAAGATGATGAAGAAACTGATCGCTGTTCTGCTGATTGCCATGATGGTTCTGACGAGCGTGGCCGCGCTGGCCGACGGCAAGATCAAGACGACCGGCAATGTGAACGTGCGCAAGGGCGCCGGCCTGGATTACGCCTCAAAGGGCACCGTGTCCAAGGGCACTGTTCTGAACTTCGACAAGACCTCCAAGGATGGGCGCGGCGTGATCTGGTATCACATCACCAACGGCAAGACGGGCTGGGTATCCTCCAAGTACACCAAGCAGGTTGAGGGCAATGTTTCCGGCGATACCAAGACCGGCGAGACGATCAAGGCGACGGGCAATGTGCGCGTGCGCAAGGGAGCGGGCCTGGACTACGCGATCGCGACGACGATGAAGAAGGGCGCGAAGGCGGAGTACCTGGGAAAGACCGCGAAGGACGAGCGTGGCGTGAAATGGTACAAGGTGAGCTACAACGGGAAGACCGGCTGGGTGTCCTCGAAGTACGCGAAGTTCGCCTGATCGACAGGCACAGGAGAGACTCCCAGGCATGGGTTGACATAGATTAAGGTCCGGGGACCGCAAAGCACGCGGTCCCCGGACCTTTGCTTACCGGCTCCTCAGCCAGATCATCAGCACGGTCACGTCGCCGGGATTGATCCCGGGGATGCGGCTGGCCTGGCCCAGGGAGCGGGGCCGCTGGGCGTCCAGCTTCTGCCGCGCCTCGATGCGCAGGCCGGACATGTTCAGGTAGTCCGCGTCCGGCGGAAGGGGCGTGTCCTCCATGCTGAGGAATCGCTGGCGGTCGGCGGTCTGCCGGCCGATGTAGCCCTCGTACTTCACGTCGATCTCCAGCTGCTCCTTCACCTCGGCGGGGTAGTCCGGCAGCTCCGGCCGTTCGGCCCGCAGGGCGTCGTAGGTGGCCTCCGGGTGCCGCAGCTTTTCCACCAGCCGCAGCTTCTCCAGCAGGGCGCGTCCCTCCGCGGTCAGCCGGCGCTTCTCCAGCATCCGGTTGTAGCGCTCCTCCGACACCAGGCCGGCCTCCCGGCCCTTCTCGGTCAGGCGCAGGTCCGCGTTGTCCTGGCGCAGCAGCAGCCGGTACTCGGCGCGGCTGGTCATCATGCGGTAGGGCTCGTCCACGCCCTTGGTCACCAGGTCGTCGGCCATCACGCCGATGTAGGCGTCCGCCCGGGTCAGCAGCATGGGCTTGCGGCCCTGGAGCCACAGCGCGGCGTTGATGCCGGCGTACAGGCCCTGGGCGGCGGCCTCCTCGTAGCCGGAGGTGCCGTTGATCTGCCCGGCGCAGTACAGCCCCCGGAGGTGCCTCGCGGCGAGGGTCGCGTCCAGCTGGGTGGGGTCGATGCAGTCGTATTCGATGGCGTAGGCCAGCCGCAGCAGCCGGGCGTTCTCCAGCCCCGGGATGGAGGCGTAGATCTCCCGCTGCACGTCCTCCGGCATGGAGGTGCTCATGCCCTGGGCGTACCACTCGCAGGTGTACAGGCCCTCCGGCTCCATGAAGATAGGGTGGCGGTCCTTGTCCTTGAAGCGCACCACCTTGTCCTCGATAGAGGGGCAGTAGCGGGCGCCAGTGCCGTGGATCGTGCCCGAGTACATCGGCGCGCGGTGCAGGTTGGCGAGAATGATCTCGTGGGTGCGGGGCGTGGTGTAGGTCAGGTAGCACATGGCCCGGTTCTTCAGCGTCGCCGGGTCCGTCAGGAAGGAGAAGGGCACCACCGGCTCGTCGCCGTACTGGGGCTCCATTTTGGAGAAGTCGATGGTCCGCCCGTCCAGCCGGGCGGGGGTGCCCGTCTTGAACCGGCGGATGGAGAAGCCCAGGTCGATGAGGTTTTGGGTCAGCGCGTTGGCTGCCATCAGGCCCTGGGGCCCGCCGTTCCAGCTGCACTCGCCGATGATGATGCGGCTGTTCAGGTACACGCCGCAGCAAGCCACCACGGCCCGGCAGGCCACGCGGCCCCCGGTGGTGGTCTCGATGCCTGTCACCCTGTCGCCCTCCACCAGGATGCGGCGGACCTCCGCCTGGCGCAGGGTCAGGTTGGGGCAGTCGTCCACGGCCCGGCGCATGCGCAGCTGGTAGGCCTTCTTGTCCGCCTGGGCCCGCAGCGAGTGCACCGCGGGGCCCTTGCGGGTGTTCAGCATCCGGGACTGTATGAATACGTCGTCGATGGCGCGGCCCATCTCGCCGCCCAGGGCGTCCAGCTCCCGCACCAGGTGGCCCTTGGCGGTGCCGCCGATGGAGGGGTTGCAGGGCATCATGGCCAGCGCGTCCAGGTTCAGCGTGGTCAGCAGCGTGGAAAGGCCCATGCGGGCGCAGGCCAGCGCCGCCTCGCAGCCCGCGTGGCCCGCGCCGATGACGACGACGTCGAAGGTATCGGTAAGCAAGTTGTATCACCTCGCACGGGTTCTATTATACAATAGATCCCGGCCCTGCGCGACGGCGCTTGGAAATTTTACAGCAAATTGTCCCTTGATTACAGGCTGATCTTTCCGCCATGCCGTGCAATCCAGTCTACGAAATCGGGTTGGACCGCCCCGACGGCGGGCTGGGTTCGGCCATCCTTTCGCTGAAAGTGAAGGGTGGGAAGAAAGACGGGCCGCACGACTCGGCCTCCGCCTTCGCAGGTGGCGAGAGCGGTGCAGCGCACAGGAGCGGAAAAGTCCAGCGCCGGGGCATACAGAGCACAGCTTACGCTGCCGCCGATGCGGATGAACCAATCCTCATCCGCGTACTGCCACGCGCCATCCACATAGCGGAAGCTGCGCGAGGCAAAATGCCGGTCGAAATCGCGGTGCCGGTACAGTTCCGCCATGGGGAGGACGCCGTCGCGCAGGGAACTCAGGGCGAAGAACAGCATAAGAATCAGGATGGTCAACATGGCTGCCCCGGCTTTTAGCCAGGCGAAGCGGCCATAACAGGCCGTCGCGCCGAACAGCAGCCATAGCGCCAGCGTCGTCCTGACAATCTGGAGCGGCTGGCGATTCGCAGCCAGTTCGACCAGCTGGCGCCGGGTCATGGCGCGGCGTGGAATGCAGCAGGTATTCGCCCAACGGGGGTAGAATCGCCGCTGCCATCGCGGCGTCTCAATCAGCCATGAGACCAGGATTCTGAGACCGAGAAGCATTGCCGCGATGAAAAGAATTGTGCCCAGCGTCGAATGGACGGTCATGTCTTACTCCCCTCCTTTTGCCTGCATTTTAGCATCAGGGCTGGCGGCCGGCAAGCATTTCTGCCCCAATCCCGCGAGAAGTGAGATGTAAACCGCACTTTGTGGGGATAAGCGTTGAATCTTAACCTTGAGGATGCTATAATCGTATCTGATATCAATAGGCACATGGGGAATTCGTCCATCGCTCTGCCTTGCAGAGAGCCGCCGGAGGGTGCGAGGCGGCAGGCGCGCGGAGGACATGCCGTTCCCCGGGGCTTCGGCCCATGCCCCGCGCAGGAAATGGCGCGGCGGGTTTCCCCGTTATCGGAAATTGAGAGGGCTTCGCTTTCGCGAAGTCAATCAGGGTGGTACCGCGAAGCGCATCTGTTCGTCCTTGAGATGACAGGTGCGATATTATTATTTGGGAATTGAGAATTGAGAATTGAGAATTGGAAGAGGCTCTCAGCCATTTCTTTTCCCTTTTCCCTTTTCCCTTTTCCCTCTATTCAGAGGAGGTAATTCCCATGAACATCAAGTCCGCCAACGAGCTGCGCAGCCTGTTCCTGCGCTTCTTCGAGGAGAAGGGCCACGCCCGCATCCCCAGCGCCTCGGTCATCCCCGAGAACGACCCCACCGTGCTGTTCACCACCGCCGGCATGCATCCGCTGGTGCCCTACCTGATGGGCGAGAAGCACCCCATGGGCACCCGGTTGACCGACGTGCAGAAGTGCATCCGCACCGGCGACATCGACGAGGTCGGCGACCCGAGCCACCTGACCTTTTTCGAGATGCTGGGCAACTGGTCCCTGGGCGACTACTTCAAGGAGCAGATGATCCCCTGGAGCTGGGAGTTCCTGACCAGCCCCGATTGGCTGGGCCTGGACCCCGACAAGCTGGCCTTCACCGTGTTTGAGGGCGACGCCGACTGCCCCCGCGACGAGGAGGCCGCCAACCTGTGGCGCGCCCAGGGCGTGAAGGACGACCACCTGTTCTACCTGCCCAAGAAGCACAACTGGTGGGGCCCCGCCGGCATCACCGGCCCCTGCGGCCCGGACACCGAGATGTTCATCATCCGCGACCAGCCGCCCTGCGGCCCGGACTGCTCTCCCGCCTGCTCCTGCGGCCGTTATCTGGAGATCTGGAACGACGTGTTCATGCAGTATGAGAAGCAGAAGGACGGCACGTTCATTCCGCTGAAGCAGAAGAACGTGGACACCGGCATGGGCCTGGAGCGCACCTACTGCGTGCTGATGGGCGCGAACACCGTGTACGAGACCGAGATCTTCGCCGGCATCATCGGCAAGATCGAGGAGCTGTCCGGCAGGAAGTACGGCGAGAGCGAGGAGGCCACCAAGGCCATCCGCATCATCTCCGACCACATGCGCACCGCTACCTTCATCATCGGCGACGACCGCGGCGTGACCCCCTCCAACGTGGACCAGGGCTACGTGCTGCGCCGCCTGATCCGCCGCGCCGTGCGCCACGGCATGAAGCTGGGCATGCCTGCGGGCTTTACCTGCGAGATCGCCCAGGTCATCATCGACCAGTACAAGGACGTCTATCCGGAGCTGGAGCGCAATGGCGCCCACATCCTGGAGCAGCTGAAGCTGGAGGAGGAGCGATTCCAGCGCACCCTGAAGAAGGGCATGGCCGAGTTCGAGAAGGTCTACACCAACATGACCCGCAAGAAGGACGCCTTCACCGCCCTCAAGGCCAACAAGGCCGACCCCGACGCCGTGGCCGCCGCGCTGAAGCAGCTGCCCCCGTCCCCGGACAACAAGCCCATCATCGAGCAGGTGAAGGACGGCAGCATCAGCGACGAGACCATCGACGCCCTGCTGGCCTCCTGCGCGAAGATGGACGGTCGCAGCGCCTTCAAGCTCTACGACACCTACGGCTTAAGAAGCACCAGGAGAACAGCCACGCCGGCGCCGAGCAGCGCTTCAAGGGCGGCCTGCAGGACCACAGCGAGCAGACCACCAAGCTGCACACCGCCACCCACCTGCTGCACGCCGCGCTGCGCAAGGTCCTCGGCCCCGAGGTCGCGCAGAAGGGCTCCAACATCACCCCCGAGCGCCTGCGCTTCGACTTCTCCTTCGGCCGCAAGATGACCGACGAGGAGAAGAAGGAGGTCGAGCGCCTGGTCAACGAGTACATCCAGGCCAAGGCCCCCATCACCTGCGAGGAGATGACCGTCGCAGAGGCCAAGGCCCAGGGCGCCATCGGCCTGTTTGAGTCCAAGTACGGCGAGCGCGTCAAGGTGTACACCATGGGCGAGTTCTCCAAGGAGATCTGTGGCGGCCCCCATGCCAGCAACACCGGCGACCTCGTATCCTTCCACATCAAGAAGGAAGAGGCTTCCTCCGCCGGCGTGCGCCGCATCAAGGCCACCATCGGCGACTGAGCCCGGGATCGCTGAGGGCCTGAGGAAGAGGGCAGAACCATGCGGCTTGAGAGGATACAGGCGTACTTGAAGGAAAAGGGCTATGCCTACGCCTACTCGGAGAACGACGACTGCGGCGGGATCGAGTTCACCCTGCGGGGACTGAACTATCACGTCTGGGAGTACCCCGAGCCGGAGCGCGGCGCCGCGAGCAACGTGCGCTCCTGGGGCAGGATGGAGGACTACGAGGGCGACTACGAAACCGCGATCATCGAGGAGATGAAGCGCTGGTGAGCCCGCCTCCGACGGCATACAGCCCGGCTTGAAGAGAACTGAGATAGATGAAAACGGCCCCGTCGCGCCTTGCGCTGGATTTCAGCGAGGCGCGGCGGGGCTGGGTTTTGTCTATTGGATAGCCGCTAAAGATTTGTTCTTCGCTCGTATCGTTGCTACTGATTGTTTCGTTTCATGTCGGGACGGTTTTTTGCGGCGGGTTCCCGGCTGATTGTCGCCGTGCTGCGCAACTCGCTGTATGCACCGGCGCTACTCCGCAAAGCGGAAGCGCCGGCAGCGCCGGGCTGGAATCCACAGGATTCGCCCGGGCTGGTCACGCCTGCGCGAAAGCGCATTGGC
>CADCHI010000084.1 GCA_902801165.1 uncultured Eubacteriales bacterium | reverse complement strand
AATACGGTGGATCGGCTATGGATCAAGCCGGACGGCACAACGAGATTTGAATTCAAAGGCGGCCCGGCCATCGAAGGGTGATGCAAACGGCCCTGGGGGGCGGCGCTCACGATGGTCCCGCCGTTGTAGGCCATCAGCAGGCCCCCGTGGGCGGACAGCTCCAGCGCGTCCCGGTCCTTTGTAGAGGCCGGGCAGGGGCCGCGCCGAGGCCAGCATCAGCCGGACGCCGGCCCCCTGGACCGCCAGCAGCGCCCGCCGGGTGGGCGGGTCGATCTGCTTCTGGTCGTTGTTCAGCGTGCCGTCCAGGTCCAGTGCGATCAGCCTGTACCCCCCGGCCGCGCCGTCTCTCGGCTTGGCTCGGCTCATTTCCGCTTCTTCTCCTCCTGCTTGCGCACGATGGTCATGACGAGCCAGATCAGGAACACGGCAATGGCGGCCCTCAGCATCAGGTTGGCGATGGACATGGCGGAAAACCCTCCTTGGCATGGATGTGTGCTTTGAATATATGATAGCGTAAACCGGCGGGAATGTCCAGCCGGGAGAGGAAAACAATTGACGAAAAAGCCATGGCCGCCCGCATGCCGGGGGCCATGGCTTTGCCGTCGGGGGACGCCCTTGCACCGGGGCGCGGCGTCAGCCCTCCGGACTGCCGCCGTTGTATTGCAGGCAGAGCATGGTCAGGTCGTCGAACTGAGGCGCGTCGCCGACGAACGCCGCCACGGCGCTCTGCACGCCCTCCAGGACCTGGGCGGGCGAACCGTCCTCGCTGTCGCGCAGCGCGGCGACCATGCGCTCCGCGCCGAACAGCGCCCCGGAGGCGTCGTTGGCCTCGGGGATGCCGTCCGTATACACGAACAGCTTCCCGCCGGGCTCCAGCTGCAGCTCGTAGTCCCGGTAGCGCATGCCCTCCATGCCGCCGATGACGAAGCCGTGGCGGTCCTTCACCAGCTCGAAGGGTTCCCCGGGCCGCTTCAGCGCCGGGTATTCGTGGCCGGCGTTGGCCGCCGTCAGCCGCCCGGTGGAGATCTCCAGTATGCCCAGCCAGACGGTGACGAACATCTCCTCGGGGTTGCGGGCGCAGATCTCGCCGTTCACGGTCTGCAGCACCTTCGCCGGGCTGAACTCGCCCCGGCATACGTGGTGGATCAGGCTCACGGCCACCATCATGAACAGCGCGGCGGGCACGCCCTTGCCGGACACGTCGCCGATGACCAGGGCCAGGTGGTCGTCGTCGATCATAAAGAAGTCGTACAGGTCGCCGCCCACCTCCTTGGCGGGGGTCATGGAGGCGCACAGGCTGAACTCTCCCCGCTCCGGGAAGCCCTGGGCAGGGAATTGGCCTGGATGCGCGTGGCCAGGGACAGCTCGGTGTCCAGGCGCTCCTTCTCCAGGGCGAGGGCCTGCCGTTCCCGGGAGGCGCGCACGTAGTGCTCCACCAGGGCGACAATGTACAGCGCCAGCGCCGCGACGGGCACCCACAGGGGATGGGTGACCCAGCCCAGCCGGTACAGCAACAGGGCGAGGCCCAGGTCCAGCAACGCCAGGCCCGCGCACAGCGCGCCGCCGTGGGCGACCCTCAGGCGCAGGTACAGCGCCAGCGCCGCGACGCATAGCGCGAACAGGACCACCAGCTGGGGCCAGTCGGGGAGCTCCGCCTTGTCCCGGCCCTCCAGCAGGCTTTGGATGACGTTGGCCTGGTATTCCACGCCGTACATCTGCCGGCCCCGGTCGATGGAGGTGAAGTAGGCGTCCTGCAGGGACGGCGCGTAGGCCCCGATGAGCACGATCTTGCCCGCCCAGTAGCCCGGGGGCACCTGGCCCGCGATCAGCGCGGCGATGGAGACGCCGTCGTAGTAAGCGCCGGGAAGGCCGGTGTAGGGCACGTACAAGTGGTTCGCGGCGTTGACCGACGGGGCCACCAGCGCCTGGCCCCGCCGCTCCAGGTGGAGCCGGGCGGCCTGGAAGGCCATGGAGGGCAGCCGCTCGCCGTCCACATCCACGTACAGCAGCGCGTGCCGCAGCACGCCGTCGGAATCGACCATGGAGTTGATGTGGCCCTGGGTGGTGCAGTCGCGCAGCGCCTCGTAGGGCCGCTCACAGCCGAGGGCGACGCCCGCCTCCAGCGCGGTGGCCCGACCCTCCTCCCAGGTGACGTGCTCGCCGAACTCCACCATGGAGGCCGACACCACGCAACCCAGCGCCCGGGCTGCCCGGGCCAGCCGGTCGTCGGCCTGGGGGAGGGTGTCCCCGGTGTACAGCACGTCCACGGCCACCGCCGAGGGCAAGTTGTCCGGGTCGGCGGCCAGCGCCTCCAGCGCGGCGGCCATGATGTTCCTGTCCCAGGTGTTGTAGGGACCGAAGAGGTCGAAGGCGGCTTCGTCGATGCCGATGATCACGATGTCCCCGGAGGGCGTGCCGGGCCGCTGGAAGAGCCAGTCCTGGGTCCAGCGGTCCACGCGCCGAAGCGCGCCCCCGCCGATGACGGCCGTCACCAGCAGCGCCGCAATCAAGATCGACAGGTTTCGCCTGGCCTTGTTCATGGTCATTCCTCGCCTTTCTGCGCCAACGGTGGTCGCGGGGCTTTTCGGACCTTAGAGTGTGTTTCTAAATGCTGGGAGATGCAGTTTCGAGTGGATTTGGCTGCATTTCAAGGCGATTCCGCAGGCTTAGTGGCGCTAAGTCAAGGGAAATCAACGCAGAAATGCAGTCTAATACGCCGAAAATGCGCTTCAGGCATTTTAGAAACAGACTCTAATCTGCGTCGTCCGAAGGAGTCTCGCCGGGATCGTCCGCGGGGGTCTCCGCCGGTTCTTCGGCGACCTCCTTGACGGGCTTGTCCTCGGCTTCCTTGACAGGCTGATCCTCAGCCTCCTTGGAAGGCTTTTCCTCGGCTTCCTTGGAGGATTTGTCCTCGGCTTCCCTGGCGGGCTCCTCCTGGACCTCTTCGGCGGGTTCGGCCTTGGGCGCGTCCGTGGGTTTGTTGGCGGGCGCGTCGATGGCAGCCGGTTCAGCTTCCGCTGTGGGATCGCCCTCGGAGGCCTTGGGGGTGTCGCTGGTCGGCGCTTCCGAAGGCGCTTCGGTGGGCTCGGGCTCGGGCGCTTCCGTGGGCACTTCGGTGGGCTCCGGCGCTTCCGTAGGCGCGGGTGTCGGCTCAGGTTCGGGCGTCTCCGTGGGCGCTTCGGTGGGCTCGGGCTCGGGCGCTTCGGTGGGCGCGGCGGTCGGTGCGGGCGTGGGCTCGTCGGTTGCCTCCGGCTTGCCGAACGTTTTGGCCGGCGGCAGGGACAGGGATAAGTCCGTGGTGGAAGCTACGACCACAAGCGTGCCAAGGTACTCCGTCAGGGCGTAGTTGCTCGCCTTGGCGGTACCCCAGTCGATGTCGTAGGTGTTGGTGGCTGTCCCGGCGTCGGTGATGGTGCCGGTGGCGGTGACGGTCACCTGGCTCTCATCGGCCTCGGTCAGACCGGTGATGGTAGCGGGGGCGGTCAGCGGCGTGCCGTCGTAGACCTTGCTGGCCGATTCGGTTTTGATCGTCAGCGGCGCGGCCTTGATAATGTATACCAGGTCGGTATAGGAGACATCGTAATTGGAGGAACTCCCCGTAAAGCTGCAGCTTGCCGTGACGGGATAGGTGCCGACCCCCTTGCTGCGGTCAAAGCCGCTGACGGTCAGCGTGACTTTCTCACCGGTGCAGAGCGTGTAATCCGAGTAACTGGTATTCTCGCTGCTGGATCCGCTGCCAGGAGTGACCGTCTCACCCTTGTGGTTGCCGTTTTGATAGGTGAGGACCGGCTGCACGAAGTTACCGGGCGTCTGGTAGTACCCGTATTCCGTGGTTTCGCCCACCGCGAATTTCAGCTGCAGCTTCTCTATCTCCACCACCGTATCCGTGACGGTGATGTCAAGGTTGTTCAGGTCGAAACTGTTCCCGGAGAGGGTGTACTCCAGGGTATAGCTGCCCACATCCGTGCCGCCGCCCTTGATGGCGATGAAGAATTCATCACTGTATCGGAGCAGGCGCCATGTACGCCACGGACCGGTATCTACGCCATAGGGTTGGACGTGAAGCGGGGTGATGTCGCAGGTCACGGTGAGATTGGCGCCGTGCTCCTGGCCGTCGTAGACGAAGGTCCCGCCGCCCAGGCTGAAGGTGATGGGCAGCTTGTTCACCGTCAGCGTGCCCAGCGCCTCGGTGAGGGTGTAGTTGTTCGGGTCGGTGTCGCCCCAGTCGATGGTATAGGTGTTCTGGGCGGTGCCGACGTTCGTTATGGTGCCGGTGGCGGTGACGGTGGCGGTGTCGTCGCCCTTCAGGCCGGTGATGGCGGCCTCGGCGTTGGTCAGCGGCGCCTGGAAGTTGTAGTTCCTCTCGGCGGAGCCTGTGGTCACCGTCGCCGGGGCGGGAACGATGGTCATGGCCGTGCCGGTGACGGTGAAGTGGTAGTTGTCCATGTTGGCGTCGCCGTCCGGGGCGAATGTACAGGCGAGGGTGTAGTCACCTGCGTCCGCGCCGCCGCCGGTGACGTTCACGACGATCCTGTCGCTGCCCCAGGTGATGGCGCGCTCCCCGTCCAGTTCGTAGCCGATGTCGAACCCGGACCAGCTGGCACTGAAATGGCCCAGCTGCGTGTCGCCGTTGTAGGCCAGGTCTGCGCCGTCGTGCAGGCGGACGGTGACCTCCATGGGCACGATGGTCATGGCGGTGTTGGTGTAGCTGAATGTATAGTTCTCCGCCTTGCCGGAGGTGAATTCCGGCTGGGCGCTGAGGGTATGGCTGCCCGCGTCCTCGAAGCCGTACACGGTCAGCACGACCTCGCCGCCGGGGAGGCTGAAGGTGGCCGCCACGCCGATGTCCCGCTCCGTGTCGTCGGTGAGGACCCGGGTGTCCGTCTCGGTGGCATTCTCGGAGGACGGACCGTCGGGGAGCAGCACGTCGCCGCAGTATTCGGCGGTATAGCCGCCCAGGTCAAAGGACACCGCCAGCGGGGTGACCTCCAGCGTGCCGAGGCTCTCCGAGATGGTATAGTTTTCCTTCCTGGTCTCGCCCCAGTCGATGGCATAGGTGTTTACGGCGCTGCCCACGTCGGTGATGGTACCCGTTGCGGTGACGGTGGCGCTTTCCCCTTTGACCAGGCCGGTGATGGTGGCCCCGCCGCCGGTCAGGGGTTTGCCGTCGAAGACTTTGCTTTCCGAGCCGGTGGTGACGGTGACCTCGGCGGGCTCGACGGTCAGCGTGCCATTGAGGGTGTTGACGTTCGTGAAAAAATCCGTCACTTCATTGCCGTCCCCGTCCAGGATCGCCAGGTCAGTGATGGCGAAGGTGCAGCTGCCCACGTTCAGCTGGCTGGCGCTGGCCCGGGCTGTGAAGCCCAGCCCCTTGGGCAGGCCCTGGGCGGTGATGGTTATGTCCGGCTGGGCGGCGTCGGCCCCGGGGTCGTCCGCCGCGTTGCTGGCCGGCTCCATGGCGATGTCGATGCTCAGCGGTGTGCCGTCGTAGGCCTTGCTCACGGCGTCGGCGCTGAAGCCGAAGGTGACCTCCCCGTCGTTGGCGGTGACCTCCAGCGTGCCCAGCTCCTCGGACACGGCATAGTTGGCCGGGTCGGTCTCACCCCAGTCGATGGCATAGCCGTTTTCGGCGCTGCCCACGTCGGTGATGGTCCCGGTGGCGGTGACGGTGGCCGTCTCGCCCCCCACCAGGCCGGTGATGGTGGCCTCGTCGCAGGTCAGCGGCCTTCCGTCGTAGGGCTTGGTTTCGGAGCCGGTGGAAACGGTGACCCCGGCGGGGGTGACCTCCAGCGTGCCGCTCTCGGTGACGACGTTCGTGAACTGTTCGGTGACGTCTTCGCCGTCGGCGTCGAGTATATTATAGGAAGCGATGCTGTTTTCGCCGGTGCCGGCGTCCGTCTGGCTGCCCTCGGTCACCGCCGTGGCGGTGTAGCCCTCGGGCAGGCCGGTGGCGGTGAAGCCGTCCGCGGTCAGGGGCGTGCCGTCGTAGACCTTGCTGGCGGAATCGGCGGTCAGCGTCACAGCGTCTTCCACCTCGGGGTCCTCTTCCGGCGCGGTGACGGTCAGTGTGCCCAGCTCCTCGCTGAGTATGTACCAGCTGGGATCGGAGTCGCCCCAGTCGACCTCGTAGGTGTTCAAGCTTTCGCCCACCTCCGTCTGCCTGCCGGTGGCGGTCACGACGATGTCCTCGGGGATGTGGACGGGGGTGTAGTGGGCCTCTTCGCTACCCAGGGCGCGGTCGTTATAGTTGGTGATCTTGGTGTCCACGGTGATGCGCACGTCGGTGCAGTCCACCATCAGGCGGCCGGCCTCCTCGTCGGAGACATCCAGCCCGTGACGGCTGACCAGGGCGTCGTCCTGCTCGGCCAGCTGCGCGATGCGCTCGTTCAATGCCTCCGCGTCCCAGCCCGCGTCCAGGCAGGCCTGCTTCAGCACCTCCGGGTTGCGGGCGTATACGCGCAGCGCCTCCTCCGGGATCTCCTCCACGGAGAGCTTTTCGATCTTGAATTCGATGCTCTGGCCTTCGCCCTCGTCGTTGAGCACCACCGTCAACCTTTCGCCCGCCTGCAGCGCGATCTCCTTCGTCTCCTCGGTGAGGGGGTTCGTGCCGTGCACCCAGGTGACGCCGCACATGCCCAGCAGCACCTGGGCGTTGGTGGCGGTGGTCTGCACGTAGGACAGGTTGCGCCAGGGGGTGGTGTTCTTTTCATAGCCGGTCCGGGCCGAGATGCCCGCCTCGGGGTTGGTGAGGGGCGTGCCGTCGTACACCTTTTCGGCGCTGCCCGTCCACACGGTGAGCGGCGCGGGGGCCACCACCAGGCACCCATCGACCTTTTGGATGTTCGTGAAGTGACTGGTGACGTCCATGCCCGCGGCGTTGTAGATGGCATAGTCGCCGACGGAGTTGGTGTTTAAGCCGGGGTAGGTGATCTCGCCCCTGGCGGTCACATGGATCGTGAGCTGGGCGGGCAGGCCGTACACCAGCACATCCGAAGGGCGAGTGAGGGGCTGGCCGTCGTACAGCTTGCTGGCGCTCTGGGCCACCAGAGTGACCGGGGCGTCCCAGGTCCAGACGCCGTCGGCGGGGAAGTCGTAGGCCGTCTCCACGCCCGACAGGCTCTCCAGGCCCTCCTCCACCCTCCGGCTCGTGTCGGGAAGGACGTCGGGCAGGTTGGTCACGAAGCCCGGCACGTCCTGGGGCGTCAGGGGCTTGACAAGGACGTCGGTCACCGGCTCGGCGGCGGAGACGCCCGTCAGCGTGGCGACCTCGCCCGCGCTCACAGGCACGGTCTGCCGGACGCCGTTTGGGTTCAAATAGGTCAACTCGGCGGTGCCCTCCAGCACGCCCAGAGTGTTCCGGACGCCGTCGCCCGTATCGCCGGGCCTTTCTGTCAGATACACGATGGTGCCGCGGATGCCCACCGTCATGGTGGAGGTCTGAATGTCCAGCCTCTCGTTGGGGTCCAGCTTCTTCTGGACGTCCAGCAGCAGCGCGCCCTCCGCCAGCGTCAGCTTCATGGCGTTAGATTGCTTTTCAAAGATCACCCGGCTGTTGGTATCCAGCGACACGATCCTGTCGGCGTCCAGGCCGACGGCAGCCACGCCGTCCTCGCCGGTCACCAGGGTCTCGCCGCTGTCGAAGCGGGCGTTCTCCATGATGAAGCGGGGCGCGCCGGCGGCGTCCAGGATCTCCACCGCGCCTTCGTAGTGCAAAAGGCGCATGGCGCCGGCGGTGTAGCTCTCCGCGAGAGCCGCCGGGCACAGTACGAGGGCCAGGGCCAGCAGGGCCACGATCAGGTGACGGATCGGATTGTTCTTCATGGTGCTTCACATATCCTTTCTGCGCACCGCGCTTCGTCCTTTGATTGGAACGGGTCGGTGAATGCCCTTCATTGGTTTATACGTCGGTCAGCCCTGCCTGGGAGCGAAATGGCAAAACAAAAATCGTAATCAACCGATAAAACTAATTTTACAGCATAATTATACCACAACCGCCCGTGGTATACAACGCTTTTGCAGCCCGGAAAGTTCGAAATAAATGAGGCGGGCGGGGCTTCCTGGAATCGCGCGCGATTGGCGGGATAAACCCCGAAACCCTATTGCTTTCCCGACGCGGTTCGTTTACAATGATAGTCGTACAGGTACGGGTGAAAAACAAGGCTGACAGAAGAGCAGGAGGCGTAGTATGATGGCACTCAGGTAACGCTTTGATAAAAATGGTGGACAACACAGCGTTTTGCAACACTACCCCAACGCACGTTTTCGCTGATTGATCGGCTTTCTTCCTGTGCAGTCGTACAAAGAATCGTGAATATCAGCTCGGCATTGGGATCCATGGAACTGATACCTTCTTTCTCGAAGAAAACATCTATCCCAGAGGATCTGAGCTTGCGAGTGATTGTTAAGGCATCAACGGTATTACGAGAAAACCGTGAGATAGATTTCGTCAGGATCAGGTCTATTTTGCCATGCATGGCATCATCAACCATCC
>CADCHI010000083.1 GCA_902801165.1 uncultured Eubacteriales bacterium | reverse complement strand
ATATTTGTATGTCCATTTTGCAGGTTGAGTGCTATATGGACTGTCCACTTCCCGGGATGGTGCTAATTCTCTGTGTCCATCCTACAGGGAGTATTTTACATCCTATCCCTGGCATTTTTCAAAAAGTACACCTTTTGATAATACCATCCCATTAAGGATGAGACCGGGATTTCAATTCGTTTTTCTATGTAAAAACCATGTTTGCATCTTGAAACCAAGAAGTTCCCTGCGTATAATAAGTGTGATATATTGGCTGTCAAAAGGTGTACCTTGTGAGAGAGGGCTATTGTTACTTTGCCATCCGATATTCCCGTAATCGACGATAGAACGTCGCCTCACTCATACCGCATTTCTTGACAGCTTCAGAAATAGAATACTTTTTTGCCTCCCATGCCGCTACAATCTCTCCAAAGCTGTCTGGTAGAGGAATCTTCGGCCTGCCAAAGCGTACGCCCTTTAGTTTCGCAGCCGCAATACCCTCCGCCTGACGTTTTCTTATGTTAACCCGCTATTTTCAGCCACAAAAGACAGGAGTTGTAGAACCAAGTCCGCAATAAACATCCCTATAAGATCTTTCCCTTTTCGAGTATCCAGCAAGGGCATATCGATCACACAAACATCGATTCCAATATCCTTAGTCAGCACGCGCCATTGCTGCTGTATTTCTTCATAATTCCTACCCAAACGATCAATGCTCAGAACATAAAGCAGATCGCCAGACTTCATTTTTCTTACCATCTTTTGATACTGAGGACGGTTAAAATCCTTGCCGGATTGCTTGTCCACATAGATGTTTTTTTCAGAACGCTCTTCTCCTGCATTGCTTGCATTTGCCGGTCCTCGTTCTGATCCGTGCTGGAAACACGGACATATCCATAAGTGTTCGTATCATTTTCCCCCTTTATTCCATAGGCAAAGCCCTCCTGTAACATCATAAAGGAATCATCTTTACTCAAGTTTTCACCAACCAAGTGGGGTAAAGCAAGTCGAGAATTCCCATTTACTCAGCAAAGCCGGGATGCAACGCACATTTCTATACGCAGCATCCCGGCTTTCTCGTCGGTCAATCTTTCAAACAGATGGCCAAATCCGCGTCTTATGCTTTATATGGGCATCGGACAAAACCATCCTGTACGATGAGCTCAATTCTACGATAACATATACTGATTCTAAAAAACGGTATATTCCCAACCTTTCACCCTGGGAATCAGGCGTCCTTCAGGAACGCCGCGTACTCCTCCGTCAGGCCCATATCCCACAGCAGGGAGCAGGACAGGTACTTGTCGCGAATGTCCCGCGCGCCGACGAAGGCATTGACCACGTCCTCGGTGGAGATGTCGATGTCCGCGGGCGTCATGGGCATGCCGGTGGCGGCCATGGCGCTGTAGAGGGCGTCGTAGTCCGGGAGCTCCTGGTGGATGATGTCCAGGATCTCGTCCCAGTGGGCGATGATGTTCTCCAGCCGCCGGGCGTGCTTCTCCGGGTCGTTCTTGTGGGTCTTGGCCTCGATGGCGAGGATCTCGTCCGCGGTCTTGCCGAAGATGCGCCGCACCTGGGCCTCCCAAGCGCCCTCGTCAAAGGCGCGCATGTGGGCCAGCGCCTTCTCCCGGTCGGGGCGGGTGCCGTCCGCCAGCAGCTTGCGGTAGATCTTCATGGTCAGGATGGTGCCCACGCCCACCTGGATGCCGTGCAGGTCGTAGGGCACGCCCCGCTCCAGGGCCATCATCTCCCACATGTGGGAGAAGTAGTGCTCCAGGCCGGAGGCCGGGCGGGAGATCTCCGCGTAGGCCATGCCGATGCCCGCCAGCACCAGACCCTCGGCGATGGAGGCGATGGCGTCCGGGTCGCGGCTGGTGATGCGGTCGGACACGGCCATCAGCTTGCGCAGGGCGGCCCGCATCAGCTCGGCCACGTCCTCGCAGTAGTATTCGCCGGTCACCAAATGGGAGATGCGCCACTCGCACACGGCGATGTACTTGGCCACCATGTCCCCCAGGCCCGCCCACAGCATGCGCATGGGCGCCTGGGCCAGGATCTCGGAATCCAGCAGGATTCCCTCCGGCCCGTGGTTGTACAGGGAGACCTTCACGTGGTTCAGCTCCATGGAGCTGGAGTTGGAGGCATAGCCGTCCATCGACGGCGCGGTGCCCACCACGGCGGTGGGACGGCCCGTGGCGTGGGCGGCCACCTTGCACAGGTCGTTGACCACGCCGCTGCCCACGGCCAGGAACATGTCGCAGCTGGTGTCAAAGTGCATGATGATGCTGCCGGTCTCCCACTCCGCCGGGGCGATGCGCACGTTGTCCGGCTTCTCCAGCGGCACCACGTACACCACGTGGTCGATGCCCGCGGCGGTGAGGATCTCGTCCACCCGCTTGCCGGCCACGGCCCAGGTGTTGTCGTCGCAGACCACGAAGGGCTTCTTCTTGCCCATGGCGGCGATCATCTTCGGAACCTCGCTGACGATTCCCCGGCCGATGTTCAGGTACTTCAGCGCGCAGACGTGGCGCTTGCCGCAGGCGCAGACGTGGCCCTCGGGCCGGACCAGTTCAGACAGTGTCATCTTTCCAAAGTTGGGCATGGGTTTTGCCTCCTGTTCATATCGCGCCCTCGGGTGCCGGCCCGACAGGCTGAAATTGGCTATCGATTCCAATAAATTATAGCATAGCGCCGTTGAGGTGTCCAGTGTTTGCGCCTTATTTCAAAGCAGGGGCCCAGTCCGGGATTGTGACGGGAATGTGCCCGGTGGAGCGTCAAAAAAGCGACCCCAAAGGGAACTCCCCGGACTTCGAGGGCGTTTTTTCGGTCACGCCAGCTGGTACACTGTTTCCATGGACGGCGGGTTACGACCCGTTCCCTCGCACCGGGCGGGTCTGCCGCCGTCCTCCACCGGTTCGATTGAAGACGCACAGCGGGGAGGTCATCATGATGGTCAGGATCATCTATGCGGAAAAGATCAGGAAGCGGGGCTGGTTCGGCATTCCCTACACGACGCTGAAGCTGCGGTGTGCCCACGTGGACCCCGAAAACTGGCGCAGGCTGCGGGGCCGCCCCTTCTCGCTGGCGAGCATGATGCTGTCTGGCTGCGCCGCCGGCGACTGACGACCCGAAAAGGAGGAGATGAGCATGAAAGCCACTTGCCTGAGCTGCTGCGAGACGTGCCGGTTCGTGTTCGAGAGCGTCCGGCGGCTGGAGCGCTGCCCGGACTGCGGCAGCGCGGCCCTGCGCAGGGCCACGGAGAAGGAAGCCGCGAGCTACGCCGCCGACCGCCGGCGCTACGGGCCGATGGCGGTCTACGGCATCCCCTGCCCCCGCCGGGCCGTCTGACGCGGTTCCGGTCAGGATTCCCACGGAGGGAGCCGTTCCGATACCATTCCTGGATAAAATAAAGAAGATTCTTCCTTCGCCCAGAATGACATAGGGCCATCCGCGACGCTGTCATCCGGAACGAAGGAAGAACCTTTTTGGGAAAACCAAGTTTTATTGAGAATCCAATCGGGTCACGCCAGCAGCCACCGGAAGTCCCCCGCGGGGATGGTCAGGCTGTCGATGGCCACCTTTTCGCCGGTCCACAGGTCGGTATAGATGCCCTTTTCGCCGGGCAGCGCCGCCTGCGTCCAGTCGGAGAAGTTGAACAGCGCCAGCAAGCGCTCGCCGCCGAACTCCCGCTGGATGCCCAGCAAACTGTCGCTGCTGCTGTCGAGGAGGCGGGTCTGCGCGCCGGAATCGAAGGCGGGATGCTCCGCCCGCAGCGCCTCGAGCCGCCGGATGGCGCCGAACACGCGCCCCTGGGGGGTGTCCGGATCCGCGCGGTGCTCGGCCGCCGCCCAATCCATGTTGCCCCGGTGCAGGTAGCGGCTGTCCTCGGCCTTGAGGGGGTCGCTGTGGTAGTTCTCGTCGTTCAGCATGGCGATTTCATCGCCGCTGTACAGCACCGGCACGCCGCTGAGGGTGAACATCAGCGCGTGCAGGGCAATGTCCATCGTCAGGGCATGGTCCAATCCGGCGGTATCCCCCTTCTCCTCCGCGGCCTGCGCGCCGCAGAGCGACGCGGTGGTGCCACACAGCCGGGCGTCGCCCAGCCGGGGATCGTCGTTGTACAACTCGCCCCGGGACGGGCTTCCGGGCCACTTGCCGGTCAGGTAGTCGTTCAGGTACTTCTTGTGGGGCACCTCCTGCTGGCCAAAGTGGCTCAGGAACTCGTAGTCCAGGCCCCAGCCGATGTCGTCGTGGCAGCGCAGGTAGTTCAGGAAGGTGTACTGCCCCGGCAGGGCGAATGCCTGGTCCAGCTGGTGGCGCAGCAGGCGGACGTCCCGGGTGGCCACCGTGTTCCAGATGCTGGCCATGGTGGTCACGTTGTAGAGCATGTGGCACTCCGGCTTCTGCACGGTGCCGAAATAGGGCACCACCTTGTCCGGGGCCATGACCACCTCGCCCAGCAGCAGCGTGCCCGGGCAGACGATCTCGCAGGCCATGCGCATCATCCGCACCAGGGTGTGCACCTGGGGCAGGTTGCGGCAGTTCGTGCCCAGGGACTTCCAAATATAGGGCACCGCGTCCAGACGGATGATGTCCACGCCCTGGTTGCACAGGAACAGCATGTTGTCCGTCATGTCGTTGAAAACCATGGGGTTGGCGTAGTTCAGGTCCCACTGATAGGGCCAGAAGGTGGTCATGACCACCTTTCCCACCTCCGGGCACCAGCTGAAGTTGCCCGGCGCGGTGGTGGGGAACACCTGGGGCACCGTCTTCTCATATTCGTTGGGCACGACCCAGCTGTCATAGAAGAAATAGCGGCACTGGCTCTCCCAGTCTCCGGCCTTCGCCTTGCGGGCCCACTCGTGGTCCTCGCTGGTGTGGTTCATCACGAAGTCCAGGCACACGGCGATGTCCCGCTTGTGGCACTCACCCGCCAGCTCGGCCAGGTCCTCCATCGTGCCCAGCTCCGGCTGGACCTTGCGGAAGTCGCTGACGGCATAGCCGCCGTCACTGCGGCCCTCCGGGCTCTCCAGCAGCGGCATCAGGTGCAGGTAGTTCACGCCGCAGTCCTGGATGTAGTCCAGCTTTTCCTGCACGCCCTTCAGCGTGCCGGCAAAGGCCTTCACGTACATCAGCATGCCGGTCATATCGTGGCCCTTGTACCAGCGCGGGTTTGCCTCCCGCGCGGCGTCGATCTCCCGAAGCGCCTGGGAACGGTTTTCCCACGCCCGGTAAAGCATGTCCACAAAATAGCTGTACGCCTTCCGGTCGTTGTGATAAAGTTCGCAATAGAGCCACTTGAGCTCATCCTCGTGGCGCTGAAAACGCGCGGTAAATACGGCGTCCCAAGCCGTCCTGTCCATGACTTCCACCCCCATAAGTTTGCCATAAGCTGTTAACATTCTATCATGAATACCGCCATTAATCAAGACGCGCTTTGCAATTGATGGGACTTCAAGGGGCTGCCTTCCTCATGATATCATGGCACCAAGAACAACAGGGCAGCAATAATAAAGAAACGCCCCACCACAATCACAGATCGGGATGGGGCGCCGTTTGGGTCTCTGGCCTATATACGCGGCAGCTAATGACTGCTGATTTCCGCATACGCAGACGGGCCGCCCCATAATCTACGGAAGGTCGAAAACCCGAGGTTTTCGATTTTTGCTGCGCAAAAACGCCCCATCACGATCATGGATCGGGATGGGGCGCCGTTTGGGTCTCTGGCCTATAAACGCGGCAGCTAATGACTGCCGGTTCCCGCATACGCAGACGGGCCGCCCATAATCTACGGAAGGTCGAAAACTCAGGGTTTTCGATTTTTGCTACGCAAAAACGCCCCATCACGATCATGGATCGGGATGGGGCGCCGCCTGCCCGGATGGCACTACCACGCGGTAGCGAATAGTCTGCTATTCCCTTAAACA
>CADCHI010000082.1 GCA_902801165.1 uncultured Eubacteriales bacterium | reverse complement strand
CGCCGGTGAGACCGGCGCCTGCACCCGTCAGGCCGGCCCCCGCGCCCGTGCGTCCGGCGCCTGCGCCTGTGCGTCCCGCACCCGCGCCTGCTCCGGCAAGGCCCGCGCCTGCACCCGCGAGACCCGCTCCCACGCCGTCACAGGCGAGGCCGGCTCCTGGCGGCGCAAGGCCCGCGCCTGGTGGACGTCCCGGCGGAGTTCCCGGTGGCGCGCCAGGCGGAAATGGCAGGCCCGGCGGCGCCGGAAGGAACGGCGGGAGGTAAATCCTCTATTTCATAAGTCCAAGGAAAACGAAAGATTCTTCACTTCGTTCAGAATGACTCTCGTTTCATGCGGGTCATTCTGATCGGAGCGAAGAATCTTTCGCTTTATATGGGGGCCTTTGGCTATTACATGCACAGCGCAGACGATTCGAGCGAAACGGGAAAACCGGCGTATTGCCAATGTACGACAGCTTCTATCGCGCGGTCATTCTGAGCGGAGCGAAGAATCTTGTGCTTTGTATGGAAACTTTACGGGTTTGCCGCCGTGGAACCCGGCGTCAGAACGCCCAGTTACCGTCGCGGAACACCGGCACGGTCTCGCCGCCGCGGGTGATGGCGTCGATGCGCATGTCCGCGGTGCCGATCATGAAGTCCACGTGCATCATCGATTCGTTGATGCCCAGGGCGCGGCACTCATCTAGGGTCTTGTGCTCGAAGTCCACGATGGTGTCGGCGAAGCCCGCGCCCAGCGCCAGGTGGCAGGCGGCGTTTTCGTCAAACAGCGTGTTGTAGAACAGCAGGCCGCTGTTCTGGATGGGGGAGTCGTAGGGCACCAGGGCGCACTCGCCCAGGTAGGCGCTGCCCTCGTCCATGGTGATGATGTGGGTCAGCGCTTCGTTGTTCACCTCCGCATGCCACTCCACGGCCTTGCCGCCCTCGAAGCGGATCCAGAAGCCGTCGATCAGCTGGCCGTCCCAGCTCAGCGGCTTGGAGGCGTGGACGATGCCCTCGGCCTGGCCGCGCATGGGGGAGATGAAGCATTCCTCGGTGGGGATGTTGGGGTTGAAGAAGATGCCCTGCAGGCTGGTGTCCCCGCCGCCCTTGAACTGGGCCTCGGGGATCATGCCTACGGTGAAGTCGGTGCCGTTGGAGGCAGTGTAATGCAGCTTCTCGATGCCCAGGCCGTTCAGCCAGGCGCAGCGGGCGGCGAGGTCGGCGTTGTGGGCTTCCCAGGCGGCCACGGGGTCGTCGGAGACGCGGCTGGTGGCCAGGATGGCCTCCCACAGCTTCTCAATGGCCTGGTGGCGGCTGAGGGTGGGGAAGAGCTTCCTGGCCCAGGCCGCGCCGGGCACGGCGGCGATGCACCACTGGTACTTGTTCTCCATCTGGTCGCGATAGCCCTTGATCAGCGGATAGCGGCGCTGCTGGGACTTGGCCAGCTTGGCCTGGTTGATGCCCTTCAGGCCGTCGGGGTCATCGGAATCCAGGTAGATGCGGCAGGGCAGCTTGGCCACGTAGTGCTTCCAACGGGCCTCCTGGTAGTCGGTCAGCTCGGAGAGCGTGGCGAGGGACTGGTGGCGCACGTGCAGCTTCTGCAGCGGCTGGTAGTCCCAGTCCACGACCACCCGGGACGCGCCGAGGCGATAGCACTCCTCGACCACCATCTTCACGAACTCCGGCTGGTCCAGTCCGGCGACGATGAACACCTCCTGGCCCTTCTGCACGTTCACGCCGGTCTGGGCGATCAGCCTGGCATAGCTGCGCAACACGGTCTTTTTCATAATCAGGTCCTCCGTTCAACGTCCGGGCGTCGGCATTCGCGGCAGCCCGGTTACTGACTTAACCATAGCCCATCGCGCCGGGATGCGCCACCGCCGGGACACTATAGGACGTTTAAATGATTGTAAACAGCGGCGGTGGACAGGCGCGGGGCATTGTGGTATAATGGTTGGGCAAATCAGGAGGACGCTTATGGACAGGCAGAAACTCGAGGCGCAGCTGGCGGAGCTGCCGCTGTACGTGTACGACTTTATCGATACCAAGGAGCTGGTGTTTTCATCCCGGGTGCGCTATATCTGCGAGACGGAGTGCCCGATGTATAACACCAACTGGGCGTGCCCGCCCGCCGTGGGCACGCTGGAGGAGTGCCGCGAGCGGGTGATGCGGTTTTCCGAGGGGCTGGTGATCGCCACCATCACCGAGGTCAGCGACATCGCCAACATCCAGGAGACGCTGGACACCCGCGCGCCCCACGAGGAGATTACCCGCCAGGTGCTGGAGATGGTGCGCCAGCAGGCCACGGAGACGCTGGTGCTCTCCACCGAATCCTGTACCCACTGCGAGCACTGCACCTATCCCCACGCGCCCTGCCGGTTCCCTCAGCGGATGTTCCCCTGCGTGGAGAGCCACTGCATACTGGTCACGGACCTGGCGGAAAAGCGGGGCATCGACTTCATGGCGGGGGGAAACATCGTCACCTGGTTCTCGCTGATCCTCTACAAGTGACGCACCTTGCGTATTGTTAATTAAATGCGCAATCCGGGATAAAATGCTTGAAAGTTGTCCGCAAGGCTTGACAAGCCGGAGGTCAGGTGCTATAATATCACTTGTTTCGGGGTTATAGCTCAGTTGGTTAGAGCGTTACGTTGACATCGTAAAGGTCGATGGTTCGAGCCCATTTAACCCCACCAAGCAGGCTGTTCGATTGAACGGCCTGTTTTTTCGTGTATGCAAGATCTTTTGAATATGTACACGAACAGGAAGGCGAAAGCACTCGGCGGACATCCTGTTCCGGGGGAACGCGCCGGCAAGCGTTGATGCTGCGCCGCCAAATATGTTGAAACTTTGTATATAATGCGATAGAATCTTGCGCTGCCGCCCTAATTGTGATACAATTGGTTATGTGACCGAAAGAAACACTTCGGTTGCGATATGCGTATAACAGAGCGTAACAGAATACATTCAATCAGATGCGAGAAGGAGTACTACCGATGAAAAAACTGACGGCGCTGTTGGCAATTGTGCTGGTACTGGCTATGTTCTGTGGCCAGGCGTTGGCCTCTGAAGGCGACATCACCAAGAAGGCCGCGAAGGCCTATTCCGACGCTTCCATGACCCAATACGTGGGCACTGTTCCCGCGTGGATGCCCGTGGTCGTCAGTTCCTATGGCTCCAGCCGCATCAGCCTCTTCGGCGTCACGCTGTACGTCAGCAACGGCGCGCTGCTGAATGGCGACGGCACCGGCACCGACGGCAAGGAAGACCTCATCACGAAGAAGACGAAGGCCTATTCCAACGCCGCCATGACGAAGTACGTGGGCACCATTCCCGCCAACACCACCGTCACGGTGAAGGCCTACGGCAGCAACGCCAAGGTCAGCGTGGCCGGCAAGAAGGTCTATGTCAAGTCCTCCAACCTGCTGCACGGCGATATGGCCGGCGCCTACAACGCCAAGCTGGCCAAGGGCACCCGCGTCTACCAGTATAACTCCAGCAAGGCCAAGAGCGTAAAGCTGAAGAAGGCCCGCGTCGTCAACATCTGCGCCGTGAAGGGCGACTGGGCGCTGGTGCGGCGGACCAGCGGCAAGCTGCTGTTCGGGTATGTGAAGCTGGACCAGCTGACAAACGTCGAGGTTGCCAACTGAGGACAGCCTGCAAGGGAGCCATTCCAAACGGATGGCTCCCTTTGCATGTCCGGAAAGCCTTGCGCAGCGCGTTGGAAATGTCGAGCAGGCCAAGGTTTTCGAGGATGCAGGGTTGAAACTTTACCTGCGCCGGGGTATAATAAATAAGGTGTGATTTATCAACCGCAGACGTTACTTCATTGAGGCTCGCGGGAGAAGGCCGCGCCGGGGAGACGCCCGAAGCCGGGCGGTCCAAGCTGAAACATAAGTTGGAAGAGGGAGAGATACCAATGAGCATGACGGACGTTCGCAAGGCGGATACCGGCCGGGTACTTCGCGCGGTGATGTGCGCGTTTACCGCGGCGTTTTTGATCGGCGCGCTGTTCGCACCGGATCTGAAGGACATCTTCACTGGCCTGGGCAGGATCATCATGCTGCCGGCCCAGCTGACCAAGGACTACTTCAAGCCCGAGCTGGGCAGCATTTCCGGCTCCATGCTGAACTACTTCCTGGTGGGCGCGGTGTGCTGTGCGCTGATGTTCCTGCCGGAGGCAAAGGTCAACGGCGGCACGGTGCTGGCGTTCTTCCTGACCCTGGGCTTTTGCTCTTACGGCATGAACATCGTCAACATCCTTCCGCTGATGTTCGGCGTGGCCGTGTATTCCCTCATCCGGAAGCAGCCCTTTGGCAAGAACCTGAACTTCTTCATGTTCTCCACCGCCATTGCGCCGCTGATTACCCACGTGCTGTTCTACTATCCGGTGGTGGGGGAGACCCCGCACCTGACCCTCCTGGGCGTGGTGCTCGCGCTGGTCATCGGCGTGGTGTTCGGCTGCGCGCTGCCCCCGCTGTGCGCCCACAGCCCGGGATTCCACAAGGGCTATGACCTGTACAACGCTGGCCCCGCGGCGGGCTTCCTGTGCTTCCTGATCTTCGCGGTGCTGTACAAGACCCTGGGCGTCGAAGCGCCCGCCATCACCGCCGACCTCGGCGAGGGCAACTGGACCTTCGTGAACGTGTTCTGCATCGTCACCTTCGCGCTGTGCGTGGTGTTCGGCATCGTGCTCAACGGCGGCCTGAAGGACTACGGCAAGCTGTTCACCGATTCCGGCTACAAGAGCGATTTCACCGCGAAGTATTCCGTGGGCTCGAACGTCATGAACATCGGCATCTACGGCCTGTTCATCGTGCTGTACTACAACCTGGTCGGCGCGAAGTTCACCGGCCCCACCATGGGCGCGATCTTCTGCATGCTGTGCTGCTGCTGCAACGGCGCGACGCCGCTGAACGTGTTCCCGATCATGATCGGCTACGTGATCATGGGCCTGCTGAACCGCGCGGGCGTCACCGCTTTCGCGGTCAACGCCCAGGCCATCGTCGTGGGCCTCTGCTTCGCCAGCGGCCTTGCGCCGATCTCCGGCGAATACGGCATCCTGGCCGGCATCGTCGGCGGCATCCTGCACTACTGCCTGGTCACCAGCGTGCCCGCCATCCATGGCGGCTTCAACCTGTACAACGGCGGCTTCACGGCGGGCATCGTCTGCTTCCTGTACGTGCCGATCCTGGAGCACTACTTCAAGAGCAAGAAACAGCGCCGCGAGGCGAAGGCGTGACCGGGAGCCCGCAGTACGAGGCCTTCCTGGCCGCGGCGGTTGATCGACTGGCGACGCTGGACCCGACGGCTGTCGCGGCGAGGGCGAGAATCGAATACCTGCCTGGACCGGACGCATGGCGGTTCGAGAGCTTCGGCACGGGGCTGACGGTTCGACGCGAGGACTACCGCGTGGAGCCGTCCCTGGACATGTGGCATCACCTGTGCGTCCTCCAATACCTTGCTGGAGCGGACGGCAGCGTGCCCGGGAAGCGCTGGCTGGGGCTGGGCGAATTGCCGGGCGGCGGGCTGATCCGCGGCGCCAGCTTCGATCGTGAGATCGATGCGCTGCTGGCCCGGGAGCTGACGACGGGCGATTTGGAAGCCCTGCGCGCGGCTGCCAGTGACCTGGGCGGAACGCTGATCGACGGGGAAAGCGCGGACCTATGCGCGGATTTCAAATTCATGCCCCGCTATCCGCTGCGCCTGAGCCTGTGGCTGGCCGACGACGAATTCCCTGCGTCGGGCAGGGTGCGCGTCAACGAGGCGACTGTGAATTGCCTGGGCGTGGAGGCGGTCGGCTCGGTGGGACTGTTGCTGGCGCGGATGCTGTGCGAGCGCGTCAGGGAAAGACAGCAATGAGCGCGAGATATGCGGCGCTCTTGCGGAAAATACTGTAGGGCAAATAATAGGTTCTTCACGGAAAGTTGTGGGATTGACAGAAAGGAGATAGACAAAAGGAGCATGAAAGACTTCTAATTGTAGCTGCTACACAAACAAGGAAGAAG
>CADCHI010000081.1 GCA_902801165.1 uncultured Eubacteriales bacterium | reverse complement strand
CAGCGGCAGCGGGCCGTCATACGGCCTGTCCGCCAGCGCGGGCAGCGCCGTCAGCGCCACCAGAACCAGCGCGATCATCGCGATCAGCAGTTTCTTCATTCTCTCTACCTCCTCGTCCTTCCTTACTCACTCTATCGCCGGCGGCGCCCCGTCGCGGGTTCAAGAGCGGATCAGCCCGCTTTCACACGGGCACTCTCCCGATAAATAATTATACTATCATTTACCTCAATTGGCAATCATCCGGGGCATGTTTTTTGTTCAATGGAATTACTTTTTCTTGGCGTACTTGGAGGACACCCAGCCGCTCCTTCCGTCGTAGAACACGTGGTACCACTTCACGCCTCGGACGTCCTTCCGGGTCTCGTCGTAGGACAGCGTGGTGCCCTTGGGGATGGAGCACAGGCTGTTGTAGTCCAGCCCCGCGCCGGTGCGCAGGTTCACGCTGCCGGTGGTCTTGATCTTGCTGCCGGAGGAACTCCCGGAGCTGCCCGAGCTGCCCGAGGAACCGCTGCTGGAGCCGCTCTTGGAGGTGTACTTGGCGGAGATCCAGCCGGTGCGCTTCTTGTAGGTGACGCGATACCACGTCCCTCCCTTGTCGTCCTTCGCGGTCTTGTCGTAGGACACGCGCACGCCCTCGGGAACGGTCCTGATCACGCTGTAGCCCGTCCCCGCGCCCTTGCGCAGGTTCACGCTGGCCGTGGTCCACACCTGTCCGTTGGCGGACGAGGAGGAACTCGAACTGGAACTGCTGGAGCTCTTGCTGCCGGCGACATACTTGGAGGAGATCCAGCCGGTGCGCCCCTTGTAGGAGACGCGGTACCACTTCACGCCGCGGTCGTCCTTCGCGGTCTTGTCGTACTCCAGCTTGTTGTCCGCGCTGATGGCGCGAATGGAGCTGTAGCCCAGCCCCGGGCCCTTGCGCAAATTGACGTTGCCAGTGGTATACACCGTGCCGCTCTCCGCCAGCGCGGCGACCATGGACAGGCAGATCGCCGCGATCAGCAGCGCTGCCAGGATTTTCTTCATCTGCTTCATATCGTCGTCTCCTCTATGCTCTTTCCGCTTCTGCCGCGTCACGCCTGGGGCTCGGCTTCCGCCCCGGCCAGGGATTCATCGATCAGGTTGTGGATGATGAAATCGGCTTCCGCCTCCGCGGTCGGGCCGTCCAGCCAGAACACGACCTCGAGGTACTCGTCGCCGCCATCGATGATATAGGTGATGGTGTCGTACTCGCCCTCCTCGCACTCGTCCACGGCGCGGTACCACGCCACCGGCGTCAGGTTGATCTCAGCGTCGGTCACCAGCTCGGGCACGGCGGGATAGACGGAGGACTCCTCCGCGGCGTACTCCGCCAGCGTGGCGGGCAGGCCTTCCTTGCTGAACTGGTACACGTCGAAGTCCAGCAGGCTCACGTCGCTGTACCAATAGGCCACCTGGTCATCAGCGATGTCCTCGTCGCTGATCTCGCCCTGCCGATAGTCGTCCGGCACGGTGAGGGTGAAGCTGGAATCGCCCAGGGGGATCTCCTTCAGCTCCATGTACTGGAGGGTGTCCGTGATGTTCCAGACCTCGACGCCGGCCTCCTCGTCCGGCATCGTGAACACCAGCTGAACGTAGGTGTCCGCGCTGTCCAGGATGTAGGTCGCGGTCTCCCGCGGCTCGCCGTTCTCGGGGTTCGGAGCCCAGAACCAGCCCACGTCGATGTCATTGACCTCGCTCGTCGGCCAGACCACCTCGACCTCCTCCAGCGCGTTGGCCTGCTCCAGCGTGAAGTGGGACAGCTCCTGCGCCACGCCCTCCTTGCTGAACTGGTACACGTCCAGGTCCAGGCCGGTCTCGTCGTTCTGGAAGCAGGCCACCTGGCCCTTGGCGACATCGTCCTCGGCCAGCTCGCCCCGGACAAAGTCGTCGTCGATCATCACGGTGTAGACAGAGCTTCCCAGCCGCAGCCGGCGAAGGCTCTCCTCAGGGGCCACCTCCTCGGCGACCGCGCCGACGAGGGACGCCAGCACCAGCGCCAGCATCAGGGCCACATACTGTTTGAACCGTCTCTTCATGTCATTATCCTCCTGAGTTAATCGATAATAACGCCAGTCCCGTCATTATATCGACGCTTATCCAACCAACATCCAACCAAGCCGGGTAAAAAGCGGGTAAAACGAGGTCAAATCTTCAAAATGTTCCGTTTTTACCACTTTTTCGCCGCAAACGCCCCAAAAAGGCCATGCGCGCGCCAAAAAAAGGAAGGCGTGAAAACTCGCGCCTTCCTTTTTTGGTTATAAAAGTCCCTCACGCGGCGGGCTCCAGCGCCTCCGCTTCGGCCATCTCGACCCCGTCGCCGTAGATCGTCTCGAACTCGTCCCGCATCGACACCGTCTCAAAGCCCAGCGCCGCGCACTCTTCGGCAAAGGCGGCGGCCTCCTCCGCGTCGCCGTAGTCGCGCTCCGTGTCGTCGCAGAGCAGCATGTACGCCCGTCCGCCGTTCTGCAGCGCGTACTGGCCCATGGCGAAGTCGCCGGAGCTGTTGCCGAACACCATCAGCGGCGGCACGCCGATCTCGTCGACGATGCTGACCACCTTGTTCATCTTCAGGTTCTTGAAGATCATGTTGCCCTCCAGCAGCACCTGGTCCTCCGGCGCGTAGGTGTAGCTGCGCGGGGCCGTGTCCCCCTGGCCGGTGGCGGTCAGCGAGAAGCCGCTGCCGATCACCCGGTAGGGCGGAATCCACTCGCCCAGCGTGTCCTCGATCATCGCCCGCAGGAACAGGCGCTCGGTGCCGCTGCAGATATAGACCTGGAAGTCGCGCTCCGCCAGCCACCGCACCAGGGACACCATCGGCGCGAACCAGCGCTCGCCGTAGGTCATCCTCTCGAAGCCGGGCACGGGCTGCTCCATGAAGGCGCGCACGTAGTCCTGGTATTCCTCCACGGTGAAGCCCGCGAAGGACTCCGCCGCCATCTGCGCGGTGGACCGGGGGGATTCCGGCAGCGGCTCGTGGTTCAGGTACGCCGCCTCCAGGTCCTCGGCGAAGGCCACGTCCTCCGGGCTGCCCTGATAGGTATCGTCGTGGAGCAGCCGGTACACCAGCATGCACTGGTCGACATAGGTGGGATACCGCTCCCCGACCAGCGTGCCGTCCGAGTCGAACAGGGCGATGCGCCGCTCCGGGGGCACGTAGTCCGGCGAGGTCTCGTCCATGATTGCCTCGACATAGGCCACGATGGAGGCCATGGCGGGCGAATCCGCGCTCCAGAGGGGAATGGCCTCCGGGCCCTTCTCCACCGCGTTGAACCGGCCGGCGAAGCGGACACCCTCCAGCTCACAAGCCGCGGCCTGTTCGTCGGAGATGCCCTCGGCGTCCTCCGCCTCGATCACATAGTGGTAGCTGCCGAGCCGGCTGCCCTCGGGGCGGTCGTGGAGCGCCACGATCTCGAGGCCCGCCTCCCGCATCGCCACGAGGATGTCGTCGATCCCGCTGGCCTCGCAGGTCGCCACGAACACGGCCCGGGTCAGATTCTCGCCCTCCAGCGGCGCGCCGGAGAGCACGTAAAACCGGGTCTTGTTGGCGCGGGAGATCTGCACGTTCTCCGCCAGCACCTCCAGCCCGTAGAGGGGCGCGGCCCCCGGAGCGGCGACGGCGGCGATGGACGCGTCCCCCGTCTGCGCCACGTAACTCGCGGCGGCGGCGGTGCTGGCCATCTCCTCGACAGCCGCGTCCGGCAGGTGCTCCGCGCGCCACTGGGCGCTCTGGGCCAGCCCCTGCGCGTGGGAGCAGACGGTCCGGATGTCCTGGAGCGTCGCCCCGGGCACGCCCATCAGGGTCTGGCTGATGGGCAGCACCACCTCGCCCACGACCCAGGCGTCCTCCGCCGCGATCAGGGCGTCCACGTAGCCGACCACCGCGCCGCCCAGGGTGTTCTCCTGGGGGATGACGGCGTAGTCGGTATCCCCGCCCAGCAGGTCCGCAATGGCATCCTGGACGGTCTCACGCGGGTTCAGGGATGCCCCATCCCCGAAGAAGAACTGGGTGGCCTCCTCCGTATAGGTGCCCTGCGGCCCGAGGTAGCTCACCCGGGCCGGCGCCTCGGCGGCCGCCATCGGGCAGCCCATCAGGCACAGCATGCCGGCCAGCAGCAGCGACAGCGCGCGGGTTGCGCGGCTTGCGAAGGCGCGTTTGAACGTTCTGGTCATGTGTCTCTCCTCCCATGGATCATGATAGGGCGTCGTTCGCGGAAAGCCCCCGGCTCACTGCCGGTTGCTCTGGATCTGTGAAAGCTGGGCCTCGCGCTCGATGGCCCAGGTGTACTGGGACATGTATTCGCCGAAATAGCTGTTGACGGCCTCCTCGTCGCCCTCCAGGAAGCGGTAGACGTCGCAGTCGATCAGCTCCGGCAGGATGCGCAGGTTGCGGTTCTTCAGCTCGAACAGGTCGCCAATGCCGTACTTCTGGAGCGTGTCTCGGAGCGACCGGATCACCACGTCCATCTGCTTCTGCATGGAGATGTCGTACAGGCGGTCCTCCCACAGCGCCGCGAAGGCGTCCTGCCGGGTGACGCCCGCGCCCCGCCGGTCCACCAGGTAGGCCAGCAGCTCCTTGGACTTGGAGCGCCGGAAGTCCAGCGTCTTGCCGTCCACCAGGATCTCGAAGTGGCCGAAGGTCTGCGCCACGATGTGGGCGGGCTTGTCGGCGGCCCGGACGGACAGGGCGTATTCGATCTCCTTGCGCAGCCGCGCCTGGTCGAAGGGCTTGAGCAGGTAGCTGATGGGGTGCACGCTGTAGGCGTCCAGCGCGTACTGGCTGAAGGCCGTGATGAATATGATGGAGATCTTTGGGTTGATCCGCTGGAGCTTCTCCCCCAGCTCCAGGCCGCTCATGTCCGGCATGTCGATGTCCAGCAGCGCCAGGTCCACCGGGTTGTCCTCCACCCAGGCCAGGGCCTCCCGGGGCTGGGTAAAGCCGCGCACGTCGTCCAGCAGCCGCATCTTCTGGCAGGCAGTGACGGTGTGCTTCAGCACCTGGGCCTCGTCGTCCACGCAAATGGCATTCATGGTTTCTCCTTTCCCCGGGGAATCCGGATGGTCACGCGGGTGCCCTGCCCCGCCTCGCTCTCAATGGCCATCGTGCCGCCGCACAGCCTTTGCAGGCGCTCCCGCACGTTCTGCAGGCCGATGTGCAGGCCCTCCCTGCCCGGGGCTTCCTTTGGGGAGAAGCCCTTGCCGTTGTCGCGGATGACGATCTCGTGGCAGTCCGGCAGCAGGTTCGTGATGATGTCCACCTGGCCCCGCTGCATTCCCCGCACCCCGTGCCGAATCGCGTTTTCCACCAGGGGCTGCACCGTCAGCGCCGGCAGGAGGAAGTCCTCGTCCTCGATCTCGTAGTCCAGGTGGATGCCGGGAAAGCGCTCCATCTCGATCTGGGCGTACACCAGGGTGTGGTCCAGCTCCTTGCGGAAGGGGATCAGCCGCGCCTCGTTCAGCGACTCGAGGTTCTGCCGCAGGTAGGTAGCGAAGCGCTCGGTGATGGCGGCGGCCTTCCTGGGGTTCTCCAGGCACAGCGCCTGGATGGTGGTGAGGGTATTGTAGAGGAAGTGGGGCTGGATCTGGGACATCATGATCTGGATGCGCTGCTCCGACACCAGGGCCTGCTCGTGCTCGCGGACGAATTGCAGGTGCAGCCAGATGTAATAGAAAACGCAGCAGAACACGGCGGCGATCTCCGTGAAGGTGATCGTGCCGTTGCCGTGGCACCGGGCGTCCATCAGCCCGCCCAGCGCGGCCAGGGCGACGTTGGCGATGGGGATCATCTTCTCGAGGCCCTTGACCCTCCTGTACTTCACCAGCGTGACGACCAGCAGGCAGAGGAGCAGCGCGAGGCAGGTCCAGTGGGCGGTGTAGCCCAGCGGACCGCGGTAGAAGTAGCCGTCCTCCGAAGTGCGAAACGTCCACGGCGCAAACAGGGATGTCAGGTACACCGCGGTGTTCAGCACCGGCAGGGTCCAGAGCAGCCGCCGCCTGGGGTCGTCCCAGACGATGCAGATGAACAGCATGATCACCACGGGGCGCATGATGTAATTGTACGCGGACATAGCGGTCTTGACCGTGACGAAGGACGGGTCCCATGCGGCGACCATCGCGTTGGCGGCGATGTTTTCCACGATCAGCGACAGCACGATGGCGGCAATGGACAGCATGATCCGCTTGATCCGCTTTTCGACATACGAATCGACCAGCACGGCGAAGGCCAGGCCGACCAGCGCCAGGATGGGCAGCATCAGCGTATTGACCTGTTCCTGAAGCTCGACTGAGAAGTATCCCACAAAATCCATCTCCCCCGGAAGCGCGGCCTTTGCCGCACTACCATCATACCCGAAAACGGGAGCGACTTCAAGCCGCCGCGCGGTTTTTTTCGGCTCTTCACGAATACTTGTGTGTGGGCCAAAGCGAAACAACCCTTGGTCAGTCCTTTTCGATGCTGTCCTCCAACGAGGCGTACAGATCCTTCGCTTCGCAATGCTTCAAATTGGTACACAAATTTGGACAAAAAAGATGCGGAATAAATGACACCAACAAAATGGCTATGATGTAAAGCCGAGGAGCCGGAGGCGACGAGG
>CADCHI010000080.1 GCA_902801165.1 uncultured Eubacteriales bacterium | reverse complement strand
AAGTACACCAAGCAGGTCGAGGGGAATGTTTCCGGCGATACCAAGACCGGCGAGACGATCAAGGCGACGGGCAATGTTCGTGTGCGCAAGGGAGCTGGCTTGGACTACGCGATCGCGACGACGATGAAGAAGGGCGCGAAGGCGGAGTACCTGGGAAAGACCGCGAAGGACGAACGTGGCGTGAAATGGTACAAGGTGAGCTACAACGGGAAGACCGGCTGGGTGTCCTCGAAGTACGCGAAGTTCGCCTGATCGACAGGCACAGGAGAAAGCTCCCGGTGCGGGGAAAAAGCCGTGCACGGGGTTGACATAGATGAATGAATGTCGGCGAGTTCCACAGGAGCCCGCCGACAATTCCAAAATACGGCCAGGGAACTGCGAGTTTGCAGCCCCCTGGCCTTTTCATCGGGGTTCGAGCCCTTCCCTCACTTCTTCCGTCTCCCCCGCCGCGGCGCGGGGCCGTGCCAGCCATCCTGGCTGTTGTGGCAGCTGTCGCACAGCCGGTAGGGCCAGTTCCAGGGCAGGTACTTGTGGCAGACCGGGCAGGTCTTCTGCTGCAGCTTCTGGGTGGACAGCACGTGGATGATGCCCTGGGAGATCAGGAACTTCCGCCGCTGGATGGTCTCCATGACCGGCTCCGGCTCCTCCAGGAACAGCCGCGCGTAGTTGTAGCACAGGTCGCAGCGCCGGTAGTCCGCCTCCAGCCCGTCCAGCTGTTCCACAGTGCAGGTCTCCGGGTCCATCAGCTCCGGCAGCTCCGCCAGCACGTCGATGTGCTCGTGGGCGCACTCCGCGTGGTACATCGCCCGCCAGCGGACCAGCAGGTCCGGCTCCGTCTCGTCGAAGGGGATGCACAGGAAGCGGTACAGCAGCGCCTTGTCCGTGTGCCGGGTCTCCATCATGGCCGCCAGCGCCTCCATGCGGGCCGTGGACGCCTTGGAGAAGCAACCCCGGTCCTTCATCGCCAGCCACTGGTTGATGATCTGGGTCAGCGGCAGCGGTATGCCCAGCAACGACTCCGGGAAGTCGATGACCGCCTCCGTGACCGGCAGCAGGGGCTTGTTCAGCGCCCGGGCCACGACGCTCTTGAAGCCGAAGGCGTTCACATAGCCCACGTCGTACTGGCCGTAGCGGCCGGCGCGGCCGGCGATCTGCTTGATCTCGGAGTCCAGCAGGGGCCGGGTGATGTCCCCGTCGTACTTCTCCGACTCCAGGAACACCACCCGCTCGATGGGCAGGTTCATGCCCATGGCGATGGCGTCCGTGGAGACCACCACGTCCGTGTCGCCCTGCTGGAAGCGCACCGCCTGGTCCCGGCGCACGTCCGGCGGCAGGGCGCCGTAGATCAGCGACACCCGCCAGCCCTTGCGGCGCAGCTCCGCCGCCACCGCGTGCACCCGGGCCTTGGAGAACACGATCAGGGCGTCCCCCCGGCGCACGGACTCCGGGAAGCGGAAGCCCTCCTTCTCCACGGCCAGCGGGGTCATGCGCTCGTGGCGCACGATGGTCAATTCGTCGCCGCAGTCCCGGACGATGCGGACCAGCAGCTCCTCGGCGTCCGGCGAGGCGCACAGGTGGATCTCCTCCGCCCGCAGGCCCAGTATCGCCGCGGTCCACGCGCCGCCCCGGTTGCGGTCCGCGATCATCTGGCACTCGTCGATCACGGCCACGTCGTAGCGGGCCTTCAGATCCGCCATCTCCACGGTGGAGGACTGCACCCGGCTGCCGGGGATCCAGATCTGCTCCTCCCCCGTCACCAGCGAGCAGGGCACGTCGTTTAGGTTCAGCGTCTCGAACTGCTCGGCAGCCAGCAGGCGCAGCGGGCCCAGGTAGATGCCGTTCCGCGCGCCGTGGAGCCGCCCCACGCCCTCGTAGGTCTTGCCGGAATTGGTGGGGCCCAGGTGGAGTATGAACCGCCGGCGCATCTGCCGGGCCAGCGGATAGAGGTCCCGGTAGTGCTCCGGCACCGCGCTGAGCAGCGCTGAGCGCAGACCCCGCTCCTCGGCGAGGGCCGCGTCCGCCCGCTTTTGCAGCTTCTTCACGGAGGGATTGCCGGACAGCAGCGCCCGGATGCGCCCCTGGGGATAGCGCTTGCGCACCTTCGCGCAGAGGCCACCCTTGGCCCGGTTGACCGCCTCCCGCACCGCGGCGGAGACCCGCTCCCCGGACTCGGTGCAGATCGACCCGCAGGCCGAGAGCTCCGGGTGCACCTGCTGGACCGCGGATTGCAGGAAGGCGGTCAGCGAGCCGGGCAGGAAGGCCCTCTCCAACGCCTCGAGGGAGACGCCCCTGCCGAACTCCGCCCGCAGGATCTGCTCCGCCACCGGCTCCGAGCCCTTCTCCGCCACGGCAAAGCCGCCGAAATCTCCCTTGCGCAAATAGCGGTCCAGGCGGCCCGCCGCCTCCGCCGTCAGGCGCTTCGACTGGGCCTCCAGCACCTTCGCCGGGGCGTCCTGGGCCAGCAGCCGCAGCGCCGCCCGGGCCTTGGTCAGCGTCACGCGGCTTCGGGCCACGGAGCGCAGGAAGGGCAGGCTGATCGCGTTGCCGTCCTGGGCCTCCCGGAGGATCAGCGGCGCGAGCTGCTCGAACTCCGCCTGCTGGTAGTCCAGGATCAGCTCGCCCCGGCCCATGGCCTGGTACACCTTGTCCCGGCGCTGCATGCGGTACACCTGGTTGGCAAAGGCCTGGCTCTCCAGGTACCTCTCCCGCTCCTCCGGCTTCATGTCCCGGGTGACGCTTCGGGCCTTCTTCAACGCCTGCTGGTGCAGCTGCTCCTCCCGCTCCCGGGCAACCGCTTCCACGTACAGCGCCAGCGCCGCCTGTCTGTCCATGCGTTCTCCTTGAAATGACTAATGATATTTGCTCCTCATGGAGCGCCCGGCTCCCCGAAGGGAGCCGGGTCGATAAAGGGAAATCCGGATAACCCGCTCACCCCTCGAAGTGGCCGGCGACGTCCTTCAGCCGGTCGATGATCGGCAAATGCTGGGGACAGACGCCCTCGCACTGGCCGCAGGCCACGCAGTCGGAGGCCTTGCCGAACTTGGCGGTCAGGTTCTCGTAGTTGGTGAAGTTGATCGTCCAGCCCTTGTGGGCCAGGTTCTCCCGCATGTCCTCGTTGTACAGGGAGAAGTACTGGGGAATGGCGATCTGCATGGGACAGCCCGCGGTGCAGTAGCTGCAGCCGGTGCAGGGCACGGCGATCTGGCGGTTGATGATGCCGGCCACCTGATGGGTCAGCGCCACCTCGTCGTCGGTCAGGGGCTTGAAGTCTTCCATGTAGCTCAGGTTGTCGGCCATCTGCTCCACGCTGGACATGCCGGAGAGCACCACCATCACGTGCTCCAGCGACGCGGCGAAGCGGATCGCCCAGGAGGGCACGGACAGCTCGGGCTCCCGGGCCTTCAGCAGCGCCTCGGCCTCCTCGGGCACCTTCGCCAGCGTGCCGCCCTTCACCGGCTCCATGACGATCACCGGCTTGCCGTGCTTCACGGCCATCTCGTACACCTTCCGGGACTGGATCCACTCGCTCTCCCAGTCCAGATAGTTCAGCTGGATCTGCACGAACTCCATCTCCGGGTGCTTCGTCAGGATCTCGTCCAGCAGCTCCGGCGTGTCGTGGAAGGAGAAGCCCGCGTGCTTCACCAGACCCTGGGCCTTCTTTTCCAGCAGCCAATTGAAGCAGTCGAACTGCTCATACTTGGGGTAGCTGCCCGCCTCGATGCCGTGGAGCAGGTAGTAGTCAAAGTACCCGGCGCCGGTCTGCTCCAGCTGGTCGCTGAAGACCTTCTCCATGTCCTCACGGGAGTTGAAGAAGCCGCTGTGCAGCTTGGTCGCCAGGGTGAAGCTGTCCCGGGGATAGCGGTCCACCAGCGCCGCCTTCGCCACCCGCTGGCTGGCAAAGCCGTTGTACATGATGGCGGTGTCGAAGTAGGTGAAGCCCTTCTCCATGAACAGGTCCACCATCCGCTTGACCTGTTCGACGTCCACCTTCGAGGCGTCCGTGGGATCGAGCAGGGGCATGCGCATCAGGCCAAAACCGAGTTTCTTCATGTTTTTCCTCCTTATGATTCCGTCGGGTCGATGGGGTTATGCGGTCATCGCGCCGGGCTTCCGGCGCGCATCCTGCGCCATATGACGCGGTACATCGTGGCAAAGCAGGCCGTCGCGCCGGTGACCTGGCTGATGAACTCCGCCCAGAACACGCCTTCGACGCCCAGGCCCAGGCCCGGCAACAGCAGCGTGAAGGGCACCACCAGCGCCACCTTGCGCAGCATCGAGAAGAACAACGCGTACCTGGGATAGTTCAGCGCCACGAAGGTGGTCTGGCCGGTCAGCTGCAGGGCCATGAAGGGAAACGCGCCGAAGTAGATGCGGGCGCAGCGCACCGTCAGGCGGATCAGCTCGGCGTCCGAGGTGAACAGGCGGATCAGCGGCGTCGGCGCGAACTGGATCATCGTCCACACCAGCGCGTTGACGCCCAGGCTGAAAAGCAGGGTGAACCGGATGCTCTCCGAGACCCGGTCGTAGCGCCTGGCGCCATAGTTGAAGCTCATGACGTTCTGCCCGGCGGTGGTCACGCCGTTGGCGGGCAGGCTCATGATCTCCCGCAGGGAGTTGATCAGGCCCATGGCGCCGATGTAGAGGGTGCTGAGCACACCGCCCCAGCTCTTCAGCATCACGTTGACCGCGGCCTGGGTCAGGCTGTTGGTCACCTTGAAGGTGAACCCGGTGACGCCCAGCTTCAGGATGCCCCGCAGCTGCTCCCCGTCCAGGCAGAAGCCCCGCAGCCGAAGGGGCGGTCGGTCGCCCCGCAGGAACCGGAGCACCCACAAGGCGCTGACCAGCTGGGACAGCACCGTCGCCAGCGCCGCGCCGCGGATGCCCATGTCCAGGGCGTAGATGAACAGCGGGTCCAGCACGATGTTCAGCGCCGCGCCGATGATGACCGTCACCATGCCCACCCGGGGGAAGCCCTGGGCGTTGATGAAGGGGTTCATGCCCAGGCTGACCAGCACCGGGATGGTGCCCAGCACGTAAATCCTGAAGTAGCCCATGGCGGCGGGCATCGTCTCGTCATCGCCGCCCAGCCAGCGCAGGGTCGTCCCGGCGGTGAGGAACAGCAGCACCGTCAGGCACGCGCCGATGAGCACCAGCATCGTGAACGCGGTGCCCATGATCCGCTCCGCCTTCGCGTTCTCCCCCTCGCCACGGGCGATGGTGGACAGCGTGGCCCCGCCGGTGCTGCACAGGTTGGCGAAGGCCCCGATCAGCGTGATCAGCGGGAAGCACACCCCCAGCCCTGTCAGCGCCAGGGTGCCGCCCTGTGCCATGTGCCCGATGTACATGCGGTCCACGATGTTGTAGAGCACGTGCACCAGCTCAGCGAGCATGATGGGCAGGCCGAGCCGCATGATGGTCTCCGGGACCCTGCCCTGGGAGAAGTCCCCCGCCCGCGCCTGCGTCCGCATTGCCTTTAAGCCCCCTGCCCGCCGTGGAATATATACCATTATAGCGGATTTTCCCATATTCATCAAGAATAACAAACCGGATGGACGGGTTTATTTTCCGATGGCGCGGCGGGGCCGCCTCTCCCGGGAGAAAGGCCCCAACACAGCCCCATTTGGCGCAATGATTGTCGGCGTGTTCCCCTGGAACCCGCCGACCCGGAAGACGTTCCGTTTTCCCCGCAGGCTTAGTGGGCTAAGTCAAGGGAAATCAACGCTGAAATGCAGTTCAGGACGCCGAAAATGCATTTCGCCGAATTTAGAAACAGACTCTAATCATGTACAATTCCAAAAGATCCGCGGGGGCGTTGCCTCCGCGGATCTTTGCCGTTTGGATTTTTTAGTTTTATCCCTCGATCATGATGACCTTCTTCTCGGGCACCTTGCGCTCGTCTCGCTTGGGGATGTTCAGGCTCAGCACGCCGTGCTCCAGCTTGGCGGTGATGTCCGCCTCCGTCAGCACGTCGCCCACGTAGAAGCTCCGCTGCATCGCACCGGCGTAGCGCTCCTGGCGAATCAGCTTACCCTTCTTCGTGGTCTCGTCCTTGTCCAGCCCCTTGGCCGCCGTGACGGTCAGGTAGCCGTTTTCAAGGCTCAGCGTGATCTCGTCCTTCTTGAAGCCCGGCAGGTCGATATCCACCTCGTAGTGGTCCTCGTGCTCGTGCACGTCCGTCTTCATCTCGCGGGCCGCGTTCTTGCCGTACAGCTGGCGGTCCATCCGCCGCATCTCGCGGTCCCAGTCGCCAAAGAACTCATCGAACAGGTTTTCACCAAAGATACTCGGCATCAACATAACTCATACCTCCTTTTGAAGCGGCCGTCCCGGCGCCTTGCGTCTTCGCGGCTGACATTTCCGTAACCGCGTTCGCCGCTTCGCTCCTCACTTTGACCCTCTGGCGCTTCTCGCGCACCCGCCGCCGGCGCATCTCTTTCGGGCGTCGGCCTCCGGCAGGCTGTCGTGTCGGCGTAGGTCCTTATGTTGAACCACGAGCATCGGGCCGGCGGCCTTCAACCGCTCTCCCTCTGTTCGCCTATTATTATAGCCATTTTGTTAGCACTGTCAAGAGGCGAGTGCTAATTTTCCCGATAAACATTTTGTGAACGATTCTGCATCAAATTATCCCGGCCCGCATCGTTTGATGCGCGGCGGAAAACGCCCGGATCGGGCCGCTCTCCGGGCGGAACCCGGTTTGCAGGCTTTCCTTCAAGATCCCGCGAGGCGTGAAGGGGCGGGCAGGCAGTCCCTCCCTTTAATGTTACAGACCTGTTAACATGAGTTATCAAAGTCAATTGGGGGCTGGACTTTATCCAGTCGATCGGGTATAATAGCCGCGTTGGGCCAAAACGAGGCATAGGAGGATCCACCATGAACGAGAACGAAACCACCACCACTTGGGAAGACCGTTTTACCAGCGACGAACGCGAGATTGCCAATATGGATGAGTTTGATTTCATGACGCTGCTGATGGAGAGCAGGATCATCCAGGCCTCCTGACAGGAATGCCGCGTCCCCTCCGAGGTCCCCGACAGACCCCGGAGGGGGCTTTTTCTTTGCCGGGAGGGCGAAAGCCGCCGACAATCCTTGTGGACAGAACGCCCGCGGGGTGCTATACTTTATACGTACACAAGCGCGGCGCAGCCGCTGTAAATAGCAAGGAGAGAACTATGGCGCATCCGCTGATCAATCGGGATTTCTACGACGCCATCATCCGCTTTGATACGGACGAGGCGGCCCAGGACTACTACTATAAAACCATGGACACCGTCGTCGAGCGCAACGGCCGGCGCGAGACCCTGCGCACCCGCATCCTGCGCGCCTATGCCATGCTGTTCTGCGACGGCCTCGGCGCGGTGGCGGGGCAGGTCGCCGGGCCGGACGAGGTGGAGGCCACCGCCGACCGGCTGTACGTCGGCAGCCTGGGGTTTGACCCCCAGCACTGGTACCGCATGCAGCACCACTTTCCGGTGATCGACGAGGACAACTACGACCGCTTCGCGGCGCTGGTGATCGCCGACCTGAGCGCCGGACCGCTGCGGGAGGCGGCCATCAGCGGCGGGGACATGCTGCTGGTGGGCGAGCTGAACCCGCTGGCGATGTCCCCCGAGCAGCGCAGCGCCCAGCGCGTGCGCACGATCAACCCGGAAGGAGAAGCGCTATGAAGATTTTAGCGGTGGACAGCAGCCCCGCCGTGCTGGAGCAGATCGGCAAGATGGTGGCCGAGGTCCAGCCCGACGCCGAGTTCCTGCCCTTCGAGCGCAGCCTGGACGCCCTGGCCGAGGCGCGGCGCAGCGAGATCGACATCGCCTTCCTGGAGACGGAGCTGCCGGAGCTGGACGGACTTAACCTGGGCCAGTACCTGAAGGAGCTGAACCCCTTCATCAACCTGATCTACGTCACCGAGAACGGGGAGCACGGCTTCGCGGCCTTCGAGCTGCACCCCAGCGGCTACATCAAGAAGCCCGCGACGGCGGCGGCCCTGCGGCGGGAGCTGGACGACCTGCGCCACCCCACGTCAAAGCAGGCCCCCAAGCGCGTCTTTGCCCAGACCTTCGGCAACTTCGAGCTGTTCGTGGACGGCAAGCCCGTGGCCTTCAAGTACACCCGCACCAAGGAGATCGTGGCGCTGCTGGTGAACAACCGAGGCGCGCAGACCACCAACGGCGAGATAATCGCCTCCCTGTGGGAGGACAGCGGCGACCCGGAGAAGAAGGTCTCCTACCTCAGCAACCTGCGGCAGGACCTGCAGAACACCATGAACCGGCTGAAGCTGCCGGGCGTCATCGTCAAGCAGCGCGGCAGCCTGGCCATCGCGGTGGACAAGATCGAGTGCGACCTGTACGACTGGCTGGACAAGAAGAAGGAGTCCCGCTACCACTACCTGGGCGATTACATGAACCAGTACAGCTGGGCGGAGTACATCCACGCCGAGCTGGATGAAATCAGCTGGGCCATGGAGGACGACGAGTAAGGCGGACCCTGGGCCAAGTTCCCTGGCAAAGTCAACAGACTGACAGATTGTTGAGAAACCCGCAAGGCAAGGCGGCAAGCCTGCAAAAAAGGGAGCTTACCCGGCCGTAAGTGACCGCATTTTGCAGGCGCAGCCAACACAGCAAGCAAGAATCTCTGCCTGTTCCTTTTCGTCGGCAGAGATTCTTGCGTTTGCGGGCTTTCTCAGCGGTCTGAAACCCTGCATTCGCAAGCGGATGCAGGGTTTGTTGTGCGCGAAGGCAAAACCGCGTGTCAGCCGGAAGCCTGCCCCGTCCTCGCGCCGATTCTCCCCCTTGAATTTCCGGTTCAAAGGATGTATTATATATTATAAGGAGATTTTGGCATTTGCGGACCCGTCCGCGAGCCATTCAGAGAAAGGCGGTACATCAACTATGAGCATCGTAAAGAAGAGCTTTGGCAAGCTGCCCGACGGCCGCGAGGCCGACCTGTACATCCTGACCAACAAGAGCGGCGCCTCCGTGGAGATCACCAACTATGGCGGCATCATCCGCGCCATCAACGTGCCGGACCGCGCCGGCAAGCTGGGCAACGTGGTGCTGGGCTACAATGACGCGGCGGGTTACGTGCCCACCTGCGGCTACCTCGGCGCGCTGATCGGCCGCGTGGGCAACCGCATCGCCAAGGGCGAGTGCGAGCTGAACGGCCAGAAGCTGACCCTGGCCAAGAACGAGCGCGGCGTGACCCACCTGCACGGCGGCAACGTGGGCTTCAACGAGAAGCTGTGGGACGTCACCCCGGTGGAGGGCATCTGCGAGGACGACCTGATCCTGAAGTACACCAGCCCCGACGGCGAGGAGGGCTATCCCGGCACGCTGAAGGTGAAGGTGACCTACACCTTTACCGACGAGAACGAGCTGCTGATCCGCTACGAAGCCGTCAGCGACAAGGACACCCTGTGCAACCTGACCAACCACACCTACTTCAACCTGAACGGCGAGGCCGGCGGCAAGAAGATCGAGGACCACGTGTTTGAGATGAACTGCGACACCTTCACCGTGGTGGACGCCGACTGCATCCCCACCGGCGAGCAGCGCGACGTGACCGGCACGCCCTTCGACCTGCGCGAGCCCAAGCGCGTGGGCGACAGCCTGGCCCTGACCGACACCGACGAGCAGCTGGGCTTCGGCGGCGGCATCGACCACAACTTCAACATCAACGACTTCGACGCCGGCCTGCGCTTCGCCGTGGAGGTCACTGACCCCGAGTCCGGCCGCGTGATGGACGTGTTCACCGACATGCCCGCCGTCCAGCTCTACTGCGGCAACAACCTGGAGAGCCTCCACGAGGGCACCTCCGGTCGCAAGTACGGCAAGCGGGAGGGCTTCTGCCTGGAGACCCAGTTCGCCCCGGACTCCATCAACCATCCGGAGTTCATCGACAGCGTGCTGCGCGCCGGCGAGAAGTACGACTTCACCACCATCTTCGCCTTCGACGTGGAGGGCTAAGCGGCAACAGAAACAGGGAACAGGCATGGCCGCGGCCCCCTGTTCCCTTTCACCCGGGCCTTCCCACCCCATCCTGATGAAAACCAAACCAACCTGCAAGGAGACAACACCATCATGCAAGTTCGCACCCGATTCGCCCCCAGCCCCACGGGCTACATGCACCTGGGCAACCTGCGCACCGCGCTGTACACCTACCTCTATGCCCGCCGCACCGGCGGCAAGTTCATACTGCGCATCGAGGACACCGACCAGGAACGCGAAGTGCCCGGCGCGGTGGAAGTGATCTACAACTCGATGAAGACCGCCGGCCTGACCCACGACGAGGGCCCGGACATCGGCGGCCCCTGCAGCCCCTACGTGCAGTCCCAGCGCAAGGACACCTACCTGCCCTACGCCAAGCAGCTGATCGAGTCCGGCCACGCCTACTACTGCTTCTGCACCAAGGAGCGCCTGGACGAGGCCCGCGAGGCCGCGGAAAAGAAGGGCGAGGCCTTCAAGTACGACAAGCGCTGCCTGCACCTGTCCAAGGAGGAGATCCAGGCCAACCTGGACGCCGGCGTGCCCTACGTCATCCGCCAGAACATCCCCACCGAGGGCAAGGCGGGCTTTGACGACGTGATCTACGGCCACGTGGAGGTGGACTGCTCCACCCTGGACGACAACGTGCTGATCAAGGCGGACGGCCTGCCCACCTACAACTTCGCCAACGTCATCGACGACCACCTGATGGGCATCACCCACGTGATGCGCGGCAACGAATACCTGTCCAGCGCCCCCAAGTACAACCTGCTCTATGAGGCCCTGGGCTGGACGCCGCCCACCTATGTGCACCTGACCCCCGTCATGGTGGAAGGCACCTATCGCAACAAGAAGACCGGCGAGTACCAGATGGCGGTGGACGCGGACGGCAACCCCGTGCTGGACGAGAACGGCCAGCCGGTGAAGGCCATCGTCAAGCGCAAGATGTCCAAGAGCCAGGGCGATCCCTCCTTCGAGGACCTGCTGGGCGAGGGCTACCTGGTGGAGGCCGTGATCAACTACCTGGTGCTGCTGGGCTGGAGCCCGAGGGGCGAGCGGGAGTTCTACACGCTGAAGGAGATGGAGGAGGTCTTCGACCTGGAGGGCCTGAGCAAGTCCCCCTCGGTGTTCGACATCCAGAAGCTGAACTGGTTCAACACGGAGTACATCCGGAAGCTGACCCCCGAGCGCTATCTGGAGCTGGCCACCCCCTGGCTGGCCAAGGCGCTGGACCCGGAGAAGTTCGACTTCAAGCGCCTGGCGGAGCTGCTGCAGAACCGCACCGAGGTGTTCAACCAGCTGCCCGGCATGGTCGCCTTCCTGGCGGAGCAGCCCGAGTTCGGCCCGGAGCTGTACGTGAACAAGAAGCAGAAGTCCACGCTGGAGAGCGCCAAGGCCGCCTTGACCGCGGCGGTGCCGCTGCTGGAGGGCATCGGCGATTGGACCGAGGCCGAGCTCCACGACCGGGTGATGGAGGCCATTCCCGGCCTGGGCATGAAGAACGGCCAGTTCCTGTGGCCGCTGCGCATCGCCATCTCCGGCCAGATGTCCACCCCCGGCGGCGCGTTCGAGATCGCCTACCTGCTGGGCAGGGACGAGACGCTGCGGCGCCTGAAGGCAAGCCTGGAAAAGCTCTGATCCATCGAATGACTTCACTGAGCGACCTCATCCGCCGGTACAGCGCCGGCGGGTGAGGTCGTCTTCCACCAAAGCGACGCAAGGAAAAACGCCATGTCCAACATCATCGAAATCACCCACCTCGACGCCCCGGAGCTGGCGGCCTACGTCCGGCTGACGGAGGCCCAGCTGAGAAACCGCCTCCACCCGGAGGCCGGCCTGTTCATCGCGGAGAGCCCGAAGGTGATCGGCTACGCCCTGGACGCCGGCTATGAGCCCGTCTCCCTGCTGATGGAACGCAGGCACATCGCGGGCAAGGCGGCGGCGCTGATCGAGCGGGTGGGCGACGCGCCCGTCTACACGGCGGACAGTGCACTGCTGGAGCGCCTGACCGGCTACCCGCTGACCCGGGGCGTGCTGTGCGCCATGCGGCGGCCCGCCCTGCCCACGGTGGAGGCCGTCTGCCGGGACGCCCGCCGGGTGGCGGTGCTGGAGGGCATCGTGGACACCACCAACGTCGGCGCGATCTTCCGCTCCGCGGCGGCCCTGGGCATCGACGCGGTGCTGCTGACGCCCACCTGCTGCGATGCGCTGAACCGCCGGGTGGTCCGGGTGAGCATGGGCACCGTGTTCCAGGTGCCCTGGACGCGCATCGGCGCGGGCAGCGAGGACTGGCCCGCGGCCGGGCTCGCGGCGCTCTCCGCGCTGGGCTTCAAGAGCGTCGCCATGGCGCTGACCGACGACGCCCTGTCCATCTCCGACCCCGCCCTCGCCGCCGAGGACCGGCTGGCCATCGTGCTGGGCACCGAGGGAGACGGTCTCGCCCATGAGACCATCGCCCGCTGCGACTATGCCGCCCGCATCCCCATGGCCCACGGCGTGGACTCCCTGAACGTCGCCGCCGCCAGCGCGGTGGCCTTCTACGCCCTGGGAGGCGCGGGGAAATAGCGGCGCTTTGGGGCGCTGATAATAAAGACAGATCCTTCGCTTCGCAATGCTTACGCGAACACTGCAAATTGGTACACAAATTTGGACAAAAAAGATGCGGAATAAATGACACCAACAAAATGGCTATGATGTAAAGCCGAGGAGCCGGAGGCGACGAGGC
>CADCHI010000079.1 GCA_902801165.1 uncultured Eubacteriales bacterium | reverse complement strand
CGCCCAATGGCTCAATTATCGCACATTTGCGGTAATCGAACAAGTCTTTTCGAGGGTATGGGCCCCTCTCAAAACCCAAATACATTATACAAGGAGCCCTGCAATAGAAGGGCATTGCCCGAGCGCTCGGGCGGGAAATACAATCGCATGAACGAACACGACAGCGCCATGAACCTCTATGTGCCGGACTACTACCCGGCCTTTCACTGCATCGCCTCCCGGTGCCGCCACACCTGCTGCGCGGGCTGGGAGATCGACATCGACCCGGAGAGCCTCGCCCGCTACGACCGGCTGCCCGGGGCCTTCGGCGACCGCGTCCGCCGGTGCGTCAGCCGGGAGGACGCGCCCCACTTCATACTGACCGGAGACGAGCGCTGCCCGCTGCTCAACGGCGACAACCTGTGCGACCTCATCCTCCACGAGGGCGAGGACGCGCTCTGCCAGATCTGCCGGGACCACCCCCGGTTCAGGAACTACTTCTCCTGCCGGGTGGAGATGGGCCTCGGGCTGGTCTGCGAGGAGGCCGCGCGCCTGATCCTGACCTGGCCCCGTCCCCTGCGGCTGATCCGCCTGGAGGGAAGCGGCGAGGAGGCGCCGACGGAGGACGAGCGGTACCTGTTCGACCTGCGCGCCCGGTGGCTCTCCTCCATGCGGGAGGAAGGGCCCAGGGCCCGACTCCTGGAGACGCTGATCCTCCGCCACCTGCCCGACGCGCTGTACGACGGCCGGCTGGACGAGCGCGTGGGCTTCATCCGCCGCGCCTACGCGGAGATCGCCGGCGGCTGGACGGACGGCGACCTTCCCACGCTCATCGAGAGGGCCCGGGCGTTCTCCGACCGCGTGGAGTACGACGACGAGGTGCTGGACCGGTGGATCGACGGCGATCCTGCGTAAGCCAGCCGGCGCATAAATCACCTTCGCATCATCCAAAATAAACCGCACCCCGTCTGCCAGGCAGCTGCGCTGCCCGCAGACGGGGTGCGGTTCTTTGTGCCGGTCCCACAACCGGGTGGGATTATTTGGTCGTTATCTCCACGTCCGGCAGCTCCAGACCCTCGTCCTCGCAGAACTTGGCGAGCGTAACCAGCGAAATGTGCTCCCCCAGTTCGGCAAACTTCGCCCGCTGGGCCTCAGTCAGTCTCTCCAGCCATTCCTTCATGAAACCGTCTCCCTTCTTGCGTTGTCATTATATTGCACCTGAAACGGGCGTCAGGCCCGTTCTCTGCCTGTCTTGCCGCGCCATCCGGCGCGTCGGTAGCCCCTGGGGGTATCGCGGGTCTGACGGAGCGATTTTCTTCTCCTGCCCGTCAGGCTACGCCGCCTTTCCCCCGGTCTTGATCGTCGCCGCGTAGGCGCTGTTGCACAGGCCCAGCACCGCGGAGAGTATGAACAGCGTCTCGATGCCCAGCGCCTGCCAGATCCAGCCGCCGAACAGGGCGATCAGTATGGTGATGAGGTGGTTGACGGACACGCCCGTCGAGATCGTCGCCCGCACCTCCTCCGCGCTGTCGGAGATGTCCTGCACGTAGACGTTCGAGGCCATGGAGGCCAGCGAGATCACCGAATCCAGGATGTAGTTCAGGCAGCACACGACGAAGGCCACGTTCCTCGGGAAGATGTGGTGGGCGAAGCCGTAGAAGAAGCAGACCACCACCAGGATCAGCGTATCGGAGATCATGACGACCTTGTAGCCCAGCCGGTCGATGATCTTCCCCACCAGCGGCGACGCGAAGAAGCCGCACACCGCCGACAGGGCGAACAGCGCGCTGATCACCATGGCGTTTGCGCCGTAGAACAGCACCAGCACGTAGGGCCCGAAGGTGAAGAACACCTGCTTGCGCGCCCCGTAGAACACCTCCAGCATGTAATACTTGGTGAATTTCCGGCGGAAGTAGAAGCGGCGCTTGTTCGCGTCGGCGGCGCTCTCGCCGGTCATGCGCAGGCTGGAGACGCAGCCCAGTCCGATGATGCCAGCGCTGACGGCGAAGGCCGCACGGTACAGCCAAGCCGCATTCTTCACCAGGAAGAACGCGGCGATCACCACCAGGTAGCCCGCAAGCGTGCCCACCTGCTGGACGGCGTTCTGCATCCCCAGCGCCTCGCCGCCGCGGCCCTCCCGGGAATACTGGAGGGACAGCGTGTTGCGCATGCCCAGCTGCATGTGGTCGCCCAGGGAGTACACGAATATGCACAGAATCACCAGCACACGGCTGCTGGGCACCACGGCCTGCGCCGCCATGCCCAGGAGCATGAACACCGCGCCGAGCCGGTAGATGCGCTCCGCGGAGAAGGTGTACAGCGCCGCCAGTATGAACACCAGCATGAGCCCCGGCAGCTCCCGGAAGAACTCCGAGACGCCCTTGTCGAAGCCGGACATGCCTACGACTTCCGCCAGGTAGTTGTCGATCACGCCCTTGTACAGCCCGTAGGCCAGCCCAAACGTGACCACGGACAGGAAGAACGCCCTGTACTTCGACTCGGGCCTGAACACCGACCTCATTCGCTCCATGGCTCTCAATCCTCTCCGGCCGCAGGTCGCCCGAAGCCGGGCCGCCCTGCCCCAGATATCATTTTACCGCAGAATCATCCCATTGTCTACAGCTTTTGTCGCGTTTCGCGTCGATTTAGCGGGCCTCGCCCGCCGCGCTCCTTGCCTCCATCCCTTCAAAAATCCAACGAACAAATCCGATATTTTCATATTCTTTTCTCACATCCTCCCGGAAGGTATTGTGCGGCTCCCCGGAAAAATGTATAATGCAACCAGAATCATGGGTTCTTTCGGCGGGCATCCACACCGAAGCTCCGGCCGGTCCCCGGAAGAACCCCCCTTGCCCGCAGGGAAGGAGGACCGAAGATGGCTTCGATCACTTGGCTCGGCCAGATGGGCCTCAAAATCCGCCTGGGCGGAACGACCGTTCTCGTCGATTACTTTGCCTCCCCCATCCCGGAGCGCCGGGTTCCCCCGCCGATCGCCGCCGCTGACGTGACGGGCGTCGACGGCTTTGCCGGCACCCACGACCACCTGGACCACATCGACCACGGCGCGTGGCGGATCTGGGGCGCAGCCTGCCCGGAGGCGAAATTCGTCTTTCCTTCGGTTCACCGCCCGTCGATCCTCGCCGACGGCATCCCGGAGGGGCGGCTCCTGCCCATCGACGCGGAGCAGAGCGTGCAAATCGGCAACATCACGATACGCGCCATTCCCGCGGCCCACGAATTCCTCGACCCAGACGAGCAGGGGCGCCATCCCTGCCTCCAGTACATCATCGAGGGCGAGGGAAAGCGGATCTATCACGCGGGCGACACCCTGCGCTACGAGGGCATGCTCCCCCGGTTGAAGGCCTTCGGTCCCATCGACGCGGCGCTGCTGCCCATCAACGGCAGGGACGGCGCGCGGTATCGGCGCGACTGCATCGGCAACATGACCTTCCAGGAGGCGGCGGACCTCGCCGGCGAGCTCCGTCCCGGGCTGGTCCTTCCCGGCCACTGGGATATGTTCGCCGACAACGCCGGCGACCCCGAGGCCTTCGCCGACTACCTGGACGCGAAGTACGGCGGACGGGTCAAGTGCCGGATTCCCCGCCTCATGGAGGAGATCGAGCTGTAATGCCGCTCGGACGCGCCTGGGAGACCCCCGCGCCGGCACGGACCGCAAAACGCATGGACCCAATTCAAGGAGGAGGACACGGACATGATCACAGGCATCGCGCACAACGCCGTCACCGTCAGGAACATGGAGGAATCCCTGCGCTTCTACACCGAGGCCCTGGGTTTCAAAAAGGCCTTCGAGATCAGGCACCCGGAGACCGGCGAGCCCTGGATCGTCTATCTGGGCGTCGCCCCGGGCCAATTCCTGGAGCTCTTCTACGGCGGCGCCGTGGAAAGCCCCTGGCGGGACGCGCTGATCGGCTTCAACCACTTCTGCTTCGAGGTGGACGACATCTTCCAGACCGTCGAGCGCATTCGCGCCGCGGGCTGCCCCATCGACGTCGAGCCCAACCAGGGCGTCGACCTGAACTGGCAGGCCTGGATAACCGATCCCAACGGCATCCGCATCGAGCTGATGAAGATCGACCCCGAATCCCCCCAGGCGAAGTACGGACGACAGGCGTAGGCGCCGTTCACGAGCGCCCTTCGCTTACAAAATAACCAAGGAGAGATGAACATGAGCATTGATCTGAACCACATGCCGAAGCTCGGCTTCGGGCTGATGCGCCTGCCCGAAGCGGACGGAAAAATCGACCTGGACCAGGTCTGCCGGATGGTCGACGCCTATCTGGCCGCCGGCCTGAATTACTTCGACACCGCCTACGTGTACCACAGCGGCAATTCGGAAAGGATCGTGAAGGAGGCCCTGGCGAAGCGCCATCCCCGGGACAGCTTCACCGTGGCCACCAAGCTGCCCGCCTGGTGCCTGAAATCGGAGGCCGACCGCGACCGTGTTTTCAACGAACAGCTGGAGCGGTGCGGCCTGGAATACTTCGACTTCTACCTGCTGCACTCCGTGGAGGACGGCGGCAACGGCCAGACCTATGACCGGCTGAACTGCTGGGATTGGGCGATGAAAAAGAAGGCCCAGGGCAAGATCCGCCACTTCGGCTTCTCCTTCCACGGCAGCCCCGAATACCTGGAAGCGCTGCTGGACGCCCACCCGGAGGTGGAGTTCGTGCAGATCCAGCTGAACTACGCCGACTGGGAAAACCCGGTCGTCCAGTCCGGCCGGCTGTATGAGATCCTGCATCGCCGCAACGTGCCCATCATCGTCATGGAGCCCGTCAAGGGCGGCACGCTGGCCAGCCTGACCCCCGACCTGGAGGCGCGCTTCAAGGCCCTCCGCCCCGACAGCTCCATCGTCTCGTGGGCGCTGCGCTTCGTCGCCTCGCTGCCCGGCGTGATGACCGTGCTGTCCGGCATGTCGACCCCCGAACAGATGGCGGACAACCTGTCGACCTTCGCGGGCTTTGAGCCGCTGAGCGACGCGGAGAGGGCCGCCGTCGAGGGCGTGCGCAAGACCATGATGAGCGTCGAGGTGATCGGGTGCACCGGCTGCCGCTACTGCACCGACGGCTGTCCGATGAACATCGCCATCCCCGACGTGTTCCGCGCCGTCAACACCATGAAGCTGTATGGCGATGAGTTCCGGCCCAAGGCCTTCTACGGCGGCCTCGTGGGCCAGGGCCATGGGCGCGCCGCGGACTGCGTGGCCTGCGGCCAGTGCGAGGGCGTCTGTCCCCAGCACCTGCCCATCATCGAGCTGATCCGGGACGCCAGCGCGCGTCTGGACTGATCGCCGCGATCCCGCAGAAGCCATGACAGAATCAGCCCCCGGGCGAGCATCATCCGGGGGCTGCGTTTTTCCTTCGGCGCTATTCCTCCATCGACTTCGGCAGCGCCAGGTTCAGCACAAGCGCGATGATGAAGATCACCGCGACCACGTTCTGGGAGAAGATGGATTGGACGGCGACCGGCAGCTCCCGCCAGATGCCGGCCTCGGTGGAGGTGGTGAAGCCGATGGCGATGGACAGGGTGATGGCGGTGATCAGCTTGTTCCTCGGCGTGAAGCCCGCCCGGGCGATCATCTGGATGCCGGAGACGAGGATCTGCCCCAGGACGATCAGCAGCACGCCGCCGATGACCGGCGTGGGAATGGTCTTGATGAAGCGCCCGATGCCCGGGAACAGGCCCGCGATCACCATGATCACGCCGCCCACCCGCGCCACGCGCCGGTTGACGACGCGGGTCATGATCGTCAGGCCCACGTTTTCGCTGTACGAGGTCACCGGCGTGCCGCCGAGGATGCCGCTGAGGACGGAGCCCATGCCGTCGATCGTCAGCGCGCCCATCGTCTCATCCTTGCTCAGGTCGCGGTTCATCACGCCGCCGACGACCGCGGAGGCGTCGCCCAGCGTCTCCGTCGCTGAGATCAGGTAGATGATGCAGATCGAGATGATCGCGTCCACCCGGAAGGTCGGCGCGTAGGGAAACAGCCGCGGAAGGGCGAACCAGCCGCCCTCCCCCAGGCCGCTGAAATCCACCTTGCCCATCAACAGCGCGGCAAGATACCCGGCAGCAAGGCCAATCAGGATCGACAGCTGCTTCTTCGTACCCTTCGCGAACACCATCCACAGCAGGCAGGTGAGCAGGGTGACGGAGCCGATGGCGATGTTGCCAATCGAGCCGAAGTCCTCTATGTAGCCGCCGCCGAAGGAGCGCGCCGCCGTGGCCAGCAGGGACAGGCCGATGCCCATAACGACCAGTCCGGAGACGATCGGCGCCACGATCTTGCGCCAGTAGCGCACGGACAGGCCCAGCGCGCATTCAAACAGGCCGCCGACGAGCACCGCACCGATGACCGCGCCATAGCCATGCCTGGCGGCAATCGCCGACAGCGGAACCACAAACGTGAAGCTGACCCCCATGAAGATGGGCAGCCCGGAGCCCAGCTTCCATATTGGCGTGGCCTGTATGATGGTGGCAATGCCGGCGGCGACCATGGCGCTCTGCATCAGGCTGAGGATCTCCGCCTGCGCCAGGGCGGGCACCGCCGCGGCGGCGATGAGGGTGATGGGCACCATGTTGGTGACGAACATGGCCAGGATCTGCTGTATGGAATAGGGCAGCACTTGAAACAAACCCGCTTTGCCCTCCAGGGAATAGAGTTCTGCTTTGCGATCCACGATATATTACCTCCAACGCCACAACTTGTTTCGCACAGGAACGCGCGGACAGGGATGCCCGGTTCCCCGCGGATGTCGCGCCAGCCCGCCGCCGGCCACCCTCCCGCAAGCGTCCCGCCCGCGGCGTCAAGCCCATTATAAAGCAAATTTCCTTGTAAATCAACGGGATTCCTGCTGCATAAAACAACAATTTTACCGTATAAAATAACAATTCTACCGTATATAATAACAAAGCCGGCATGCCGGCCAACGCGCCGACAGCATGGAAGCGCGATTCTTGAGCCGATAACCGGTCCGGTTCGCGCCTCCATTGGCATGCCGCGGAAATGTTAAAGGCTTAGAGTCTGTTTCTCCCTTGACTTAGCCCCACTAAGCCTGCGGGAAATCGCCTTGAAATGCAGCCCAATCCGCTCGAAACTGCACATGCCTCATTTTAGAAACACACTCTAAACCGTTATCACACTAATTGAATTTTGCGTTTTTGTATGCTATAATACAAATATACCAGTGAAGGAGCAACAGATGAAAAAGGTAACGATTCAGGATATCGCGGATGAATTGGGCATCTCGCGCAATACCGTGTCCAAGGCCATCAACAATGCCGACGGACTTGCCGAGGCGACCCGTGAAAAGATACTGCAAAAGGCCACCGAAATGGGCTACAAGCAGTTTTCCTATATCAAGGCCCAGACCGCCAGGCCCCAGGAGCCGGAGGCGCCGCAGAGCAAGGGCGAGATCGCGCTGTTCTGCGGAAACGTCATCGCGCCCGCCCATTTTGCTTCTCTGATGCTGGACAAGCTGAAAATGGAGCTGTCCCAGATGGGCTACAGCCTGACCACCCATCGCGTCGAGCACTCCAATTTTGAGGAGCGTTCGCTGCCGGTCACCTTCGCGCCGGAGCAGGCCCAGGCCATCATCTGCATCGAGATGTTCGACCGGGCCTATGACGAAATGATCTGCGCCCTCGGCCTGCCGGTGCTCTTCGTGGACGGCCCCAACAAGCGGGACGGCATCGACCTGCCCGCCGACCAGCTCTACATGGAAAACACCACCGCCATCACGCGGTTCGTCAACGACATGCTGGCCCGGGGCAAGCACAGGATCGGGTTCATCGGCGACTACGAGCACTGCCAGTCCTTCTTCGAGCGCTACGCCGCCTTCCGCTGCGCCATGCTCATGGCGGAGGTCCCGGTGGAGGAGCGCTTCTGCATCAAGACGCTGGACCCGGAGCGGATCAGCCAGGCCCTCACCGCCCTGACCGACTTCCCGGACGTATTCATCTGCGCCAACGATTTCATCGCGGACGACGCCATCTACACCCTGCGCAAGCTGGGCAAGTCCGTGCCGGAGGACGTGCTGTTCTGCGGCTTCGACGACGCTCCCAATTCCCGCATCATGACGCCTTCCCTGACCACCGTGCACATCCACACCCAGATCATGGCCATCGCGGCGATGAACCTGCTGCTCTCCCGAATCGAGGAGCCCCGCCTGAACTATCGCGTCGTACACACCGAGTCCGAGCTGATCTACCGGGATTCCGCCCCGCTGGAGTAGGTCCGACGATCCGGGATACAAAACGACGGTGTCGTCTCAAAAAACGAACAGACGCCGGAATATACAGTTTCCTTCGCAGCATAAATGGAAGATCCTTCGCTTTGCTCAGGATGACAACGAACTGAAGCCCTGTCATACTGAGCGAAGCGAAGGATCTTTCCATTTCCTATTTGATTTGAGAAATGAGCGGCTTCATCGTTTCGTCGCTGTGGAAGCCCTTCACGATTTGTTCTTCGTGGACGGAAGGACGCCCATCACGTCCACCGTGACCTTGCTGAAGGACTTGAGCTCATCATAGCTGGGCAGCGCGCCGACGACATTGTCCACCAGCCAGTCCATCTCCATGATCTGCTCCAAACCGAGCGCCTCTCCCCCGCCGGCCACGGCCTTGCCGGACTGGTCCCGTATCGGCAGCTGGAAGGGATCGCAGCTCTCCCGGCAGATGCCCTGCTTCAGCAGGCCCGCCAGCTTTTTGACGCCGTCCGGGAGCGCCTCGGACCAGCGAACGTCCACCACGCCCGCGGCCATGCCCCAATAGTAGTTGAGCGCCTTGCTGCTGGCCTCGTACTCCTCCTTCACGGTCCTGTCCAGCAGGCGCCGCAGCATTTCCTCGTAGTAGACATCCCACTTCCACAGCGGCGCGGCCAGCGACTTCACGCCGCCGTCCTCCGACAGGGTCAGTCCGTTCATCTCAAAGCTGCCGTCACGCAGGCGCGAAAAATCCAGGGCCGAGATCAGGCGGATGCCCTTCGCCTCCAGCTTCTGCTGCGCGTCCCTGGCCCCGGCGACGGACGACCACTCCAGCACGACCTTCGCCCGGGGGTTGACCAGCTGCACGCCCAGGGCAAAGGCGTTGATGCCCGCGACCTGCCCGTAGATGGGATAGTCGCAGACGTAGCCGATGTCCTCCCCCGCCGCCATCGCCCCGGCGATGGCCCCGATGATGAACTTCACCTCGTAGGCGCGGGGGTAATAGGTCCGGATGTAGCGGTGGGACTGGTTCAGGGCGCAGTTGAAGACCGTCACCTCCGGGTGCGCGACCGCCGCCTGCAGGCTTGCCGGCAGCAGGCGCGGCGAAGTGGTGAACAGCACCCGGTTTCCCTCGGCGATCGCCTTCTCCAGGGTCTGCGCCTCTCCGTTCACGATGGCATCGCAGTAATCGCAGGTTTCGATCCTGCCCTGGAAGGCCTCCTGGACGTGCCGCCTGCCCTGCTCGTGGCCATGGGCCCAGGCGGAATTGCGCGGATTCTTGTCGTAGATGAAGGCCACCTTCACCGGCTTGACGGCGGATACGACCTTGGACAGCAGCGCCGCCTTCTTCTCCTTCGAGGGCTCCGTCTTGAGCTCTATGGGCGAATCCTCCTGTTTGAGCTCGACCTCCTCCCACATGCGGGCGATGGCCTTCTTCAACTCCGCCGGGCTGCCGGCGCACAGGCTTTCGTAGCCGTAGATCTCCAGGTACGCCAGCATGGCGTCCGCCGCGGAGGTGGCGAGCCTGCCGCCGCCCACGCTCTCATAGGCCTGCTTGAAGGCGTGATACGCGGCGGAAAAGCGGCTCCGGTCCTCGTCGTCCCAGGGCTCGTCCGCCGCCTTCCCCATGAACGCCTGGAGCCTGGCATAGCTCCCCTTCTTGAGGAACTCGACGTAGTTGACGCCGCTCAGGCGGTTGAACGCGAGGTACTCCAGATAGGGCTTGACCTCCTCGGCCCCGGTGTCCTTCGGCATGATGCGGATCACCTGGGCCGGGATGCTGACCGCCCCGAAGAACCTGAGGACGCTGACCCGCTTGTTGCCCTCCTGGACATAGTAGCGATTCAGGTACTCGTACACCTTGATGGGATCGCGGATGCCCTCCTCCAGGTGGGACTGGCAGAGCCGCTCCCACTTCTGGGCGAACTCCGTGTTCTCCGCCAGCAGCGGCATGAAGTTGCGGGCGAAGGCGTTGGTGCGCCCGCGGGTCTTGGTGCCGATGATGAGCTCCGCCGGAATCGAGGCCAGCCCCAGGTTCAGGCCCATGGCGGAGCGCTCCGAGGGGACGATGTCGTCCAAAACGGGAAGGCAGGGGTCCTTCCCCACGGAGACGCAGGCGCGATACTCCTTCTGTCCCAGCTTGAGCGCATCCCTGTAGTGCAGTTCCGCCATGGTCCGATACCTCCTGTCGCCTTGGGTGCCGTTGGTTGATTCAAGCGTTATTCGGGAATCTTCATCGTGATGTCGCTGAACGCGGCGTCGCAGCCCTCGCTGAACACGCCGATATGAGCGCCGCCCGTGGAATGGCCGATTCGGGAGCTGAGGGCCTTCGCGTCGTCGATGTACAGCACGACGATCTCGTTCTCGCACACCAGCGTCACGTGGTGGACCGCGCCGTCGGAGAAGTCGAACCGGGTGATCGCCATCGGGTCGTAGTCCGAAAGCTCCGTCAGCTCATAGCCCTCGTAGTGCAGCAGGTTCCGCCGGGCATCCAGGCACAGCGCGGTCCAGGCCTCGTCCGCCTCGCTGCCGCCGAAGGCGAAGCCCGCGCAGCCGTCCGCATCCAGCGTCACGTCGCACTCCAGCAGCATCGTCGGCGCGCGCACGCCCAGATCCGCCAGCGCGATCTCGCCGTCCCCGGCCGACAGGGCGATGTCGTCGCCAGCGATTTCCGTCCCGCCTTCAATATTCTCCGCGTGGAAGTCAAAATCCTGCGTGAAGTAGTCCCCAAAGGTCTCGGGCGCCTCGACGCCCAGCGTGCCGTCGTCGCGGCGGACCAGTTGGTGGTTGAGCACGTTGCCCGCCCACTGGTAGATGCCGGAATCCGCGGAGAGCGCCGCCCGGCCCAGCCAGCCGCAGAGGTAGGTGTTGTCGTTCCACTGGGCGGTCTTGGCCGCGTAGAACACGAAGCCGTTGCCATCCATCAGGCCCTTGCCGTCCAGTATGTTGTCCTCCGGCGCGGCAAAGGGGCCGTTCATGGATTCGCCGATGGCGTAGTAGGTGACGCAGTCCCAGCTGTAGGTGAGATACCAGGTGCCGCCCATGCAGAACAGGTCCGGGCACTCCAGCATGTACTGCGCCTGGGGCGCGTACAGGGGGCCCTCAAAGGTCCAGCTCTTCAGATCGGGAGAGGTGTACTTGGCGACCACGCCGCCCAGGCTCTCCTCCCGGGCCGCGATGAGCAGCCAGTAGCAGCCGTCCTCCTCCACCCAGAACACCTCGGGGTCCCGGAAGTCGTCCCTGGAGTAGCCCTCCGGGCTGAAGAAGGTGTCCTCGGGCTGCTTCTGCCAGTTCACGCGGTCCGTGCTGGTGGCGTGCATGACGCACTCCTTGCCCATGCCGCCGTTGCCGGTGTCGTTGTGGCCGGTGTAGAACAGGTGATACAGGCCCTCCTGGTCCCGCAGGACGGAGCCGGTGCCCAGCGCCGGGTCGGGATCGGACATGAGGCCGAATTCGAGCATCATGCCGTCGTCCACATAGCCCACGAGGTCGTCCGTGGTGAACCGGTAGATCGGGTGATAGCCCTGGCCGTTGTGGTCCGTGTCGTAGAGGTAATACAGCTCCAGGGTGCCGTCCTCGGTCACGAAGGGCATGGTGTCGCCCACGTAACCGCCCTCGGGCGCGGGATAGAGCTGATAGTCCACCGAGGCGTCAGACCCGCTCGCCGACGCGCATGGGATGGCGCAAAGGGCAAGGACCACCAGCAAAACCGCAATGACAAACGACCTCATATTCATAATGCGTACTCCCTTCCGGCAGGTATGGCAGATATGGAAAGGACTGGAAACCGGGTGTCCCCGGCGTCCAGTCCCGGTTGCGTGTAATCAGGAAAACGCTTTATTCGCTCAGATACTTGGCCAGGATCTCGTCATACGCGCCGCTGGCCTTGATGTTGGCCAGGCCCGCGTTGAACTTGTCCACCAGCTCCTGCTTGTCGGCGCTGAACACGACAAAGCCGTATTCGGTGCCCTCGTTGGCCGTGCCGTCCACAAGCTCCAGGAACACGCCGCCATTGCGGATGTAGTCCTCAATGACCGGGGTGTCGTCGAAGCAGGCCGCGCACTGGCCTCCGGTGACCGCCATGAAGACGGCGAGCGTGGAGCCAAAGGTCTGCACCTTGAAGCCGTACTGCTCGGCCAGGCTGTTGGCGTAGTCCTCGCTCAGCGTGCCGCCCTTCACGGCCACGGTGTGGCCCTCCAGGTCCTCAAAGCCCTTGATGGGCGTGCCCTCGGCGATGGCCAGGGACTGAGTGCCGTTGAAGTAGCCGTCGGAGAAGATCCAGCCCTCCGCCTTGCGCGCCTCGGTGATGGAAGCGGCGGCGATCATGCCGTCCTTCTGGCCCGCCTGGCAGGCGGCGATGGAGCCGTCCCAGCCCAGGGGCTCGATGGTGTAGGTGAAGCCCTGGTCCGCGGCGATGGCGGCCAGGATTTCCACGTCGATGCCCACGAGCGCGCCGTTCTCATCGGTGTACTCGAACGGGCGGAAGGCAGTGTCGGTGGCGATGGCGTAGTCCTCCGCCATCGCGGCGCCCACGCACAGCAGCATGGCGGCGCACAGCATCAATGCAACGAGTTTCTTCATGATATCTGCCTCCTCGGTGATTTCCGATGCGACCCATGACGGGCCCGTGCCGGGATGTCAATCCCGGCGTGCAGTCCCAGTCATGTGAGATCAGAAGTTGTACTCCTTGCACATCGGCGCGTTGGCCTTGGAGGACACTTCGTCGAACCAAATCAGGTTGTTGCCGGTGGCCTTGTCGAACAGCTGGATCAGCCTGGGCTGCGTGGTGAAGTTGATGGTCTTGCCCATGGAGACGTCCACGGTCAGGTCCACGGTGGGGATCACCATGACGACCTCGTCGCTGTGGGAGCGGGTATGCAGGTTCACCTCGGTGCCCAGCATCTCGGAGACCTCGATCAGCGCGCTCAGCTCGCCCTCGCCCACGGTGATGTGCTGGGGACGGATGCCCGCCACGATGTCGCAAGCCTTCTGGCCGTTCTGGCGCAGGGCCTTCTGCTGGAACTCATCCAGCTCGAAGCGCACGCCGCGGATCTCCGCGTAGTACACGCCGTTCTCCAGCAGCAGCTTGCAGTTGTCGAAGAAGTTCATCACGGGCATGCCGATGAAGCCGGCCACGAACAGGTTCACGGGCTTGTTGAACACC
>CADCHI010000078.1 GCA_902801165.1 uncultured Eubacteriales bacterium | reverse complement strand
CCCTTGACTTAGCCCCACTAAGCCTGCGGGAAATCGCCTTGAAATGCAGCCCAATCCGCTCGAAACTGCACATGCCTCATTTTAGAAACACACTCTAAAATGAGACAGAAAAAACAGCATACGCAAAAAGCGACGGCAGTCTGTTTGCCGTCGCTTTTCTATGAAACCGGCGTGTAGCTTACGCCTTCTTGACCTTGGGGCCCTTGGGAGTGTCCTCGATGACGTAGCCCTTTTCCAGGACCTCGGCGCGGATGCGGTCGGCCTCGGCGAAGTCCTTCGCCTTCTTGGCCTCCACGCGAGCCTGCACCAGCGCCTTGATGTCCTCGGGCACGGTGTCGGCTTCCTTCATCAGCAGGCCCAGGATCTCGTGGGCCATGGTGTTCAGCGCCGCGAGGCCGGCCTCGATGGCGGCCTTGCAGGGCTGCTTCGCGTCGGCCAGCGCCGTGTTCATGTCGCGGACGTACTCGAACAGCACGCCCATGGCCTCGGAGGTGTTCAGGTCGTCGCACATGGCGTCGTCGAACTGGTCCATGAAGCCCTTGCTGCGCTCGACGAAGGCCTGTTCCTCGGCGTTCAGCTCCCGATCCGGGGCGTGGTCCAGGGCGAACAAGGCGTTGTTTCGGGCAGTGTACAGGCGCTCCAGGCCGGCCTTGGCCTGCTCCATCAGGTCGCGGGAGAAGTTGATGGGGCTGCGGTACTGGGCGGAGAGCATGAACATGCGCACGACCTCGGGGTCAAACTCCTTGGAGATGTCCCGAACGGTGAAGAAGTTGCCCGCGGACTTGGACATCTTCTTGTTGTCCACGTTGATGTGGCCGTTGTGCATCCAGTACCTGGCGAAGGGCTTGCCCGTGGCACCCTCGGACTGGGCGATCTCGTTCTCGTGGTGGGGGAAGATCAGGTCCACGCCGCCGCAGTGGATGTCGAAGGTCTCGCCCAGGTACTTCATGGACATGGCGGAACACTCGATGTGCCAGCCGGGACGACCCTCGCCCCAGGGGCTCTTCCAGAAGGGCTCGCCGGGCTTCTTGGCCTTCCACAGCGCGAAGTCCATCGGGTGGCGCTTCACGTCGCCCACCTCCACGCGGGCGCCGGACTCCAGGTCGTCCAGGTCCTGGCCGATGAGCCTGCCGTAGTTGGAGCGCCACGCCTGGGTGTCGAAGTACACGTCGCCGTTCTCGGCGCGGTAGGCGAGGCCCTTGTTCTCCAGCTTCTTGATCAGGCCGATGATCTCGCCGATGTGCCTGGTGGCCCGGGGATGGACGTCCGCCTTGCGCACGCCGATGGCCTCGGCGTCCTTGAAGTATTCGGCGATGTACTTCTCGGCGATGGCCTCGACGGTGGTGCCCTCCTCGTTGGCGCGCTTGATCATCTTGTCGTCGATGTCGGTGAAGTTCTGCACGAAGGTCACGTCATAGCCCAGGTGGGTCATGAACCGGCGCAGCGTGTCGAAGATGATGAACGGACGGGCGTTGCCGATGTGGAAGTAGTTATAGACCGTGGGGCCGCAGGCGTAGATGCCGCACTTGCCCTCGTGCACCGGCACGAAGGGCTCCTTTTTGCGGGACAGCGTGTTGTAGATCATCATCTGCTTCATGGCTTTTCCTCCTGTTGTCGCCCGGTACCGCTTGCGGCGCGGGCAAAATAACGCGGCCATGCCCCTTTGACAGAGGCGTGGCCGCGGTTCCACTCTGTATTATACTCAAATGCCGGTAACGGGGCGAACCGTCCGCGCCTATACGTGTTCGGCGCGAAAGCTCCCGGGCGCACGCTTCGGCGATCTCCCACCGGCGGCTTCCAGCCGTGTCCGCCTCTCTCGGGGTGGGGAATGGTCGCTTACTCCTCCCGGTCATCGCTGATGGAGCCATTATAGCCAAATTGCCGGCAAACGTCAAGCCCCGCCGGGTAAAGAATCGCGGCGTTAGAGTGTGTTTCTAAATGCAGGAAGATGCAGTTTCGAGTGGATTTGTCCGCAGGCTTAGTGGCGCTAAGTCAAGGAAAATCAACGCAGAAATGCAGTCTAATACGCCGAAAATGCGCTTCAGGCATTTTAGAAACAGACTCTAGACCTTCAGCAGGTCCCGCACCGCCTCGTGGAGCAGCCCGTTGGTGGCGACCACGTTGCCGGAGGTGAGGCCGTCCTCACCGTCGTCCCAGCCGGAGAAGCGCCCGCCGGCCTCGGTGAGGATCACGTAGCCCGCGGCGTAGTCGTACAGGTTCAGCCCCAGCTCCACGAAGGCCTCCGCCCGGCCGGCAGCCACGGAGCACATGTCGTAGGCGGCGGTGCCGGAGCGACGCACGTCGCTGATGGAGGCGATCAGATGGGGAAACAGGGCCAGCGTGCGCTCCAGGCACTTGGGGTCCCGGTGGCCGAAGCCCAGGTGGATGAGGCTGTTGCGCAGCGCGTCCACGCCGGAGACGTGGATGGGCTTGCCGTTCAGCGTCGCGCCGTTGCCACGCTCGGCCAGGAAAAGCTCGTCCGTGCCGGGGCAGTAGACGCAGCCGACGACCAGCTCGCCGGCGTGCTCGTAGGCGATGGAGATGGTGTACAGCCGCTGGCCGCGCATGAAGTTGGCCGTGCCGTCGATGGGGTCCACCACCCAGCGCCCCTCGGCCCTGGACGCGCCGCCGGTCTCCTCGCCGAAGAACTCATCCTCAGGGCAGGCGGACAGCAGCGTCTCGCGGATCAGGGATTCGCTCTTGAAATCCATCTCCGTCACGAAGTCGTTCTCGCTCTTGCGGCGCACCGTGAAGGCGCCGTGGTGCTCCAGCATCTCGCCCGCGGCGCGGGCCGCGCGCTCGGCCAGGCGGGCCTTTTCGCTGAAATCCATACAAAATTCATCTCCCGACTGAAATGTGTTGGCAAAATGACTTTTTTGTGCTATAATCCATATATAATGGTGTATTATGGTTCCATGATACAGCGGAATTATTACAGAATCGACTTGGACGGTGTTATCTTCATGAAAATGATATCCTGGAACGTCAACGGCCTGCGGGCGGTGATCAAGAAGGGCTTCTATGAGAGCATCGCTGCTTTGGACGCGGACGTGATCTGCCTGCAGGAGATCAAGATGCAGAAGGGCCAGTGCGACGTGGACCTGCCGGGCTACGAGCAGGTGTTCTACTGCGCCGACAAAAAGGGCTATTCCGGCACGGCGGTGTTCAGCCGGGTGCCGATGAAGTCCGTTCAGTATGGCATCGGCATCGACGAGCACGACCACGAGGGCCGCGTGATCACCTGCGAGTTCGAGGCGTTCTACCTGGTGTGCTGCTACACGCCCAACTCCCAGAACGAATTGAAGCGGCTCGACTATCGCATGCAGTGGGAGGACGACTTCCGGGACTACCTGGTGAAGCTGGACGCGGTCAAGCCCGTGATCCTCACCGGCGATTTGAACGTGGCCCACGAGGAGATCGACCTGAAGAACCCCAAGACCAACCACATGAACGCGGGCTTTACCGACCAGGAGCGCGGCAAGCTGACCGAGCTTCTGGCGGCGGGCTTCATCGACAGCTTCCGGCACTTCTATCCGGACGCCACCGGCGCCTACAGCTGGTGGAGCTACATCGGCGGCGCGCGCTCCAGGAACGCGGGGTGGCGCATCGACTACTTCATCGTCTCCCGGAAGCTGGAGGAGCGGATGGTCGACGCGAAGATCCACCCGCAGGTCATGGGCAGCGACCACTGCCCGGTGGAGCTGGACATCACGGCCCCTGAGACGGACGGTTGAGGGCAAAATTTCCACCTTTTGGCGCGGAACGCTTGTCAATGGCGGCAAAATGACGTACAATAAATATGATACAGGCGGACAGGAGGCATTGCGATGAAGAAGGTACACTTCAAGTCGGCGATTCCAATCTATATCGCGGCGGCGGTATGGCTGCTGGTGGGGCTCATCGCCCCGAAGTTCCTGCTGGGCATCGGCGGGCTGCTGGTGACGGCGGCGCTGTCGGCGGCGGCTTATTTCGGAACGAGCAAGCTGTTCCCGGGGCGCGACGTCGAGGTCCAGGAGAAGATCGAGACCGGCGACGCGGCCGTGGACCGGGAGATCGCCAAGGCCCGGGAGCGGCTGGAAAACCTGCGCAAGGCCAACGAGGCGATTCCAGACCCGGAGATCAGCCGGAACTTGGACAGGATGTACACCTCCGGCGAGCAGATCTTCAAGGAGCTGGGCCGCGACCCGCGCAAGGTGGCCCTGGTGCGCCGCTTCATGAACTACTACCTGCCCACCTCTGAGAAGCTGATGGAGCAGTACCAGGTGCTGATGAACGCCTCCACCAAGGGCGAGAACATCCAGTCCGCGATGCACACCATCGAGAGCAGCCTCGGACTGGCCGCCGACGCCTTCGACAAGTGCGCCGACAACCTGTACAAGGACGACGAGATGGACATCGACGCCGAGATCAAGGTGATGCAGACCATGCTCACCGGCGACAACCTCATCAAGACGGAGATGAACTCCATCTACGAGGCCGTCACCGACACGGCGAAGCAGGCGGCCGGCGGCGCGGCGAAGCCCGCTCCTGCTGCGGAAACCGAAAAGACCACCAAGGAGGGCATCAAGCTGACCCTCGGCGGTCGCTGACAGCAATTTCATTCCACAACCCATACGACAGGAGTAATTTAGGAGGTTATCATCATGGCAGACGGAATCAAGCTCACCCTGGAACCCTTCGAGGACGAGAACAAGCACGAGCTGGACAGTGCCGTTCAGGCGGCGGTGCAGGCGACCGAGGCGCTGGAGCAGGCCGAGGCCAACGTGGAGAAGGAAGTGCAGCAGGCGACCCTGCAGATGCAGAGCTTCTCCGACGAAGAGCAGCAGATGATCGACGAGTTCGCCGAGAAGATCGACGTGCGCGACAGCAACCTGGTGTTCTCCTATGGCGCCGCCGCGCAGCAGAACATCTCCCAGTTCTCCGACGCGGCCCTGAAGAACGTGCAGACCAAGGACCTGGACGAGGTCGGCAACATGATCTCCAACCTGGTGGTGGAGCTGAAGAACTTCGACACCGACAAGGAGGAGAAGGGCGGCCTGTTCGGCCTGTTCAAGAAGCAGGTCAACAACCTGGAGCTGCTGAAGGCGAAGTACGACCACACCGAGGTCAACGTGAACAAGATCGTCGAGGGCCTGGAGCAGCATCAGATTCAGCTGCTGAAGGATATCGCCATGCTGGACAAGCTGTACGACCAGAACCTGGTGTACTTCAAGGAGCTGTCCATGTACATCGTGGCCGGCAAGAAGCGCCTGGAGTCCTTCCGCGCCAACGAGGTGCAGGCGGCCCGCGACAAGGCGGCGGCCTCCGGCCTGCCCGAGGATGCCCAGGCGGCCAAGGACCTGGCCGACAAGGCCGACCGCTTCGAGAAGAAGCTGTATGACCTGGAGCTGACCCGCAACATCTCCATCCAGATGGCGCCCCAGATCCGCCTGATCCAGTCCAGCAACCAGATCATGGCCGAGAAGATCCAGACCTCCCTGGTGAACACCATCCCGCTGTGGAAGAGCCAGATGGTGCTGGCCCTGGGCCTGGCCCACACCGAGCACGCCATGAAGGCCCAGCGCGCGGTGACCGACCTGACCAACGACCTGCTCACCAAGAACGCCGAGAAGCTGCACATGGCGACCGTCGAGACCGCCAAGGAAGCCGAGCGCGGCATGGTGGACATCGAGACCCTGAAGCACACCAACAAGCTGCTCATCGACACCATGGACGAGGTGCTCGAGATCCAGCAGCAGGGCAAGGAGAAGCGCCGCGCCGCCGAGGCCGAGCTGGCCAGCATCGAGGGCGAGCTGCGGGCGAAGATCCTGGAGGTCCGTCCCTGAGTGACAATCATGCAAGGTCGTCCGTTCCGCCGCGCCTTGGGCGCGGCGGGGGACGGCCGTCGTTGAATCTGTTCCGCATCGGAGGCGCGCAGGCGCTGCCGGGCGGCGAGAGGAGCGGTCGATATGCGTTTTTCGGAGAATCGAAAGGTGGCCGTCGTGGTGCTGGCGGTCTGCGTGCTGGTGAGCGTCTTCGGACTCGGCGGCGTGGGGCTTGCGCGGGAGCGCGGCAAGGTGCTGACGGTCTATGACCGCGGCGCCGACACCAGCCTGTCCACCCGCCACAGCATGGACGCCTATCTGGACTCCGCCGCGGAGAACGCCCGGCTGATGGTTTCCGAGGCGCGGCTGCACATGGGGGATTCCCAGGTGATCGACAAGGTGGAACAGCTGGCCGACACGCTGGCGTCAGCGGAATCCATCGACGCCCGCTACGAGGCCTATGTGGAGATCAAGACCGCCGTGGACAGCCTGTACGACGCCATGTACCGCGCCGTCCAGGGAAGCGACTTTACCAACTTCAAGGTCGCCTACGACGACTTCTGGGGCTGCGATGACCTGATTCGCCACGACGAGTACCACGACCTGGCGGCAAAATACAACCGCGTGGTCGCGGGCTTCCCCGGAAGCCTGGTGGCCGGCATCACCGGCCAGGGCGCGCTGAATCCCTTCGAGGGCTGACGGCAGCTTTCGACAGTCTGTTTCCTGGAGGTTCAAAATGAAATTCAGAAGATCCCTGAGGGTGCTCCTGGCGGCGGCGATACTGCTGGCGCTGCTGTGCGCCCCGGCGCTGGCGAAGGTGGTCTCCGCCGGCACGGATTTTTACTATCTGGACAACGCCAACGTGCTCAGCGAGGCGATGGAGGGGGAAATTTACTTCTCCAACAAGCTGCTGTATGAGGCCTGCGGCGCGCAGATCGTCGTCGTCACGGTGGACAGCACGGGCCGAGAGAGCATCGATGACTATGCCTACGACCTGTTCAACGACTGGGGCATCGGCGACGCCTCCAAGAACAACGGCTTTTTGCTGCTGCTGGCCATAGGGGACGACGACTATTACGCGCTCCCCGGCTCCGGCCTGAACAGCAAGCTCTCCGCCGGCACCATCAAAGGCTACTACGACCAGTACCTGGAGGCGGACTTTGCGGCCAAGAACTACGAGAGCGGCGTGAAGAAGTTCTTCGAGGCTGTTTTCACCCGCATCGCGGACACCTACAATGCCGACGTGACCACCGCCCAGGGCATCGCCGACTTCCAGGCCTTTGTCGCCGCCAACAGCGCGGCGGCGGATTTCGGGGGCTACAACGGCTCCCGCAGGACCCAGGCGGACCAGAGGAACCGGAGCGATGACAGCGGGTTCGACTTCCTGCTGTTGATACTGTTCGTGGTGCTGATCATCACCGTGGTGGCCCTCAGCAAGGGCAGGCGCGCCAGGCGCAGGACGGTCATCATGCCGCCGCCCCCGCCGCCGCCCATGGGCATCGGCTACCGGCCCACCCGCACGGTGTACCACACCCCCTACAGGAGCTCCTCGAGCTGGTCCTCGGGAAGCGTGGGACGTTCCTCCTTTGGCTCGTCCTCCGGCGGACGCTCGTCGTCCTTCGGCTCCTCCAGCAGCCGTTCCTCCTTTGGCGGCTCCTCCAGCCGCAGCAGCGGCTTTGGCGGCAGCAGCGGCGGCGGCGGCGGTTCCAGGGGCGGCGGTGCCGGGCGCGGCAGGCATTGACGCTGTAAAACCCAATCCAGATGTGAAGGGCGGACGCCGGCAAGGCGCTCCGCCCTTTGGCTGTATTGGGGACAGAAATTGTATGCTTCAATGTTAAATTATGCGGATTATTTGTGTACATGGCGAAAAATGCTTATTTTGTGATACAAATATGAGGACGTCTGTGGTATAATGGTTGGGCAAGGAACCCGCAGGGGGAAATGCCGGGCCTACGGTCACGGCACAATGCCCTCGACCTGCGGAAGCGCGCCCATGGCCGTCGGGCTGCGGCGCGCCGCAAGACGCCGGGAACGCCCCGGCAAAGCGCGATAGATATGAGGAGGATTCAAGCATGTTGAACAAAGCTGTGCGTATGCATGGACAGAACGATCTGCGCCTGGACACCTTTGAACTGCCCGAGATCAAGGACGATGAGATTCTCGTCAAGGTGATCTCCGACTCCATCTGCATGTCCAGCTACAAGGCCGCCATCCAGGGCTCCAACCACAAGCGCGTGCCCGAGGACATCGCCGAGCATCCGGTCATCATCGGCCACGAGTTCTGCGGCATCATCGAGAAGGTCGGCGCGAAGTGGGCGGACAAGTTCACCGCCGGCGAGAAGCTGACCATCCAGCCCAACATCTCCTACCGTGGCACCATGCAGACCCCCGGCTATGCCTTCGAGTTCTGCGGCGGCGACACCCAGTATGCCATCCTGCTGCCCGAGCTGATGGAGCAGGACTGCGTGCTGGACTACAAGGCTGACGAGTTCTTCTACGGCTCCCTGTCCGAGCCCCTGAGCTGCATCATCGGCACCTTCCACGCCATGTATCACACCAAGCCCAACGTGTATGTGCACGACATGGGCATCGTCGAGGGCGGCAACCTGGCCATCCTGGCCGGCGCGGGCCCCATGGGCCTGGGCGCCATCGACTACGCCATCCACTGCGACCGCAAGCCCGGCCTGCTGGTCGTCACCGACATCGACCAGGCCCGCCTGGACCGCGCCGCTTCCATCTACACCGCGGAAGAGGCCGCCAAGAACGGTGTCAAGCTGGTGTACTGCAACACCAGGGAGAACGCCGTGGAGAAGCTGATGGCGCTGACCGACGGCAAGGGCTATGACGACGTCATGGTATTCGCGCCGGTGCCCGCCGTCATCGAGCAGGGCGACCACATCCTGGGCCAGGACGGCTGCCTGAACTTCTTCGCCGGCCCCACCAACACCCAGCTGAGCGCCAACTTCAACTTCTACAACGTGCACTACGCCGCGCACCACCTGGTGGGCACCTCCGGCGGCAGCACCGAGGACATGCGCGAGGCCCTGCAGATGATCGCCGAGGGCAAGCTGAAGCCTGCTGGCATGATCACCCACGTGGGCGGCCTGAACGCCGTGGCCGAGACCACCTGCAACCTGCCCAAGATCCCCGGCGGCAAGAAGCTGGTGTACACCAACATCGACCTGCCCCTGACCAACATCAACGATTTCGCCAAGGCCGGCGAGACCGATCCGCTGTTCGCCAAGCTGGCCGAGATCTGCGCGCGCCACAACAACCTGTGGAACGGCGAGGCCGAGCAGTATCTGCTGGCCCACGCCAAGGCGATCTGATCGATCTGAATCCCTATTGAAAGCCCGCCGGCATCGCCGGCGGGCTTTCAGACCGCTGAGTTGGCAGCGCCTGCAAAATGCGGTCATTTACGACTGGGTAAACTCCCTTTTTTGCAGGCTTGCCGCCTTGCCTTGCAGGCTTTTTCAACGGCCTCCAGTCTGTTGACTTTGTCAACATCCTGAAAGCCCGCCGGCATCGCCGGCGGGCTTTCCTGCGGCTGGCGGGATAGGAAATCGGCATTTGTGAACAATTGGGACGCGTTTTGTGACCTGTTTGAAAACATTTTTCGCCATAGGCATTTTTCCCATATAAATAACACGCCCGCGCTTGAATTTTGGGGTTGCGAGGGCTAACATCAATTCACGCGAATCACGAGCAAATACACCAAAGTATGAGAAAAACCGAGGTTTTTTGATATAATGAAGAGAACGGCATTGTTTGGATCGGCGCTGTGCCTTGCAGCGGCGCTGCTTTTATTCCCGGGAGCGCGGGCGGAGACGATGCCCCGGCTGGACGAGACTCCCGTGACGGAGGACGTCCCCCTGACCAGCGAGGAGCGCACCGAGCAGCTTCGGCGCGCCCAGCAGATGCTGATCGACCTGGGATACCTCACCGGCAGCGCGGACGGCATGCTGGGGCCCCATACGGCGGAGGCCCTGCGGGCGTTCCAGGCGCGAAACGGCCTGGAGCAGACCGGCGATCTGGACGGCGCGACGCTGATGGCCCTGGACGCCATGGCGGAGACGGTGCAGTCCGCCCGGGAGATCCAGCAGCGGCTGATCGAGCTGAATTACATGGGCGGCACCGCAGACGGCATATTCGGCGAGCGCTCCCAGAAGGCACTGAGGCAGTTCCAGGCGATGAACGGCCTGGAGGCCACCGGCGAGCTGGACGACGCCACCCGGACGGCCCTGTTTTCCGAGGACGCCCAGGCGCTGCCCAAGCGCTTGACCGGCGGCGACAGGGGCGAGAAAGTGGAGGCCCTCCAGCAACGGCTGGCGCAGTTCGGCTTCCTCAGCGGCGAGGTGGACGGCGTCTACGGCGCTCAGACCTCCGCCGCGGTGTCCCGCTTCCAGCGCCACCTGATCGAGCAGGGCTACGGCGAATCGCTGGGCGTCGTCGATGACGGCGTGGCCTCGGCCGTGACCCAGGCGCTGCTGTTCGACGAGCTCTATTCCTCCTACATCCGCGACGTGGCTCCCGGTGACGAGGGCAGTGAGGTGCTCCGCGCGGAGCGCCGGCTGAACCAGCTGGGCTACATGGACATGGCGCCCGACGAGGTGTTCGACGAGTATTCGGTCCGGGCCGCCTCCCAGTTCCGCCTCGACGCGCGGATCGGGGAGGGGGAGGTCCTCGACAGCGAGGCCTTTGACGCGCTCTTCTCTACGAACGCGCCGGTGGCCGAGCACTATGTGCCTCACGATATCGCCAGCGGCGACAGCGGCCTGGCGGTGAAGGACGCGGAGAACGCGCTGATCGCCATGGGCATGCTGGTGAAGCTGCCCAACGGCAAGTACAGCACCGAGGTGGAGACCGCGGTCACCCGGCTGCACGACTACCTGGCGGCCAGGAACAGCGAGAACGCCGCGCTGTTTGAGGACCCCGCCGCGCTGTCCATGCAGGCGCAGGCGGTGCTGCAGGAGGGCCTGCCCTTCGTGCAGGAGCTCTCCGCGCCGGAGGACGAGGAAGCCGTGAGCCACGCGGACCCCGACGAGGTGATCCGCCTGCAGCGTCGGCTGTACATGCTCTATTTCCTCGGCAGGTACGGCGCGGACGGCATCTATGGCCAGACCAGCGCCGCGGCGATAAGCGCCTTTCAGGCGGCCAACGGCCTGCCCGAGACCGGCGTCGCGGACCGCGCGACCCAGGAGAGGCTCTTCTCCCAGGACGCTGTGTGCGACATGCGGCCCTATCGCATCGAGGTGGACATCAGCAAGCAGCGGGTCTTCTGCTATCAGCTCTCCGAAGCGGGGGAGTACGAGCTGGTTCGCACCTGCATCTGCTCCACGGGACTGGGCAACACCACGCCCCGGGGCATCTTCCTGGACGGCTTCCCGGTGAACCGCTGGCACTATTTCAGCAAGTTCCACTGCTGGGCCCAGTATTCCTTTGAAGTAGAGGGGAACATCATGTTCCACTCGGTGCTCTACAGCGAGCAGGATACCAGCACGCTGCGCACGGGCTCCGTGTACGCGCTGGGCAGCAAGGCCTCCCACGGCTGCATCCGGCTGAAGGTGGAGGACGCCAAGTGGCTGTTCACCAACTGCAAGCGGGGCTCGCTGGTGATCCTGATCTACTGATGCCGATCGTGGCTGAAAAGCATATTTGAAATAGAAAAAAGAAGATCCTTCGCTTCGCACAGGATGACATCAATGAACACTGTCATCCCGTGCGGAGCGAAGGATCTGCGTGTTTTGTCTGCCGCTGACGGCAGGAATTGCCTCCTCGCGCTTTCCCAAGGCCCCATCGATGCAAAACACCGCAAAAAGAAAAAGCCCGAAACATCGTTTCAGGCTTTTTCGATGGTCGAGGTGACAGGATTTGAACCTGCGACCTTTTGGTCCCGAAGGGCCGGGTCAATGTCGGCTTGAATCCGGTAGAATCGTGTTCTGACTGATTCTGACTGGATAGTTTCGGATAGAAAAGCGACAATTTGGGTTGCTTTTGGGGTGCTGGGCTTGTCTGCTTTTGTGCAGTTTCTCTGGATTCAGCCGCCTCTGCACCGACTCTGCGACGCCATTACCAGGCAACTTTGCGACCATTTGGCATTGGCCAGTTCTTTTATATCCGGTTTTTGTAACATGCCTCGAGCCTGTGTGCGACCACATTGATCCTCGCTAATCTCAGACATGCTGCCGCAGAGTATGAGCAGCCTCAGATTTCCGCAATTGGCAAATGATCACGCTTACTGATTTTGTCGAACGAGAAATACAAAGGAGACGCACTGCTCCAGAAGACCTTCACCGTGGACTTTCTGACGAAGAAGCACAAGCAGAACGAGGGCGAGGTGCCCCAGTACTATGTGAAGGGCAATTACGAGGCCATCATCGCGCCGGATGAGTTCGAGCAGGTGCAGGCGGAGCTGGCCCGGCGGAAGCGTGCCAGTCGAGCCTTCAGTGGGAACAGCGCGTTCGCGTCCCGCCTCATCTGCGGAGACTGCGGCGGGTATTACGGCCAGAAGGTCTGGCACTCCAACGACCCGTACCGGAAGGTCATCTGGCGTTGCAACCGTAAATATGGGAAGGGCCAGCACTGCTCGACGCCGACCCTTTCCGAGGATGCGATCAAGGCGTTGTTCGTCAAAGCCTACAACCTGCTCCTTGGGAACAGGGAGTCGGTCATCGATGACTGCGAAACGCTCGTCGCCATGCTGGAAGACGCGGCAACGCTGGACATGAAAATCGCGGCTACCCAGGAGGAGATTGACACGGTGGTGGAGCTGAACAAAGCCCTCATCCG
>CADCHI010000077.1 GCA_902801165.1 uncultured Eubacteriales bacterium | reverse complement strand
AACCTTCAGGTTTGTTGGTCGGCCTTTGGCCGACTGCCGACGTCACAATCCCGTGGATTGGGACGCGGCACCGTGGAAATCGCCTTGAAATGCAGCCAATTCCACTCGAAACTGCATCTTCCAGCATTTAGAAACACACTCTAATTCACCTTCTGGAACCTGAAATACCCCTCGAGGCCGAGGTCATTCGCCTTGCGGACGGTTCTGAAACCGCGCCTGTTCGCCTCTTCTTCAAACTCTTTCAATGTGAACAGCGCCTCCTCGGCGTGGCCCCAATGGAGAATGGCGTCGACGATGTGGATGCACCGCTTGGACAGGTCCGCCACGTAGAGGCTCCCGTCGTCCTTCAGCACGCGATGGCATTCGTCGAAGAAGGCACGCCAGCCCTCCACGTGGTGCAGAATGCAGAAGTCCAGGATGGCGTCAAAGCGCTTCTCCGGAAAGCGGCTCAGGTCGTCCGCGCTGCCCTCCACGAAGGAAGCCTGCTTCAAACCCCGATTCCGCGCGATTTCCAGCTGCTCCGGCATGATGTCCAGGCCCGTGTAGCTGTGCGGCCCCTGCGCGGCGATCAGCGACGCGGCGTACCCGCTGCCGCAGCCGACCTCCAGGATGTCGGCGCCTTCGATGACGAGGCCGAACTTCCTGAAGGTTTTCAGCTCCACCTTTTCGATATACCACTTGCGCCAGCCCATCTGCATGGCGTCAAATTCCTTGACGCTGATCTTCATACCCGTTCCTCTTTTCCGACCAGCTTCATGGCGCATACCAGGTACAGCAGCAGCCAGCCGAGGGACTCAAAGCCGGAATCCAGGCCCTCCGCGACCAGGTTCATCAGCTGCCCGAGCAGGGCGACGATCAGCGGATTGCAGATCAAGGCGATCTTACCGACCGGCAGCATGCCCTTGACGACCATGCCGATCCAGGCGACCGCCACAAAGCCGTCGCAGACGATGAAGCTGACGACCATGGGGACGGCAATGCTCTTCAACACCCGCAGCATCATGCCGACGGAAGCCGCCATGTCGCCGGTTGCCTCCATGCCGGCGTTGAACACCACGGGCAGCATGCAGAGGCCGATGTGAAGGAACGCGAAGTAGAGTATCCCGCCCCAGTTGGCGATTTTGAAGAGCTTGTACAGCTTCTGATCTCGCAGACCGTATTTTTTCTCCATCACCCTGAACAGTTCGAGCACGGCTATGGCAAAGAGCGGCACGCAGAGGAAGCCGAGCACGGAGGAAGCGGCGTAGCGCCAATCCGGAACGACGCTGGCCGCGATCCCCATTGGAACATTCGGATCAGCGGTCATGCTGAACGTACCGAAGCCCAGCAGGTAGTCCCCGATGATGGCCAGAACCATGGCAAAGCAGCCGAGCAGTATCTTTTGTCTCGAAGTCATGTTTTTCATTCATGTTCACCTGCAATCTGTATTAGAATAAACTAACTTACACATAAAAGGAATCGCCCGCCAGATGCCGTCCATCGTGGAAGCAGTATATGATGGGCGAAAATGCGTTAGTTATCGCTTACTATTATAGCAGAGGAGTGGCAGTTTTGCAAGTGGCGTAACCGCAACGAGCACAAGAAAACGAAAAAAACGCCGCCTGTGCGCAGCGCGTAGAAGGATAGAGATTATGGGTTGAAGGCTGTGTTATCAGAAACATCGGAGTGCTTCGGGGAGCTTGCTTTGAAATTGCGCATTGACGATTATAGACCAAAAGGTCTATAATTATTGTGACACATCCATGAACAAAAGGTGAGGTATACCATGCACATGAAAAAGGGCGAAGCGTCCAGGGCAAAGCTGGTGACCTGCGCGGCGGAGCTGTTCTGGCGGCAGGGCTACAACGCCACGGGACTTGCCGAGATCCTGCAAGCGGCCGAGCTGCCCAAGGGTTCCTTCTATTTCTACTTCGAAGGCAAGCGGGACCTGGCGGCGGCGGTCATCGAATACTACCGAAGGATTGTCAGCGACGACATGAAACAAATGGCCGAGGGACATGACTGGCATGGGTTCGTTCACGCGCTGGCACAAAAGCACCTGGGCAGCGCCGCCGAGGGCGAGCACAACGGCTGTCCCTTCGCGGTGATGGGGATGGAGCTGGCGCTGTCCGAGCCGGAGATCGCGGGGATGTATGCCGCGGCCCTGGATGAGGCCCGGCAGATCATGGCGGAGGCGCTTGCGCGTTCGGGACTGGATCGGGAAGATGCCGAGGCACTGTCCTCGACGGAACTGGCGATCTTCGAGGGCAAGCTGCTGCTGTTCAGGATCAGCGGCGATGCGGCGCATCTCGAGGTCATGGAGCGCGAGATGATACAGGTCTACGAGCAATGGAGGGCCAGCCATGCGCATTGAAGAGGAAGTCTTTGCCCGTCACAGGATCATTCCGGACAAGCTGATTGCCTTCGGCTTTACAAGTGAAGGCGACCGCCTGACCTATGCGCGGGAGCTCCCGGACGACGGCATGAAGATCGTCCTCGAATACGATGGCGCGATCAGCGGCAGGATCATCGACCTGACGATGAACGACGATTACACGGCCTTCCGGCAGGCGGGCGGAAAGAAGTGGTTCGCCGTCATGGGCAGCGTGCCGCTGAACAAGGTGGATAGGGAAGCGAAGTCCGCGCAGCCCGTCGAGGTCGTCAATGTGAAGGTGGACCAGGACAGGGTCGGGGACTTCCTGGCGCGGGCCGGCATTTACGAGGCGTTCCACATGAACAAGAAATGCTGGGTGTCGATCATACTGGACGACGCGCTCGCGGATGACGCCATCCAGGGCATGATCGACGACAGCTGCAGGAGCATACAGGGGTGAGAATATGGCGAACAACTATGAGACGATGAAGTTGCAAATGCGGGCCGAGTTCCTGAAATACGACCAGGCAGCGATGATCGAAAAGTTCGGCCTGCGCAGCGATGATGAGAAACTCTACATCACCTTCTTCGGCACGGAATATGCCGTGGACCGCCGCACCGGCGACGTGCGCTCCGAGCGGGGCGAGGCCGGTTACAACGAGGCCATGACCATCTACGATGTGCTTTGTTATTCCAAGCTGCGCTGCAGGGCGTCCGGCAGGATGGTCAACATGGGCAGCCTGTCCACCATCCAGGGCGGCTCCATGAAGCGCGAGGGGGACGGGCTGTTTGGCCGGTATGAAGCGGCGTTCGACCAGAGGGACGAGGCGCTCTCGGCGGCCTGCGCGAAGCTGGGCGGCGTGCCCGAGGGCAAGGGCGACGTGGCCTATCGCATTCCCATGTTCCTGTTTCTCGATGTCATGCTCCAGTTCTGGGATTCCGACGACGAGTTTCCGGCGTCCCTCCAATTGTTTACGGATGCCGGGATGCTCGACTTCATGCACTATGAAACGGTGTGGTTCGCGCTGTCCCACATGTTGGAGCGGATAGGGGAACTGATGGCATGAGGCGGACCCCGAAGGATCGACAGGAACAGCCCATAATGCGTGATTTACAGAGATAGTGAACCAACCCGCGGCCGGAGTATGATGCGAAAATGGAATCATACTCCGGCCGATTTGGAATTGTATAAGATTCGAAAATGGAATACAATCAATTCAAAGCGGAGAGGAGGCGTTCTATCATGGCAGATAAGCTGAGATTCAATCCCGAAGAATACGAGATCAAGACCTTCGAGGCTGGAAATGTGCGGGTGACCTGCCGCGCCTTTGAGGGCGTCGAGTATTGCGCAAAGCCGGTCAACGGCATCCAGAAGCTGAATATCTATACCCCGGCGGACTACTTCGAGGGCGGCGCGATCAACGGCTACACCCTCGGGACCGCACCGATCTTCATGCCCAACACCGTGGGCGGCTACATGCAGGGCCCGGCCATGGTCCCTGGCATCGACCGCTTCAACGGCCAGGTGAACAGCGCACTTCGGGCGCTGGAGCACGGCTATGTGGTGGCCTGTGCGGGCATACGCGGGCGCAACACCGGCATGAAGAGCGACGAGTTCTTCGTGGGCGGCAATGCCGGCGCGGAGGATGCCAGCGAGCTGGGCGAGCTGGTGGGTCGCGCGCCCGCCCTGGCGGTGGACATGAAGGCTGCCATTCGATACCTGCGCCACAACGCCGGTGTCATACCCGGAGACGCGGAGCGCATCGTCACCAACGGCACCAGCGCGGGCGGCGCGCTGTCCGCCATCACCGGCGCGACGGGCAACCATCCGGACTATCGGCCCTACCTGGAGGCCATCGGCGCGGCGGAGGAGCGGGACGACATCTTTGCCGCCAGCTGCTACTGTCCGATCCACAACCTGGAGAACGCCGACGCGGCCTACGAGTGGCTGTTCTGCGGCGAGGACGAGTATCACAGGATGAAGTTCGTGCAGACCGACCGCGGCGTCCAGCGCGTGGCGGACGTGGGCCGCATGAGCGACAAGCAGGTCGCGCTGTCGAAGGAATTGAAGGCCCTGTTCCCGGCCTATTTGAACGGCCTGAATTTGAAGGACGAGCAGGGCAATCCGCTGACGCTGGACGACGCGGGCGAGGGCAGCTTCAAGGAATGCGTGCGCGAAGCGGTGATCGCCTCCGCCCAGCGGGAGCTGGACACCCTTTGGGCTGAAAAGCTGCGCGGCCTGTTCGTGGAGGGCGCAAACGTCGACCGGCAGGCGTACCTGACCATCGGAGACGGCAGGGTCGTCGGGCTGGACTGGGACGGCTTTGTCCACGCCATCACCCGCATGAAGTCGACGCCCGCCTTCGACGATCTGAAGCTGCTGAGCCCCGAGTGCGAGGAGTTCGGCGACGGCGCGGTGTTCGCCCGCCACTTCACCGAGTTTGCCCAGAGGCACACCGAGGTGCCCGCCGAGCTGGCGGACGACCAGCTGGTGAAGCTGCTCAACCCCGTGCGCTACATCGGCAAGGCAGACGCCGCGCCGCACTGGCGCATCCGCCACGGCGCGTATGACCGGGACACCGCGCTGGCCATCCCGGTGATCCTCGCCACGATGCTCAAAAACCACGGTATCGACGTGGACTTCCGCCTGCCCTGGGGGCTGCCCCACAGCGGCGACTACGATCTCGATGAGCTGTTCGCGTGGATCGACGGACTGTGCCGATAAACGGGAGATAAGGCCATGGAGATCAACTGGTTTGGCGAATTCGTGGTGCTGTCGGAGACGCTGCACTACGCCCAGGCGGCGGAAAAGCTGTACATGACGCAGTCCACCCTGTCCAAGCACATCCAGGCGCTGGAGAAGGAGCTGGGCGCGCCGCTGTTTGCCCGCGGCTATCACAAGCTGGAGCTGACGCCCTTCGGGCGGGTGATGCTGCCCTACGCCTATGACATGATGTCCGTCAGGAACAAGTGCGAGGAGGCGGCCTTCACGATGCTCCACGGGGGCAGCCGCGTGCTGCGCATCAGCGCCATCCCAGCGCTGCCCGACTACAACATTACCGAGAAGTTCATCCGCTTCCAGCAGAAGTACCCGGACGTGAAGATCTCCGTCAGCGAGGCGGACTCCATCGTGATCCGCAAGGAGCTGCTGGAGCGCCAGTGCGACCTGGCCATCATGCGGGACTCCCGGGACATCCTCGACGCCAGCCGCGTGCTGAGCGGCGAGGACATGCTGCGCCGCATCCCCTTCTGCCGGGATGAGCTGGTGGCGGTGCTGCCTACAGACCATCCGCTGGCGCGGGAGAAGCAGGTCAGTCTGCAGCAGCTGTCGAAGGATCGCTTCGTGCTGATTCGGGAGGGCTCGCTGCCCTACCAGCTGTGCCTGTCCGCCTGCAAGGCCGCGGGCTTCATCCCCCAGGTGGAATTCACCAGCCACAACCGGGACGCCATGGTGGACATGGTGGTCAAGGGCAGCCTGACCGCGCTGCTGTTCTCCTCCCACGTGGAAAACCTGCGGGGGCGGGGGAGGGATTTCGCGGCGGTGCCCATCCGCCCCGCGCTGTACTGCGATGTGTTCATCGCCTGCCTCAAACACGAAAACCTGCCGGACTACGCACAGGATTTCATCGCCATGTTTGAAGAGCGCGATTCCATTCCGGAATCATAACGCGGAAGATAAAGAATTGCAGAACCTGCATAAAACAACTACAATGGAATCATAAAGATTGAACAAATCGATGGTTCCGCTGTGGTTGTTTTTTAGTTAGAGAACGGATTGCCCAATGGGCAGCCGCCGCGCGGGCAGCGGGCTTTTCAAAGGGAAGATCCGCGCCAACAGAGTGTACATTCCGCGGTCAACCGCGTGAATAATAATGAAACGGAGGAAAACCCCATGAAGAAGATCCTTGGCATCCTGCTGGCAGTCGCCATGCTGCTGACCCTGGTCGTTCCCGCGATGGCCGACACCGAAGGTGCTGACCTGACCGGCAAGAAGGTGGGCTTCTCGGCCCTGATGATGTCTTCCGAGTTCTTCACCGACATGTCCAACCAGATGGAGGCCTACTTCACCGAGCGCGGCATGGAGTACAGCGTGGCGGACGCCGCTGGCAACGCCCAGACCCAGATCCAGACCATCGAGAACTTCGTCTCCATGGGCATGGACTACATCATCTGCTTCGTGGTGGACGCTTCCTCCATCACCGACACCCTGATCAAGGCCCGCGAGAGCGGCGCGTTCATCATCGTCATTGGCACCGTGCTGGACAACAAGGACGCCGCGGACGTGTGCATCTCCATCAGCCAGTATGAGTCCGGCGCGGTGGAGGCCGAGCTGGCCTCCGAGTGGATCGACGCCACCTTCCCGGACGCCGAGGATGGCTCCATCGAGGTCGCGCTGCTGACCAACTCCGAGAACGAGGACGCCGTGGCCCGCTGCGACGGACTGCGCACCATCGCCGACATCAACAGCAAGGTCACCATCGTCGAGGAGCACGAGACTACCCAGGCCGACGGTTCCGTGGCCGGCCAGAACTACGCCGAGATGGAGCTGATGAACCATCCCGAGCTCAAGGCCATCCTGACCTACGGCACTGACCAGGGCGCCGGCGCCAATGAGGCCGCCATGATCAACGGCACCATCAACAAGGACGAGTTCGCCGTGTTCACCATCGACACCGCCGAGTTCATCCGCAACAAGGTCATCGAGTCCGCCAATGGCGAGTCCGTGCTGCGCGGCACCGTGATGCTGGGCGAGGGCACCCCCATGACCTGCTACAACCTGATGGACGGCTCCTGGATGGACCGCGTGGTGGATTCCGTGTACTCCGAGGAGTGCATCAAGATCACCCCAGAGACCATCGGCAACTACTTCCCGGCGGAATAACTCCGGCGAGACCAAAACGAGACTTTCCGGGTTCCCTCGGAAAGTCTCGTTTCATAGGAGCGATATGTAGCAGTGGGCAAATGGAGATTTGCCGAGGAGAGGGATTAGAGTGTGTTTCCAAAAGCATAAATCCGAGCGAAAAGCGAAGAAATATGCAAATATGGAGAAAAACCAAAAGGAAAACAGGGGGTCGATGTCGAAT
>CADCHI010000076.1 GCA_902801165.1 uncultured Eubacteriales bacterium | reverse complement strand
GGACTCGGCGGGGCCGATGTTCACGTCGATGTAGTTCGCGCCGGCCTTCAGCTGCTGCTCGCAACGGGTGATGATCGGCTCGGGGTCGCGCTCTTCAAACGCCCTGCGGATTGCGGGAGCGGTCACGGAGATGCGCTCGCCGATGGTGATGAACTTTGCCATAATCTTTTCCTCCTGATGTGTCGTATGGGGGCGGGGTCATCCCCCGAAATGGGCCCGGCGCGGCACGCAATGCCGCCCGGGGTTGACGGCCAGGAATCCCTCCCGGCCAAAAAACAGGCAGAACACGTCGGCTCCCCGGCCGAAATGTCCTGCGCTGAAGACTGCGGCTGACCGGCAGCGCGGGAGCGATCCCCGACGCCGCGACGGCAAAACCGTCGCCACGGCCCACAGCCAAACGCGGCAAAACGCGCGGGCCGCAAAGCCGCGCCCCTGTCGCGTGCGGGACATATTCTTCCTGAGACCGAGGAGTGGCCGCGCCATTCATGCTGGCAGGCGCGTCCATATGTATCTTCACAGGCAGGTCTTCTGACTCAGCCTCATCGCGGCGAAGCGTCTTCTCGGCTCGCGCCAATGACCTTTCCTCCGTCGCTCCGCATCACAGCAGCGGTCCTGTCGGGGAATCACACCCCGTTCCCTTTTCACCCGCCGCGCGGGGCGGCGGACACCTGTGAATACCCGGGTATTCTGTTGTCCCATCCAGTATAACATTTTAAGCCGACATTTGCAACCGCGGATTTCAACAAAGGCATCCGCACGGAATGCCGGTCCCGTGCGGATGCCCGAAGGTCTTACGGTTAATTACAGCGCGTTCTCGTCGGCCAGCAGGTCGGCCAGCACCTTCTCCTTGACAGCGGAGACAGTGGTCTCGCGAATCTTCTGGCGCAGCGGCAGCACGGCCCGCGGGGACACGGACAGCTCGTCGATGCCGATGGACAGGAAGGTCTCGGTCAGCTCGAGGTCCGCGCCGAGCTCGCCGCAGATGCCGACCCAGACGCCGTTCTTGTGGGCGTTGTCGCACACCATCTTCAGCAGGCGCAGCACGGCGGGATGATGGGGGTTGAAGAAGCGGCCCAGGTCGTTGTTCTGGCGGTCGCAGGCCAGGGTGTACTGGGTCAGATCGTTGGTGCCGCAGGAGAAGAAGTCCACCAGCTTGGCCAGCCGATCGCTCATCACGGCGGCGGCGGGCGTCTCGATCATGATGCCGATCTGCACGTCGGGGCTGTAGGGCTTGCCCTCGGCGTCCAGCTCCTTCTTCACCTGTTCGCACATCTTGCGGGCTTCCTTGACCTCCCAGACGCTGGTGACCATCGGGAACATGATGCCCAGGTGGCCGTAGGCGGAGGCGCGGTACAGCGCGCGCAGCTGGGTCTTAAAGATCTCGGGCCGGTTCAGGCAGATGCGCAGCGCGCGGTTGCCCATGGCCGGGTTCTCCTCCTTGGGCAGCTGGAAGTAGTCGATCTGCTTGTCGGCGCCGATGTCCAGCGTGCGGATGACGACCTCCTTGTCGCCCATGTCGGAAAGCACCTGCTTGTAGGCCTCGAACTGGTAGTCCTCGCTGGGATAGTCCGAGCAGTTCAGGTACAGGAACTCCGAGCGGAACAGGCCGATGCCGCCGCCGTCGTTGGACAGCACGGTGGGAACGTCCTCGGGGTTGCCGATGTTGCAGAACACCTTGATCTTCTGGCCGTCCTTGGTGATGTTCTCCTGGCCCTTGAGCTCCTCGAGCAGCTTGCGCTGGCGAAGCTGCTCCTCGCGCTTGGCCATCATCACGTTGCGGGTGGCCTCGTCGGCGTCCAGCACCACGCTGCCGGTGGAGCCGTCCACGATGACGTCGCGGCCCTCGTACTCCGGCTTCAGCTGGTTGCCCACGCCGATGATGGCGGGGATGCCCATGGTGCGGGCCAGGATCGCGGTGTGGCTGGAGCCGCTGCCGCCCTCGGTAATGAAGCCCAGGATCTTGGTCTTGTCCAGCTGCACGGTCTCGCTGGGCGCCAGGTCGTCCGCCGCCAGGATCACCGGCACGGGGCTGTCGATGCCGCCCTGCACCACGCCGGTCAGCGCGGCGATGATGCGGCTGGAGACATCCTTCACGTCCGCGGCGCGGGCCTGCATGTAGGCGTCGTCCATCTGGGCGAACATGTCGGCGAACTGAGCCGCGGTGTCGGTGACCGCCGCCTCGGCGTTCAGCTTCTCCTCCTTGATGAGGTTCTCGATGGCCTCCTCGTAGTCCATGTCCTCGGCCATCATCTGGTGGGTCTCAAACAGCATGGCGGCCTCGTCGCCGGCCTCCTCGCGGGCCTTCTCCGCCAGCTCGCCCAGCTGGTCGATGGCCTTGGACTGCGCCGCCTTGAAGCGGCCCCACTCCGCGTGCACGTCCTCCACCTGGTAGCGGCGGATGGTGCTCTTGGCGCGCTGGTAGTAGTAAAGCGGGCCCATGGCCACGCCGGTGGATACGCCCTTGCCCTGGATCGAAATCATGGTCAATTACCCCTTCCTTTGGTGGTCGAATAATACAATGGAATCGCAGACAGGACGACCTCATCCGTCATTTGCTTCGCAAATGCCACCTTCCTCAACGGGGAAGGCTGTAAAGCGGTCATGTCTGCAGTGATAAAACACAGGGCATTGAGAGCTTGAATCTGTGGCTCTCAATGCCCGTCAGTCAGTCGCGGCAGCAACTGGATGCAGGCACTGCCTGCGATTAGAAGTTGGCCTTGAAGAACTCTTCGATGGCGGCGAAGGCGGTGTCCTCGTCCGCGCCATCCACAGTCACCTTCACGGTATCGCCCTGCTTGATGCCCATGCCCATCAGAGCCATCAGCTTCAGCGCGTTGACGGACTTCTCGCCCTTGGTAACGGTCACAGTGCTGGCATACTTCTTGATCTCCTTGACCAGGATGCCGGCGGGACGGGCGTGGATGCCCACGGGATCGGTGATGACGTACTCAAAAGACTTCATGTTGTTTCCTCCTTGAATTGATTCTCTTTCAGTTTACAGCTTTCATCGGCCGGGGAGGGAGTTCTCCCCCTCCCCTTCGACCGATGTCTGAAATCACTTCGCGCCCAGCTCCACGCCCTCCAGGTCGTCGGAGTTGGTCAGCAGCACGGCCACGGTGTCGGAGTAGCCGGCGGCCCGGATCTTCGAACGGCTGAAGCGGATCAGCGGCTGGCCCGCCTTCACCTTGTCGCCCTCCTTGACCAGGCAGGTGAAGCCGTCGCCGTTCATGTTCACGGTGTCGACGCCCACGTGGATCAGCAGCTCCATGTCGTTGGCGGAGATGCCGACGGCGTGCTTGCTGTCCGCCACGGAGCTGATCTCGCCGTCAAAAGGCGCGACCACCAGCTCGTCGGCGGGCTCGACGCCCACGCCCTCGCCCAGAACGCCGGAGGCAAAGGTGTCGTCCGGGATCTCGGTGTAGGGGATCACCTTGCCCTTGACCGGCTGCAGCACCACGCCGTTGGCGCAGCGGATGACGGAGGTCTTCGGGGCGGTGAAGGTGGGAGCGGCCGCAGGGGCCGGAGCGGCAGCGGCGGGAACGGGCTTGGGCTCGTCTTCCTTCCAGATCACGGTGGTGACGATGAAGGCAATGCCCGCGGAGATCAGCAGCTCGATGCAGTACACCGGGATGTTGTTGATGGCCAGCAGGCCGGGGATGCCGGTGACGCCGTAGGTGGTGGCGCCCAGGTGGGTCAGGGACCCGAACAGCGCGCCGACCGCGCCGCCGATGACGCCCGCGATGAAGGGCTTCATGAAGCGGAAGTTCACGCCGAAGATGGCGGGCTCAGTGATGCCCAGGGACGCGGACAGAGAGGAGGGCAGCGCCACGGACTTCAGCTTGCCGTTGCGGCACTTGATGGCGACGGCCAAGCAGGCGCCGAACTGGGCGAAGTTGGCGGCGGAGGCGATGGGCATCCAGATGTTCAGGCCCAGCGCGCCGGACAGCATGCCGGCCTCGATGACGTTGTACATGTGGTGCAGGCCCATGACCACGGTCCAGGGATACAGCGCGCCCATGATGAGAGCGCCGATGCCGCCGGTGGAGGTGACCAGCCACTCAGCGCCGGTCAGCACCCAGTTCTCCAGCACGGAGAAGATGGGGCCGATGACCACGAAGGTGGCGAAGGCGGTGACCAGCACGGTGACCAGGGGCGTGACGAACAGGTCGATCATCTCGGGCACCTTCTTGTGGAGCCATTTCTCCACGGTGCTCATCAAAAGCACGGCCAGTATGACCGGTATGACGTGGCCCTGATAGCCCACCTGGGCGATCTTGAACAGGCCGAGGTTCCAGACGGCGGGTTGGTTCGTGGGGGTGACGGTCCAGGCGTTCATCAGCGCGGGGTGGACCATCATCATGCCGATGACGCCGCCCAGGAACAGGTTGCCGCCGAACACGCGGGCTGCGGACACGGCCACCAGGATGGGCAGCAGGGCGCCAGGCCGCACAGCCGCGAGAGCCGCCGACATCCGCACAGCCTCCAGGCGAGCCGCGAAGGAAGCGCCGGCAGGCGCAACGGCGGGGCGGGACGAACAGAGACAGCGCGGCCAGCAGCGGGCCGGCCGACTTTGCGCGGCGCGCCGCGCGCGGAGGCCGGCCCAGCTGCGCCAGGCGCGCGGAGAAGCCGGAGAGCCGGGCGCGCCGGGAAATGATTTGCGCAAAAGCCGCGTTTCACGCAAGCCCGCTTGCGGGCCTTGACATGCGCAGCATGTTTGCGTGAAACGCTGCTTATTGCGAAATGAGCCGGGGCCCGCGCCGCGCAGCGAGTGCGGGCATGCGGCGAGCTTGTCATTTCCCGAGCGTCGCCCGCGCCGACGGAAACCGATGGATTGCGGGCGGGTGCTATCTTGTGGGACAAACGTCCCGTTTCACACTTTCGTCATAAAGTGGGGTCCTCTCCCCTGCCGGCTGCTGTCCTGGTCGCGTGGATCCGCGCCGGCTGCCATCAACAAACGGCCCCTCGAAGGGCCGTTTGTTGCATTGTGATTAAGATTCGATCACAAAGGGCTCAAAAACTGGCATAGCTGTTATACAGCTGCTATCATTGAGCCTGGAGGTGATAGGCATGTACAAACGCGAGTATGGAGAGCCAATCATAGCTATCAGGATGCCCGCGCCGTTGATCGCTGCCGCGAAGATCTATGCCAGGGACCACGGGACGAACCTGTCAGCTATGATGCGCGAGCTGCTCACCAAGGAACTGCGGAGCGCCGGCATCGATCTGACGCCGAAGCCGCTGCCCGGACAGATGACAATCGAATCGGATGCATAAAGAATCGGCCCGTCGTTGGCTGACGGGCCGAGACACAGAGAAGCGCACAACCACCACGAAGGCGCTTCATGGTACACCATCAGGGGCTCGAACCCTGGACACCCTGATTAAGAGTCAGGTGCTCTACCAACTGAGCTAATGGTGCATGTCCTTGACTGCTTGAGTATTATAACTCTTTTCCGCAGAGTTGTCAATACATTTCAGCCTCGGCGGCACGTTTATTTGTGCGCATATTTTTGTATATTCTGTGTAAAAAGCTGTCTGCCGCATTGCATTTGCGCCCGGAAACCCATAAAATTGTCTGTGTGGCCGGCGATCATCGCCGCCAGTTTCAAGCACTCCCGGAGGATAGAAATGCTGAATCGCCTGATTTGCCTGTTTGCCGCCGTCGCGCTGCTCGGTCTTTCCCTGGCCGGAATGACCGCCGCCCGGGCGGAATACAACAGTCCCTATAGGGTCGAGGTGGACCTCTTCAACCAGATCACCACGGTCTATCGTTCCCAGGACGGCTCCGTGGCGCGGCAGATGATCTGCTCCAGCGGCGCCAACAACGCCACCCCCGTGGGCACCTTCCGCATGGAGCAGACCCGCCCGGAGACCGATCGCGTGGAGTGGTACTACATTACCAGCTACCGCTGCTACGTGAAGTACGCCACGCGCATCCGGGGACCGATACTCTTCCACTCCCTCCCCTACGCGGAGAAGGACCTGGACACCTTGGACCAGGAGGCGGCCTCCGGCATGGGTTCGGCGGTCTCCCACGGCTGCATCCGGCTCTACTGGCAGGACGCGAAGTGGATCGCGGACAACTGTCCCGTCGGCACCGAGGTGCGCATCTTCAACGGCGCAGAGCCCCAGGACCACCTCAAGCGCCTGCTGACCATCGGCGGCTTCTCCGACGACTGCGGCTTGACCTACGAGCAGTTCATTTCCGACGACTTCGCCGCGCGTGGCGAAGGTGAATTGGGCCGCGGCGACACCGGCAGCGCCGTCACCGCCCTCCAGCAGCGCCTGGGCGGGCTCGGCTTCCTCATAGGCGATGTTTCCGGAACCTACGACCTGCCGACCCTCGCGGCCGTGATGCGCTACCAGGCCGCCCGTGGCGAGGCAGTCACCGGCGTCGCCACAAAGGCGCAGATCGACGCCATACAGTATGAGGACACTCCCATCGCCGACGACGCCACGCTGGACATCGGCATGCGCGGGCCGCTGGTCGTCGCCCTCCAGGAAAACCTCGGCGACATCGGCCTGTACGGCGGCATCGCGGACGGCATCTACTCCGAGGCGCTGGCCCAATCGGTGCTGGACTTCTGCGAGTGCACAGGTATGGAGCCCGTCCGGCAGGCAGATTCGACGCTTCGCGGCACCGTGGAAGCGCTGCACCAATCCCTCCTGGAGCGCTTCCCGGAGGGCGGCATCGAGCAGGCCACGCTCACCTATGAATCGGTCGCCGCGACCACGCTCAACGAAGCGCCCCTCTTTCAGGCGGCCACGTCCTTCAGCCGCAGGCTGACCACCGTTCACAAGGGCACGCCGGTACAGCTGATCGAGCGGAAGGTCGGCTGGAGCCGGGTCGACTACGGCGGACGGGCGGGCTACATCGCCAACATCAACCTGAACATCTCCCGCAGCGAGGTCTCCGAGTGCTTCTGGGGACACCGCGTGGATGTCGTGGCTTCCGCCGCGCTGAACACGCACTGCTTCGGAGAGGCGGTCCCGACCCTGCAAAAGCGCCTTCGGGCTTTGGGCTTCTATACCGGCGAGTTCGGCCTGCAATACGATGAAGACACCGCCGAGGCGGTCCGCGCCTACCAGGAGGCCGTGGGGCTGACCCCCACCGGAGAGGCGTCCGAGGCGCTCCAGGCGGCCATATTTGACAGCGACGCCGTCACGGGCACGCGGGTGACGCTGTGCGAGGGCGACGAGAACCCCGCCGTGGCGGCCATCCAGCGGGCGCTGATCGCCCTCGGCTGCTACGAGGGAGCCAGCCACGGCCGCTTCGACAAGGACACCGCGGACGCCCTCAGGCAGTTCCTCGAGGAAAGGGGCCTGGCGGACAACGGAGATGTCAGCGGCGCCCTCCAGCGGCTGATCCTCGACAACACGGAAGCAGAAGGCGCAAGCCGTTCCAACTGACGCCATTGCCAATTGTGATCGTCAGCGGGTTTCTCAAGGGCCCGCCAACCCCGAAAGCCTCCCTTCCCTGCCATTAGAGTGTGTTTCTAAAATGAGGGATGTGCAGTTTCGAGCAGATGATCATTCATTTCAAGGCGATTTTCCGCAGGCTTAGTGGGGCTATAGCAGTCGC
>CADCHI010000075.1 GCA_902801165.1 uncultured Eubacteriales bacterium | reverse complement strand
TCGTAGTAGGTCTCGACCTTCAGCAGCCCGTTTTCATCGTAGGCCCGGTCGACGCCGCTGTAGTTCTCCCGGTACAGCGCGGGCTCGCCGTCCACGCCGTAGTAGCGCTCGGAAACCTTGTGCTTGTCCGCGTCATAGAGCGTGGTGTGCTCGCACCACCCGTCCGGGTGCAGCGCGCGGTTGCCTTCGCCGTCCAGCACCACTTCGCGGTTCACGTTCCCCGCTTCGTCGTACCCCTGCTCCAGCTGGTACACGCCGTTCACCGCCATCGGCTGGTTTTCGGCGTCCAGATAGGACTGAAGGATCTGCCGGCCCTCGGCGTCGTAGACGCGGGTCACGGTCACGATGCCGCTGGCGTTTGCGCCGACCTCTCCGTTGATGTCGTAGTAGGTCTCCCGCGTCACCTTGCCGTTTTCATCGTATTCTCGGTCAATGCCGCTGTAGTTGTTCTTGAACAGCGCAGGCTCGCCGTCCACGCCATAGTAGCGCTCGGAAATCTTCTGCTTCTTGTCGTCGTACTCCGTGGTGTGCTCACACCAGCCATCCGGGTGCAGCGCACGATTGCCGGAGCCATCCAGAACCACCTCGCGGTTCATGTTCCCCGCTTCGTCATAGCCCTGCTCCAGCTCCGTGATGTTGTTCAGCATCATCGGCTGGCCCTCGGCGTCCAGGTAGCGGTACCAGGTCACATGACCGGCTTCGTCATACCGCCGCTCGATCACCACCACGCCGCTGGCGTTTGCGCCCACTTGGCCGGTGATGTCGTAGTAGCGCTCCGCGATCACCCGACCGTTCTCGTCGAACCGCCGGTCGATGCCGCTGTAGTTCTCCCGGTACAGCGCGGGCTCGCCCTCCACGCCGTAGTAGCGCTCGGAAATCTTCTGCTTCTTGTCGTCGTACTCCGTGGTGTGCTCGCACCAACCGTCCGGGTGCAGCGCCCGGTTGCCTTCGCCGTCCAGCACCACCTCGCGGTTCACGTTGCCCGCTGCGTCATAGCCCTGCTCCAGCTCCGTGATGTTGTTCACCGCCATCGGCTGGCCCTCGGCGTCCAGGTAGCGATACCAGGTCACATGACCGGCTTCGTCGTACCGACGCTCGATCACCACCACGCCGCTGGCGTTCGGCGCAAGCTCCAGCTGTTCATCGTAGTAACGCTCGCAGATCACATGGCCGGCTTCGTCATACTCCAGCACATGCCTCGCAAAGCCCTTCGCCCCGACGAACGGCTGTCCATCCTCATTGATGTAATCCTCCTGGACCAGACGGTTGTCCTCGGAAAACGTCTGCACCAGGCCGTCCTCATCCGCCAGGCAGAAGACGGACAGCGCCAGCAGGATCACCGTCAGCAGCATCAACAGGTATTTTCTCATCATGTCCTCCCGTATCGCGTCGCGCCTTGCGCTCCGCCGAATCATCGTGCAGTCAGGGTCGACGGTCTGCGGCACATATTTTCGCCATGCAAATTCCATCTGCCTATAGACCACACCACTGTATCATATTCCATTATATATTATACCCCGAGGCCTTTCCGGCTGTAAACTGTTTTTTGTTAGGATTGATAGGCATTTCCGCAACCTTCTTCCCCAAAAATTGATCTCCGGCGGGTTCCCCGGAAACCCGCCGGCCCGGGAAGCGCTTCGCGCTTTTCAAACATGCGCGCTTTCAATGATTGTCCACGTGTTCCTGCGGAACCCGCCAACCCGGAAAACGTTCCGTTTTCCTAATCATGTACAATTCCAACGAAAACCGGCGCCTCCCAAAGGATGGCGCCGGCCAGGAAACCATGGATTGTGTTCAGTTGACAGAGGGTCAGCTCTCCCTCTTCTTGGAGAGGATGTCGAAGGCCACGGCGCCCAGCAGCACCACGCCCTTGACGACCTTCTGGAAGTTGGCGTCGATGCCCATCAGGCTCATGCCCAGGTTGATGACGCCGATCAGCGTCGCGCCGATGACCATGCCCATGATAGTGCCCGCGCCGCCGCTGGCGGACACGCCGCCCACTACGCACGCGGAGATGGCATCCATCTCAAAGTTGGTGCCGGCGGTGGAATTCGCCGCCGTAAAGCGGGCCATGACCGTCATGGCCGAGACCGCCGTCAGGACCGCCATGTTCAGGTAGGCCAGGAACATGATGCGGCGGGTGTTGACGCCGGAGAGGCGCGCGGCCTCCATGTTGCCGCCCACCACGTAGAAGTGGCGGCCGACGGTGGTCTTGCTGGTGATGAAGCTGTAGATCAGCACCACCGCCACCACCCAGATCAGCACAGTGGGGATGCCGCCGGCGTTGGCCAGCTTGTACATGAACAGCACGATGACCGCCGCGCCGAGGATCGCCTTGAGCGCAGCCGCCGCGAAGGAATCCGCCGCGTAGCCCTTGCGAAGCCGCGTGGCGCGAGTCCAGAAGATGCTGGCCACGACGATGACCGCCGCGACGATGCCCGCGATCATGCAGGGCACGTTGAACACGCTCATCTTGGTCTGGAACACCTTGCCGGAGAACACCTTCAGGAAGGCATCCGGGAACGGCGCGATGGAGCCGGTGGAGGAATTCGCGCTCAGTATGGAGGTGCCCAGGCCGCGGAAGGCCAGGTAGCCTGCCAGGGTGGCAATCCACGGCGGGATGTTCACGTAGGCCACCAGGAAGCCCAGGCAGCAGCCGTAGATCACGCCCACGCCCAGCATGGCCGCCACGGCCAGGCCAGTGCTCATCTTGTTCACCACCATCAGCACGCCGCCGATGGCGCCCAGCAGGCACACGAAGGAGCCGCAGGACAGGTCGATGTTGCCGCCGGTGAGCATGCACATCAGCATGCCGCAGGCGAGGATGTACACGTACGCGTTCTGAGTGATCAGCGCGTTGAAGTTCATCGGCTTGAAGATGCTGCCCTTCGTCGTGATCATAAAGAAGAGGTACACGAGCACCAGCACGACGAGCATCGTATTCTTTTTAAGGGTAGATGCCACATTTTTCATACTCATTGTCCGTCATACTCCTTCCTTATCGCTTTTCGCGCTTGGACAGCACGTCGAACATGACCGCCAGCAGCAGCACGATGCCCTTGACCACCCTCTGGTAGTTGGCCTCGATGCCCATGATGCTCATGCCCTGGTTGATCAGGCCCATCAGCGTCGCGCCGATGATGACGCCGGAGATCTTGCCGGTGCCGCCGTAGGCGGAGGCGCCGCCGATGAAGCAGGAGGCGATGGCGTCCATCTCATAGCCCTGGCCGTAGGTCGGCTGGGCGGAGGTGGCGCGGGCCACGGTCAGTATGCCCGCCAGCGCGGCCAGCAGGCCCATGTTGGCATAGGCAATGAAGTACACCAGCCGGGTATTGACGCCGGAGAGGCGGGTGGCCTTTTCGTTGCCGCCGACGGCGTACAGGTGGCGGCCGACGGCCGTGCGGTTGGTCACGTAGTTATAGACCAGCAGCACCGCCGCGATCCACAGCAGCACCGTGGGGATGCCCTTGTAGGCGGCCAGTTTGTAGCCGATCCACACGATCACCGCGCAGAGGACGACGGTCCGAAGGATCTCCACGGTCATGGAGTTGAGGATGCCCATCTTCTTCTGCACGGCCAGCTTGCGCAGCGTCAGCAGCACGTAGATGACCGCCACGGCGATGAACGCGATCAGGCAGGTCTTGTTGAACGCGCCGCCGTTGCCCAGGAAATCCGGCACATAGCAGTTCGCGCCGCCGCCAAAGACCTGTTTGAAGCCCTCGTTGGAGATGTCCACCGCGTAACCCTGCAGGATCACGTTGGACAGGCCGCGGAAGGTGTACATGCCGGCCAGTGTGGCGATGAAGGGCGGCACGTGAATCCAAGCGATCCAGAAGCCCTGGAACGCGCCGATGGCGAGGCCCGTCACCAGCATGACCGCCACGGCGACCCACATGTTGGCGCCCGCCTGCATCATCACCGCGCCGATGGCGCCGGTGAAGCAAACGACGGAGCCCACGGACAGGTCGATGTTGCCGCCAGTCAGTATGCAGCACAGCATGCCGGCTGCCAGCACGAACACATAGCCGTTCTGGGAGATCAGGTTGTTGATGTTCTGGGGAAACAGTATCTTGCCCTGTGTGGTGACGGAGAAGAATATCGCGACCGCGACGAGGGCCAGCACCATGGTATACTTCTTGAAGAAGGAACCCACCGCTTTCACCTTCATGATCACGCACCCCTTCCTGATTTCAGTATCGCAGCCATGATGTTCTCCTGGGTGGCTTCGCTGGCCTTCATCTCGCCCACGATCTTCGCGGCGTTCATGATGTAGATGCGGTCGCTCATGCCCAGGACCTCCGGCAGCTCGGAGGAGATCATGATGACCGACTTGCCCTGGGCCGCCAGGTCGTTGATGATGCAGTAGATCTCATACTTCGCGCCGACGTCGATGCCGCGGGTGGGCTCGTCCAGGATCATGATGTCCGGCTCGGCGAACATCCACTTGGCCAGCAGCACCTTCTGCTGGTTGCCGCCTGAGAGGTTGCCCACCAGCTGCTCCACAGAGGGCGTCTTGGTGCGCAGCTTGTCGCAGTATTCTTCGGCCACCGCGTACTCCTTGTCCTGGTCGATCACGCCCAGCTTTGCCAGGCTCGACAGGTTCGCCAGCGACGTGTTCACCTTGATGGACTGGGACAGGATCAGGCCGTTGCCCTTCCGGTCCTCGGTGACGTAGGCGATCTTGTGCCGGATGGCATCGGCCTCGCTCTTCTTCATCTTGACGGGCTTGCCGTCGATCTTCAGCTCGCCGGAGAAGTTCACGCCGTAGCTCTGGCCGAAGATGGACATGGCCAGCTCGGTGCGGCCGGCGCCCATCAGGCCATAGATGCCCACGACCTCGCCCTTGCGCACGTTGATGGACACGTCGTCCACCACCTTGCGCTCCGGATACAGCGGATGGTGCACCGTCCAGTGGTCCACCTCCATCATGATGTCGCCGATCTCCACGCCCTCGCGCTTGGGGAAGCGGTTGGTCATCTCGCGGCCGACCATGCCCTTGATGATGCGCTCCTCGCTGACGGGCTCCGGGCCGCGATTGTCGATGGTCTCGATGGTGGTGCCATCTCGGATGACGGTTATCTTGTCCGCGACGTAGGCGACCTCGTTGAGCTTGTGGGAGATGATGATCATGGTCATCCCCTGCTTTTTGAAGCCCAGCATCAGGTCCAGCAGCGCGCGGGAATCCTCTTCGTTCAGGGACGAGGTGGGCTCGTCCAGGATCAGCAGCTTCGCCTGCTTGGCCAGTGCCTTGGCGATTTCCACCAGCTGCTGCTTGCCGGTACCGATGGTCTTGACCTGCACCTTGGAGCTCTCCTCCAGGTTCACCATCCTCAGATACTTGTCGGCCTCGGCATAGGTGGTGTTCCAGTCGATGGCGAACTTGTGCCCGCGCTCGTTGCCCAGGTACATGTTCTCGCCGATGGTCATTTCGGGCACCAGCGCCAGCTCCTGGTGGATGATGACGATGCCCAGCTTTTCGGAATCCTTGATATTGGAGAACTTGCAGACCTGCCCGTTGTAGATGATGTCGCCCTCATAGGTACCGTGGGGATAGATGCCGCTCAACACGTTCATCAGGGTGGATTTGCCCGCGCCGTTCTCCCCCACCAGCGCGTGGATCTCCCCTTCCTCCACCTGGAGGTTGACGTTGTCGAGGGCCTTAACGCCCGGGAAGGTCTTGGTGATGTTCTTCATTTCCAGCAGTATCTTTGCCATGGTCTCCTCCAACTCCCATCAGATGGATTTAACTGCCTTTTCCGAGCCAAAGCGCGGTCGCTTTCAAAAACTTTAAATGATGCAGGCGGGACAGGCCCGCCTGCATCATTGCTGTTCAGCAAATGCGATTACTGCAGCTGGTCCTCGGTGTAGTAACCGGAGTCGATCAGCAGCTCGGTGTAGTTGTTGATGTCAGCGAATACCGGCTCGCACAGGAAGGAGGGCACGGTGATGACGTTGTTGTTGTAGGTCTCGGTGTCGTTCACGTCAACCTCTTCGCCATTCAGGATCTGGCCGACCATCTTGACGACCTGCGCCGCCAGGGTGCGGGTGTCCTTGAAGACGGACATGCTCTGCTTGCCGGCGATCATGTTCTTGACGGACACGATGTCGCAGTCCTGGCCGGTGACGATGGGCCACTCGCCGTTGTAGTTGGCGTCCAGAGCGGCCACAACGCCCTGAGCGGTGGAGTCGTTGGAGCACAGCCAGGCATCCACGTTCTCGCCATTGGCGTAGAAGGAAGACAGGATGTTCTCAGCGCGGTTCTGGGCAACCTCGGAAGCCCAGGTGGGGGTGGCGACATCGTCGAAAGCGGTCTGGCCGGAGATGACGACCAGCTTGCCAGCCTCGATGTAGGGATTCAGAACGTCCATGGCGCCCTGATAGAAGTAGCGGGCGTTGTTGTCGCCGGGGTCGCCAGCGGTGATCTCGAGGTTGAAGGGGCCTTCAGCGTTGTCCAGGTCCAGGGCGTCCTTCACGAAGTTGCCCTGCACGGTGCCGACCATGTAGTTGTCGAAGGTGGCATAGTAGGAGACGCCGTCGGAGTCCATCAGCAGGCGGTCATAAGCGATGACCGGGATGCCCTCGTCCTTGGCCATGGCCAGAGCCTCGCCCAGGGAAGAGCCCTCGATGGCGGAGATAACCAGAACATCAGCGCCCTCGGCGATCATGTTCTCAACCTGGTCCAGCTGGGTCTTCACGTCGTTGGAGGCGAACTGCAGGTCCACCTCATAGCCGGCCTCGGTCAGCATGGCTTCCATGTTGGCGCCGTCCTGGTTCCAACGCTGCAGGTCCTTGGTGGGCATGGAAACGCCGACCTTCTCGGCCAGAGCGGCAGTGCAGCTGAGCAGCAGCATCGCGCAGACGATCAGAGCAAGAATCTTCTTCATAATCGGGTACACTCCTTTGATGTATTGTGCAAGCCCACGGTGGGCTTTGCATCCTGTTTTATCCGCCTCCGGGCATCCGCGAACCGCGGCTGGAATTCACACGTCCATCATTCCACCGCAGTATTTATGTGCAAGCTGTACAAAAATATGCGTGTGAAATGCACCCTTCAACCGACATTTCGTATTATAGCACAACCGGGCAAAAAAGTCTACAGCCCATGTTGTTTTTTCTTGTCATTTATTCTACATCAATTGTGGTTTTTCTCTGTCCGAACGACAACTGCTCGCCCGCCGGCAGGCAAAACGGGCCGTAGTTGGCGCAGGCGCGATAGTCGGCGCCCTCCTTGTCCATGCCGAAGGCGTTCCAGGCCGCGGGCCGGAAGATCTTCTCCACGGGCACGTTGTGCATGGCCACGGGGATGCGCAGCATGGAGCAGAAGGTGATCAGGTCCGCGCCGATGTGGCCGTAGCTGATCGCGCCGTGGTTGGCGCCCCAGTTGTTCATCACGTCATAGGCGGTCTTGAAGGGGCTGCCGTCCTTGCCGTCGCAGCGGGGAGTGAACCAGGTGCAGGGCCAGGTGTAGTCGGTGCGCTTCCACAGCGTATCGGTCACCTCGTCCGGCAGAGCCACGGTCCAGCCCTCGGCGATCTGGAGCATCGGGCCCAGGCCGTCCACCAGGTTCAGGCGGATCATGGTCGCGGGCATCTCGCAGTCCGTCACGAAGCGGCTGGAGTATCCGCCGCCGCGGAAGTAGCCCAGGTCGGCGTAGTTCCAGGTGGTATGCTCCATGATGGCCTTCTGGTCGGCCTCGGTGACCTCGTACCAGGGCTTCATCAGGCGGTTGCCGTCGGCGTCCTTGGCCTGGCCGTTGGCATCCAGGCAGCACGCGCCGGAGTTGATCAGGTGGATGAAGCCGCCGTTCTCCTTGGCCTTGCCCTCCACCTCATAGCCGGTGCAGCGCTTCACGGCGTCGGGGCTCCAGTAGGTGCGCACGTCGGCGAACATCTGGGCGCGGTTGGTGAGCAGCTTCATGAACAGCATGCCCAGGCCGTTCAGCACGTCGTTCTCGGTGGCGAACACGTAGGGCTCGCGGGCGCCGTTGTGGTCAAAGCTGGTGTTCAGCATGGCCTCGGGATAGTCGCAGTTCGGATAGAAGTCGGTCCACTGGCGCTGGCCCTGGAAGCCGCCGGCGATGGCGTTGTGGCCGACCATTTCCTCTTCCGCGCCCTCGGGCAGGTTGGGATTGCCGTTCAGCAGGTCCTTGATGATCAGGTACATCTTCAGGGTGAACTCCCAATCCTTGTCCTTCTGCTCGCGGCTCTTCTGCATGGCCTCGGGGTTCTTGTCGAAGCCTTCCTTGACGTTCTTCTCCGCCCAGGCCTTCAGCTTCTCGAACTCCTTCTCGTCGTAGATGCCCAGCGTCATGCGGCGGATGATCTCGACCTCGTCCACGGACTCGACGCGCATGCCCAGGTATTCCTCGATGAACTTGCTGTCGATGATGGAGCCGCCGATGCCCATGGTGATGGCGCCGATCTGCAGGTAGCTCTTGCCGCGCATGGAGGCGGCGGCGACGGCGGCGCGGCCGAAGCGAAGCAGCTTTTCCTTCACGTCCTCGGGGATCTCGGTGTCGTCCGCTTCCTGGACCTCATGGCCGTAGATGCCGAAGGCCGGCGCCTTGATGGTGTTGCGGTCCATGTCCATGGTCTCGGAGCCGTAGCACCAGCAGGGGGTCACGGTCAGGGTGATGGCGACGCCCTCGCGGCGGAACTTCTCCTCGCAGGCGGCGGTCTCCGCCACGCGGCCGATGGTGGTATCGGCGATGACGACCTTCACGGGCTCGCCGTTGGAGTAGCGCAGGTTTTCCTCAAACAGCTTGGCGGCGGACTTCGCCATGTTCATGGTCTGGTCCTCCAGGCTCTCACGCACCTTCAGCGGGCCGCGGCGGCCGTCGATGACGGGGCGGATGCCGATGACCGGGTAGCTGCCGAGATATCTGTTCTTAGCCATAACAATCAATCCTCCTGATTTCAATGTCTTGGTAAAATTCCAGTTTACCCGTTAATACCAATATAACATTGATTTCCCTCCCTGTATTGTGGTATAATGGCAAAAAATAAAACAATATTCACTAATTTGCCGTTTATTCCAGCTTAATTGTCTGCTTTCATCCTTCAATTCACCTGGAGGTGATACCGTGCACTACCTCGACTACAACGAGCAGATCCAGCACAGGACCGGCGACTATCCGCTGGCCTTCTATCCGGTGGACAGCCATCACGAGCGCTACCACATGCCCATGCACTGGCACCGGGAGACGGAGTTCATCCGCATCCGGAAGGGGCAGCTGAACCTGTACATCGACGATCGGGAGGTCTGCGCCCATGCGGGAGACCTGATGCTGATCGCTGAGGGCGCCGTCCACGGCGGCAGCCCCGAGGACTGCGAATACGACTGCGTGGTGTTCGACGCCGCCCTGCTGCTGGGGACGGACGCCTGCGCCCGCCAGCTCAAGGACGTCATCAACCACTGCATCTTCCTGCAGCGGGAGGCCATTGAGGACGACCCCGCCTTCTCCGCGGCCCTCGGCCAACTGTTCGCGCTGTGCGCCGCCGGCGTGGAGGACAACGTGCTGGGCATCACCGGCGCGCTGTTCGCCAGCTTCGGACGGCTGGTCAAGAAGCGCCCGGACGCCCGGCTGGACGCCCCCTCCGCCCGCTTCGGGCAGAAGGCGGAGCAGCTGAAGCCGGCGCTGGAGTACATCGAGACCCACTACGGCCAGCCCATCTCCCTGGAGACGCTGGCCCGGCTGACGGGTATGTCCCCCAAGTACTTCTGCCGGTTCTTCCGCACCGTGGTGCACCGCTCCCCCATCGACTACGTGAACTACTACCGCATCGAGTGCGCCAGCCACTTCCTCTCCAGCGGCGACATGACCGTGGCGGAGATCGCCCAGCACTGCGGCTACAACGACTCCAGCTTCTTCATCAAGCAGTTCAGGAAGTACAAGGGCACCACGCCGAAGCAGTACCGGCGCATCAGCTGACCGCAGGAGGATGCTCCGCCTTTGGATTCTTCAATTGCGCCCGGAATGACAAGGGACTTGCCCATCGCCTGCCGATGGCGCAATGGGATTCTTCCTTTGTAAAGCCAAATTTTTGGGGCCCGCGCGTCGCGCGGGCCCCAATTTCACGGATGTTCGCTGTTCTATTGTTCCATTTCCCACGGTTCAGTCCGGCTCAGTTCGCCGCCGTCCTTGCCGATCTGGGCGACGCAGAAGCTGGTCACCGTCACACCGTCATCCAGGTGGGCGGCGATGTGCTGGGCATCGATGTACACGGTCTGCATCGGCTGGTCGTTCGCCACGACGGTGCTGAACTCGTTGAAGTTCTCGCCGGTCACCAGCAGGCGGTGGTACTCCTGCACGGCGTCGGTGACGGCGATGTCCCGGCAGCCCATGCGCATGTCCGTGGGTTCATAGGGGAACTCGCCCTTGAAGGCCTCGCGGTCGCCGTAGAGCATGTCGTACTCCAGCACCTCCAGCTTGGCCAGGTACTCCTCCCCCGCCTCGCCGGGGTCGACGGACTGGTGCAGCCGCGTGACCACGCCGCCGGAGAAGCCCAGCTGCTTGAGCAGGTTGGCGTTCAGCCGGTAGGCCTGCAGGTCCGGCGCCTCGAAGCTGCCGCCGAAGTTGTTCCAGATGACGTAGCGGCTGGCGTAGATGCTGCCGGTGGAGAGCATGTCGTTGTCCAGCTCCAGCGCCGGCAGATGGTCGCCGTAAGCCACCATGATGGTGGGCTCGTCGAACTTCAGCAGCGCCAGCGTCAGGTTCTTCAGGAATGTATCCGTGCCGGGCAGCGCGTTGACAAAGTTCTGGAAGGGCGCCAGCGGGATCTGCTCCGGCAGGCTCAGCACCTCCACGTCACCCTCCTGGGGCTCGTAGGTCTCCGCGTACTTTCCGTGGGTCTCCACGGCGATGCAGTAGACCATGTCGCGGGCGTCGGTGGTCCTCAGCGCGGTGAGGATCTCATCGGTCAGCACGGCGTCCCGGGCCCAGCCCACGGGGGTGTACTTCACGTCCTGCATGTACTCCAGGGACGCGAAGCGGTCGAAGCCCAGCCGGGGATAGACGATGTTGCGGCTGTAGAAGGACCCGCTGTTGTTGTGCATGGCGGTGGCGGCATAGCCGTAGTCCTTCAGGTTGTAGCACATCGACTCGCAGGTCACCTGCTGGAGGATGGTGTTGTAGGGATATTCGCCCGCGCCGAAGAAGTCCAGGTTCAGGCCGGTGATGATCTCGAACTCGGTGTTGGCGGTGCCGCCGCCGATGGTGGGCACGTACAGCAGCCCGCTGGGGAAGCGGCTGCACAGGCGGTTGAACCAGGGCGTGGGATCGGCGGAATACTCGCTGCCGATGATGGTGTTCACGTCGAAGAAGGACTCCAGCTGCACGAACACGATGTTCGGCCGGGCCAGATCGTCGTCCTCGTCGAACACCGGATACACCAGCTCGCCGTTTTCCCCTTCGCCGGGGATGTCGGTCAGGATCTCCGCCACCGTCTCCGGGGAGTATTCCTCGGGCCGGGAGATGCCGCGTTGGCCGAAGGTGAAGGTGAAGCAGGTGGCGAAGCCATAGTCGTTGTAGGCGTCCACCAGGTTTTCAAAGTGCTGCGGGAAGCGACCGGCGCGGATGCCCAGCGCGGCCAGCATTGCGGTCAGCAGCACGAAGCCCACGAAGGCCGCCAGCGACGCCGGGAAGTTGTAGCGCCTGCGCCGCTTCATGCGGGCGAACAGCATGATCACCAGGCAGATCACCGCGAAGCCGCTGCCGAACATCAATATGATCTGGGGCCAGGTGTAGTAGATGGTGATCAGCGAGAAGGCGTCCTTGAGCATCAGGATGTCCACCGAACAGAAGGGCTGCGTGCGGTCCTTGATCACGATGTACTGCACCACGCCCAGCACCAGCCACACGATGGACGTGGTGGTCAGCACCGCCTTGCGGCGCCTGAACAGCTCCGAGAACACCAGCGAGGTCAGCACGATCAGCGCGTTGTACAAAAAGTACAGCGGCCGGGCGGCGATGAAGGAGACCAGCGCCGGCAGCGACAGGCTGCGGTTGAACAGCTCCACCACCAGCGTCAGGAGCAAAGCCAACACCGGCAGGAAGATCACTCTGAATCTCACTCTGCCGGTTTCGTAGGCGATTCTGCGCGCGTTTCGGGCGCGCTTTTTGGTTTTTCCGTTGGGCATAGGGTCCTCCGATGGGGAATCAAGAACAGGCAACAGGCAACAGTCAGATTGCCCGGAGTCGCGAAGGAAGCAGGTGTAAACTGCGTCACGGCGACCTCATCCGTCTTTCGGCAATATTGCAGGCAATCTTGCCGAAATCCACCTTCTCCAAGGGAGAAGGCATACGGGCAGGCGGCTGGCAGTAGCCAGCAGGCATCAGGCATTAGGCAGCAGGCATCAGTCAGAATGCCCGGAGTCGCGAAGGAAGCAGGCGTAAACTGCGTCACGGCGACCTCATCCGTCTTTCGGCAGTATTGCAGGCAATCTTGCCGAAATCCACCTTCTCCAAGGGAGAAGGCATACGGGCAGGCGGCTGGCAGTAGCCAGCAGGCAGCAGGCAGCAGGCAACAGGCAGCAGTCAGAATGCCCGGAGCCGTGAAGGAAGCAGGCGTAAACTGCGTGACGGCGACCTCATCCGCCTTTCGGCATTATTGCAGGCAACCCTGCCGAAATCCACCTTCTCCAAGGGAGAAGGCTTACGGGCAGGCAGCAGGCAGAATGCCCGAGAAATGATCGCCGGCTTACCAGTTATCGCTGCCGTCGGCGGGGATCACCTTTTCCATGGCGGCGATGGCGCACTCGATCATGCTGTCGTCAGGCTCCCGGGTGGTGATGTGCTGCAGCGCCTTGCCGGGGGCGGAGATGATGCGGGTCAGCAGGTTGTCATGCCGGCCGGCGAACTTGATCAGCTCATAGCCGATGCCCACGACCACCGGGAACGTGAGCAGCTTCAGCGCGGTGCGCAGCAGCAGGTTGTCCACCCGGATGAACATGGACACCAGGATGCCCACGATCAGCATCAGCACCATGAAGGAGGTGCCGCAGCGGGGATGGAAGCGCACCTGGGGGCGCACGTTCTCCACCGTCAGGGGCAGGCCCTTTTCATAGCAGAAGATGGTCTTGTGCTCCGCGCCGTGGTACATGTAGGTGCGGCGGATGTCCTTCATCAGCGAGGTGGCCCACACGTAGCCCACGAACAGCAGTATGCGCATCACGCCCTCGAAGCAGGCGCGCAGGTAGTAGTTCTGGGCCGTGGCCGGTGAGGCGGCGGTCAGCCACTTCCACAGCTGCATGGGCAGGTACACGAACAGCCCCAGCGCCAGCGCCACGGCCAGCACCGTCGCGATGGGCATCATCAGCTTTTCGAAGATCTTGTCCCAGGTGGAGGGGGTCTTGTTCGTCTCCTCGTCCTCCAGGCCGGAGAGCTCCGCGGAGCGCATCAGGCACTTGTAGCCGAAGGACAGCGAGTCGATCATGTTGAAGATGCCCCGGATGAAGGGCAGCTTGAAGAACTTCGCGCGGTCCTTGCCCTTGGTGGGGTACTCCTCCAGGACGATCTCCTTGGTCTTATCGTTTCTGACGGCCATGGCCGTGCGCTCGGGGCCCCGCATCATGATGCCCTCGATCAGCGCCTGGCCGCCGATGCTCGTCTTTTTCGTAGCCATATTCAAGTCCTTTCCGCAGCGGGCAAATGCCCGTTACACCAATCCGATATTATTATACACCGCGTTTGCGGGTTGTCAAACAAATAATATGGCACGATTGTTGACTGATTATAAACATTTAACTGGCAGAAGCGTTTTCAACCGGGAGTTTACGGAAGCCGGAGAACGTGGTATAATTGGCGCAGTCTATGAATATCCGGCATCGGAAGAAAGGAGCGCAACATGGCCAATTACCTTCCCCTGCTCCGTCGCCACGGGCGGGACCTCCTCGCCTCCCCCGGCCTGCGCTCCCAGCGCGGACACCTCCAGCACGGCCGGGTCAGCGTGCTGGAGCACGAGGTGGCGGTGGCGCTGATGTGCCTGAAGCTATCCCGGGGGCTGCGCCTGCGGGTGAACGAACGGGCGCTGGTGCGCGGTGCGCTGCTGCACGACTACTTCCTGTACGACTGGCACGAGAAGGACGCCTCCCACAGGTGGCACGGCTTCACCCACCCCACCCGGGCGCTGCGCAACGCCGACCGGGACTTTGCCCTTGGCGACATCGAGCGGGACATGATCGCCTGCCACATGTTTCCGCTGGTGCCCAAGCTGCCCCGCCGCCGGGAAAGCCTGCTGCTGTGCGTCGCGGACAAGCTCTGTGCCCTGCGGGAGACGCTGCGCCGCTCGAAGCGCCGGGGCCGGTGCCCGGGCAGAGCGGAAGCGCCACGCCCCGACGGGGAATGAATCATGCATCGTCCCTTCGCGCTTCCTTGAAGATACAAAAGCCAGGCGGCATGACCGTCGCGGACCTTCCCGCGCGGCCATGCCGCCTGGTTCGTCGTTCCCTTCGCGTCACTTCTTCCGGGGCATCGCGTTTACGCACAGGCCCTCGGCATCGTGGGCGGCCTCGGCGATGATCTCAGAGACCGTGGGATGGGGATGGATGACCTCGGACAGGCTCTGTATGGTGCCGCCGTGGCTCATCAGCGCGGTGACCTCCGCGATCATGTCCGTGGCCCGGGGCGCCATGATCTGGCAGCCCAGGATTTCGCCGGTGGCCTTGTCCGCCACCAGCTTGACCAGGCCCGTGGACTCGTTCATCACCATGCAGCGGCCGTTGGCGGCGATGTTGAAGCCGCCGGTGACCACCTCGCGGCCCTGGGCCCGGGCGGCCTCCTCGGTGAGGCCCACGTAGCCGATCTCCGGGGAGGTGTAGATGCAGGCGGGCACCCGGTCGTAGCGCATGGTTTTGTCCCTGCCCGCGCAGTTCGCCGCGGCAACCATGCCCTGGGCGGAGGCCACGTGGGCCAGCTGGATCTTGCCCGTGATGTCGCCGATGGCGTACACGTCCTTCACGGCGGTGCGCAGGTGGTCGTCCACCTCGATGAAGCCCCGACGGTCGGTCTCAAGGCCGATGGCCTCCAGCCCGCAGTCCCGGGTCATGGGCCTGCGGCCCGCGCAGACGATCACCGTGGCGGCGGTGCGCTCGTCCGCCCTGCCGTCCTGCTCGAAGGTGACCTTTCGGCCCTTCTCCACGCCGGTCACCTTGGCGCCGAGGATGAACTCCACGCCCTTCTTCTTAAGCAGCGCCTTCAGCTTGGAGGTGATCTCCGGGGCGACGCCGGGCAGGATGTCCGGCATCATCTCCACGATGGTCACCTTCTTGCCCAGGGAGGCGAACAGCGTGGCGAACTCCAGGCCGATCACGCCGCCGCCGATGATGATCGCGCCGCTGGGCAGGTTGACGGCCGCCAGCACGTCGTCGCTGGTGTAGGCGGTCTCCATGCCCGGCACCGGCGGGCGGGCGGGCGCGCTGCCCATGGCCAGGATCAGCTTGTCGTAGGTGAGCCTGCGGCCGTTCACGTCCATCTCGTTGGGTCCGGTCAGCCTGCCGAAGCCCCGGACGACCTCCACGCCGTGGGCCTTCTCCAACGCCTCGATGCCGCTGACCAGCTTCTTCACCTTGTCGTCCTTGAATGCCGCCAGCTTCGGGTAGTCCAGCGTCAGTCCGTCCAGTATCAGCCCGAAGGCGCTGCCGGCCTTGGCCTCGGCATACAGCTCCGCGCCATGGAGCAGCGCCTTGGTGGGAATGCAGCCCCGGTTCAGGCAGGTGCCGCCCAGCTCGCGGGCCTCGACCAGCGCCGTCTTCAGTCCCAGCTGCGCGCAGCGAATCGCGCACTCGTAGCCGCCCGGCCCGCCGCCGAGCACCGCAACGTCGAATTCATGGGTCATGGTTCCACCTCCGTATTCAGCAGGGTACAAGAAGCGCCCGGCACATCGCTATGCCGGGCGCTCCGCGTCTTCAATCAGGCCTCGGAGAACATGTCCTTGCCCACGCCGCAGAGCGGGCATTCGAAGTCCTCGGGCAGATCCTCAAACTTGGTGCCGGGGGCGATGCCGTTCTCGGGGCTTCCCAGCTCCTCGTCGTACTCCCAACCGCAAGCGTCGCAAACATACTTGGCCATAGCGCTAACCTCCACTTATCATTTAATGGTTGTAAAGATATTATACATGATTTTACACGATTTGTAAATCCTCAAGTTTTGCCGGGCGATATTTCCCGGCAAACCCGCTTACCGCTCCTCGCGGAAGTAGTGCAGGCCCAGGCTCTCCGGGGGCTGGTCCTCCTTCTTCTTGCGCAGGCTGGTGAGGATCAGCACGATGATGGTGACCACGTAGGGCAGCATCTTGAAGATCTCC
>CADCHI010000074.1 GCA_902801165.1 uncultured Eubacteriales bacterium | reverse complement strand
CCGCCAGGTTTGAAACTCATGCGCATCAGCGAAATCGGCTGCATAATCATCAAAACGGTCGGGGAGGATATGCTCTATATCATAAGTGTTGCCCTTTGCTTTTCGATCCATATACACGTCAAACATGGACGGGTTCCCCATGTGGACATTGACATACGATGTAAATCGTGCAAGGAAATGGAGCATGTAACGGCCTGTAAACTGGTTCAGACTGAAACGGGTTATACCGTCGAGGGAAATATCCATTTTCTTCAGTTCCCGGACCAGTACTTTCCCGATGGTGTTACAGTCCTGGGTTCGAATGTCGCGAAGAACACGGAAAAGCAAATATTTGTTGGTGTTCCAGTTCACCTTCCGATAATTGAAGATACGGATGGAAGCGAAGTCATCCACAAACTTGGAAATGTCGTAATTCCTTGCCTGTATTCTTCCTTCTGATGATAGCCTGCTTGTGTGCTCCGTGTACATTATACTCCCCTATTAGCTACAGGCTAATCATGATCATTAAGCCGATATTTTAACCTGTTTGTCAACCCCCTACTATTTTATGTTTGTAAAAAAATGCCAGTGACCTTTACTCAGATCACTGGCATTTTTCTTCTGCTTGCCTTTGTAACTGTCTTATTGACATTGCGGATCGACCGGTTACCTCGTTCTTATCTTCTTTTCTACAACGATGGGTCCTGCTATCTATGCGGATCTGTCGGTCAAAGCTCCGTCAGTATGCGCTCCAGCGACAGGCGGGCGTTGATGATGGACTGGTAGGGGAACATCTTGTAGTTCGGCAGGAACTCCACCGTGGCCCACTCGTCGTAGCCCACGCGGCGCACAGCCTGCATCACGGTGCGGAAGTCCACGTCGCCCTCGAACAGGTCCACGAACATACCCAGCCCCGCCTGCTCGCCGCGGGCGTCGCAGAAGTGCAGGCGCTTGATGCGGCTGCCCAGGATGTCGATCCACTGGTCCGGGTAGCCGATGTAGATGATGTTGCCCACGTCGAAGTAGGCGCCGACCCGATCGGACCCGATCTCGTCCAGGAATCTGCGCATCTCGATGGGCGACAGCAGCAGTTTGTTCCACACGTTCTCCACCGCCAGGCTCACCCCCGCCGCCTCGGCGAAGGGGGCCAAGGACGCCAATCGGCGCTGGCTGTTTTCATAGGCGATGTCGTAGCGGACGATGCCCGGGGCGAAGTTGGTGCCCACCCAGCCGGGCACGATCAGCACCGCGTCGGCGCCGAAGGCCTGGGCGCACTCCACCTGCTTCTTCGCGATGTCGCAGGCGTAGGCCGCGTCGGCTTCGTCCTCGCCGGCCAGGTTGTGTTCCCACATGTTCCACGCGCCCACGGAGCAGATCTCCAGCCCCATGTCGTTGACCATGCGGCGCAGCGCAAGCAGTTCCTTCTCGCCGGTCTTCATGTTCAGCTGCCCCTGTTCGGACAGGCACAGCTCCACGCCGTCGTAGCCCGCCTTCTTCGCCTGCTCGCAGGCCTCGCGGATGTCCACATCCTGCCCGAAGGTATAGAAACTCACTGCGGTCTTCATGCGATTCCCTCCCATGCTGTCGGTCGGATTCATCGGATGCCGTCGGGCGATGCGTCAGCGCTTCTTGCGCAGGCTGTCGATGTTGGACAACACCACCGCACCGACGATGATCGCGCCGGAGATGACCACCTTCACGTAGGCGTCCACGCCGAGGATGTCCAGCGCGTTGGAGATGATGCCGGTCAGAAGGCAGCCCAGGAAAGCACCGAACACGGTGCCCCGGCCGCCTTCGAAGGTCACGCCGCCGATGATAGCCGCCACCAGGGCGTCGGTCTCATAGCCGTTGCCGGCGGTAGCCGTGATGGAGTCGAGGCGCGCGCCAAGCACCAGCGCGGCGATGCTTACGATCAGGCCGCCGATGCAATAGGTGATGATCTTGTACAGGTCGACGTTGATGCCGGACAGGAAGGCGTTCTTCTCGTTGCCGCCGATGGCCACGATCCTCCGCCCGAACTTGGTCTTGTTCAGCAGTACATGCATCAGCAACACGATGGTCAGCATGAATATGACCATCAGCGGCAGCACGTTGTACAGCTGGATCTTGCGCATGAAGTCCAGCTTGCCCTTGAACTGAAGGAAGGAACCGCCGCAGATCAGCAGGCTTATGCCGTAGAAGATCTTGCCGGTGCCCAGGGTGATGATCAGCGGGATGCAGCCGGACTTTGCGATGATGACGCCGTTGAACAGTCCGCACAGCGCGGCGGCACCCATGCCAGCCAGCACGGCCAGGCCCAGTGGGACGTCCTGCATGAGCAGCGTGGCCACCAGCACGCCCACCAGGGCCATCATGTTGCCCATGGACAGGTCGATGCCGCCGGAGATCAGCAGCATGCACTGGGCCATGGTCAGGATGCCCAGCACGGCGGTCTGCTGGAAGATGGCGATGATGTTGGTCAGCTTGACGAATTTCGGGTTGATCAGTCCCACCACGACGACCAGCAGTACGATGAATATGACCAGCAACACCCGCTGGTCTCCCAGGAAGCCGCGCAAGCGGTTCTTCGTCAGGCCGCGCTGCGCTGCGCCGGGTTTTTTCCTGCGCTCGGCCAGGGTGAGGGCGGTGCCGCAGGCGAGCAGGACGATGGATACGATCAGCAGCGGCCTCCAGGCGGCGGCCAGCGCGCTGCCGAAGCCGGATTCGCCGGCGTTGTTGGCGATGTATTCCAAGGCCTCGGCCCGGATCTGCTCCTGCTCTGCCTCGTCCTTGACCTTTGAGAAGCGCTTGTAGCCGTGGCTGACCGCCACGGCGTCCTGGGCGGCCAGCAGCAGCGCCGCCTGCCGAACCTCTTCCTTTGCGTCGGCGTCGTCGATGGCATCATAGGATTCGTAGCCCATCTCCGCTGCGATCTCATCCACATAGCCGCTGATGGCGCTCCAGTTCGAGCGCTGGATCGATTCGCCGACGGTTGCCAGCACGAACAGCGCCAGGCCCACCAGGATCAACAAAACCCGAAGCCACCTTATGTTCTTTTTCAAGTCAATCCATCCTTTCATCGGGCGTCAAAAGGGTCCTTCCCGCAGATTGGTACAAGGGCACGTCAGCCGACGCCCAGCGCTTCGCGAATGATCGTCTGCTCGTTGATCTCGTCGCCGGTGAGCTCCGAGCAGATCTCGCCGTTTCGGACGATCAATATGCGGTCGCTCATGGAGATCATCTCCGGCATGTCGGAGGAAACCATGATGATGCAGTTGCCCGCGTGGGTCAGTGCCGTCATCTGCTTATAGAATTCGGCCTTGGCGTTGACGTCGATGCCGCGCGTCGGCTCGTCGAATATGTACACCGACTGCTCCGCGAAGAGCCATTTGCCCAGCACGACCTTCTGCTGGTTGCCGCCCGAGAGGTTGACCGCGGCCTGCTGAAGGGAAGGGGTTTTGATCTTCAGCTTTTCCACGATGCCCTGTATGGGCGCGGCATAGCTGTTGCAGTTGTAGAGAATGCCCTTGCGCATGCGGTTTTTCTGCTGGAGACCTACCATCAGGGCGTTCTCCAGCACGCTGGCGTTCAGGTTCAGGCCCAGCCGCTGCCGGTCCTCGGTGATGTGGGCGATGCCCGCTTCGATACTGTCCCGGGGGTTCCGGATGGTCAGCTTTTCGCCGTTTAAGTAGATGTCACCGCTGTACCTGGGGTCCGCGCCGGAGATGGCGCGCACGATCTCGGTCCGGCCGGAGCCCACCATGCCGCTCAAGCCCACGATTTCGCCCCGCCTGACGGAGAAGCTGACGCTGGGGGAGTCCTTGGTGAGCTTTAAGTCCTTCACCTCGAACATCACGTCCCCGATCTCGCTGGGCTCCTTCTGGTAGAACATGTCTACGGGGCGGCCCACCATGTCCCGGGTGAGGGTGTTCAGCGGCACGTCGCGGCCGGCGTTGTCATAGGTGTTGATGACATTGCCGTCCCGAATGACGGTGATGCGGTCGGCGATCTGCACCACCTCCTTGAGGAAGTGGGAGATGTAGATGACGCTAATGCCATGGCTGGTGATGCTGCGCACGAGGTTCAGCACCTTGCCCGCGTCCTCCACGTTGAACATGGAGGTCGGCTCGTCCATGATCAGGATGCGGCTCTCATTCATCAGGGCCTTCAGGATCTTGACGAACTGCTGGTCGGAGACGGACATCTGCTCGATGTTGCGGGTGGGATCGATATCGATTTTATAGCGCTGCATCAGCTCGTGGACCCGCTCGGCCATGCCCGCATGATCGATAAAGCCGCCGAAGCGGGTCATCTCCTTGCCCACGAAGATATTTTCGATGGCGTTCATCGTGGGGACCAGGTCGTTTTCCTGATAGACGATTTCGATGCCCAGGCTCTTGGAGAGCGCGGGGGTCAGGTGCTTGTAATCGTGCCCGTCGAAGTGAATGATGCCGGAGGTGGGGGTATAAGCGCCAGAGAGGATCTTCATCAGGGTGCTCTTGCCCGCGCCGTTTTCGCCCACCAGGCAGTGACATTCGCCCTTGTAGACGTCGAACGTCAGGTTGGAAAGCGCCCGGACGCCGGGGAACTCCTTGACGATGCCCTGCATCTTCAGCAGGGGCGTGCCGTTGGTTGGGGTCATATTCATCACCACGCTGTTTTAGAATATCATTGCTGACCTGAGCGCGCGTCGATGCGTGCGCTCAGGTCAGCAATGGTGATGCGGACACCGGCCTGGGCCGGTGTCCGCCGGGAATGCGCTTATTCGCCGTACACGTACTTGTAGGCGGCCTCGTTGTCGGACCAGTCGATCCAGGCGCCCAGGTCGTCGCCGGAAACCGGGATGACGGGCAGGTTCTGGAACTTGGGATCCGGGATCTTGCCCTCGGTCACGAACTCATACAGGTTCTTGTAGGTCTGGATGCCCTGGATGGAGACGGGCGCGGTCATGTTGGCGGCTTCGATGCCGTCCTCCAGGAAGGCGTAGGCGTCCGGGGATCCGCCGGTGGAGACGATCGGCACTTCGATGCCGGCCTCTTCGCAGGCCTGATAGCAGCCCTGGGCGATCTGGTCGTTGTTGGCGAAGATGCAGTTGAACTCGGTGCCGGAGTTGATGAAGTTGGTGGTCAGGTTCAGGCCGTCCTCGGTGGACCACGCGTCGGAGTTCAGCAGGCCGACCATTTCGATCTTGCCCTCGTTGTCGGCCAGAGCCTGGTCGACGCCCACCTTGTAGGCCTCGAACACGCCGCCGCCCACGGCGCCCGCGCAGTAGAACACCTTCGCGTCCTCGACGTTGTTGGCCAGCCACTCGATGGCGGCATAGCCGATGTCGCCATACACGCAGCCCACCGCCGCGATGTAGTCGTCCTCGTCGGCCACGCTGGCGACGTCGATGTTCTCAACGGTGATCGGGATGCCGGCCTCGTTGGCCATGGTGATCAGCTGGGCCGCCTGCTCGGGGCTGATGGGGAAGATGGAAATGCCATCCACCTCGGCCTGGATCAGGGACTCCATCGCGGAGACGGACTGGGCGATGTCGTTGCCGGCATCCAGCACCATCACGTCCACGCCGTCCTGCTCGGCGGCATACTCAAAGGACCTTGCGGAATACTCGTTCCAGATGTCCGCCATCTGGTAGGCGATGTAGCCGAAGGTGAGCTTCTCCTCCGCGAACGCGACGGCGCCCATCGCCCCGACGACCAGCGTCAGAGCCAGCAGCAGAGCAAACAGTTTCTTCATTTGGGTATCCTCCTTCTTATTATTCAGGCGGTTCTCCTCCGCCCAACGGTTCCATAGGAAAGGGACAGGTTCAGATCAGCCCGTGGGCGTGCAGATAATCGAAGGAATCCTTCACCAGCTTGTTGGCGTAGTCCAGATCGCCCTCGCGCTTCTCGCGCATGTCGAACTCCTCGGTGTACTCGATCTCGATGGAGAACGGGCCCGTGAAGCCGTTGTCGTTCATGGTCTTCATCAGGTCCAGCAGGTGCAGCTCGCCCGCCCCGATGGCCGGGAAGTTCCAGCTGTTGTCCATGCCGATCTTGTCCTTCAGGTGGCAGAAGTTCAGGTCCTTCACGCAGGTGGGCAGGTCCACATCGGGATCGCTGCGGCCCCAGAACACCACGTTGGCGGTATCGTAGTTGACGCCTACCCTGGGGCTACCCACGCCCTTCACCAGGCGATCGACGGCCTCGCCGGTGCCATAGTTCGCGCCGTGCACCTCGATGCCCAGCTTCATGTCGTAGGCCTCCAGATCGGGCAGCAGCGTCTTGATATTGGCGATCAGCTTCTCCTCGGTGCCCTCCTCGCCCTTCATGAAGTGAGCCTCGCCGGTGGAGGAGATGATCCACTTGCAGCCCAGCTCGTGGGCCAGCTTCATGTTGGCGCGGAAGTCGTTCAGGCGTTCGGGATCGCTCAGGTCACAGTGGCCGCTCATAGCGATGATCTCAAGCCCAAGCTCCTTGGCCTTCTGCTTCACGTGGTCGATCTTCTCCTGGGGCCATTCGGGCATCACATGCTCGGTCCAGTTGCGCACCGCGGCGATCTCGATATACTTGAAGCCGGCGGCGGCGATGCCTTCAAACGCCTCGTCCGTGGTAAAGCCGTGATAGGTATTCGTATTGATGGCAAACACGTTTTTCATGGGTAACACATCCTTTCAATCCATTCGTCGATCCATGAATGCCTATTCGCAAAGCCGCCCCCGGGCGGCTTTGAATTTCCATGTCTGCGCAGCAAATGCGCAAATCTTTACAATAGAAATATTAACACAGTCAGCCGTCTGTGTCAATCCTTATTTTATTATTGTTCAATCGGTTGACAGTTTGCTATTTTGTTTGTAAAATATTATTGGATAAACAGGAATTAACCTCTAACTGTGTAGGCATTTGAACGAACGCACATTATCCATGAGACATGAAAGGGAGGACGTAACTATGTTTAAGGTAGCGGTCGCCGGCAGCGGCTACATCGCCCAGAACCATTTCGCAGCGCTCAAGAAGATCGAGGACGTTGAGATCGTCGCCGTCATCGGCAGGAACCCGGATACCTGCGGCAAGGTCGCGGAGGAATACGGCTGTAAATGGGTCAAGACCCTGAAGGAAGCCAAAGAGGCCGGCGCAAACGTCGTGGACATCTGCCTGCCCACGGACCTGCACGAGGCCTGGGTGGTGGAGGCCGCGGGCTTGGGCATGCACGTGATCTGCGAAAAGCCCATCACCTTCACCGTGGAATCCTTCGACTGCATGGTCGCCGCCTGCGAAAAGGCCGGCGTGCGCTTCATGGTGGCCCAGGTGGCCCGCTGGTGGCCGGAGTTCATCACCATGAAGCAGTACCTGGACGAGGGCAGGCTGGGCAGCATCCACATGATCTATGAAAAGCGCATCTGCCAGCATCCCACCTGGACCACCTGGCACCGCGATCCCAAAAAGAGCGGCGGCGGCCTGTACGACCTGAACATCCACGACATCGACTACCTGTATAGCATCTTCGGCAAGCCGTGCAGCGTGTACGCCACCGGCTGGAAGAGCCCCACCGGCTGCTGGAACCACGTGTGCACCAGCCTGATCTGGGAAAGCGGCGTGCGCGCCATCGTGGAGACCAGCCTGGAGATGACCGGCAACTGGCCTTTCTCCATCGAGTTCCGCGCCACCGGCGACAAGGGCACTCTGAACTATGCCCTCACCGCCGGGCTGAACATCAACGACGGCGAGCGCGGCAGCAACCTGAACTTCTACCCCGCTGGACAGGAGAATATCGAGGCGATCCAGGTGGAGCAGACCGACATGTTTGAGGGCGAGTTGCGGGAGTTCTTCGACGCTGTGAAGGAGGACCGCGAGGCCTGCGTCACCTTCGAACAGAACCGCGGTGTGCTGCAGATCATCGAAGCCACTATCAAGTCCCTGGAGGAGAACGTGGTCGTGAAGCTGTAAGGGTTTTCTGAAGACCAAAGGGAGCTATCTTAAAGCAGAAGGAGCCTTGTGAGCAATCCGTAGGGGCGGCATCGACGTTTGGAACGAACGGGCATGGCGCCTGCTGGTCACGCAGGTGACGGTTCACTCCGACGGCAGCGCCGAATTCCTTTTCAGAGGAGAAAACCGAATCACAGTCAAATGAAAATAACGTCCCTTTTTACCTCCTCCCGCGACTACCAGGCGAGAGGAGGTTTTTTCGATGACGGAGAAAGAGAAAAGAACGATTCTGGACATGCGGGCAGCGGGCAGGCAGTACAAGGAAATATCAGAGAAGCTGGGCATCGATGTCTCTGCGCTGAAGGTCTTTGTGCATACTACAACAACGATCGCTACCAGTGGCAGCTGGCGAAGCTGTCCCCGAGGCAGTATTACCGCTATGTCACCACAGGGGAGTATCCGCTCCCCGGAAAT
>CADCHI010000073.1 GCA_902801165.1 uncultured Eubacteriales bacterium | reverse complement strand
TTCCTGTCCCTTTTGTTGCATTGTTATGCGCAGGTTAAATCTCGCCCGCTCCGCCTCTCAACCCCTTCGGAGGGGTTGACTTTTCATAGTTGGTCTTTCACTTACAATTCTATCAAATACCCCCCGGTTGTAAAGGCGACGATCAGGCGCGGCGCGCCATAAAAAGGAGGTATATCATGATCATCAAGGCAGTCAAGCTGTATGAAAAGGGCTTCATGCTCCAGCCCTTCGCCTTCGGCGGAGAGGGCATGGAGGGGCTCGACCCCACCGTGCGCTATCGCTCCAGCCTGCAGAATTACGTGATCGACACCGGCAGCGAGGTCATCCTGGTGGACACGGGCATGCCCGACGGCGTGCCGGACGCGGTGCCGGACGACAAGACCGTCATACACATGGGCGCGCGCATCCAGGACTACCTGCCCGCCCTGCGGGAGCTGGGCTACGGCCCGGAGAACGTCTCCAAGATCCTGCTGACCCACAAGCACGCCGATCACTCCGGCCTGCTGGCGGCCTTCCCGGACGCCGTGATCTATGCCTCCCCTGAGGAGGCCGCGGCCCAGGAGCTGGCGGGGCTTCCCAACGTGAAGGCCGTCGAATACAAGGACGGCCCCTACTACAACTTTGACGCCTGCGAGAAGGTAGCGGAGGGCGTTTACTTCCTGCCCGCCAAGGGCCACACCACCGGCAACAGCATCGTGATCGTCGAGGACGGCGACCTGTTCTACATGATCCACGGCGACGTGACCTACACCGACGAGGCGCTGTACGCCAACAAGCTGTCCGTGGTGTTCGAGGACGCGGCGGCGGCCCGGGACACGCTGAACCGCGTGCGGGACTTCATCGCCGGCCATCCCACCGTGTACCTGTCCACCCACACCCCGCTGGGCGTGGAGAACCTGGAGAACACGGCCATCGTCGACCTGGAGAATCCCCCGGTGTCCATTCCGCCCACGGAAATCGCCGGCGCGCAGGCCACGGGCAAGTATGTCTGTTCCATTTGCGGCTACGTCTACGACCCCGCTGAGCACGACGGCGTCGCCTTCGAAGCGCTGCCCGATGACTGGAAGTGCCCGCGCTGCCGGCAGCCCAAGGAGAAGTTCAACCGCGCGTAAACCGCAAATCGGCGGTTAAGGAAAAGTTCACCGGGCGTGACCCGCAAATCGGCGCCGTCCTTGAAAGACGCGGTACTATAGCATCCGCTCCATGGCGGCGGCAAACTGCCGCTGGTATTCGTCCTCCTCCCGCCTGACGAGCTCCCGGCACCGGGCGATCTCCGCCTCGGGCAGCACCCGGGCGGACACAAAGCGCAGCTGGGAGGCAGCCCGCTCGGTCCTGAGCACCGCCTGTTCGTACTCCGGTCCGACCATCAGCAGCGCCAGGGACTGCTCGCGGCTCAGGAGGCCGCTGGTGCTGATCCCCCAGGTGTCGTAGATCGTATCGTTGGCGATGGGCCCGATGATGACATCCCAGGCCTCGCCGTCCCCGGCGAGGCCGTTTCGGTTGCGGTAGATGAGGTCGTACCACTCCGCGCCTCGGGAAAGCCGCTTGACGTTCAACCCATCGAGGGTGAGCTCGTAGGCGTTCAGCCAGGTGTCCTGGCCCCGGCGCGGCTTCGCCCAGCGGCGGGAGAATTCCCGGTCCGGCGACAGGTAGAAGCCCTGCCCGAAGTCGGCGTTGGGCCTGCCGATGTGGATGTCCGGTTCCCGGATCTGGGTAAAGCCGGTGTGGTACAGCGCGATCTTCTCCATGGTTTCCTCCGTTTCCCTGCCCGGCGAGCGCCGGAACCTCAATGGCATTACATGTGAAGGAGCCCATCGGCCAATGAACTGCCGATGGGCTCCCGTTTTGTCCTGTTTAATTTACTCACAGGCTGTTGACGAACTTCACGGCCTCGGTGGCGGCCATGGCCCCGTCGGCGGTGGCGGTCACCAGCTGGCGAAGGGTCTTGACCCGGTTGTCGCCCGCGACGAACACGCCCGGCGTGGCGGTGTGGCAGTCCTCCCCCGCCACCGCGTAGCCCGCGTCGTCCAGCTGCACCAGGTTGGCGAAGTTCTGGTTCTCCGGCACGCGGCCCACGGCCACGAACAGGCCGTTCAGCTCGATGGTGCGCACGCTGCCGTCCAGCTTGTCGGTCACCTCGATGGCCTTGAGCCGCTTCTCGGCGATCAGCTTCGTCACGTTGGCGTTGTAGATGATCTCCACGTTCTCCCGGGCCTTGAGCCGCGCGGCGTTGGTGTCGTCGCCGCGGAAGCTGTCGCGGCGGTGGATCAGGTACACCTGCTTGGCCAGGTCGGCCAGGTACAGCGCGTCCTCCAGGGCGGTGTTGCCGCCGCCCACCACGGCCACCACCTTGTTGCGGTAGAAGTTGCCGTCGCAGGTGGCGCAGTAGGAGATGCCCTTGCCGGTCAGCCGCTGCTCGTCCTCCAGGCCCAGCTTGCGGTTCTCGGAGCCGGTAGCCAGTATGACGGCCTTGGCCTGGTAGCTGTTCTTCGGGGTGACGACGGTCTTGACGCCGCCCTCATCCTTGATCTCCACTGCCTTCTCGAACACGAACTCCGCGCCAAGGCCCTTGGCCTGCTCGTAGACCTTCGTGGAGAAGTCGAAGCCGGAGATGTGGGCCTCCACGGGGTAATTTTCGATGTCGGGGGTGTTGAGGATCTGTCCGCCATAGCTCAGCGCCTCCAGCACCAGCACCGTCTTGGCGGCGCGGCGGGCGTAGATGGCCGCCGTCATGCCGGCGGGACCCGCCCCGATGACGATGATGTCATACATGGCCCATCAGCCCTCCACCAGCGCGGCGATGGCGTCCTTGGGGATCAGGCCGACGGAGCGGTTGACCTCCTCGCCGCCCTTGAACACCACCAGGCAGGGAATGGAGCTGACGTCGTAGTCCTCGGCGAGCTCGTCCTCGGCGTCGATGTCGATGGACACGATCTTGTAGGCGGTGTTGCCCTCGGCCAGCTCGTCCAGCATGGGCTTCATCGCGCGGCAGGGGCCGCACCAGCCGGCGTTGAAATCGGCCAGCACGGGAACCTCGGACTTCAATACCTCGGATTCAAAATTGGCCTTGGTCACTTCGATAACAGACATGTTCACATCTCCCTTTCAATATTCATCAGTACCTTGCCGATCAGGCTGCCCAGCGCCCGGGCCTCATCGTCGGTGAGGCCCAGGCAGTTGGCCATCATGGCAGGCACGCACAGCGCGTCGTCGCGCAGGGCCTCCCCCGCACTGGTCAGCCGGACCACCAGGCTGCGCTCGTCCCCGGGGTCCCGGGCGCGGTCCACATAGCCCTTCTGCTCCAGCTTCTTCAATACCGGGGTCAGCGTGCTGGGGTCCAGCAGCAGCGCCGCGCTCAGGTCCTTGGCACTGCCGCTGCCCATCTCCCACAGGTACATCATCACGACGTATTGTGTGTAGGTCAGGTTCAGCTTATCCAGCATGGGCTGGTACCGCCGGGTGATCTCCTTGGAGCACAGGTACAGCGGAAAGCACAGCTGGTTGCGCAGGCGCAGGGGCTCGTACTTGTCAGCCATTTCAGATCAGCGCGGCGATATCGGCGTCGAAGGCGGCCGGGTCGCTGGTCGGCGGGAAGCGCTTGACCACGTTGCCCTCGCGGTCCACCAGGAACTTGGTGAAGTTCCACTTGATGTCATTGGGCTTCTTGCAGGTGTTGCTGATCTTGGCGATCATGGCCATGGCGGCCTTGTTCTTCATGCCCTCGACCTTCTCGTCGGGCTGGGCCTGCTTCAGGAAGGTGTACAGCGGTTCCTCGTTCTCGCCGTTGACCTCAATCTTGGCCAGCTGGTCGAACCGGGTCTGGTACTTGGCTGTGCAGAACTCGTGGATCTCGCCCTCGTCGCCGGGAGCCTGGTGGCCGAACTGGTTGCAGGGGAAGTCCAGCACCTCGAAGCCCTGGTCGTGATACTTCTCATACAGCTGCTCGAGGGCCTCGTACTGGGGGGTGAAGCCGCAGCCGGTGGCGGTGTTGACGATCAGCAGCACCTTGCCCCTCAGGTCGGCCATGTTCAGCGTGGCGCCCTTGCGGGCACGGACGGTGTAATCATAGATGCTCATGGTGTGAACCTCCTTCATTTCGTTTGCAAATCAATTGTACTAAATTAATTTGCACCTGTCAATACCTATCACAGAGATTCCGTCGTAAAGTTTGCGTTATATAACAAAAATCCCTTCCCGGAGTATTGTTCCCCGGGAAGGGATTTGCTATGAGCCGCGTCGCGCGTCAATGGATTTTCAATACCTCGACCAGCGCCGGGTCCCGCGTGAACAGCGTGATGACGTCAAGGGGCGCTTCGGCGCGTACCTTCTGGCCGCCGGCGTACCGCCTGCCCGTAGCGACCTCGATCCACTCCGCGCCGTCGGGCAGGTACACCTCCCGCTCCCGCGCGCCGGGCGTCATCACCGGCGCGACCAGCACGTCGGACCCGAACAGGTACGCGTCCTCCACGCTCCAGGCGTCGATGTCCTCCGGGAAGCCGAAGAACAGCGGGCGCATCACCGGCGCGCCGGTCTCGTGGGCCTCGCGCATCACATTGCGGATGTAGGGCCGCAGGCGCTCCCGCAGGAACAGGTACTTCGCCAGGATCGCTTCGACGTCCTCGCCGAAGCTCCACAGCTCGTTGGGCTGGCCGCTGGTGATCTGCATCACGTTGTCCACGTACTCCGGGTGCTCCGCGTCGTGGTCGTACCAGGGCTGTCGCTCGCCGTGCATGCGGAACACCGGGCAGAAGCAGGCCCACTGGAACCACCGCACCAGCAGCTCCCGGAAATCCGGGTCCTCCGGCATGCCGCCCAGGAAGCCGCCGATGTCGCTGGTCCACCAGGGGATGCCCGCCATGCCCATGGAGAGCCCCGCCTGGAGCTGCTCGCGGAAGGCCCGCCAGGTGGAGGAGATGTCGCCGGACCAGGTCAGCACGCCGTAGCGCTGGCTGCCCGCCCAGGCGCAGCGCACCAGGCTCATCACGTCCGTCTCTCCCGCCGCCCTCAGGCCCTCGTAGAAGCCCTGGGCGTAGCACTTCGGGTACTCGTTGCTCACCTGCAGCGCCGGGCCGTCGTGGTAGCGGTACAGGTCGAATTCATAGGGGCCGTACTCCGGCTCGGCCTCGTCCAGCCAGAACACCCGCACGCCGTGGGCGTCGTAGTAGTTGCGCTTGCAGGTCTCCCAGACGAATTCCCGGGCCTCGGGGTTCGTGGCGTCGAAGAAGGTGGTGTCCCCGATCCAGGACATGTGGTTGCTCATGCCCCGGTCGTTGCGCACCAGCAGGCCCCTTTCGGCCATGGCCGCGAAGTTCTCCGAGCGCCGGTCGATGGTGGGCCAGACGGACACCACGGTCTCCACGCCCATATCCTTCAATTCCTTCACCATGGCGGAGGGGTCCGGGAAGCAGCGCGGGTCGAACTTGAAATCGCCCTCCAGCGTCCAGTGGAAGAAGTCCACCACGATCACGTCCAGCGGGTAGCCCCGGCGCACGTGCTCCCGGGCCACCGCCAGAACCTCGTCCTGGGTGCGGTAGCGCAGCTTGCACTGCCAGTAGCCCATGCCGTACTCCGGCATCATCGGCACGCGGCCGGTGACGGCGGAATACCGCGCCTCGATGGCCGCCGGCGTCTCCCCGGCGGTGATCCAGTAGTCCAGCTCCTTGCAGGACTCCCCCGTCCACTCCGTCAGGTTGGTGCCGAAGCTGCACCGGCCCACGGCGGGATTGTTCCACAGGAAGCCGTAGCCACGGCTGGAGACGTAGAACGGCACGGAGGCCTGGGAATTGCGGTGGGCCAGCTCCAGCACCGTGCCCTTCTTGTCCAGGTGAGCCACCTGGTACTGACCCATGCCGAAGATGCGCTCGTCGTCGAAGGCCTCGAAACGAGCCGTCAGCGCGTAGTCGTCGGTACCCTGGATGGGCCTCAATTCGCGTCCGTCCACCCGCAGCGGCGCGCAGTAGCGGTCGATGCGGTTCCGCTGCCGCCAGTACTCCTTGGTCAGCACGTCGCCCCGGGCATTTTTGAAGGTGATCCAGCCCTCCTCGTCCACCTCGGCGGCGATGTTGCCATTGGCGATGCGGGCGACCTGTGCCGTCCTGCGGCGCTCCGGGCGATCCCGGTACCACGGCTCGGTGGCGTCGATCTCACGCACCCAGATCTGCGGAGCGCAGGGCTCCACGGGCTCCATCAGCGCCCAGTCCCGGCCTGTCATTTCGGCGCGCCGCGTCGCGCGCACCCGCAGGCTGTCCGGCCCCCAGGCCTCGATCCAAACGAGCTCCGTTCCCCGGCGGATCGCCAGCCTTGCCTTTTCCACGGTAAAGATCATCGTCCACGCCCTCCCGCTTTCATGCTGTGATAGCCCCATTATAACACGCCCGGGCCGGGCTTGCAATGCGCCGCCGCCTGTGCTAAACTGTATTCAAATTGCAACACGGAACCGCAAGGATGTGATACGATGGCCGACGCCTGGATCATGAAGGGCCTGCCCCTGGACAATCCCCTGCGCATACGCAGCGCCGCCGAACTGACCGCCTGGGTCAACGAGATCGGCTTCCTGCCCTTCTTCGCCAACGCCGTGGAGGGCTTCTCCGCCGAGGAGCACGTCGCCGCGGAATTCTGGTGGACCGGCGACCGAGCCGAGGACCCCTGGGAATGGCGGGAGGTCATCGCCGGAGGGCACGAGGTGGCCTACGGCAAGTTCTTCGACGGCCGCGCCGGGTTCATCAGCCGGGACTGGCTGCCCGCGTTCGCCAACGCCCGCCGGGACGGCTGGGACTTCGACGGCCGGTGGCAGAGCGGCGCGGCGAGCCGCAGGGAGCTGGCCATCATGGAGCGCTTCGTGGACCCGGAGTCCGACGACGAGCCCCAATTCACCGGCGCGGAGATCCTTTCCACCGAGCTCAAGAAGCTGGCGGGCTTCGGCAAGGGAGGCGAGAAGAACTACCCAGGCGTCCTCACCGGGCTGCAGATGCAGCTGTACCTGGTGATCGGCGGCTTCCGGCGGCGGCAGAACAAGCGGGGCGAGGACTACGGCATGGCCGTGTCCGTGCTGATGACCCCGGAATCCATCTGGGGCTATCCGCTGCTGAGCAGCGCCTACGGCGAGGAACCCGCGGCATCCTGGGACCGGATATTCGCCCAGGTGCGGCGGCTTTACCCCAGCACGGCAGAAGCCGATGTGGTCAAGCTGATCGGCAGGCGGCCCGCTGAGGGCTGAACGAGAAAACACCGACTGCCATCGACGACACGAGAGGTGACGGATATGAAGACCATCGCCATCATCGGCATGGGCGCCCTGGGGCTGCTCTACGGGGATATGCTGCAATCGGCGGCGTCCCTGGGATTCATCGTGGACGCGGAGCGAAGGGCCCGGTATGCCCGGGAGCCCATTCTCATCAACGGCGCGCCCAAGGCATTTTCCCTGCTGGATGCCGGGACGAAGGACCGCCCCATGGACCTGGTGATCTTCGCCGTGAAGGGCACCGGTCTGGACAGGGCCATCGAGGACGCGGCGGGCTACATCGGCCCGAACACGGTGCTGCTGTCGCTGCTCAACGGCATCAGCAGCGAGGAAATCCTGGGCCGCCGCTTCGGCTTCGACCACCTGATCTACTGCGTGGCCCAGGGCACGGACGCCGTCCGGGAAAAGCGCGCACTCCGCTACACCCAGAAGGGCCACCTGTGCGTCGGCCTGCCCGGCGGGCGGACTTCCCCCGACCTGACCGCGCTGACCGCCCTGTTCGACGCCGCGGGCGTGCCCTACCGGGTCGAGCCGGACATCCAACACCGCATCTGGAGCAAGTTCATGCTGAACGTGGGCCTGAACCAGGTGGTGATGGTCCGCGAGGGCGACTACGGCAGCGTCCAACGCCCCGGCCCTGTTCGGGAGGAGATGATCGCCGCCATGCGGGAGGTCATCGCGCTGTCCCGGCTGGAGGGCGTTCCCGTCACCGAGGCGGATCTGGCCTTCTACCTGGACATGATCGACACGCTGTCCCCGGACGGCATGCCCTCCATGCGCCAGGACGGACTCGCCCGCCGCAGGAGCGAGGTGGAGCTGTTCGCGGGCACCGTGCGCCGCCTGGCGGCCAAGCACGGACTGGCCGTTCCGGTGAACGACCGGCTGTACGAGGCCGTGCGGGCCATGGAGGCGGCGTACTGAGGGTGTCTTCGGTTAAAGGAGAAGATCCTTCGACTGCGCCGCTTGCGCGGCTCCGCTCAGGATGGCACGGAAACATCAAACCCGTCATCCTGAACGAAGGAAAGTGGTATAATAAACTTGGACAAAGCTGAAATGACAAAAGGAGAGAAGAGCAATGCCCAAGGGAGAGCGAAAGGAATACA
>CADCHI010000072.1 GCA_902801165.1 uncultured Eubacteriales bacterium | reverse complement strand
GGAGGTAAAGCACATGTTCATGATGAATCTTCAGCTCTTCGCTCACAAGAAGGGAATGGGCTCCTCCCGCAACGGCCGCGACAGCCATGCGCAGCGCCTGGGCGTGAAGCGCGCAGATGGCCAGTTCGTGCTCGCGGGCAACATTCTCGTTCGTCAGCGTGGAACGAAATTCCATCCCGGCAAGAACGTGGGCATCGGCGATGACGATACCCTGTACGCGAAGCTGGATGGCGTCGTAAAGTTTGAGCGTCTGGGCAAGACGCGCAAGCAGGTCAGCATCTATCCCAAGACGGAAGCTGCGGCGGAATAAGAGAATCGCAGGAAGCGCCAAGGGCCACGGGCCGTTGGCGCTTCTTATATTGTCATGCGTTATTTTGCACAAAGGACGGCGGCGCCTGCCGCGAATGGAACTGCCTATGCTGATCGGAAATGAACCGCTGGACCTGCGCCTGACCCTGGTCGACTCGGCCCAGTGCTTTCGCTGGACGGAAGCGGAGAGACGCTTCGGCTGCGCCCTGGAGGACGGGTACGTCTGGCTGAGCAGAACGCCCATGGGCATCGAGGCCGAGGGGGAGTTCGACGCCGCGGCGCTGCGGCGCTATCTGGACCTGGACCGGGACTATTCCGCCATCGCCGCGGAGTTCGACGCCCTGCCCGAGGCACGTCGGGCCATGGCCCGCTTTCCCGGCCTGCGGGTGCTGAACCAGCCGCCTTGGGAGGCGCTGATCGGCTTCATACTCTCCGCCAACAACAACGTGGCCCGCATCCGCAACCTGAACGCCGCGCTCTGCCGCCGCTACGGGCAGCCCCGGGAGACGCCCTTCGGCACGCTGTACGGCTTCCCCGCGCCGGAGGCGCTGGCCTCGGCGGACGAGGCCGAGCTGCGGGCGATGAAGGTGGGCTACCGGGCGCCGTTTTTGATCGAAACGGCCCGGCGCGTCTGCGAGGGCTTTCCGCTGGACGCGCTCTGTCGAATGCCCTACGACGAGGCCCATCGGGCGCTGACGACCCTGCCTGGGGTTGGGGACAAGGTGGCGGACTGCGTGCTGCTGTTCGGCTGCGGCCACGCCTGCGCCTTTCCCGTGGACGTGTGGGTGGACCGTCTGGCCCGGTGCTGGCTGGGCATCGACTGCGCTTCCCGCCGGGAGATGGCCCGCGTGGCCCGGGAGCGGCTGGGTCCCCACGCGGGGATCGTGCAGCAGTACCTGTTCCACGCCGCCCGGATCGGGGCGATTTCCCTGGAAGAGATGGAGAAACGGGCATAGCAAAGCGGCTGTATCAGAATAGAGGGTAATCCATTCTGATACAGCCGCTTTCTCGCGTTCACTTTGCCTCGGCCTCCACCACACGGGCCCACATGCCGGCGTCCGTCTCGTCTGGACGCAGCTGGCGCAGGGCCAGTATGAAGCGGCCCGCGTCGGTGGTGTAGTCGCAGGTCACCAGCAGCAGCAGGTGGTCGCCGTAGCGCACGTCCACCGGGATGCGCAGCGTGGAGCGGCTCTGCAGCTTCAGCACGAACTTGTCGAACTCCACCTCGTCAAATATGAACTGGCGCACGTCGAAGTACTGGCGGTTGCCCGGGGTGGTGCTGGCGCTGAAGGCGGCAAAGGGCACGTAGCTGCGGTTTTCGTACAGCGTGTCGAAGTGGACGATGGAGTGCTGGCGCAGCCAGGTCACGTCGCCGAAGCTGCTCAGCCGGCCGAACATGGTCTTGTTCTTCATGTTGTGGCCATAGACGATCAGGCAGTCGTCCTCCGGCACCAGCCGGTTCAGACCGTCCATGAACAGCGCGCCCTCCAGGGCCTCGTCGCCGTCGAAGGTGTGGTTCAGGTAGTAGTCGTTGTCATTCTCCCGCTGCACCACGGGCAGCGAGAGCATCTCCTCGATCTCCAGGAAGCCCACGGTGTCCGGGTTGCTGGCCAGGAGGGCCTCGAAGCTGGCCTGGACCGGCGGCGGGGTGGGCAGCGCGTAGACGAGGGTGTCCGCGTTGGGGGTGGGGATGAGCTCGTCCTCGACGATGGGCATGTCCGCCCCGAGGGGAAGCGGCGTAGGCGACGGGACCGGCGTGGCCGTGGGCGCAGGGGTCGGGCTGGGCGTCGCGGCCTGTGTCGGCTTCGGCGTTGCCGTTGCGGCCTGTGTCGTCGCGGCGGTCGGCTGCGCTGTGGGCGTCGGTTCTGGCGTAGACGTTGACTCAAGCGCTGGTGCGGCTGTGGGTGTGGGCTCAGGCGTAGGCTCGGGTGTCGGTGTGGGCTCGGGCGTTGGGGTCGGGACAGCCGTCGGCTCGGCGGTCGGGGTGGCCATTGTCGTCGGCTCGGTCGTCGGTGTCGCCGTGGGCCCGGCGGTTGGGATGGCTGTAGCCGCTTCTGTCGTCGCGAGGACCTCCGTCACCCCGGCGGGCGGCTCCGTGGCGTCCCTGCCGGAATACAGCTGGCTGTAGCGCTCGCCGTTGGCGCGGATGCGGCTCAGGTTGACGTACCAGTGGACGATGTACGCGGCCAGTGCCAGCATGACCAGCACCAGGACGGCGATGAGGGCTGTCATGGCGCGCTGCCGCCGACGCTGCGCGCGCCGGCGGCGATGGTTGGGCTTGCCGCGTTTCTTCTGCTTCATAGGGCCTCCATGGGGTTCGGATAGGTTCATTATAAGGCCTTCGGTTCAGAAATGCAAGCCCGCCGGAAAAGACCGGCGCAAAGAGGATGCTTTACGACGGAGAATGTGGTATAATGATTTTGGGGTTACTTGGAATTTGCGGAGCAAATTCCAAGTTCAGGCAATAGTCAACAGGCATAAGGCAACAGTCAGAATGTGGCTGCCGCGCTTAATCGCATGATTGGTTGAAAACGCGGTAGCGGCATTCTGACTAATGCCTGTTGCCTGATGCCTGTTGACTCAACAAATTCCAAGTTGTCTGAGACCATCGCGCATCACGAATACCGGAGGTTGAGCCATGAAATTTCTGCACGTGGCGGATTTGCACATCGGGCGGCGACTGGGCGGCATCGGCCTGGCGGAGGATCAGCGGCACGCGCTGGAGCGGATCGTCGCCCTGGCGGAGGGCTGCGACGCGGTGCTGATCGCTGGCGACGTCTACAACCGGGCCCAGCCCTCGGGCGAGGCCGTGCGCATGGCCGGGGACTTCCTGGCGGCGCTGGCGGAAAAGGGCAAGCCGGTGTTCGTCATCTCCGGCAACCACGATGGCGGCGAGCTGGTGGACTACTGCGGCGGGCTGCTGGAGCGCAACGGCGTCCACGTGGCGGGCGTCTACGACGGCGCGCTGAGGCGGCACGTGCTCCGGGACGAATGGGGCGAGGTGCACGTGTACCTGCTGCCATTCGTGAAACCCATCCAGGTTCGCGCCGCGCTGCGTCGGCTGGGGGAGGATGCCGACGGCATACAGACCTATGAGGACGCCGTCCGCGCGGCGCTCGACCGCACGCCCCTGGACCCCGAGGCCCGAAACGTGCTGGTGGCCCATCAGTTCGTGCTGGGCGCTGAGACCTCCGACTCCGAGGAGCGGGCCATCGGCGGGCTGGAGCAGGTGCCGGCAGAGGTGTTTGCGGGCTTCGACTACGTGGCCCTGGGCCACCTGCACAGCCCCCAGAGACTCTGCGGCGGGCGGGTGTGCTACAGCGGCTCCCCGCTGAAATACGCCCTGTCCGAGGAGCGGCAGCGCAAGGGCGCACTGGTGGTGACGCTGGGGGAAAAGGGCAGCCTGGAGATCGAGACCGAGCCCATTCCGCCGCTGCGGGACGTGCGCACGGTGACCGGGCCGCTGGCGGAGATCGCCGACCCCGCCCTGTACAGCGACGACTTCATCGGCGCGGTGGTGACGGACGAGCTGCTGCCGCCGGACCCGCTGGGGGCGCTGCGCACCGTGTACCCCAACCTGATCTATATGGCCCTGCGCAATTCCCGCACCAACATTGAAATGGACGTCGGGGAGCTGGAGATCGCGGAGAACAAGGGGCCGCTGGAGCATTTCGTGGACTTCTACACCCTGCAGAACAACCAGGTGCCGCCGGACGCGCGGCGGCTGGCGGTGATGCGGGAGATCATCGAACAGGTGGAGGAGGGCAGCCATGAGGCCGATTAAGCTGACGATGCGGGCCTTCGGGCCCTATGCCGGGGAGGAGACGCTGGACTTCGCGCCGCTGGGCGGGCGAGGGCTGTTCCTGATCACCGGCGACACCGGCGCGGGCAAGACCACGCTGTTCGACGCCATGTGCTTCGCCCTCTACGGCCAGGCCAGCGGCGGCAGCCGCAGGCGCAGCAGCAAGTCCTTCCGCAGCGACTTCGCCGCGCCGGAGGACAAGACCTGGGTGGAGTTCACCTTCGAGCACCGGGGCGGGCGCTACCGCATCCGGAGGAGCCCGGAATACGCCAAGCCCGGCCGCAAGAGCGCGGTGCCGGCGGAGGCGGAGATGGAGTGCCTGGACGACGGGCGCACCTGGAACAACATCCGAGAGGTGGAGCGGGAGGTCACGGAGCTGATCGGGCTGACGGAGAGCCAGTTCGGCCAGGTGGCGATGATCGCCCAGGGGGACTTTTTGAAGATCCTCCACGCCTCCAGCGAGGAGCGCCAGCGCATCTTCCGGCAGATCTTCGACACCCAGGTCTACAAGGACATCATGGAGGCGGTGAAGGAGCGCTGCAGCGCCGCCCGCCAGGAGAGTGAGGCCGCCACGGCGGAGTATGCCCGGCTGACGGCCCAGGTCGAAGCCCCCGGCGAGGAGGACGCCCTGGCGGCGCTGACCGGCTCGCCGGCCCACGCCCAGCGGCTGATGGCGTGGCTGGCCGAACGGCTGGAGCGGGAGGAGGCAGCGCTGACCTCCCTGGGGAAGGAGCGAGGGCAGGCCGGTGACGCGCTGAGGGGCGTCTCCGTGCAGCTGGCGCTGGCCCAGGCCCAGAACCAGGGCGTCGCCCAGCTTGCGGACTGCCGCGCCCGATATGCGGCGCTGGAGACCCGGCGGGAGGAGATGGACGCCTTGGAGGCGCGGGTGGAGCAGGCCCGGCGGGCCGCAGCCATCGCGCCACTGAGGGAGGCGGCCTGGAAGGAAGCGGCGCGGCGGGACCGCACCGTCGCGGCGCTGGCCGACGCGGAGGCAAGGCTGGCCGAAGCCGCCGGGGAACTGGAGAGGGCGATCGCGGCCCGGCAGGCTGCGGAGGCGGCCCTTGCCGCGAGGCCCGGGCTGGAGCAGCGCCTGGAGGCGCTGCGGCGGGCCCTGCCGCTGTTTGGGCAGCTGAGGGCCGCGCGGGAAGCCCTGGAGGCGGACGCAGCGGCGCTGGAGTCGGCGAAAAGGGCCCGGGACGAGGCCGCCGCCACCCACGCTCATGCCTTTGACAGCTACATCCGGGACCAGGCGGGGATCCTCGCCGACCGGCTGGCCCCGGGCATGCCCTGCCCGGTGTGCGGCTCCCTGGAGCACCCGGCCCCCGCGGCGCACATGGACGCCGCGCCGACGCTGGAGCAGGTGAAGCGGGCGGAAGCCGCCCGGGATCGGGCGGACAAGCAGGCGCTGAGGGCCGCCGAAGCGGTCAGCCGCAGCGGGCAGAAGGCGGAATCGCTGCAAAAGCAGCTGGAGGCCGCGGCGGGCGCCATCGACCCCGCCGGGGAGGCCGCCTGCGCGGCGGAGATCGCGGCGATACAGGCGCGGCTGGATGGCCTCGCCCGGGATTTCGACGGGGCGGACCGGGCCTCGCGCCGGGCGGAGCAGGCCCAGGCGGCGGCCCGGACCCTCCGGGAGAACTGCGCGGTTCAGCTGGCCGAACAGCGGGAGCACGCGGTGCAGGCCGGGGAGAACTGGAAGAACGCCCTGTCGGACAACGGCTTTGAGGACGATTCGCGCTTTGAGTCGGCATGCCTGCCGGACAGCGCCCTTCGCGCCAAGGCCGCCGAAGTGGAGCGCTACCGGGGCGACTGCCGCGCCGTTCGGGCGGAGCTGGACAGCCTGTCCGCCCAGTGGGCGGACAAGGAAGCGATCGACACCGCGGCGCTGAACGCCCAGCTGGAAGAGCTGAAGGCCCGGGACGCGGCGCTCTCCCGGCAGGAGGGCGAGCTCGGCCGCCGCGCGGTGCACAACCGTGACGCACTGGAGGGCCTGAAGCGCTGCGCCAAGCGGGTGGAGGCCGCCAACGAGGCCCATCAGGTGCTGGACGACCTGCGCCTGACGGTGATCGGCCGCGTGCCCGGCGCGCGGAAGATCCCCTTTGAGAACTACATCCTGCAATACTACTTCAAGCGGGTGATCGCCGAGGCCAACCGCCGCCTGGACCGCATGAGCGAGGGCCGCTACCGGCTTTGCTGGAAGGACGATGGCGAGGGTACCGGCATGGCCGGCCTGGGCCTGAACGTGCTGGACAGCTATACTCGCCGCGTGCGGGACGTGCAGACCCTCTCCGGCGGCGAATCCTTCGTGGCGTCGTTGGCGCTGGCGCTGGGCTTTGCCGACGTGGTGCAGGCCCGCAGCGGCGGCGTGCATCTGGACACGATGTTCATCGACGAGGGCTTCGGCACGCTGGACGAGGAGACCCTGGAGCGGGCCCTGGCGGTGCTGGACGGCCTGGCCGAGGGCAGCCGCCTGGTGGGCGTGATCAGCCACGTGGAACTGTTGAAGCAGCGCATCGACCGCCGGGTGGTGGTCACCCGCAGCGCCAGGGGCGACAGCCACGCGCGGCTGGAGGTCTGACGCGGTCAAGCGCGGCCACGGCCTTGCGCGCCGCGCGAACATGTGATAGAATGCTTTTGGAGCGCCGTCCCGGCGGGGGGCGGCAGACAATACATCCATTCAGACCAATGATGGGAAGAAAGAGAGGACCCATGACATGAAGAGGATTCTGGTTATCGTGCTGGCGCTGCTGCTGGCAGCCGTCCCGGCGCTGGCGGAGTATGTCGTGACTCCGCTGGAGATGGACTCCCCCGAGCTCGACGCGGTCAACGGCGCGCTGATCGCCGAGTGCGAGGTGGACGGGGAGCGCGGCGAGGCGATCTATTCCTATGACGGCACCCAGTTGTCGGAGGGCTATTACCAGATTTACACCGCCTATGCGGACACGCCCCACGTGATGGAGGTTTACAACCTGGCGGAGGGCACCCCGGCGGGCAAGCGGTCCGGCGTGATCCGGGACGACGGCTCGCAGCTGGTCCCCCCGCAGTACGATATCGTGGAGATCATCTCCAGCCGCTGGCAGGCGGGCATCATGCTGAAGGAGGGCACCGAGGGCGACAGCGACTACAACATCTTCGGCGAGACCAGTAAGCTGTACCAGGTGGACACGGCGGACCTGTACTTCGACGGCCTGCTGATCGCCACGGTGGGCCGGGATGTCTTCGCGGGCCGGGGAGAGGGCTTCGGCGCGTACCTGGGCGTGCAGAACAGCAATGGCGAGTCCTTCTTCGTGGACATCGACGGCAACACCCGTCCCGTGGACTACTACGGCGACGAATACACCCTGGAGTACGACGACGACGGCAACCAATGCATCATACACAACGGTTCCGGCCAGCAGGCATTCGTGCCGGAGTGCACGCTCGCCGCGGAGGAGGTCGAGATCGACCGCGTGCTGATCGGCAGTCAGGCGCTGGACCTGCAGGGCAACGTGATCTGCGAGTACGCCCGGGAATACGCGAACAGCTCTCCCTTCCACGGCGGCCTGGCCATCGTGTACAGCGACGACTATTCGTATGTCGGCGTGGTCAACCTGAACGGCGAGGAGATCATCCCCACGGAATACGACGCCATCGGCGACGGCACCGATGTCTCCCTGCTCAACAGCCTGGGGTACATCATCGCCAGGAACGCCGAGGGCAAGTATGGCGCGCTGGACGCCGCCGGCAACGTGGTCGTGGACTTCACCTATGAGGAAGACTCCTGCTGGAACGGCTACAGCTTCCTCGTCGTCAACAACGACGACGATACCAGTTCCATCGTCAGTGCCTCCGCCGGCGAGCTTCCGGGACGTTACAAGTATGTCTCCGCCAACGACGGCAGCACTGCCGTGGTGGTGGAGGACGCGGAAGGCCATCAGGCTCTGCTGTCCGTGACCGGCGAGGAGCTCATTCCCATCTCCGCCGGCAATGAATACCTGGTCGCGACCATGGACGGCAGCGTCGCGCTGGGCTACGCCGATGGCACTTACAGCCTGTATGTGATGCAGTGACAGCACGGCCGCGACAGGCCGAACCGGTATTCTGAGACAGAGGCCCAAACCAAACCGCCGCGGGGCACTTAATCGTGCCCCGCGGCGGTTTGGTTTTGGTTGGGCAAGGTGAAGATCCCTGTCGATATCACTTCACGCTGAACAGTATGTCGGTGTAGCTGGGGTAGGGCCAGACGCCCTTGGGGGTCATGGCCTCGCAGGCGTCGCAGGCGTCCCGCAGGGCCTGCATGGCCCGGACCACGTCGTCCTTGTAGCGCATGGCGCGCTCCAGGGTGTCCTCGGCGGCGTCCGCATGATGGATGGCCTCGCCCAGGGTGCAGCAGACGGCGTAGATCTGGTCCGTCATGCAGGAGATCTCCCGGCAGCAGGACTTCTCGTAGCCGCAAGCCACGCCCGCGATGGCGGCCTTGGCCTCGGCATTGCGGCACAGCTGGGCCGAGAAGGTGGAGACGGCGGGCAGCACGTCCCGGCGGACCATGTCGATCATGGTCTGGGCCTCGATGCGGATGACCTTGACGTAGCTCTCCAGCAGGATCTCGTAGCGGGAGCGCAGCTCGGCGGCGCTGAACACGCCATGGCGCTCGAACAGCTCCACGTTCTTGGCGTCCAGCAGGTGGGCCAGGGCCTCGGGCGTGGTGCGCAGGTTCATCAGCCCCCGGCGCTCGGCCTCGGTTACCCAGCTCTCGTCGTAGCCGTTGCCATTGAACAGTATGCGCTTGTGGGCCACGATGGTGTCGTGGATCAGGTCGTGCAGCGCCTGCTGGAAGTCCTCCGCGCCCTCCAGCACGTCGGCAAACCGGCGCAGGCTCTCGGCCACGGCGGTGTTCAGCACGATGTTCGGCTTGGCGATGGACTGGCTGGAGCCGGGGCTGCGGAACTCGAACTTGTTGCCGGTGAAGGCGAAGGGTGAGGTGCGGTTGCGGTCGGTGCTGTCCTTGGGGAAGCGCGGCAGCACGTGCACGCCGATCTTGATCTGCTCCTTGTCCCGCCCGCCGTAGGTGGATTCGTGCTCGATGGCCTCCAGCACCTCGGTCAGCTCGTCGCCCAGGAACATGGAGATGATGGCCGGCGGGGCCTCGTTGCCGCCCAGGCGGTGGTCGTTGCCCGCGGTGGCCACGGAGATGCGCAGCAGGTCCTGGTAGTCGTCCACGGCCTGGATGACCGCGCAGAGGAACAGCAGGAACTGGGCGTTTTCAAAGGGCGTGGTGCCCGGGTCCAGCAGGTTGACGCCGGTACTGGTGGCGATGGACCAGTTGTTGTGCTTGCCCGAGCCGTTGACGCCCTCGAAGGGCTTTTCGTGCAGCAGGCACACCATGCCGTGGCGGTGGGCCACCTTCTGCATCAGCTCCATGGTCAGCTGGTTGTGGTCCACGGAG
>CADCHI010000071.1 GCA_902801165.1 uncultured Eubacteriales bacterium | reverse complement strand
CAGATCGACACCAGCAACATACTGTTCATCTGCGGCGGCGCCTTCGACGGCATCGAGAAGATCGTCGAGAGCCGCATCGGCAAGAAGGTCATGGGCTTCGGCGCGGAGATCAAGGGCAAGTACGAGCACACCAATGCCGAGATCATGTCCCAGGTGCGTCCCGAGGACCTGCTGCGCTTCGGCCTGATTCCCGAGTTCATCGGCCGCCTGCCCGTGCTGGTGACCCTGAACAGCCTGGACGAGGAAGCCCTGGTGAAGATCCTCACCGAGCCGAAGAACGCCCTGGTGCGCCAGTACGCCAAGCTGCTCAGCTTCGACAACGTGGAGCTGGAGTTCACCCCCGAGGCCCTGCAGGCCATCGCCAAGCAGGCGCTGACCCGCAAGAGCGGCGCCCGCGGCCTGCGCGCCATCATCGAGGGCGTCATGACCGACACCATGTACGAGCTGCCCTCCATGGAGGGCGTCACGAAGTGCGTCATCACCGAGGACGCCGTGCTGAAGGGCGAGAAGCCCCAGCTGATCTTCGGCGAGGCCGCCCTCCCCGCCCCCGAGGCCGAGGCGCTGCCCGAGCCCGTGGAAGCGCCCTCCATCGAGGACGCGCCCACCGCCGGCTGACGCAATGAGCCTGCATCGAATATAGCATCGAGGCCCCCTTGAGCGATCGCTCAAGGGGGCCTCCGTTATTTGAATGTATTATTTCCGCTTTCCCGCGCGCTTCGCCTTGGGCAGCAGGGACGCGCCCAGCAGCAGCAGGATCATGCCCCACCGCAGCACGCCGCCCCAGAACTCCACCTCGCGCAGCTCCCGGGTGCCAATGCGCACCAGCCGCGCCGCCTCGCTGGTCAGGTTCCAGAACACCTTGGCGATGGACGACCACTCCACGATATTTTCCGGCACCCATTCCGTGAACACATAGAGGGGCTCGACGGAGAACGCCATCAGCAGGTAGGTCGCGCCGATCAGCGCGGCGTAACCCAGCAGCGACAGCGCCAGTATGCCCAGCAGCCGCCCGATCAGGCTCTTGAAGTAATGGGCGTTCAGTTCCTGCCGGAAGCCCTCGAACCAGCCCATGCACAGGTTGGTCATCCGCTTGAACAGCCCCACCAGCGCGTACAGGCCCACGATCAGCAGCAGCACCCGGGGCAGTATCGTGCGCCGCATGGCCTCCTTGGACAGGTCGATCAGCTCGCCGCCGGGCACCCACTCGTTCCGGGCGGCCTCCTCGAACAGCTGGGCCGCGCCGGCGCCGTTGCTCTGGGGCACCGCCGACAGCGTCAGGGTATCCAGGTCCACGGCATCCCGGGCCGCGGCAATCAGCGGCACATAGGCGTCGTAAAGCGTCCTGTCGCCGACGCCCCGGCCATGGAACAGCCCGCCGCCGTGGCGGACGACGCCCACCACGCGCCAGGGGATCTCGTTGATCGTCACCTTCGCGTCCTCAGGCAGCTCCTCGCCGAACAGCTTGAAGGCCAGTCCCTCGTCCAGCATCATCACCCGGTCGCCCTGGGCCAGCTCGCTCTCGCCGATGCGCCGGCCCCAGGTCAGGAACCGGGGATAGACCTCCAGCCAGCCCTCGCCCATGGCGAACAGCGTGGCCTCCGAGGTGCTGTCCCCGGCGGTCAGGCTCACGGCTTCGGCCTCGCCGCCCACCACCGTCCAGGTGAGGGCCTCCTTCAGCTCCGCGCCGATGTTGCCGCCGGCGTCGGCCAGCTTGGCGATGGCCTCGCCCTTCTCGCCGGGGTCCGGCGCGACGACGGTGTATTGCAGCACGCTGCGGGTCTGGAGCACCATGACCAGCGCGCACAGCGCCATCAGCGCCCCGAGGGTCATCAGCACCCAGGGGAGCCTGCGCTTTTTCTCATTGCTCATGCCGCGCCTCCCGGTCAGTCGAGGTATTCCATCACGGCATCGCCGTCGCTGATGGCCCGATCCTCACCGTAGGCGATGGAGTAGTAGGTCACGTCCTCCTGCACGGAGGTGGTGCCGCCGTACTCGCCCGCCACGGTCACCTCCATCTTGTGCAGCTTCAGCGTGCTGCCCCCGAAGGCGGCGGTGTTCTGCTCGGCGACGAACACATAGCGGTCCTTGTCGCTGCCCCGCACCGCGCTGGTGGGCAGCAGGCTGGTGGCCTCCTTGGCGCGGTAGATCAGGGAGATGGGCGTCTCCTCCTGGGTCATGGCGTAGACGCTGCCCCGCGCCCGGATGATGCTGTCGGTGAGCTGGATGTCGCAGTACTTCCGCCCCTCGGCGTCGGTGCCGGTGGCGATCACCTTGGTCTCGATGGCATCATAGCTGTCGGGATTCATCGTCGCGGTCATGCCCTCCGTGACCGAGCGCGTCTGGTCGGTGATGTCCGCCCGCAGCGCCGGCATGGCATCCTCGGCGGTGATGGCATAGAGGGTCTGGGAGCCGTCGTAAGTGTCCCCCTCCTTCACCCCCAGGGCGGCAACATAGCCGTCGTGGGGCGCGACGATCTGCCGCACGCTGTCGTTCAGGGCGACCAGCGTCCTGAGGGAGGTCTCCGCGTCACTCAGCTTCTGCTGCTGCTCGCGCTGCTCGGTGATGAAGGTCCACACGTTCTCGTCCACCGAATAGCGGGAGGCGTCGTCCATGGCCGCCTGGGCCGCCTCCAGCACGCCCGTGGCCTTGCGCCAGGCGTCGATGATGGCGATCAGCCCGTCGCTGGCGCCCTCGGGATAGCCGTCCTCCACCCGGGAGAGCCCCTCCCGGGCCAGCTGGGCGTCCATGTCCAGCTCCAGGGACACGGCGTCGCGCCGGGCCTGGCGCAGGCCGAAATAGGCGTCGGCGTAGGCCTGGTCCCTGCGGCTGATGCGCACGTCCCGATACTTGTTCGCCAGCGTCATCAGCTGCTCGGAGGCCTCGTCATAGGCGTCCTGGAACTGCTTCCTGGCCGTCTCGTAGTTGGTCACGCGGGCCTCGATCAGCACGTCGCCCTTGGCCACGGTGTAACCCTCCCGGGTGTTCACCCGGGTGATGGTCATCGTGTACTCGTCCGGCAGGTCGGGCTTGATCTCATCCACCTGCGGGAAGGACACCTTGCAGGAGAGCTCCACCCGCTCCTCCAGCTTGCCGCGCTTGGCGGCGGTCAGACGCACCTTGGGCGTGGTGATGGTGCGCACCGTGCCGGAAAAGAACATGCACAGCGCCACGAATATCGCCAGGAACACAATGCCCCGAATGGCAAACCTCTTTACATTCATCGCAAAACCCTTCTCGTTCCCGCGGGCGAAGTCGCCTTCCCCGCCCATGGCTTATTTCAGTTCGGTCAGCTGCACGCCGGCCAGTATGTCCTTCAGGAAATACAGGTAGACGAACAGCGCCGGGAGGATGTACAGCGCGGCGCCGGCAAACTCGATGCCCGAGCTGGAGTCCGCCAGCTGGTTGAACATCACCGACAGCGGCTGCAGGTCCGTCCGCTGGCTCAGATAGGTCATCGGCTGCTCCACCAGGTTCCAGCAGTCCGCGAAGGTCAGCGCCGCCGCCGCGCCGAGGATCGGCCGGCACACCGGCAGCACGATGCTGAAATAGCAGCGTATCGTGCCCGCGCCGTCCACCTGGGCCGCTTCCAGCAGCTCGTTGGGCAGGCCCAGCATGAACTGGCGGATCAGGAATATGTAGAACGGCGCAAACCACATGGGCAGCACCACCGCCCACACCGTGTTCAGCAGGCCCAGGCTGCGCAGCGTCAGCACGTTGGGCACCATCGTCACCTGGAAGGGCAGCAGCATCAGCATGATGACCACGAAGAATATGGCATCCCGCCCCTTGAAGCGGAAGCGGCTCAGCCCGTAGGCCATCATCGGGATCACCGCCGCCTGCCCCACGATAATCGCCACCGCGTACAGTGCGGAATTGACGAACATGTGCAAAATGGACATGTCCCGGATCAGGATCTCGTAGTACTGGTTCAACGAGAACATCTGGGGCGACAGCTTGACCGCCATCCACTTCCCGGCGTCGTAGCTTCCCCGCGTCTTCATGAAGGCCTGTATCTCCTCCGGGGAAAAGAAGGAGTACAGCATCGTCACCACCACCGGCACCAGCATCAAAATCGCCAGCGCCATCAGCAGTCCCCGGGTGATCAGCTTCCTGTCCCGGGGCTGCCGGAGCTTTTTATTCTTCATATCCAGCCCTCCGTCAGGTCAGCCGCTTCAGCAGCTGGCGCTGGGACAGGAACAGCACCCCGAACAGCCCGAACACGATCAACGCAAAGCTGTAGGCCGCGGTGGTCACGTTCTGGTAGTTCAGCTTGCCGTACATGTTGTTCATATAGTTCTGCAGCGTGTACACCGCCTCGTCGGGATAGGCGCCGCCGATGAAGTAGACCTCCTTGAAGATCTTGAAGGCGTTGATCCACTCCAGTATGATCACCAGGAACGCCGTGGGCACGATCAGCGGCAGGGTGATGCCGAAGGTCTGCCGCCAGAAGCCCGCGCCCTCCAGCCGGGCGTACTCGTACAGCGGCTCGGGGATGGCCTGCAGCGCCGCCATGAATATGATCACCGCGAAGCCCAGGTTCTTCCACACGAACAGCAGTATGACCGGCACCCGCAGCTGCGCGCCCTGAAGCCAGACTACCCGCTGCAAGCCCAGGGCCACCACCAGCCGGTTGACGACCCCGCCGTAATCGAAGATCACCAGCCAGATCAGCAGCATGGCCGAGGAGGGCATCAGGTAGGGCAGCAGCACGCTATTGCGGAAGAAGGCTCCCTTGGGGCGCAGCCGGTTCAGCAGCGACGCGATGGCGAAGGACAGCACCCACACCAGCGGCGCGCAGATCAGCGACAGCTCCATGGTGTTCTTCAGGCCCAGCACAAACATCTGGTTCTTCCAGATGTTCGCGTAGTTCTGGAGCCCCACGAAGGCGTTGCGGTAGCTTCCGTCGGTCAGGCTGTAGTAGATGCCGCCGAAGAAGGGGACGATGTAAAACACCAGCAGCCCCAGCGCCCCCGGCAGCAGAAACAGCCATACGGATTTCTTGCGTTCAAACACGTTTTTCCTCCAGAGAAGGACCGGCGAATCCGGGACGCCGCAAATCCGCCGGCATCCCGGAAACGCCATCGTCTATTCTATTGCACAGACAGGGGCTCAGTTGCCCTCCATCATCATCATGCGCACCTTCTTGTCGATGCCCTCCAGCATCTCCTGGGCGCTGATCATGCCGTCGGTGTACTGGCTCATCAACTCGTAGCCCTCGCCGGTGCCGTCGGCGTACAGCCAGTTGACGGTGCTGATCGCCAGCGCGTCGTCGTGGCCGCGGTACCAGTCCAGCTCGCGCTGGGAAATCTCCCAGCTGTAGGCCTGGGCGTACTCGAGGCTCTCCTCGTAATCGTGGATGTTCGCCTCGATCATCTGCCGGTCGCTCTCCGGCGCGCTCTCGAGGCTCTCCCGCATCGCGGCCAGGGTTTCCTCGAGGTCGGCCAGGTACTCCTCGTTCCACTTGCCGCGGATGGGCTCGTTCTGCTCCGGGTCGAGGCAGTAGCGCACGTTGGAGGAGAGGCAGCCCGCCAGCTCATCCATGAAGGCCAACGCCGCCTCCGGGCTGCGGGTGTAGGGGTTGACGAAGGCCGCCTGGGTGTCCAGACTGAGCAGGTGCGGCGTGTTCGCGTCCATGGACATCAGCACCGGCATGTAATCGCCGTAGAAGTTGCCGATGGTGCAGCCCGTGCTCAGGTCCAGCAGCGACAGGTTCTCCTCGCTGTAGTAGTCCCCGTTCTCGTCGAAGTCCTCCATCGGGATGCAGCCCAGGGACTCGAAGTCCACGTGCTCCAGCTTGTCCAGCAGGCCGCGCAGCAGCTCGGTGTTGTAGCCGATCTCGGGGTCGGTGTGGTTGATGTACTTCTGGTAGTCCTCAAAGATGCGGTAGAACAGGTCGATCCGGGCGTCCTCCACGGTCTCGCCCTGGTAGAACACCGTCACCTTGCCGTCCTCGGGCAGCTTGTCGCCCAGCGTGTTCAGGAAGTCCAGCAGGTCGGACCAGTTGTCCGGCACGTCGTCCATCGTCAGGCCCAGCGCCTCCAGGGCCTTCGTGTTGACGCCCACGGTGAAGCTGTGCACCTCCACGGGCAGGGCCACGATGTGCCCATTCACGGAGAGGCCCTCCCGCAGGGCGGGGTACATGTGCTCCGCCAGCTCGCTGACGCCCGCGCTGCCGTCCAGCTCCATCATGTAGCCGCGGCTGAACAGCGCGTCGTACACCGCGGTGGCGGTATCCAGCACGTAGACGTCCACGCTGTCGTCCCGGTTCATCATGGATTCCACCAGCTTGTCGGCCTCGGCGTAGTCCCGTGACAGCACCACGCTGATGTCGCCGTGGCTGTTGGAGAAGCGGTAGTAGGCGTTGTTGACGCTCTCGCTCCAGGTGGTGTCGCTGATCTTCAACCGGGTCTCGGCGCGCTGGGTCGGGTCGAGGTTGCGCACCGCCGCGCCGTCGGAGCAGCTGGCGTAGTAGCCGCCCTCCAGTATGGAGGCCGAGGAATTGCTGTACAGCTCGATGGGCATGTCCGCCACGCCCTCGCCGACGGTGCCGTTCTGCAGGTCGATGGGCCTGATCTCGCCGCCCATCACGCAGTAAAGGATATCCGTCTCCCTGTCATAGGCGAGGCCCGCGGGGTAGCTGTAATCCGGCAGTTCCAGGCTGCACAGCAGCTGGGTGGAGCCGTCCCGGGTGTCGTAGGCGGACAGCAGGGTCTCGGAGGTATCGCCGTAGATGGTCTGCGCCAGCAGCAGCATGCCCTCCTTGTAGGCGCACATGCCGGAGAGATCGTTCAGGACGTCGAAGTCGATGGCCTTGCCGGTCTCCAGCTCAAAGCCCTTGACGCGGCATTCGCCCTGCTCGTCAAAGTAGCGGAAGAACATGCTGCCGCCGGTGGTCACGATGCCCTCCGGCCGGGTGGGATAGACGTCGTTGTCATAGTACTGGAGCATGTCCTCCCAGTCCACGTCAAACAGCTTCTCGAACGCCAGCTCGCCCTCGTCCGCCGGGTTCAGCGTGCCCAGCTCGGCGCCGACGAAGGCCGTGGCGGCGCCGCTGTAATCGGTGGTCAGGCGCACCGCGTACAGCTTGCCGTCGGCGGCAAAGGGGAAATAGTCAAAATTGACGGTATTCTCCATGTCCTCGGGCAACGCGTAGGCGAGGTTCTCCACGTCGGCGTCGCCCACGTGATAGGTGTACAGCCCGTCGTAGGACACCATGTAATACGTCGCGCCGTCGCCAAAGCCATAGTTGAAATAGACCCGGTTGTCGTCCTCGCGGCACAGCACCGCGTCGCCGGTGGCCGCCAGAGCCCCGGCGCAGCAGGCCGCGGCGAGGACCAGGGCCAGCATCACAAAGAGTTTACGCATTATCCTTCCTCCGCGAGCGGGGCGCTTTCCCCCGCTCCTGTCATTTCAATTGTCAATCCGCCGCGGCGTCCTCCTCGGCGGCGTCCTCCTCGGCCTCGTCCATGGGCTCGTCCTCGAAGTCGTCGTCCTCGTCCTCGGGGTCCACGACGTACACGATCACGGACATGTCCAGCCGCACGGATTCCACGGGGGTGAAGTCCACGTAGGCGCTGTAGCTCGCCTCGGCGGAGCTGCTGCCCGTGCTGCCCTCGGGCTTCTCCGCGCCGACGCGGGAGATGGAGGACACCACGCCGTCCAGCATCACCGCGCCGTCGGCGTCCCACTCGAATTCAATGGAGACCTTGTCGCCCTCGTGGATCTCGCTCAGGTCCAGCTCGGAGACCTGCATCTCGATCTGCATGGCGTCGTTGGGGTACACGGTGATCAGCTTGCCGCCCTTCTCCACCGCGCTGCCCTGGGTCGCCTCCACGGAGGCCACGATGCCGTCCAGCGGGGAGCGAATGGTGTTGTCCACGGCGTAGAGGCCGTCCAGGATGCCCTCCACGGTCTCAAACAGCACCTCGCCGCGCTCCACGTGGTCGCCCACCTCCACGTGCACCTTCAACACGCTGCCGCTGCCCTTCACCGGCACGGCGGCGTTCTGCTGGATGGTGCCCCGGCCGATGCGGCTCTCGGAGCTGTGGCTGCTGCTGCGGAAGATGCCCACGGTCTCGCCCATGTAGAACTCGCCGCCGGTCACCTCCAGCGTATAGGGGGTGTTGCCGGACTCGTCCACATCGGAGACCTTGGTGACCACCGCCGTGCCCACGTGGGTACCGTCCTTGGTGCAGGACAGGTACACCTTCTCGCCGATGTGCACGTACTTGGTGTCGCTGCTGTTGTAGGCCTTCTCCGTGGTGGCGGAGACCACGTACTTGTTGATGGGCTCCAGGTACATCACGCCGCCGTAGCGCTCGGTGATGCCCTCGGTGTTGTCGCCCTCCTTGGCGAAGATGCCGCTGACGATGCCGTCCATCTCCGCGTAGACCTTGGTGGTGCGGATGGTGGCCACGGCGTCGCCCACGCCGACGGGATCGCCCTTGCGCACGTCGATGGCGTCGATCAGCCCGCCGAAGGGCGCGCTGACCGCCAACGTCTCCCGGGAGATCACCGTGCCCCTGAAGTTCACCTGTGCCAGCGCCGCGCCGCCGGTCAGCACCGCCAGCACCAGCGCCATCGCGCAAATCCTCAGCATCCTGTTATTCATGGTTGAAATCTCCCTTCCGTTGGTTGGTCACGCCCGGGCCGCGCCCGGCAGGGTTCACTGTGCCTCGGTCCGGTACTGGCCGAAGGGCTGGTTCATCATGTCCCCCGGGCCGAGATAGACGTCGTAGAAGTACATGATGCTCTGGGGAGAGCTGCTCAGCTCATAGGACATGTTCTCCACCTCGGTGCGGATCGACAGATCGCAATCCTTGGAGAAATCGCTGTCCGTCATGGCCGTCACATGGGCGGGGTCCAGGTTCACCTTCATGGTCAGGGTGTAGTCGAAGCGGCGGGTGGAGACGCCCAGCATCTTCAGCTCCGTGTACTTCGTGCCGCCGGTGAAGCCCTCCGTGGGGAAGGCCGCGATGTCGTCGCCCACCTTCAGCGCCACGTACTTGATGCCGCTGTTGGACAGCATGCGGTACACCTCGCCATTGAAGTGCCAGGCGTAGGTGAAGCTGTCGCCCAGATTGTCGTCCAGCTCCGCGCTGAGCACCAGCGTGTCCGGCTCGGCGTCGGCAACGCCGCCCCAGCGGGCCCACTCGGCGTTGAACAGCCGCTGCTGTCCCACCGGCGCGCCGGGCTCCTGGGCGGACTCCAGCACCAGCGTCAGCGCCATGCTCTCGCCGTCCACGGTCAGCTGGCGCATCGGCTCCTCGGGCAGCTCCAGGCGCAGGGCCTCGTACTCGCCGGTATCCTCGCCGTCGCCGCTGGCATGGGTCTTGGCGGGCTTGTCGGTGCCGGTTCCGCTGCTCCCGCCGCCGCCGAAGGAGTAGTTGTTTTCCTTTTCGACCTTCTGCAGCTCCACCTCCTGCTCGCAGGGGCAGATGTTGCCGGCGGCATCCCGAACCAGGATTTCGCCCGCCGCAAAAGTCCTGGGGCCGGACCCTTCGTAGCGGTACTCCTCGCCATCGGTCATGGCGTCCCAGGTCGCGCCGCCGTCCATGGAGATGGCCTCCACGCCGCTGATGGCGTCGGAGGACTCGAGGTACACGACGTAGCTGGTCTCGGTGTCCATGCGGACGCTGACGCCGTTCGGCTCGGTCCAATCCAGCCAGAGGGTGTATTTTTCCGAGGCGCTCACGATGTCGCCCAGCTCGTCCAGCATGACGAGGCGCACCGTGTAGACGCCCTCCTCCGCGGGGGTATAGGTGTTGCCGGAAAGGGGCACGAAGCGCTCGTCGTAGATCACGGCGGCGTAGCTCCAGGCCTTGCCCTCCGGGATGCCGGAAAGCGTGAACACCGGCGCCGCGTTGGCCCACTCAGCCCCCGTCTTGCCCTCCACAGCCACGCTCAGCGCCGGGGCGGGCGTCGGCGTGGGCTCCGGCTCCGAGGGAGTCTCCTCCGGCTTGCTCAGCCATATGTAGAGGTCGGCGGTCTCGTCGTCCTTCTTATCAGAGAGGTCCTTCGGTTCAATCGTCTTTCCATCCGGGCCCTCCAGGGAAAGCTTTACCTCATAGGCCTCGTCGCTGGCCTTCAGCGTGATGTCGGAGAGCTGCTTCAGCGCCGCCTTTTCGATCTTCCTGACATCCGTCAGCTTTTTCGCGGAGAGGGTGATCTCCACCTTCTGGCCCAGCACCGCGTTCAGCACATCCTCCAGCTTGCCGCAGGCAAACTTGCCGTCGCGCTTGAACCACGCCTCGTATTGCTCATCCAGCTTGTCGGAGGATTCCTCCAGCTTCAGGTCTTTCAGGCTGTCGTCCGCGGCCTGGCCATCGCCGTCCTGCTGGGCTCCATCGCCCGGCTCAGATTCACTACCCTGCTGGGCCTCGCTTCCCTGCTGGTTTTCGCCGCCCTGCTGGGATTCGCCGCTCTGCTGGGACTCGCCGCCCTGCTGGGTTTCGCCGCCCTGCTGGGACTCGCCGCCCTGCT
>CADCHI010000070.1 GCA_902801165.1 uncultured Eubacteriales bacterium | reverse complement strand
TACCTCATTCCTAATTATAATTCCTCTCCCCCCGAATTGCAACCCTCCCGCCATCATATCCCATCCCGGCGACTCATAAGCTGGAGGTGAAAATGGAATCAGGAGGCGTGGCCCATGGATCAAAATACACTGTACCGGGACATCGCGGGCCGGTGCGGCGGCGACATCTATGTCGGCGTCGTGGGGCCGGTGCGCACCGGGAAATCAACCTTTATCAAGCGGTTCATGGAGCTGCTTGTGCTGCCGAGCATCGCCGATGCCGACGCCCGGGACCGCACCGTGGACGAGCTGCCCCAGAGCGGCGCGGGCCGGACCATCATGACCACCCAGCCGCGCTTCGTGCCCGACGAGGCCGTGGAGGTGCGCCTGCGGGACGGGGCTTCCGCTAGGGTGCGGCTGGTGGACTGCGTGGGCTACCTGATCCCCGGGGTGCTGGGGCTCAGCGAGGGCGACGAGGCCCGCATGGTGCGCACGCCCTGGTTCGACCACGATATCCCCTTCGAGGAGGCGGCGGAGCTGGGTACCCGCCGGGTGATCCGGGACCACGCCACGCTGGGCGTGGTGGTGACCACCGACGGCAGCGTGGTGGCCATGCCCCGCTCCGCCTATGAGGCCGCCGAGGAGCGGGTGATCCGGGAGCTGAAGGCGCTGGGCAAGCCCTTCATCATCGTGCTGAATGTGAAATCCCCCGCCGCGCCGGAGGCGCTGCGGCTGCGGGACGCCCTGGCGGAGCAGCACGGCGTGCCGGTGCTGGCGGTGAACGCCCAGCAGATGGGCGCGGAGGACCTGAACGCCCTGCTGGAGAGCCTGCTGCTGGAATTCCCCATCCGGGAGGTGCGGGTGCAGACCCCGGCCTGGCTGACGGCGCTGGCCGAGGACCACTGGCTGGGCCGGTCGGTGCTGGACAGCGTGCGCGGCGCGGCGGCGCAGATGGTGCGCGTCCGGGACCACGCGCCCGGGCGCTGGAGGAAAACGAATATGTGGAGGACGCCCTGCCGCTGAAGGTCAACCTGAACGACGGCACGCTGGAATACCGGCTGGGGCTGAAGGACGGGCTGTTCTACCGGGTGCTGGGGGAGGCCTGCGGCGAGAGCATCGACGGCGAGGCCCACCTGTTCGAGCTGATGAAGCAGCTGGTGGCCGCCCGCCGGGCATACGACCGCGTGGCCGACGCGCTGGAGAGCGTGCGCCAGACGGGCTACGGCGTGGTGACGCCCACGATGGACGAGCTGGAGCTGAAGCCCCCGGAGCTGGCGAAGCAGGGCGCGCGCTACGGCGTGCGGCTGCGGGCCGCCGCGCCGTCGCTGCACGTGATCCGCGCGGACATACAGACCGAGGTCAATCCCTTCGTGGGCTCCCAGAGCCAGTCCGAGGAGCTGGCGAAGTCCCTGCGGGAGAAGCTGGAGGCCGGGGATGGGGCCATCTGGGAGACCGAGATCTTCGGCAAGACCCTCAGCGACCTGGTGCGCGACGGCGTGAACGGCAAGCTCCAGCGCCTGCCCGAGGACGCGCGGCAGAAGCTGCGGGAGGCCCTGGAGAAGATCATCAACGAGGGCAGCGGCGGCATGATCTGCATCATGCTGTGATCGGGAGGTCCCTGGGGTGGCAAAGTCGCCCCGGGGACATTTCATGTCATAAAATCGCGAACATTAACAGTGATTCAACCAAAATGTGAAATGATGATGGTAAAATAATAAATGTATGTCCAGATTTACAAAATGAGCGCATGATTTGCGATACGGAAAGCAGGGTTAGGATGCAGGAGAGACCGTCGCAGCAGCGGCCCGTCCAGGGCAGGCACGCGGCAGCCGTCGCGCCGGCAGGAACGTCTCCCGTAAGGGGGACCGCCACCGCGAAGGCCGCGTCCCCGGCGAAGGGCGCGGCGAAGCCCGGGGCCAAGACGGGCGCCGCGGGCAAGCACGCCGCGAAGCCGAAGCGCAGGCAGAAGCTGACGCCCAAGCGCATCGCCTGGCGGGCGGGGCTGTCGGTGCTGACCGCCATCGCGCTGATATTGATCGCGGCCCTCGGCGCGGGCTTCGTGGGCTTCTGCGGCCCCAGCCAGAGCCTGGGCGACCTGCTGACCGTTTCGATGCTGGAGACAAGCGCGCTGAAGTTCGTGCCCCGCATCTACTACAGCAAGGCGCAGGTGGAGGAGATCGTGGCCCGCAACGAGGTCGGCGCGCTGGACGACGAGACCGACACCTCCATGATCGTGATCGCCGGCCCGACGCCGGAGCCCGGCGCGGAGCCCGTGGCTCCCGTGGCCACGCCGAAGCCGGAGAACCTGATCGTCGAGGAGGACGGCATACAGATCTTCGAGGTCCACGGCGCGACCTTCAACGGCTGGATGATGGTGGTGCTGGACCCCTCCCGGGTGGGCGTGGGCGTCTGCCGGGAGCAGTTCTCCTCCAAGGAGGGCCTGGTGCTGCACGACATCGCCGCGCGCTACGATGCCATCGCTGCGATCAACGGCGGCGGCTTTGACGACGCGGGCGGCCTGGGCAACGGCGGCAGGCCTCTGGGCCTGGTGATCGCGAACGGCGAGGTGCTGCACAAGGCCAACACCAGCGGCGACCACAACATCGTGATGGGCTTCAACCGGGACAACGTGCTGATCGTGGGCAAGATGACCTCCGAGCAGGCGGTGGAGAAGGGCATCCGCGACGCGCTGGCCTTCGGACCGGCGCTGGTGGTCAACGGCGAGGCCGCCGAGGTCAAGGGCGCCAGCTCCGGCCTGAACCCCCGCACGGCCATCGGCCAGCGGGCGGACGGCGCGGTGCTGATGCTGGTGATCGACGGCCGCCAGGCCTCCAGCCTGGGCGCGACCTACGCCGACATGATCAACGTGCTGCTGGAGTTCGACGCCGTGAACGCCGCCAACCTGGACGGCGGCTCCTCGTCGATGCTCTGGTACAACGGCGAATACCTGAACAAGGGCGTCATACTGACCGGGTCGCGCAAGCTGCCCACCGCGTTCATCGTGCGCTGAGGGAGGCTTCCATGGCAAAGAAAAAGAGCAAAAATGGAATACTCGCCAGCCGCTTCTATCGCATCTATTTCATCGTCGTCGGCGCGGCGCTGCTGATGATCGTCGTCGGGCTGATCTGGCTCAACGGGTTGGTGCGCGACTATGAGATCGCCCAGCCCGCCCACGCCGCCGAGGAGGTGGTGCGGCTGTTCGAGGAGGGGGACTACGCCCGCATCTACGGGCTGGACACCTCCGCCCGGGAGATCTCCGGCGGCGACGAGGCCTTCTACGTGGACAGCCTGAAGGCGCTGGCAGAGGGCAAGGCCCTGGCCTGGCGGGAGGCCTATTCCGACGACGCCAACGTGAAAAAATACAGCGTCACGGTGGACGGCGACAAGCTGGCCAGCTTCACGCTGGTGCCCAGCGGCCGGACCACCGGCCACGGCAACACGCTGTGGCAGCTGGGGACCATCACCACCCACGTGGCCCTGCAGGGCACCGAGGCGGCGGGGGACCTCGCCGTCGCGCCGTACCGCGTCAGCGCGCCCTCGGGCTACGCCGTCACGGTGGACGGGCGGCAGCTGACCGAGGCCGACGCGCTGAGCACCGGGCAGCCGATGTATCCCGCGGACTTTCTGCCCGAGGGCGTGAACAACCCCACGATGGTGGAGTACGCCTTCTTCTCCGACAGCGCCGAGCCCGCCGTCAGCGCCACCGACGCCGCGGGCACGGCGGCCACGGTGGAGAAGACCTCGGAGAACACCTGGGAGTGCCCCCTGCAAGAGGACGAGCAGTTTAAGCGGCAGTACGGCGACGCCATCATCAAGCTGGCGACCCGGGTGGCCAAGTACACCGTGAAGGACCTGTCCAAGGATTCCATACTGCGCAACGTGGCCTCCGGCTCCCCGGCGGAGACGGTGCTGAAGAATTTCAGCAACAGCTGGGCCCCGTCCCACAAGACCAGCACCGTCACCGACGCCGTGGTCACCGACTTCCACATATTGTCCGACAGCTGCTTCACCTGCCACGTGGAGTTCACCTTCACGCTCACCAGCCGCCGGGAGAACGACTATGTCTATCCCACCGCCTACACCTTCTGCGTGGTCAAGCGCAAGGGCACCGGCAAGCTGTACAGCCTGACCTTCAACTGATAATTCTGATATACCGACGCCATGGAGGGCGATGCCATCATGCAAGCCAAGACCGACAAGACCCCGAGGAGCCCGAAGAAGCTGACCCGCGCCCAGCGGCGGCGCAAGCGCAAGATCCGCCGCATCGCGTGGCGGGCGGGCCTTTCCGTGCTGACGGTGATCGTGCTGGTGCTCATCGGCGCGCTGTGCGCCGGGCACGCGGCCTTCAAGGGCCCGTCCCAGACCGTGGGCGACCTGCTGACCGTTTCGATGCTGGAGACCAGCGCGCTGAAGTTCGTGCCCCGCATCTACTACAGCAAGGAGCAGGTCGAGGAGATCGTGGCCCGCAATTCGGTGTCCGTCGGCGACAGCGAGACCGACGCCTCGCTGGTGGTGATCACCAAGCCCACGCCCACGCCCAGCCCCGAGGAGCTGGCCGCGATGGCGGAGCTGGAGGCCAACGCCACGCCCGTGCCCACGCCGCCGCCGGCCAACCTGATCTCCTCCGAGGACGGCATCGAGATCTACGAGGTGCACGGGGCGACCTACAACGGCTGGATGATGATCGTTCAGGACCCGAGCCGAGTGACCTGCGGCGTCTGCCGGGAGAACTTCAGCTCCAAGCCGGGCCTGAAGCTGCACGAGATCGCCGAGCGCTACAACGCTGTGGCGGCCATCAACGGCGGCGGCTTTTCCGACAGCGGCGGCATGGGCAACGGCGGCCGGCCCCTGGGGCTGGTCATCTCCAACGGCGAGGTGCTGAACAAGGCCAGCGTCAATTCCGACCACAACATCGTGATGGGCTTCAACCAGGACAACGTGCTGATCATCGGCAAGATGACCTCGGAGGAGGCTCTTAATAAGGGCCTGCGGGACGCGCTGGCCTTCGGTCCGGCCCTGGTGGTCAACGGCGAGGCCGCGGCGGTCTCCGGCTCCAGCTCCGGCCTGAACCCCCGCACGGCCATCGGCCAGCGGGCGGACGGCGCGGTGCTGATGCTGGTGATCGACGGCCGGCAGGCCTCCAGCCTCGGCGCGACCTACGCCGACGAGATCAGCGTGCTGCTGGAGTACGGCGCGATCAACGCCGCCAACTTGGACGGCGGCTCCTCGTCGCTGATGTACTACAAGGGCGAATACCTGAACAAGGGGGTTCTCCTGACCGGATCGCGCGAGCTGCCCACCGGCTTCATCGTGCGCTGACGGAGGGTATCCATGGACAAGAAAAAGAAAAAGGCGGGCATCCTGAACAGCACGTTCTACCGGGTGTACTTCTCGCTGGTGGCCCTGGCGCTGATCGCCGTGGTCATCGGCCTGGTGTGGCTGAATGGCGTGGTGAAGGACTATGAGACCGCCCAGCCCGTGCACGTGGCGGAGCAGGTGGCGCGGCTTTTCGAGATTTCGGACTACGCCAGCCTCTACGCCATGGACACCTCCGCCCAGGACATCTCCGGCGGGGACATGAACTTCTATGTGGAGCAGATGAAGGCGCTGACCGCCGGCAAGACCATCGCCTGGCGGGCGGCCTTCTCCTCGAACGCCGACGAGAAGCAATACGGCGTGACCTTGGACGGCGAGCGCTTCGCCTCTTTCACGCTGGTGCCCAGCGGCGAGACCACCGGCCACGGCAACCGGCTGTGGAAGCCCGGCAGCGTGACCACCAATGTGGTGCTGAAGGGCAGTGGCGCGGAGGGCGACCCCGTGGCGGCGGCCTACCGCGTGGAGGTGCCTACCGGCTACACCGTGACCGTGGACGGCGAGGCGCTGACCGAGGCGGACGTGGTCGTGGCGGCGAAATCGGTGCTGCCGGAGGACTTCCTGCCCTCCGGGGTGACCGCGCCGACGCTGACCGAGTACGGCTTTGACAGTGAGAGCGAATCCCCGAACATCGTCGTGACCACGCCTGCCGGCCAAACGGCGGAGCTGCAGCCCGACGGCGAGAACCGCTGGACCTGCCCGGTGCCGGAGAACGCCGAGTTCCGGGAGAAGTACGGCCAGGCGGTGATCAAGCTGGGGGAGCGGATCGCCAAGTACACGGCGAAGGATTTGTCCCGGGCCGCCATACTGACGAACGTGGTTTCGGACTCCCCGGCGGAGAAGATCCTGAAGAAGTTCAGCAACTCCTGGGCCCCCAGCCACAAGAGCTCCTCGATCAACAATGCCGTGGTGTCGGAGTTCTACGTGCTGTCGGAGGACTGCTTCACCTGCCGGGTGGAGTTCAACTTCGTGCTGACCAGCCGCCGCGAGAACGACTATGTCTATCCCACGGCCTACACGCTGTGCATCGTGCGCCGCAAGGGCGAGGGCAAGCTGTACAACATCGTGTTCAACTGACGATTTGAAGAGAAACGGACCATCGGAGGTCATTGAAACATGCAGTCAAAGAGCAACCGGACCACAAAGAAGCTGACGAAGGCCCAGCGCCGCCGTCGCCGCCGTATCCGCAGGATCGTCTGGCGCAGCACGCTGAGCGTGCTGACGGTGATCGGCCTGGTGCTGGTGGCCGCGCTCAGCGCGGGCTACGCCGCTTTCCGGGGCCCCTCCCAGACGGTGGGCGACCTGCTGACGGTCTCCATGCAGGAGACCAGCGCGCTGAAGTTCGTGCCCCACATCTTCTACAGCGACGCGGAGTTCCAGGAGATCCTGGCCCGCAATTCCGTGGCCGCGTCGGAGAGCGAGACGGACACCTCGATGATCGTCATCGCCGGCCCGACGGCGGAGGCCACCCCCGTGCCGGAGGATCAGTCCGACGCGCCGGAGGGTGGCCCGGTGGCCGTGCAGCCCGCCTCCACCCCCGCGCCGGAGAACCTGCTCTCCTCCGAGGACGGGATCGAGGTCTACGAGGTCAAGGGCGGCACTTACATGGGCTTCATGATGGTGGTGAAGGACCCCAGCCGCGTGACCTGCGGCGTATGCCGGGACAAGTTCAACAGCCAGAAGGGCCTGCAGCTGAAGGACATCGCCAAGCGCTATGACGCCGTGGCGGCCATCAACGGCGGCGGCTTCGAGGACGACGGCGGCGTCGGCAACGGCGGCAAGCCCATCGGCCTGGTCATCTCCGAGGGCACGGTGCGCCACACCGGCAAGGTGAGCGGCGAATACGCTACAGTGGGCTTCAACAAGGACAACATCATGATCATCGGCAAGATGTCCGAGAGCGAGGCCAAGGAGAAGGGCATCCGCGACGCCATGACCTTCGGCCCGAAGCTGATCGTCAACGGCGAGCCCGCCAACGTGAAGGGCTCCGGCTCCGGCCTGAACCCCCGCACGGCCATCGGCCAGCGGGTGGACGGCGCGGTGCTGATGCTGGTGATCGACGGCCGGCAGGCCTCCAGCCTGGGCGCGACCTACTCCGATTTGATCAGCATCATGCTGGAGTACGGCGCGATCAACGCCATCAACCTGGACGGCGGCTCCTCGTCGCTGATGTACTACAAGGGCGGCTACCTGAACAACGGCGTGACGCTGACGGGTTCGCGCAACATGCCTACGGCGTTTATCGTGCGCTGACGGAGGCGTTATGAGCAGAAGCAGCAGAAAGAAGAAAAAGAGCATATTCCGCAGCACGTTCTACCGGGTGTACTTCGCGCTGGTGGCCCTGGCGCTGGTGGGCATCGCCGTGGGCACCGTGTGGCTGCGGGGCATGCTGGCGGAGTATGAGTCCGCCCAGCCCATCTACGTGGCCGAGGACGTGGCCCGCCTGTTCGAGGTGTCCGACTTCGAGAGCCTCTACGACCTGGACAGCTCCGCGGCGGACATCGCCCAGGGCGACCGGGCGTTCTACGTGCGGAGCATGCAGGAGTTGACCCAGGGCCGGCTGCTGGAGTGGACGGAGGCTTTCTCCACCGACGAGAACGAGCGCCGCTATGTCGTCACGCTGGACGGCGAGCGCTTCGCCACCTTCACGCTGGTGCCCAGCGGGGAGACGACCCGCCGGGGGACCCGGCTGTGGCGGCTGGGGTCCGTGACCACCCACGTGCAGCTGGAGCAGCCCGAGCCGGAACCCGAGCCCGAGACCACGGAGGAGCCGGAGCCGGAGGCGACGCCCGCGCCGACCTACGAGTGCCGGGTGACGGTGCCCAGCGGCTACGCGGTGACCGTGGACGGCGTGCAGCTGTCCGAGGACAACGCCATCGTGACGCCGAAGTACCTGTTCGAGACGGGCTTTTTGCCTGAGGGCGTCCAGAACCCGATGCTGACCGAGTACTACTTCGCGGTCAGCAACGAGAGCCCGGCGCTGGTCGTCACGGACGAGACCGGCGCGGCGGCGACGCTCACCCCGTCGGAGGACAAGCCCTACACCTGGTCCTGCGAGATGAAGGAGGACACGGCCTATCGCGATCAGTACGCCGACGCGGCCTACGCCCTGGCCCAGCAGGTGGCCAAGTTCACCTCCAAGGACGCCTCCAAGAAGAAGATCCTGAAGTACTGCGCCCCGGACAGCCCCGCCCGGGCGATCTTCGACAACCTGAGCAACAAGTTCGCCACGCCCCACACCAAGGTCTCCTTCGCAAACCAGGAGGTTTCGGAGTTCTACGTGCTGTCGGAGGATTGCTTCACCTGCCACGTGTCCTTCGACTACATCCTGAAGACCAAGGCCGGCGACAAGGTGTTCCCCACGGCCTACACCTTCTGCGTGATCCGGCAGAACGGCAAGGGGATGCTGTATAACTTGCAGATCTATTGAGTGAGGGGATAAAAGGGAACAGGGAAAAGGGAAAAGGGAAAAGGGAAAAGGAATAGCGGCTGCCGCGATCTCCGCAGGGATGGCGATGAGCCGCCCGCAGGAGAGAGACAGGGAAAAGGGAAAAGGAATAGCGGCTGCTGCGATCTCCGCAGGGATGGCGATGAGCCGCCCGCAGGAGAGAGACAGGGAAAAGGGAAAAGGAATAGCGGCTGCCGCGATCCTGCCCCTACCTTTTCACGGCGTGAAGCGGGATTCAATTCTCCCTTGGCTCCCCTTTCAGGGGAGCTGGCACAGCCGCAGGCTGTGGCTGAGAGGTCGTTGTTCCCCCCAAAACGTATAAATCAAGGCGCTGCCTCGCATTGGGGCAGCGCCTGTATATTTGGGTTTCCGTTTTCCCGCGCCTCACGACTTCAGTATGTGGATGGTGCAGGAGGTGTCGCCGATGTAGTTGCGGTCGGCGTCGAAGTCGTCCAGAGAGGAGCAGATGTAGGCGGTGAGCCAGATGTCCGTCACGTGGCTGATCTGCTTGCCGGCGGTGAGCTTGATGGAGGTGATCAGCGTCTCGGGCTTCATCGAGGACTTCTTCAGGTGGGAGTAGAACTTGTGGGGCTTGCGGTGGTAGTCGTCGTAGAGCCAGCACTCGATGTACTCGGTGTGCTCGATGTGGGTGGGGGAGAGCATGGAGTAGCGGATCTCCGTGCCGTCGTCCAGGGTGTAGCGCAGGGTGTAGCCGATCTTGCAGCTGTTCGCGTCGGGGAAGGCCGTCCAGGCCGCGCCGAAGATGTCCCCGAAGAAGGAGCCCTCCAGCCGGTCGGCGTCGGAGGTGATGACCTCGAAGCTGCCGATGTCCTTGCCCTTCTTCCACGGGGCGGAGTAGGTCTCGCCCATGCGCACCCGGGGGGAGTAGTTGCCCTTGGTCGGGGTGTAGAAGGAGACCACGTCCGGCTGGGTGCCGGGCACCGGGGTGACTCGGGGCGTGGGCTCGGGGGTGGGAGCCTCGGTGGGCTCCGGCGTGGGCGCGGCGGTCTCCGGGACAGCCTCCGCGCCTTCCGGGACAGCCTCCGCGGCCTCCGGCTGGCCGGCTTCCACGGCGTCGGCGGGGGCTTCCGCCTGCGGCTCGCCGGCGGGGACATCCGCCTGGTCGGGCAGGGCCTCCTCGACGGGGACTTCCACCTGCGCGACTTCGGAGGGGGCGGGCGGCGCGGCTTCGTCCCGGGCGGGCCTGCGCAGTATGAAGAACAGCGCTCCGGCCAGGATCAGCGCGGCAGCCGCCGCGCCGGCGATGATGAGCTGCCTGCGCTGGCGCTTCCTGCGCTCCAGGGCGCGCCGCTGGGCGCGGGTGAGGGGTTTGCCAGCCATGATGAGACCTCCTGTATGCCGTCCGGGAGGGGTGGCGCGGCGCACCGGCAGGCCCTCCCGGGGAATGCGTATGATCCGTCCCCATTATAGCGCATCCTGTGGGAAAAGGAAAGCGCGGCCCCGACGGAACCGTGCCCGAAATGATTAACAAAGTATGCTTGAAAAATGACAAAAAAGAAATTATAATGTAATCGGATAGATTTGCGCACCGCGCATTGCGGAATACATGAGGTCAGGAGAATCGAGCATGAAACAGGCTTCGGAACAGAGACCGGACAGGGTCAGCGAGCGCGCCCGGGCAAAGCGGCGGGCGATGATCAAGCGCCGGGTCATCGGGGTGCTGGTTGCCATCCTGGCCGTCGGCATAGGCGTCCTCGTCCGCTTCCTGGGGCTGAGCCTGGGAACGCTGATAATGGGCGCGGCGGCCGCGCTGATGCTGCTGGCGTCGGTGGTGCTGTGGGTCAACCTGCCGGTGCCGCGCTGGGTATTCGCGGTGCTGGCGGTGCTGTGCTTCGCGCTGGCCGTGGGCGGCTTCACCGACCACTTCTTCGTGAAAACGGAGGAGGGGCCGATGCCCCGCTATGCCGTGACCACCCAGATGCGGGTAACGGACCGCTATCCCTTCCTGTTTGACCACATGATGCGCCTGGAGGAGCTGGACATGCGCGGCTCCACGGTGACGGACTTCGCCCCGATCCGGGAGATCAGGTCCCTGAAGCGGCTGGACATCCGCGAGAACTACGCCTTCGACCAGGCCGAGCACGACACGCTGGCCGCGGCGCTGCCGGGGTGCAGCATCCGCTGGAGCGTGCCGATCCACGAGATGTACTTCGACAGCGAGGCCAGTTCGGTGGACGTGACCTCCCTCAACCTGACCGTGGCGGAGCTGCGGACGCTGCTGGAGACCTACCCGGAGAAGCGCTTCAACTACTGCGTGCCGCTGCTGGGCACCCGCTACGCGCTGGACACGGAGTCCATGGACCTGCAGGGCGCGCCGATGGACGTGAACACCATTCACGCGGCACTGTCGCTGCTGCCCTCGGTGCGCAGCGTGGACCTGCGGGGCACGCCCGCCACGGCGGAGGAGGTCTCCGCCCTGTGCAACAGCCACCCCCAGATCGACTTCGCCTTCACCTGCCAGGTGCCCTCCGGCACCATCACCACCGAGGACACGGCGCTGTCCATCTCCGGCTCCTTCGAGGACCTGATGGCCTACGTGGCGTTCTTCGACTACATGCCCAACCTGGTCAGCGTGGACGCCCGGGGCGTGCTGCTGACCGAGGACCAGGCGGACATCCTGCTGGCCAACGTGGACAGCCAGAAGCTGCTGTATACCTTTGAGGCCTTCGGCAGGAAGATGACCAACTCCGACACGGAGCTGAACCTGGACAACGCGCCTGTGCCCAGCGTGGACGCGATGGAGCGCTGCCTCGCCAAGATGCCGAACCTGGTGAAGGTGTCCATGTGCGACTGCGGCCTCTCCGAGGACGAGATGGGTCAGCTGTTCGACGCCCACCCGGAGATCAAGTTCATCTTCTGGATCGAATTCGGCCACTACCGCCTGCGCACGGACGCCACGGCGTTCACCACGGCCCTGGGTACCGGAAACCAGTACGGCTACAACGACGAGACCTTCAAGGCGCTGCGCTACTGCACCGACCTGAAGATGCTGGACCTGGGCCACAACCACATCACCAGCCTGGAGAACTTCGAGCACCTGACGAAGCTGCGGGTGCTGATCATGGCGGACAACAAGCTGACCAACATCGCGGAGATCGCCAACTTCAAGGACCTGGAGTACTTGGAGCTGTTCCTGAACGACATCACCGACCTGACGCCCCTGACGGAGCTCAAGAAGCTGATGGACCTGAACATCTTCTACAACCCCATCTACGACAACTACAAGCCGTTGAAGTCCATCCCCACGCTGAAGCGGCTGTGGATCGGCGGCTGTCGGCTGAGCAACGCCCAGCTGGCCGACCTGCAGAAGGCGCTGCCGACCTGCAAGATCAACGTCGAGGGCCACGGCTCCACCAGCAAGGGCTGGCGCAAGCACTCCCACTACGACACGCTGGTGCAGATGTACGAGACCGGCCAGTACATCCCCTTCGAGGACTCCAATCCGTAAGGATGGCGGGTCCGTTCGGAGGATGGCGCCCCGGAGCCGTCGCTTCCCGGTCAGATAACAACAAGCCCCGCGGGGCGGCGAGATGCCGCTTCCGCGGGGCTTTTCAGTGCCATGGGGATATGAACCCGACACATATGCAAAGGATCTTGAACTAGAGTGTGTTTCTAAATGCTGGGAGATGCAGTTTCGACGGGATTGTGACGTCGGCAGTCGGCCAAAGGCCGACCAACAAACCTGAAGGTTTGTTGCCTTGCAGGCTTAGTGGGGCTAAGTCAAGGGAAATCAACGCAGAAATGCAGTCTAATACGCCGAAAATGCGCTTCAGGCATTTTAGAAACAGACTCTAACCCCTGAATGCCTTGGAAACAGGCTTGAGCCTGCCCCTGCTCCGCGCCTGCCTACTTGAGCAGGTTGCCGTAGCGGGAGAACAGGAAGCTCTGGAACTCGATGCCGGCGATGCCGTCGGCGCTGGTGTAGCCCATCTTCAGCTGGGCGCTGACCACGGCCAGGCGGGTGGCTTCGTTGTAGGTGCCGATGCTGTCCTCGATGTCGGCCCGGTCCAGGAAGCCCAGCTGCCACAGCCGGCGCTGCAGGTCGGTGACGGCCTCGCCGCTGTCGCCGGGGCGCAGGGCGGTGTACTCCGCGCCGGTGGGCTCGAAGCGCACGGAGGCGCTGGGAACGGCCTTGCTGAACAGGTAGCGCTGGTAGGAGGCGGAGGCCTCGCCGGTGGCGGGCACGCCGATCACGCTCTGGGTGGCCATGACGGCGGCGCGGGTGTCCTCGTCGTAGATGCCGGTCGCGCGCTCCAGGTAGCCCAGCTCCACCAGCCGATCCTGCAGGGCCTGCACGGCGCTGCCCGTGGAGCCCACCATCAGGTTGAAGAACAGGGTGTCGGCGTCCTGCTCCGGGGCGTCCGTGCCGGCATCCTCGCGAGCCTCCCGGGCCTGCTGGGTCTGCTCATAGGTGAGGGCCTGGTTGCTGAACAGCACCGATTGCAGCCACGCGGTGGCGATGCCGTCCGGCTCGAGGCCGTTGCACTGCTGGTAGAAGGCCACGGCGCTGATGGTGGCCTGGCCGTATTCGCCGTTGGGCGTGCCGTTGGCGTAGCCCAGCTCCACCAGGCGGCGCTGCAGGTTCATCACGGCCTCGCCGCTGTCGCCCACATTCAGGTCCTGGTAGTCGGCGATGGTGAACACGCCGCCGAAGGCCGGGGCGTTGTCGGAGAGCAGGAACTCCTGCATGTCCAGGGACAGCATGCCGTTGGGCGTGCGGCCGATGGCGGAGAGGAAGCGGTTCACGGCCTCCTGGGTGGCCTGGTCGAACACGCCGGTGTCGCCGCCGTTGTCCATGTAGCCCAGGGCGATGAGCCGCTGCTGGATCTGGGAGACCCGGGTGCCGGAGTTGCCCAGGGCGATGGCGGTGGACTCGTCGATGTCGCCGTCGTCCTCGGGGATCACGATGGGCACCTGGCCCGCGCTCTCCGCGTCCTCGGTGGCGTCGGGAGCCAGCTGCACGCTGGGGTCGTAGCGGCGGGCGGTGTCGGCGTAGAGCTCGCGCTGCATGGCCACGTTGGCCACGTCGCTGGCGGCCAGGCCGTAGGCAGCATAGAACAGCTGCACGCAGTGGGAGGTCTGCTCGTCAAACACGCCCGTCAGCTCCGTGATGGGGTAGTCCAGGTTCTTCAGGCGCTGCTGCAGGGCGTAGACGGAGCTGCCCACCGCGCCGGGGCGGAGGATCTGGTACTGGGAGACGACGGCGGTGTTATATTCCTCGGTGCCGTAGGCCGGGGCGCTGGCGGAGAACAGCTTCAATTGCAGCTTCGCCGTGGCGACGCCGGTCTGCATGGTGCCGTAGGTCTGCTCGAAGCGCTTCACGGCGGCCTCGGTCTCGGAGTCGAACAGGCCGGAGACCTCGCCGTTGAAGTAGCCCAGGTCCCGCAGGCGCAGCTGCAGCGCCTGCACGGCGATGCCCGTGTTGCCCAGGCTGAGGCTGCGGTACTCCGTCTGCTGCTCCTGGTCGCGGACGGACTGGAAGTCGCCCTCGATGACCGAGCTGTCGTTCAGGGTGACGTTGCCGTCCGAATCGATGACGATGGCCTCGGGCGCGGCCATGTTCTCCGGCAGGGGCGTGGCCGTGGCATAGGGCACGCTGATCTCCACGGAGGTGTTGGCCTGGGTATTCAGAATGTCCTCGTCAATCGCGCCGCAGCCGGACAGCAGCAGGCATATGCCCGCCCCCGCCAAGGCCAGCGCCCCGATCTTCGCGTTTCTCATTTTATACCCTCCGAATTGGCTGTATCTTCCATCCCAATGGACGCAAAAGCGAGGCGTCCGGTTGCGATGGCCAAAACATTTCATATTGTTACAATTATATTCTATAACAATATCCGTAGAATTACAATATGAAGAACAATAAGTTTGCGTGGAATTCCGATGAAAGCCCCGCAGAGATGCCCTACAGCCGGTAGACGCACACGTCGCCCTCGGCGAACACCAGCTCGGCGTTGTCGGCGAACCAGGCCTCGTCCACGGCGAAGGCGGAGCGCTCATAGCTGGAGATGTAGGCGTAGGCGACGCCGTAGGCCTCCATCAGCGCCTGGGACTCGCCGGGCCGCTCCAGCATGGCGCGCTCGTCCCACTGCTGGACGGAGTAGTCGATGCCGTGGAAGTAGAGGTAGCTGCCGGTGCCGCAGACGATGCGGCGGCCCGCCAGCGCGGCCACGGCGTTGTTGTGCTGGCTGCCCGTCAGGAACACGGCGTCCTGGGGCGTGTTCTCCTCCACGAAGCGGGCGGCGTCGGCCTCCTCCCGGCTGAACAGCCGGTAGTCGGAGACGACCTCCCGGGCGATGGACAGCCCGCCGGACAGGGTGGAGGCCAGCAGGAACGCGGCGGCCAGCAGCGCCCTGCCGCGCACGCCCCGCAGGCGCCGCCACAGGGTCACCAGGTACAGGCCCATGGCGGGCATCATGACCATGTAGGCCACGTAGAACAGCTTGTTGTTGTCGTACTCGTTGGGCTGGAACTGGATCAGCTCCGCGACGGCGTACACGATCAGCGCGCCGAGGCCCAGCATGCGGGTGAGGTCGCCGACGCGGGGCACGTCGGAGCTGCCTCGGGGGTTGCGCTCGCCGGTCAGCGCCGCCGGGACCATCATCAGCCAGATCAGGCCCACGTTCTTGATCCAGAACCAGCAGTAGCCGTCGATCAGCCGGCCGTCGCCCCGGTTGTTGACCCAGTTGAAACGGAAGCGGAGCGACCCGCCGTTGACGGTCTGGGGGACCGACCAGGTGAGCAGCTGGGGCAGGGCGAGGGCCACGGCGATGACGCCGTAGAGGGCGAAGCGGGCAAAGGTGTGGGATTTGGAAGCGGCGGCGTCGGGACCCGCGAGGCGGGCGGAGGGCGCGCGCAGCGTGCAGTAGGCCACCGCGCCGACGCTGACCAGCCCCAGGGCCAGGAAGGAGTGGGTGTGGATCATCGGCATGCCTCCCGCCCAGACGCCCAGCAGGGCGAAGCGCCGGGCGTCCCGGTCCCGGGTGGCCGTCACCAGCAGCCACAGCGCCGGGAGCAGGGCCATCCAGCCGGTGAGCAGCGTGCGCTGGGGCACCATCATGTCGCAGATCACGTTGACCCACCTGAGGTTCAGCGCGGGCTGGTTGGTGGGAGTGGCGTAGAAGCCGGTGAAGATCTGCCGGAAGGCGGTGGAATCCTTCCAGATCCCGTCCAGCGCGTAGAGGAAGCCCAGGCCGCCGTTGACGAACATCAGCACCGTGGCGACGACGGTGGCGGCGGGGCTGCGGGTCAGCTCCCAGCTGAACAGCACGAAGCCGGTCGCGACCAGGACCATCATCAGCGTGCCCGTCAACACGTAGCTGAAGGTGAGCCCGCCGCCGCAGAGCAGCATCGTGGTCACCATGCTGTCGCCCAGGAAGGGATAGCCCAGCAGGGTCCCGGGCAGCAGGGAGTAGTCCGGCGGGAAGGCGGCGTTCCGCAGGCTGGTGGCGATGCCCAGGTGCAGGCACAGGTCGCCGTAGGTGGACTGGCCCACGTGCAGCGCGCCGTTCACGTTCCGCAGGGTGTGGGTGTACTGGAGCCAGCCGCCCAGCAGCGCCAGCGGCAGGATCAGCGCCAGGGGCAGCCACAGGGGCATGTCCGTCCAGCGGCGCTCGCGTCGGACGTCCCGCTTGAATGCCGCGCAGGCCCCGGCGAGGGCGGCGGCGAGGGCCAGGCCCAGCAGCTGGGCCGCCAGCGTGAAGCGAAGGAGGAAGGCGAGCAGCGCGGGCAGCCACATCATCAGCATCAGGCCCGCGCTCAGGCCGAGCCACAGCCGGTTCAGCCGCCGCGCCCCGGGGACGAGGGCGTCCATCAGTACGCAGCCGCACAGCAAATAGCCCATCAGGATCAGCAAACCGCCCATAGCAAACCTCCGTCCCCGCAGCGGGGAATCGCGAACGAATTCGATTACCTCCCATTATAGCATCCGCCGGCCGCGGCTGTAAAGCGGGGAACGATGATTTCAAGAACGCGTCGAAGTATTTCATAACTATTATAATAAATTACAAAAATATTTCCGTAATTAGATTTTAACGGCATATCTATGACTGAAATTAGATGAATGTGTGCATAAATATCTAAGTCTATTGAATTTTGTCGGTCTGTGCGATAAAATAACCATGATTACGAATGCACTTGATATTGGAGGGGACCGGCATGAACGGAAGGATAGCGAGGCTGGCTGCGATACTGTTGGCGGTCATGCTGCTGTGCTCTGCCTTTGCCGGCGCGGAGGGCTCCATTTCCACGACGGTGCTGATGCGCAGGTCGCGCATGACGCAGAACGCCGTGGTCGATGTGGGCGAGGATCTGTCCATCGAGGTCAGCATCGAAGGCGTGAACCCCAGCCAGTATCAGTGGTACTTCAACGATGCGCCCATCGACGGCGCGAACCAGAGGGTCTACAACATCGTCAACGCCCAGCCGGAAAACACCGGCGTGTACCGCCTGGATGCCTTCGACGAGGAGGGCAACATGGTGGTGAGCATGGACGTGTCCGCCCGCGTGCTGGAGGCCGAGGTGCCCCAGGCCGGAGACGGCTCCGTGCCGGTGGGCTTCGCCTTCGCGGGCCTGGCCCTGTGCGGGGCGATGCTGGCGGTGCTGCTGCGCCGTCGCCGCCTGGCATGAGGCGAGGTTCATTCACAGTGACCGGCCTGAGCGCGGGTCACTGTTTTTTATGCTGTTTTTCGAGGGAGGGGAAGCATGAGCAAGCCCTTTGAGTTTGAACTGCTGCACACCTGCAAGCAGACGGGCGCCCGACGGGGACGCCTGCACACGCCCCACGGGGTGATCGAGACGCCGGTGTTCATGCCGGTGGGCACCCAGGCCAGCGTCAAGACCATGACGCCGGAGGAGCTGAAGGACTGCGGCGCGCAGATCATACTGTCCAACACCTACCACCTGCACCTCCGTCCCGGCGAGGCGCTGGTGGAGAAGGCGGGCGGCCTGCACCGCTTCATGAACTGGGACCGGCCGATCCTCACCGACAGCGGCGGCTTCCAGGTGTTCTCCCTGGCGGATTTGCGCAAGGTGGAGGAGCGGGGCGTGCAGTTCCGCAGCCACCTGGACGGCTCGAAGATGTTCATCGGGCCGGAGGAGTCCATCGCCATCCAGCAGGCCCTGGGCGCGGACATCATGATGCAGTTCGACGAGTGCTCGCCCTATCCCTGCGACTATCCCCGGGCCAAGGACGCCATGTACCGAACGCTGCGGTGGCTGGAGCGCTGCATGAAGTCCTGGACCCACGAGAGCCAGGCACTGTTCGGCATCGTGCAGGGGGCCTTCTACGGCGATTTGCGCGTCGAGTGCGCCAAGGAGATGGCGAAGCTGGACCTGCCGGGCTTCGGCATCGGCGGGCTCTCTGTGGGCGAGCCGAAGGAAGTCATGTACGACACCGGACTGCCTGATCGAGGGCGTGCTGCGGGGCGTGGACATGTTCGACTGCGTGCTGGCCACCCGCGTGGCCCGCAACGGCACCGTGTTCACCCACGACGGCCGCCTGGTGGTGCGCAACGCCAAGTACGCCGAGGACTTCTCGCCGCTGGACGCCGACTGCGACTGCTACGCCTGCAAAAACTACACCCGGGCCTACATCCGCCACCTGTTCAAGGCGGGGGAGATCCTGGCGCTGCGGCTGAACAGCATCCACAACATCTACTTCCTGACCAAGATGATGGAGCAGATGCGCGAGGCCATCGAGAACGATGCCCTGCTGGACTGGGCCAACGAGTTCTACGCCCGCCACGGCCGCGGGAACTGGTGAGCGGCGCGGGTGAACGTAAAAATTTCTCGAATAAGGGCATAAAACCCGCTGAAAAAGTTGTTTTTATCGCCAACCTCGGTTATAATGGTATTGTTTCATAAGCGTGTAAAGGAGTTTTTCAAATGATGCTGAATTTCGCGAACATTCTGGCAGAAGCTGGTCAGGCCGTGGCTGTGGCCGCGCCCGAGGCCGTGGCCGGGGACGGCGCGGCGACCCCCACCGCCGGCGGCGGCGAGCTGATGACCACGATCATCATGATGGTGGCCATGGTGGCCATCTTCTACTTCCTCCTGATCCGTCCCCAGCGCAAGAAGGACAAGCAGGTGAAGAACATGCTGGCCGCGCTGAAGGTGGGCGACCGCATCTGCACCATCGGCGGCCTGTACGGCACCATCGCCGGCCTGAAGGACGACACCGTGACCCTGACCATGGGCTCCATGCAGAACACCATCGTCATTGCCCGCTGGGCGATCCGCTCCGTGGAGAACGTGGCGCTGGAGAACGACGCCGAGCCCCAGATCTGACGGGCGCAAAGCGAAAATGGAATACGACGCGGGGCGGCGAGGCGCTCCGCCGGCATGCTGTAGGCGTCCCGGCGGGCGGCACGCCGCCCCGTGCCGTTGAAGGCGTTTGCCGGACGGGCCCCGGGCTGATCGGCGGGCGCACAATGAAATTGGGGTATCGCTGTCCTGGGACCGATGGCAAAACTGTTAAGATTTGGATAACAAAGATGGGCTTTTGCCGATAAACGCTGCCCGGCGTGGTATTGTAACATTGGAATGATGCGCCGGCGCTTCCGGCGGCGGGAAAGCATTGAGGGAGGTTGAACTGGATGAAGAGATGGCTCGCGCTGCTGATGGCGGCGTTGCTGGCCCTCGGCTCCGTCGGGGCCTTCGCGGAGGAATGGACGGACGCGCCGATGCTCGTGGAGGAGGCCGTCGCCCCCCAGGCGGACGAGGCCGTGCCCGAGGAGGGCGAGATCGACCTGCCCATGGAGGAGGCGCCTGAGGCGCTTCCCGGCGAGGAGGGCGGCGCGCTGCCGGAGGGCCTCGAGGGTTCCCCGGCGGAGAGCGCGCTCGACGTGGATGTCGGCGAGCTTCCCCCGGAGGACGGCCAGGTGCTGGCCCCCGAGGCGGACGGCGATATCGCCAAGGGCATCGCGATTGGCGCGGTGATCCTGGGCGTGAAGGAGAAAACCACCCTGCCGCTGCAGGGCGTCGCGGACCCCGCCGGCGTCGGCGCGGTGTTCACCTCCTCCAATCCGAAGGTGGCCTCTGTCAACGCCGCCACCGGCGTCGTGACCGGCAAGAAGGCCGGCACGGCGGTCATCACCGCGGACATCCAGGGCATCCAGAGCAGCTGCGCCGTGACGGTGTACAAGGCGCCCAAGAAGGTGACGCTGTCTGCGAAGACGAGGACCCTGGGCGTGGGCGAGCCCTTCAGCCTGAAGGCGACGCTGCCCAATAACACCGCCTCCGTGCTGACCTGGACCTCCAGCAATCCCGGCGTCGCCGCCGTGGACGGCAGCGGCGTGGTGACGGCACTGAGCCCGGGCACGGCGACGATCACCGTCAAGACCTTCAACAAGAAGAAGGCCACCTGCAAGCTGAAGGTGATGAACGCGCCGGAGTACGTGGCCCTGGACGCCGCCTCGCGGGCGATGTGGACGGGCCGCTCGGTGGAGCTCTCGCCGATCCTCAGCCCGGGCAGCGGCGGCGGCATCAGCTACGCCTCCAGCAATCCCGCCGTGGCCGTGATGGACGGCAGCACGCTGCGGGCGGTGGGCGTCGGCAGCGCCACGATCACCGTGAGGACCTACAACGGCCGGACGGCGACGATGGCGGTGCAGGTCACCCGGTCGCCGGTCTACCGCGCGCTGCTGGTGGGGGAGACCTTCCACGGAACCTACAACGCGCTGCCCGCGAAGAACGACGTCAACCTGCTGAACAAGACGCTGAAGAGCGTCAAGGGGCCCTCCGGCGCGGCCTGGAACATCACCACCAAGCTCGACCGCACGGCCTCCCAGATCCACAGCGACATCCAGACGGCCTTCGCCGGGGCGGAGCAGGGCGACATCTCCCTGTTCTTCATCACCACCCATGGCGACATCGACATGATGTTTGAATACGGCGACGGCGAGTATGCCGGCCACCTGGTGGTGGAGCGCTCGGGCTACGGCGACACGCTGACGCTGCCCACGCTGGCCAAGTGGCTGGCGGAGGTGCCGGGCCAGGTGATCGTGCTGATCGACAGCTGCGGCTCCGGCGCGGCGATCTACAACAGCAAGGCCGCCTCCGACGCTGTGTTCAGCCCCGCGGCCTTCGACCAGGCGGTCATCGAGGCCTTCAAGGCCGAGGACAAGGGCGTGCTGGCCCCCGGCGTGGACCAGGGCGCGTTCGTATTGGAGAACAAGTTCTACGTGATCACCGCCTCGGATTACATGGAGTTCAGCTGGGCGACCAGCAAGCAGAGCTATTTCACCAAGTGGCTCTGCGACGGCATCAAGACCAAGGGCAAGATGCCCGCCGACAGCAACAAGAACAAGATCACGACGCTGGACGAGCTGTACACGTACACCGCCAAGCAGGCCGCGAAGAAGACCTTCAAGAGCCGTGGCATTAGATACAAGCAGCACGTGCAGGTCTACCCGGCGAACAGCAGCTTCGAGTTGTTCTACCGCAAGTGACCGCCGGGGGCCGGCCTGCGGCCCGGGGGAGGGCTTTCCATCTCCGGCACGCCCCGCCGGAGGCCCCGGAAAGTTCGTCAATACGTCGAAAGACAACGTTAAAATTTGTCGGAAGCGCCTGTGATGACGGCAATTTTGCTTGACATCACGGGCGCTTCATGGTATGATTTATGAGTTCGGGTATGCAGACTGATCGCAGGAAAGGGGTGCGCGAGGATGCTTGAAAAGCTGAAGAACGCCGACAAGGTCGTCGGAACGCGCAGGCTCCTCCGCGCGATCCGCGCCGGCGAGATCGCCGAGGCCTATGTGGCCCGGGACGCCGATCTGTTCATACTGCGCCAGGTGCGCCAGGCCTGCAACGAGGCCGGCGTGCGCATGGTGGAGGTGGACACGATGAAGCAGCTCGGCGAGGCCTGCGGCATCGAGGTCAAGACGGCCTCCGCGGGCATCAAGCGGTAAGCGTGCCGACAAACGGAGCAGGGGAGACAGGGGCGCTGCGGGATGATTTCTCATCTCCGATCTAAACTCTGAACTCTCCACTCTGAACTCTCGCTTTATAGCCTTCCAGGGTTGCGGAAGTGTATATAGAGGCTTTCAATCACTCATACATAATAGTTCAGGAGGTGCTTTTCTTCAATGCCGACGATCAATCAGTTGATCCGCAAGGGTAGAGAAAAGGTAACCAGCAAGTCGAATTCCCCGATTCTGCAGTCCTGTCCGCAGAAGCGCGGCGTCTGCATGTCCGTCAAGACGCAGACCCCCAAGAAGCCGAATTCCGCTTTGCGTAAAATTGCGCGTGTTCGTCTGACGAACAACATCGAAGGTACCTGCTACATTCCGGGTATCGGCCACAACCTGCAGGAGCACTCGGTTGCCACATCATCCGCGGCGCTCTCGATGCTGCTGGCGTTGCCAAGCGCATGCAGGGCCGCTCCCTCTACGGCGCGAAGCGTCCGAAGAAGTAAGAGACAGGTTCGCAAAACCATCTCTTTGGCGAAAACGGCTTGAAGACTTTGAAGGCATGTCCATTTGGAACGTGGGAATATGACGGATGGGTCCAAGGGCCGGGCCAAGGCGGCTGCGCCAACAGCTGCCCGGAGCTTTTGCCTGTTTCTCGTTCACTTTAACGTTTGTAGATTCTTGTCAGCCCCTTTGAGGCGCTGACCGACAAGATATAGGGAGGGACATGAAATGCCCAGGCGTGGATTTATCCCGAAGCGCGAAGTGCTTCCGGATCCTGTATACGGAACGACCATTATCACCAAACTGATCAACCAGGTCATGTACGATGGCAAGCGCGGCGTCGCGCAGGCCGTCTGCTACGATGCTTTTGATACCGTCGCCGCCAAGACCGGCAAGGAGGCCATGGAGGTTTTCAATCAGGCGATTGCGAACATCATGCCCGCCATGGAAGTCAAGGCCCGCCGCGTCGGCGGTTCCACCTACCAGGTGCCTATCGAGATTCGCCCGGAGCGCCGCCAGACCCTGGCCCTGCGCTGGCTGGTGATGTTCGCCCGCAAGCGCGGCGAGCGCAGCATGGCGGATCGCCTGGCCGGCGAGATCATGGACGCTGCCAACAACACCGGCAACGCCGTGAAGCGCCGCGAGGATATGCACAAGATGGCCGAGGCCAACAAGGCTTTCGCCCACTATCGCTGGTAAGGCGCAGGCTGGAGAACAGCCTGATCAATCGCATAGCAGGGGGCTCAGCACGCACTGGCGCGCTGATCTCCAAGATGTCATCAGCACGCGACCCGCGTGCTGATGATCAGTATAGGGCACTGTTAAGATTCGACCATCTCATTTGTTGAGAATTATAGAAAGTAGGAAACCGACTGTGGCGAGAACACATTCACTGGATCATGTACGCAATATCGGCATCATGGCCCACATCGATGCCGGCAAGACGACCACCTCCGAGCGCATCCTGTACTACACGGGCCGCACCCATCGCATCGGCGAGGTGCATGAGGGCATGGCCACGATGGACTGGATGGAGCAGGAACAGGAGCGTGGCATAACCATCACCTCTGCGGCGACGACCTGTGAGTGGCGCGGACATCAGATCAACCTGATCGACACTCCCGGCCACGTCGATTTTACCGTCGAGGTGGAGCGCTCCCTGCGCGTGCTGGACGGAGCCGTCTCCGTATTCTGCGCCAAGGGCGGCGTCGAACCCCAGTCCGAGACCGTCTGGCGTCAGGCGACGAAGTACCACGTGCCCCGTCTGGCCTACGTCAACAAGATGGACATCGTCGGCGCGGACTTCTTCCGCGTGGTGAACATGATGAAGGAGCGGCTGCAGGCCAACGCCGTGCCGATCCAGATTCCCATCGGCGCCGAGGCCAACTTCGTGGGCCTGGTGGACCTGGTCAAGATGAAGGCCGAGATCTACGTGGACGAGATGGGCACCACCATGGACGAGACCGACATTCCCGTCGATCTGCGCGAGATGGCGGAGGAATATCACGCCAAGATGGTGGAAGCCGCCGCTGAGTCCGACGACGAGCTGATGATGAAGTACCTGGACGGCGAAGAGCTTACCGTTAAGGAGATCATGTACGGCCTGCGCAAGGGCACCATCGCCGGCACCCTGAACCCGGTGCTGTGCGGCACGTCCTACCGCAACAAGGGCGTGCAGCCCCTGCTGGACGCCATCGTGGACTACCTGCCCTCCCCGCTGGACATCCCGCCGGTGAAGGGCACCAAGCCCGGCAAGGACGACGAGATCGAGCGCGAAGCCTCCGACGACGCGCCCTTCTCCGCGCTGGTGTTCAAGATCATGGCCGATCCCTTCGTGGGCAAGCTGGCCTTCTTCCGGGTCTATTCCGGCACGCTGAAGACCGGCAGCTACGTCTACAACTCCGTCAAGGGCAAGCGCGAGCGCATCGGCCGCATCCTGAGGATGCACGCCAACCACCGCGAGGAGATCGAGGAGATCCGCGCGGGCGACATCGCCTCCGCCGTGGGCCTGAAGGACACCACCACCGGCGACACCATCTGCGTGGAGAACGCCCCAATAGTGCTGGAGTCCATGGAGTTCCCGGAGCCCGTCATCCGCGTGGCCATCGAGCCCAAGACCAAGGCTGGCCAGGACAAGATGAGCCTGGCGCTGGTCCGCCTGGCGGAGGAGGACCCCACCTTCAAGACCTACACCGACGAATCCACCGGCCAGACCATCATCGCCGGCATGGGCGAGCTGCACCTGGAGATCATCGTGGACCGCCTGCTGCGCGAGTTCCGCGTGGAGGCCACCGTGGGCAAGCCCCAGGTCGCCTACAAGGAGTGCATCCGCAAGCGCGCGAAGGCCGAGGGCCGCTACGTGCGCCAGACCGGCGGCCACGGCCAGTTCGGTCACTGCGTGATCGAGATCTATCCCCGCGAGCCCGGCTCCGGCTATGAGTTCAACAACAAGATCGTGGGCGGCGTGATCCCCAAGGAGTTCATCGCCCCCATCGACCAGGGCATCCGCGAGGCCGCCCTGAGCGGCAGCGTCGGCGGCTACGAGGTCATGGACTTCGGCGTTGACCTGATCGACGGCTCCTACCACGAGGTGGACTCCTCCGAAATGGCGTTCAAGATCGCCGGCTCCATGGCCTTCAAGGAGGCCCTGCGCAAGGCGGACAGCGCCCTGCTCGAGCCGATGATGAAGATCGAGGTCGTCGTGCCGGACGAGTACATGGGCGACGTCATGGGCGACATCTCCGCCCGCCGCGGCCGCGTGACCGGCATGGACGCCCACGCGGGTATGCACTCCATCGACGGCATTGTGCCGCTGAGCGAGATGTTCGGCTACGCCACCGACCTGCGTTCCAAGACCCAGGGCCGCGGCACCTACACCATGCAGTTCGCCCACTACGAGGAAGTGCCCCACAACATCGCCGAGAAGATCCTCGGTCACCGCTAAGGGGGACGCTGTCCCCCTTAGGCCCCCCTGCTCAAGGGATATTATCCCTTGAGAATCCCTGATTAACCGCAATGCAAGCTGCGGTTGGGGGGCGAAAAGAATACTTTGCAGTTTCCAAAAGCCTTCCCCTATGGGGAAGGTGGCAGCCCGCAGGGCTGACGGATGAGGTTATATTAATACTGCTATTTGGAGGGAAATACGAAATGGCAAAGGCAAAATTTGAGCGCACCAAGCCGCATGTAAACATCGGCACGATCGGTCACGTCGACCACGGCAAGACCACCCTGACCGCGGCCATCAC
>CADCHI010000069.1 GCA_902801165.1 uncultured Eubacteriales bacterium | reverse complement strand
TGGCGATGCGGAAGGGGCTCGAACCCTCGACCTCCAGCGTGACAGGCTGGCATTCTAACCAACTGAACTACCGCACCATGGTGGGCCTTCAGGGACTTGAACCCCGGACCGATCGGTTATGAGCCGACTGCTCTAACCACTGAGCTAAAGGCCCTTAACCTCGCTACTGGTGTAAAAAGTGGCGACCTCTACGGGACTCGAACCCGTGTTACCGCCGTGAAAGGGCGGTGTCTTAACCGCTTGACCAAGAGGTCGCATGCTGGTCGGGGTGACAGGATTCGAACCTGCGGCCCCATGCTCCCAAAGCACGTGCGCTACCAAACTGCGCCACACCCCGGCGATGGAGGCTGTGCCTCACAAGCAACAGACAGATTATAGCATGAAATGGGGAAGGTGTCAATACTCCACTGCGTATAATTTATGAAAAATCGCCGCTGTGGCAGGGCTTTTCGATCATGGGGAGCGCCGGGAGCGCCGACGTTTCCCCTCGGCTTCGTCATCCCGCTCGCGGGCCGGCGGGGGATGGCCGGAGATCTGGAAAAGAGAATAGAATTGACTGAAAAGTACGAGATGGATTGGATAATAGACTAGATAAACGGTGAAAATGGACAAGTAGACACTTTGAAAGGGGCTGATGGCGAATAAGTAGATCGAATGATTGGAAAAACCGGAATATGTGCAAAATTATGACTGCCTCTTCAATAGTTTGTCGAGATAAATCGTCTCTTAAACTTAGTTGGAACACAATTTGTCGATTATGAGAGAGCTTGACAGCTTTCAAGGAGATAGCACGTTAAGATTGAGCTTGGTGGGATCGCGTTGCAGGGCGTTTACAGGGAGAAGCGCCATGCTTCGGGGTTCTCCAAGGGGGAGAAACAGAAGCATGATAGACATAAAAGTGGGCGATATTTGATAATATAGACAATGAAATCGGATAAATAGACAATATAAAAGCGCACTGAAATATAAACTTGCCTCGCCCCCGTGAGGGGGAGAGGTGCCCGAAGGGCGGAGAGGGGGCATCTATTCCCCAAGTTTCCGTGAAGAGCCAAAAAACCGCGCCGAAAGGCGCGGAGAGGGCAAAGACAGGGCTCGCTGCGGTGATCGATCTGGTCCGGGGACGCTCACGCGTCCAGCGACAGCGTGCGGGCGTCGAAGGCGTCGACGTCCGCGCCGTCGTGGGTGACCAGCAGCACGGTGCGGCCCTCCAGCAGCGGGCGGGCGAAGTCCACGGCGGCGCGGCGGGTCTCCTCGTCCAGCCCCTTGAAGGGCTCGTCCAGCAGCACCAGCGGCGAGGGATACAGCAGCGCCCGGGCGAGGGCAACCCTCCGCCGCATGCCGCCGCTGAACTCCCGGACGGGCTGGTCCAGGGCATCCCCCAGCCCCAGCGCGCGCAGGGCGCCTTCGACGGTCGCGTCGCGCTCCGGCGTCCGGGGCAGCACGCAGCGCAGGCAGGCGGGGGCGGTGAGGGACGCGGGGAGGCGGTCCTCCTGGAACACCATGGAAATGCCGCCCTCCGGCACGCCCAGGATCTCCCCGGCGTCCGCGGGCTCCAGCCCGGCGACCAGGCGCAGCAGGGTGGTCTTGCCCCGGCCCGACCGTCCCGTGATGACGGTGACGCCGCCCTCGGGGAAGGTGTGGGTGAAGCGGTCCAGCACCACGTGCTCGCCGTAGGCCTTGGTGATGTTGCGCAGAATCAGGTCCATGGGCTCACATCCTTTCCAGGCTGCGGGACAGCGCCCGCAGGCCCAGCTTCACCAGTTTGGAGCATCCCGCGCTCAGCAGCACGATGGTCAGCGTCCAGGCGAACAGGTCCGGCGTCGCCAGGTAGACCTTGGCCTTGTACAGCTTCTCGCCGATGGAGCCGCCGGGGATGCCGATGACCTCCGCCGCCACGCCGGACTTCCAGGCCATGCCGATGGCCACCGACAGGGCGGAGGCGACGCTGGGCAGCGCTGCGGGCAGTTCCACCGCCCGAAGGCGGTTCAGCCGGGACATGCGGAACACCCGGGCCATCTCCATAAGCTGGGGGTCGATCTGCCGCAGGCCGTCCAGTGTGCCGGCGTACACCAGCGGCAGCACGATGACCAGCGAGATCAGTATGCTCAGCCGACGGGAGGGAACCCAGATCAGCGCGGCGATGACGAAGGAGGCCACCGGCACCGAGCGCATCGCCGCAAGCAGGGGGGAGAGCAGCTCTCCCACCAGGCGGAACCGGGACGCCAGCACGGCCAGCAGGATGCCCGCGATCGCGGCCAGCAGGTAGCCCGCCAGGATGTGGGCCAGTGTGAACAGCGCTGAGCGCCAGAACTCCCCGGTGCCGGCCAGCGCGAACAGCCGCGCCAGCGTGGCCAGTGGAGAGGCCAGCAGCACGGCCTGGCCCACGGCCATGGAGACCAGCTGCCACACCAGCAGCCAGAACCCCGCCGTGATCAGCGCGCGGCCATAGCGTTTCTTATCCGGCATGGTTATTACCTCGTGATTGGGTTTCGACGGCAGTCGCCGCCTCCCCTACAGCATAGCGGATGAAGGTTATGATTTCAGGTATCGCGGAGAAGAAATTCCAAATATACAGCCGGAGCCGGGGCGCTGCGCGCCGCCGGCTCCGGGCAAGGTTCGTGTTAGGATTTTCAGTAGTAGAAGGTCTCGTCCGGCAGGGCGCCGCCCACGGAGGCGGGGTCCTGGGAGAACAGCTCGGTCAGGTAGCCGCCCAGCAGGCCGTGCATCTCCTCGCCGTCGATGAACACGATGTTGCAGTAGGGCAGGGCCTTCTCGGCGGGGCCCGCCTCGAAGATGTCGAACTCGCCGATCAGCTGCGCCGCGCCTGGGACGTCCGACTGGACGAAGGCCACGCTGGCGGCGTAGTCGGCCATGAACTGGGCCACGGCCTCGGGATTGGACTCGACGAAGTCGGCACGGGCCACGACGATGCCGGTGATCATCGCCGAGGGATTCTCGGACTGCGCCTGCTGGGCGTCCCACTCTGCGGTGAGGTCCAGCGCGATGCGCAGGTCGTCGGCCTTGGTCTGGGCCACGGTGGCGAAGGGCTGGGGCAGCATGGCCACCAGGGTCTCGTCGTTCAGCATGGCGGCCAGGCACTCGGCGTGCTCAGACTTGAACTCGATGGTCAAATCGCTCTCCGGGTCGAGGCCGGCGCCCCGCAGGAGGGCGTTCAGCGCGTATTCCGGCGTGGAGCCCTTGCCGGCGGTGACCAGCGTGCGGCCCTTCAGGTCCTCCAGGGTGTGGACGGTGTCGCCCCGCTCCACGATGTACAGCACGCCCAGCGTGTTGATGGCCAGCGCCTTCACCGCGCCCTGGGTGTTGTTGTACAGCACCGCGCCGAGGTTGGCGGGCACGGCGGCGATGTCCAGCTCGCCCTTCACCAGCAGGGGCACCACCTCGTCCGGGGCGGCGGCCAGCGTGAAGCTGTAGCTGTCGGCGTTGTCGCGCATCATGCCCACCATGCCCATGGCGGTGGGGCCCTTCAGCGCGCCGACGTTTGCGATGGGTTCAGCCAGCGCGGCGGGAAGCAGCGCCAGGCACAGGATGACGATCAGGGAGATGACTTTGCGGGACATGGGCAAACTCCTTTCTGTTTGCGCAGCCGGGCGGGGAGGCACCGGCTCTGAGAGCGGGTTCGCGTCCAACGGACGCTTGCGCCGACACTTCCCGGAACGGCGTGTGCCGTCTGCCTCCGGCAGCGCTCGATGCGTGTACAGTATAGCACCTGTGGTGATAGAATGCAATCCCCGCGAAACCGCCGGAACAGGTCGGCCCGAAGGCGGAATTTGCGGCCTTAATATAGGTGAGAAATTGACGGGAGTATTAAAGAATTGAATAGAATGTAATGAAACTGAAACAAATTGGTGGCGTGCATGGACAACGGAGGAAAACTGTGGTATCATGTAAAGTGGTTTAATGGTTTAGGTGTATACATCGCATGCGAATATTCCATTCCGGACGGAATGTATTTTCAATAGACGGTGTCACACGGATGAGGAGGAACCTTATGAAGAGGAAGAAAATTCTGGCCTTGCTCCTCGCGGCCTCTGTGTTCTGCATGAACCTGACCGCGGTATTGCCAGCGCTGGCCGAGGAACCCCCGCAGACGGAACAGCCTTCCGAGCCGGATAAGCCCGCGGAGCCAAGCACACCGTCCCAGCCGGACACTCCGTCCGAACCGAGTGGAAACGGCAGCTCCAACAACCAGGGCGGCGGCTCCGAAAACCAGGGAGGCGGCTCCGAGAACCAGGGAGGCGGCTCCGAGAATCAGGGCGGCGGCTCCGAAAACCAGGGCGGCGGCTCCGGGGAGAATCCCCCGACGGTGACGCCGGGCGGAAATGACACCCCCAGCGACCCCGGCACGGACCCGACCACGAATCCTGGCACGGACCCGACCACGAATCCTGGCACGGACCCGACCACGAATCCCGGTACGGACCCGACGACGGCTCCGAGTTCGGACCCGACCACGAATCCTGGCACCGATCCGACGACGACCCCTGGCACGGACCCGACCGCGGAGCCCGGCACCGATCCCACCGAGGAGCCGACGCCGGAACCCACTGAGGAGCCGACGCCGGAACCCACCGAGGAGCCCGTCCTAGAGCTCAAGCTCGCCAACCTGCGCACGGACCGCATGGAGGTCGCGCCCGGCGAGGCTGTGAAGATCGCCTTTGACGTGGAGAACGCGGAATCCGTGACGTGGACCGCCACCCGCAGCGACGGCCTTTCCGGCGGCACCGGAACCGTCAATGGCAGCGAGTTTGAATGGTCCGCCGGTGTGACCGGCGTGTACACCATCGAGGTGACCGCCGTCTCCGGCGAGGCGAAGGCCACCGAGAAGTGCAGCGTCGTCGTGCGCGCCTCCAAGCTGGCGGTGACCGCCAAGGCGGCCGTAAAGTACGCCCAGGTGGGCGGCAAGAGCCTGCGCTATGAGATGACCCTCACCGGCGGCGTGGAGCCCTACGCCGTCAAGATCACCATTGAGTACAAGCACAAGACCCTCTTCGAGTCCACCGAGTTCGTGCCCCAGCTCGAGCATGCCCCAGCCGGTTACGGCGAGCATGAGCTGAAGCTGAAGGTGACGGACGCCACCGGCGCCACTGCCTCCGCGGAGACGGTCATACTGGCCTCCAACAACGAGAAGAACGCCGCCCCCGCCGTGACGGGCATTCGCCGCGGCATGACCTTCGCCGAGAAGCTGGTCGCCGTGGCCAAGTCCCAGGTGGGCTACAAGGAGAGCGACGAGAACTTCATCGTGGACGACGACGGCAATCGTCAGGGCTGGAGCTTCTACGGCGGCTGGTACGGCATGCCCTATGAAGAGTGGTGCGCGATGTTCGTCAGCTACTGCCTGGAGCGCGCCGGCATCGGCGGCGGCATCATGCCGCGCAGCGCCAACTGCCAGCGGTGGAAGAACTACCTGGGCAGCCGCTACATCGACGACGAGGATGAGTACATCCCCGAGGCGGGCGACCTGATCTTCTTCCATCACGACCGCGTCTCCAAGGACCCGAACTTCCCGAACCACATCGGCATCGTGGTGGACTACGACCCCGAGCGCGAGATCGTCTACACGGTGGAGGGCAACTCCGGCGCGGCGGTGCGGAGCCACATGTACGCCCGCAGCGATTCCACCATCGTGGGCTATGCCAGCATGGGTTACTGCATGCGGCGCTGGGACGTGAACTACAAGGCGCGGCTGGAGGAGAACCTGGCAAACGAGCGGGCCGCGCGCAGGAACCGCGCTTCGACCGTGGGCCGCGACGCCGAATAAACTGAAATGCTTATGAGAGACCGGAAGCGGGAAGCCGATTCCGGTCTTGCTTTATGGTGTATTGGGGGAGGATGACATGGGAGAATTCCAGAATGCAGGGAACCTTGAGATCGCCGGGCGGCGGTGCGCGCTGGCGGGCGATCCCGACGGGAAGGCGCTGCTGCTCCAGCTTACGGACGCCCGGGAGCTGGAGGACCTGCCGGAGGAGGCGGAGCACATCCGGCGCCTGAGCGGCGAATCCTTCCTGCTGGCGGCCTGTTGCGTGGAGGACTGGAACGACGAGCTGTCGCCCTGGCCCGCGCCGGCGGTCTTTGGCAAGCAGGGCTTCGGCGGGCACGCGGCGGCGACTTTGCACTTTGTGACGGCGGAGCTGCTGCCCGCGCTGGAACAGCGGTTTCCCGCGGCCTCCAGGCGGCGGATCGTCGGCGGCTACTCCCTGGCGGGCCTGTTTGCGCTGTGGGCGGCCTGTGAGACGGAGGCGTTCGACGCCGTCGCGGCGGCGTCCCCCTCGGTGTGGTATCCCGGCTGGCTGGACTATGCCCGGGAGCACCCCATCCGGGCCGGACACGTCTACCTGAGCCTGGGAGACGCGGAGGAACGGGCGCGGAACCCGGTGCTCGCCCGGGTGGGCGACGCCATCTGCGAGCTGCACCGCATGCTGGCGGCCAGTGTGGACTGCACGTTGGAATGGAACCCCGGCAATCACTTCCGGGACGCGCCGCTGCGCACGGCCAAGGGCTTCGCAGCGATGCTGAAAAGCGCGGTATAAAGGAGGGACGGCGTGTCCATTCAGAACCCGCCGTCCCGGAAAGCGCTTTGCCTTCCTTATAATATGCGATTCAAAAAGCCCTTCGCGCGGCTCGGGAACAATCCCGATGCCAACGCGAAGGGCCTTTTTTTTCGATCAGGCCGTCCGGCCGTGGAGCAGGGGCTCCGAAACCGTGCGGCGGAAGAAGGTGATCAGCGGCCCCATGAACAGGGCGGTGATCACGGTGCCGACGCCCACCGGCGCGCCCAGCGCCACGCCGATGCCGGTGCAAACCAGGTCGGAGAGGATGCGCACGGCGCGGAAGGGCAGCACCCGGCCCAGCAGCTTCGGCTTGCGGTCGGAGATGTGCAGCGGTATGGCGTCGTAGGTGGAGACGCCCAGGTCGGCGGTGTAGTACAGCGCCGCCGCCAGGCAGGACAGCACGATGCCCGCGACGAGATAGGCGATCTGCCCGGCAAGGGTGGGGTCGCCGAACCAGCGGGCCAGGGCGGCCTCGCCGAACTCGGCCACGTAGCCCAGCAGGAACAGATTGATCAGCGTGGAGATGCCGATGTAGTGCCGGTCGAGGAAGAATACCAGCGCCAGCTGCAGCGCGTTCACCAGCATGTACAGCGTGCCGAAGCGGATGGGAATGACGTTCGCCAGGCCGTTGACGAAGGCCTGGTAGGGATCGACGCCGAACATCGCCCGCTTGAACAGCGCGACGGCGACGCCCGCGAGGGTCATGCCCACCGCCGCCAGCGCCACGCGCCGGGGCAGCAGGGGATCTCTCTGTCTCATGGTGGTTCCCCCTTGTCGTTGCGGATTATGCCGCGGAAGATTATAGCGGTTTTGTATTAACTCTGTTCGTCGATTTGCGGGCCATTGACGAGAAAGATGCTTGCATTTTCCGTGTTCGGCGGCTATAATGGGGCCAGAGCGTGGCTTGAAATGCGCCGAAGGCCCTTGGAAAGCGCGCTTGACGGCGCACAGCGCCAACTTGAAAGGAGCGGTTGAACGATGGATATTCAGAAGATAATCGGCGATGTCGTGGCGAAGCTGACGGGCGACCCCGAACTGATCAAGAGCTTCCTGGCCAACCCGGTGCAGCTGCTGGAGAAGACCTTTGGCATCGACCTGCCGGACGACCAGATCAACCAGGTCATCGAGGGCGTGAAGGGCAAGCTCGACCTGAGCAAGATCGACGTCAAGGATGCCGTCGGCCTGCTGGGCAAGGTGAAGAACCTGTTCGGCAAATAAGGAAAGATACGGAAAGCGCCCGCGGCGCGGGGATCAGTTCCCCCGCCGCGGGCGCTTTGTATTGTCATGATCGGGAAAAAAGCTTCCGGGTCAGCGGGTTCCGTGGGCATGCGCCGACAATCATTATCCAAATTATCAAATCGAAATAACGAAAATAGAGCGTAAAACAAGCGCAAGCGCGCTTGAATCTCCGGCGCGCGGTGCTATAATGGCATTCGGCCTTTGAACGGGGACAACCGCTCCGGCCGTTTGATAGAATGGAACTGGAAGGTACTGAAATGACAATGACTTCTCTGCTGTCAACTGCTTTTGCGCTGTTTGCCGGACTGATCATGACCCGCGTGTTCAAGAAGATGGGTCTCAAGCTCCCGGACGTCACCGCGTTCCTGATCGCGGGCGTGCTGGTGGGCCCCTACGCGCTCGGCGCTTTGAACATTCCCGGACTGGGATTTTACTCGATGGAGGCCCTGGACAAGGTGAGCGCCTTTTCCTCGGTGGCCCTGGGCTTCATCGCCTTTGATATCGGCAACGAGTTCCGCCTCGGCCAGCTGAAAAAGACCGGCAAGACCGCCACGGTGATCGGCATCATCCAGGCGGTGACGGCCACCCTGCTGGTGGACGGCGCGCTGATCGGCCTGCACTTTATCCTGGGCCCGGAGAAGCTGCCCCTGCCGGTGGCGATCACCCTGGGCGCCATCGCCTCCGCCACCGCGCCCGCCGCGACGCTGATGGTCGTGCGCCAGTACAAGGCGAAGGGCCCGCTGACCGACCTGCTGCTGCCCATCGTCGCCCTGGACGACGCCGTGGGCCTGGTGGTGTTCGCGGTGTCCTTCGGCGTGGCCCAGGCCATGGATGGCGGCGCCATGAACGTGGTGTCCGTCATCGTGAACCCGATGCTGGAGATCGTCTGCTCGCTGCTGCTGGGCGCCGCGATGGGCAGCCTGCTGACGCTGCTGGAAAAACTGTTCTTCTCCAACAAGAACCGCCTGTCGATGACCATCGCCTTCGTGATCATGACCATCGCCCTGTCCTCGCTGGAGCTTCCCCTGGGCGGCGGGGTCCACATCGCCTTCTCCTCGCTGCTGGTGTGCATGATGCTGGGCACCATGTTCTGCAACCTCAGCGAGTACTCCGTGGACATCATGAACCGCTCCGAGCAGTGGACGGCCCCGCTGTACGCGGTGTTCTTCGTGCTGTCCGGCGCGGAGCTGGACCTGGGCGTGTTCCGCTATCCCGCCATCCTGTTGATCGGCGCGGTGTACATCCTGATGCGCTGCGCGGGCAAGTACCTGGGCGCGCTGGGCAGCAGCGCGCTGATGGGCTGCGACGAAAAGGTGAAGAAGTACCTGGGCGTGACGCTGTTCCCCCAGGCCGGCGTGGCGCTGGGCATGGTGGTTACGGCCCAGGAGCTGGGCGCGGAGATGGGCGGCATGATCCGCAACATCATACTGTTCAGCGTGCTGGTATACGAGCTGATCGGCCCGATGCTGACCAAACAGTCGCTGATGGCCGCCGGCGAGGTGGAGACCAAGCGCTCCGAGTCCCAGTACCGCGCGCGCTTCCTGAAGAAGCCCGCGAAGGCCTGACGGCGTAAGAGGCCCCGCGATTCCGAATGTCCATGAACGTGGACAAACGGTTTCGCGGGGCCTCTTTGCTTTGGCAAAATCCGGGAGGAGCGAAGACAGCGCGGCGCGTCAGGGGCCTGCGGCGCTCTTGCGCGGCTTCCGGTATTGTGCTATGATGAAGGCAACGACAATCGCAGGAAACGGAGGGGTGACTCATGAGGACGATCGGCGTGGGCATCATCGGCTGGGGGTTCATGGGCAAGACGCACGCCCAGGCGCTGCGCAGCCTGCCGCTGTTCTACCCGAACGCGGGCTTCGAGGTGGCGCTGAGGTGCGTCTGCGCCAGGCACCTGGAGAACGCCGAGGCGGCGGCCCGGGCGGCGGGCTTCGAGCACTATACCGACGACTACCGGGAGCTGCTGGCCCGGGCGGATATCGACGTGGTGTCCATCTGCACGCCCAACGACCAGCACGAGGAGATGGCCCTGGCGGCCATCCGCGTGGGCAAGCACGTGTACATCGACAAGCCCCTGGCGGTGACGGCGGACAGCGCGGCGCGCATCGCGGCCGCGGCGGCGGAATCGCCGGTGCTCACCCGCATGGTGTTCAACAACCGCTATCTGCCCGCCACGCTGCGGGCGAAGCAGCTGGTGGAGGAGGGACGCATCGGCGAGGTGCTGACCTTCAGCGCCCGCTACCTGCACTCCGGCTCCATTGATCCGGACAAGCCCATCGGCTGGAAGCAGCAGCTGCAGGGCGGGGTGGTGCTGGACCTGGGCAGTCACGCGCTGGACCTGCTCACCTGGCTGGTCGGCATGCCCCGGCGGGTGCTGTGCAAGACCTTCACGCTGTACGCCGACCGCCCCACCCGGGATGGCGGCCGCGAGCAGGCGCTGTCGGAGGACCACGCGCAGATGGTGCTGGAGCTGGAGAATGGCGCGGTGGGCAGCGTCGAGGCCAGCAAGATCGCCACCGGCTCCAACGACGAACTGACGCTGGAGGTGCGGGGCACGAATGGCGCCCTGCGGTGGAGCTCCATGGACATCAACTGGCTGTACTTCTACGACAACACTCTGCCCGAGGCGGACTACGGCGGGCTGCGCGGCTTCACCCAGATCGAGTGCGTGGGCCGCTATCCCGCGCCGGGCGGCAAATTCCTGCCCCCGAAGAACAGCGTGGGCTGGGAGCGCGGCCACCTGCACTGCTACTACACCTTCCTGGATGCCGTGGCCCGGGGCGTGCCCACGGAGGGCGACATCGCCGACGGCGCGCGGCTGCAGACTCTGATGGAGGCGCTGCGGCGCTCCGCGGAGACGAACGCCTGGATCGACTTTGAAGCATTCGAAGGGAGGACTTGACATGACCGTGAAACCCATGGGAGTCGGCGTGGTCGGCTCCGGCCTGATCAGCAGCATCTACCTGCAGAACATGATCCACCGCTTTGACATCCTCGAGGTGAAGGGCCTGTGCTCGGCCCACCCGGAGAACGCGAAGCGCCGGGCCGACGAATTCGGCATTCCCGCCCGCACGATGGAGGAACTGCTGGCGGACGAGTCCGTGGACATGATCGTGAACCTGACGCCGACGCCGGCCCACGAGGGCATCATCCGCCGGGCGCTGGAGGCCGGCAAGCACGTCTACACCGAAAAGACGCTGACCACCAGTCACGAGAGCGCCCAGGCGCTTCGGGCGCTGGCGGCGGAGAAGGGGCTGTACCTGGGCTCCGCGCCGGACACCTTCCTGGGGGCGGCGCTGCAAACCGCCCGCCGCGCCATCGACGCGGGCGCCATCGGCGAGGTGACTTCCTTCGCCTTCGCCGGCAACCGGGACAACAGCGTGCTGACCAGCTTCTTCCGCTTCCTGAACCTGCCCTTCGGCGGCATCGCCTACGACTATTCCTGCTACTACCTGACCGCGCTGGTCAGCCTGCTGGGGCCGGTGGCCCGGGTGGCCGCGGCGGTGCGGGCGCCCTATCCCACCCACGAGGACATCGATCCCAGGTCGCCCACCTTTGGCCAGCAGATCGACACGCCCAACGAGAGCGAGATCAGCGTGGTGCTGACGCTGGAGAGCGGCGTGTCCGGCACGGGGCACATCAACGGGGACAGCGTCCTCGCCGACCAGCACTTCTTCGCCATCTACGGCACCAAGGGCATACTGTACCTGCCCGATCCCAACGGCTTCGGCGGCGAGGTGCGCCTGCAGCCCAACTGGCGCTATGACCGCGAGCCGGCGCCCGTGCAGGTCCTGCCCTGCGACTTCGGCTATGCCGACAACAGCCGGGGAGTGGGCCCTGCGGAGATGGCCTGGTCCATCCGCGCCGGCCGCCCCGCCCGCGCCGACAGCGCCATGGCCTGCCACGTGCTGGAGGTCATCGACGGCATCATCGAGAGCGACCGCCGGGGCGCGTTCGTGGACATCGCCTCGGGCTTTGAGCGCCCCGCGCCGCTGGCTGTGCCCGCGGAGGGGGAGGAGAGCAGTCTGAGGTAGAAGCTGTATTTTCAACAAAATAATCAGCGGCGGCCAGTGATGGCCGCCGCCGTGTTTTTGTGGGTGTTGTTTTCAGTTCAGCAGGCTCTGCTCCGTCTTGGGGTCGAACAGCTGCACGACCTTCTCCGGGAAGGTGAAGCGCAGGCGGCTGCCGTAGACCAGGTTTGCGCGCTGGCTCTCGGTGAGGTCCAGGGTGGGGATGCGCAGGATCACCGAGGTACCGTCCTTCAGGTCTACATGCAGGTGCAGCTCGCTGCCCATCATCTCGTTGACGCGCAGGGTGCCCTCGATGGCGTTCGGGGTGTCGTCGGACACCAGCTGGGTGTGCTCGGGGCGGACGCCCAGGATCACGTCCTGGCTGCCGACGCTCCGGGCGGCCAGCGCCGCGGCCTTCTCCGCCTCCAGCGGCACGGTGACGCCGTACAGCTCGGCGGCGTAGCCGGCGCCCTTCTTGACCAGCTTCGCCTTCAGGAAGTTCATCTGCGGGGAGCCGATGAAGCCCGCCACGAACAGGTTCTTCGGTGCCTCGAATACCTCCTGGGGCGTGCCGACCTGCTGGATGTAGCCGTCCTTCATGATGACGATGCGGTCGCCCAGGGTCATGGCCTCGGTCTGGTCGTGGGTGACGTAGATGAAGGTGGTGTCGATGCGCTTGCGCAGCAGTATGATCTCCGCGCGCATCTGGTTGCGCAGCTTC
>CADCHI010000068.1 GCA_902801165.1 uncultured Eubacteriales bacterium | reverse complement strand
ATTACTCTTTGCGCGGGTCAATCCACTTGACCGCGCCGTCCTCGGCCTTGAAGCGGCCGTAGGTGCCGATGTTCTTCTCGTAGGCTTCGTTGGGGGACATGCCCTTCTTGATGGCGTCCATCATCTTGCCCAGGGAGAGGAACTGATAGCCGCAGACCTGGTCGTCCTTGTCCAGGGCGATCTTGATGACGTAGCCCTCGGTCATCTCCAGGAAGCGGACGCCCTTGGCCTTGGTGCCGTACATGGTGCCGACCATGGAGCGCAGGCCCTTGCCCAGGTCCTCGAGGCCGGCGCCGATGCGCAGACCGTCGTCGGAGAAGGCGGACTGGGTGCGGCCATAGACGATCTGCAGGAACAGCTCGCGCATGGCGGTGTTGATGGCGTCGCACACCAGGTCGGTGTTCATCGCCTCGAGAATGGTCTTGCCGGGCAGGATCTCGGCGGCCATGGCGGCGGAATGGGTCATGCCGGAACAGCCGATGGTCTCCACCAGGGCCTCTTCAATGACGCCGTTCTTCACGTTCAGGCTCAGCTTGCAGGCGCCCTGCTGCGGAGCGCACCAGCCGACACCGTGGGTGTAACCGGAGATGTCCTTGATCTCCTTCGCCTGTACCCACTTGCCTTCCTCGGGAATGGGAGCCGGACCGTGGTTCGGGCCCTTGGCGACGCATACCATTTCCTCAACTTCGCGGGAATATTGCATACTGCTTACCTCCTTGTAGCTTCATGTCGCGCATGAAATGTGATCGTTGATGAAGCCTTCGCAGTCGCGGCTCATCATCATCGTACTAATTTTAACACAGCGTGATGGGATTTGCAACGTATGTCTTTACAATTTACATTCTGGATTCCCGTCATGTCCTCAGCTGAGCTCCCGCTCGCACAGCGCCAGCGCGGCGGCCACAGTCTGGTCCATGTCGTAATACTTATACTCGCCCAGGCGGCCACCGAATATGACCTTCCCTTCGGCGTCAGCCAGCCGGCGGTATTGCGCGTACAAGGCGCCGTTCTTCGCGTCGTTCACCGGGTAATAGGGCTCGTCCCCGGGCTTCCACTCGCTGCTGTACTCCCGGCTGATGACCGTCTTGGGCAGGTCGTTCCCCTGCGCGTCCTTGCCGAACTCGAACCACTTGTGCTCGATGATGCGCGTCCACGGCGTCTCCCGGTCGGTGTAGTTCACCGCGGCGTTGCCCTGGAAGTTGGGGATGTCCAGAAGCTCCGTCTCAAAGCGCACGGAGCGGTACTCCAGCGCGCCGAGTTGATAGCCGAAGTAGGCGTCGATGGGCCCGGTGTAGACCACCTTTTCGGCGAGGGCGTCCAACTCCGCCTTGTTCTCCAGATAGTCGCAGCCCAGGCGCACCTCGATGCCCTCCAGCAGATTCGCCACCAGCTTCGTATAGCCGCCGATGGGAATGCCCTGGTACAGGGCATTGAAGTAGTTGTTGTCGAAGGTCAGGCGCACGGGAAGCCGCTTGATGATGAAGGCGGGCAGCTCCTTGCAGTCCCTGCCCCACTGCTTCTCGGTGTAGCCCTTCACCAGCTTTTCGAAGATATCCCGGCCCACCAGGCTGATGGCCTGCTCCTCCAGGTTCCTCGGCTCGCCAGTGATCTCCCTGCGCTGCTCCGCGATCTTGGCCGCCGCCTGCTCCGGCGTCACCACGCCCCACATCTTGTTGAAGGTGTACATGTTGAAGGGCAGCGAGTACAGCTCCCCCTTGTAGTTGGCGACGGGGGCGTTGGTGAAGCGGTTGAAGTCCACGAAGTGCGTGACGTAGCGCCACACCTTCGCGTCGTTGGTATGGAAGATGTGGGCCCCGTAGACGTGCACGTGGATGCCCTCCACATCCTCGGTGTAGATGTTGCCTGCGATGTTCGGGCGCTTGTCGATGACCAGCACCTTCTTGCCGGCGTCCGCGGCCTGCCGGGCAAAGGTGGCGCCGAAGAGCCCTGAGCCGACGATCAGATAATCATACATGGGTGAACACTCCTTTTCGCCCAGGGAGACCCGGCGCTGCCGCCGTCAGTCCCCGTCGATGGTGTGGATTTCCGGTCTGAAGGCCAGTCCCCTGAGGGTGCTGCCGACGATGACCCGTATGCGCTTCCATTTTTGGTTCTTCGAGTGCCTCAGCACCCGCCAGATATGCACGAAAGTGCGGACGAAGAGCCGTGCCGCGCCGCGCAGTCCCTCCCGGCGGTAGACGTAGACCTCGTTGCGGTAGGCATAGCGGTATCGATCGATGCGCTCGGGGACATCCGTCGCGATGTTGCCGCCGTTGTTGGTCTCGCAGCGGTGCACCGTCACGCTGGCGGGAATCACGTAGCAGGGGTAAACCTGGGAGATGCGCCGGGTGTACTCCAGGTCGTCCGCCCATATGAAGAACGCCCCGATGGGCAATCCCACCTCCCGGACCACCTGCGCGGGCACCAGCAATGACACGAAGGTCGCCGCGCCGGAGGGTACCCGGGGCTTTGAAAAGTCGGTCAGGTTGCCCATGCGCAGATCGCGCTGGATGTTCATCCGGCACGGAGAGCCGTCCGTCCAGAGCACCCTGCCGGAGAGCCAGCCGAAGCGGTCCAGCTTCCCGGCCTCCGCGAGCAGCGCCTCCAGCGCCGTCGGCTCCGGCATGGCGTCGTCGTCCATGATCCAGACGTAGTCACACCCGCGCTTCACGGCCTCACGGATGCCGAACTCGAAGCCGCCCGCGCCGCCGAGATTCGCCCCGGTGTTTACATAACGCAATGCGCCTTGCTCCACGAGCGGCCGGAGCGCTTCCCCGGTGCCGTCGGTGCCGGCGTTGTCGACGATCAATATATCGACCTTCGCCGTCTGCCTTCGCAGGCATTCAACGCACTCCAGCAGCAGCGTCCTTCGGTTGTAGGTCACCACCACGGCGCACGTCCGCAGGCCAGATGTGTTGTTCGCGTTCATGAGAATTTTCCCAATCCCCGGATGCCCCAGCGCAGGGTGTTCACGGCGGCGGTGAGGATTCCCTCGTTCAGGTATTTGCGATAAAAGCGAAACTGCTTGAGCACCAGGTTCAGCTTGCGCCCGGTGGTGCTGTTCGCCAGCACCCGGTACCGCGCCAGGACCTCCGTGTTTCCGTAGGCCCTGCCCGTCAGCTTCACCACGTCGTACCAATAGGCGTAGTCGTCCCGCAGGGATTTGAGCTCCTCCCGCAGGTACACCTTGCCGTGCCGGGCGGTGTCGTACAATCCCGTCAGGCAGCCGATCTGGTTCATCACGCGCATGTCCCTGACGGTGATCACGGGCCTGGCGATGGTGGGATGCTGGATCTCCTCAGAGCGCTCGTTGATGTGCATGTAGGAGCAGCAGACGCATTCCGCGCCCTTCCCGGCCATGAAAGCCAGCTGTTTTTCCAGAAACGCGGGCTCCCACAGATCGTCCGCGTCCAGCAGGGCGATGTATCGGCCCTGCGCCGTCCTGATGCCGGCGTTGCGCGCCGATGCCGAGCCGGCGTTCGCCTGCCGGATCAGGTGCACGCGGCTGTCCCGGGCCGCGAATTCCTCCGCGATGCGGGCAGAGCCGTCCGTGGAGCCATCGTCGACGATGTACATCTCCCAATGGGCATAGGTTTGACCGAGCACGGAACGCACCGTCTCGGCGAGGTATTTTTCTCCGTTATAGCATGGCGTAATGACCGAAACCAATCCTTCGACCATGACCGATGCCCCTTCGCGCTTTGGTATGCGCCGGACGCGAAAATGTGCTTCCGGCAGCCCATAATTGATCAAATTAATCGTATCACAGCGGGCAAAAAAAGTCAAGGCAAACGGCATCAGGGCGCATTCAATCGAGGAACATGGCTCGACAAACCGGATGGCGTTTCTTCCGTATCTATGCTATAATATGCCCGTCATCCATACTTTCATTCCGGGAGGGTCCGCCATGATTCGACTCGCAACCGCCGCAGACATCCCCGCCGTCGCCGCCATATACGAGCGCATCCACGACGCCGAGGCGGCAGGTCGGCTCACCACGGGCTGGCTCCGGGGAATCTACCCCACGGAGCGGACCGCCAAGGCCGCGCTTGCCGCCGGGGACCTGTTCGTCCTGGAGGCAGGCGGGCAGATCGCCGCCGCGGCACGCATCAATCGCGAGCAGGTGCCGGTGTACGCGCAGGTGAACTGGAAGTATCCCGCGAGAGACGACGAGGTCATGGTGCTGCACACCCTCACCGTGGACCCGCTGCTCGCCGGACGCGGGCATGGCCGGGCGTTTCTGATGTTCTACGAGAGCTATGCCCTTGAGCGCGGCTGCCCGGTGCTGCGCATCGACACCAACGAGAAAAACGCCGCGGCCCGGGCTATGTACGCCCTCCACGGCTACCTCGAGAGCGCCATCCTCCCCACCGTGTTCAACGGCATCCCCGGCGTGAACCTGGTGTGCATGGAAAAGCGGCTGGGATGATCTCCCCGCCGCTTTTATTGGCGTTGTACATGCTCGGGAAAGCGGAACGCTTACTGGGTCGGCAAGTCCTGAAGAAACGCGCCGACGTTCTTTCCACAATATTATCCATTTCGACCGACCGGCAATGCCTTCGATGCGCATGTGCTCTTTCATCAGCAGAGATTCTTGCGCTTACAGGCTTTGTCAGCGGTCTGTGCCCGGTGCGGTGAATCCGCCCCGGGCACATTCCATTTGGCGCTTGTATTATCCGCTGTCAGTCGTTCAACAGCGCCGTCTGGGTGGTGAGCACCACCTCGTCGTTCTGGACGTCCACGATGATCGTGGTGTCCTGGGGCAGGTCGCGCTCGATCAGCAGGCGGGCGATGGGCGTCTCCACCGCGCGCTGGATGAACCGCTTCAACGGGCGCGCGCCGTACACGGAGTCGTAGCCGTTCTCCACGATCCAGTCCTCCGCCACGTCGGTCAGGTGCACCGTCAACCTGCGCTCGGCCAGCCGGCGATCCAGGTCCTTGATCATCAGATGCATGATCTCCACGATCTGGTCGCGGGTCAGCGGCGTGTAGATCACGGTCTCGTCCAGGCGGTTCAGGAACTCGGGGCGGAACTGCGTCTTCAGCAGCGCCTCAGTCTGCTTCCTGGCCTCGTCGGTCAGATGTCCCTCAGAGTCGATGCCCTGCTGGATGATCTGGCTTCCCAGGTTGCTGGTCAGGATGATGATGGTGTTCTTGAAGTCCACCGTGCGGCCCTGGGAGTCGGTGATTCGGCCGTCGTCCAGCACCTGCAGGAGGATGTTGAACACGTCGGGATGGGCCTTCTCCACCTCATCGAACAGCACCACGCTGTAGGGCTTGCGGCGCACGGCCTCGGTCAGCTGGCCGCCCTCCTCATAGCCCACGTATCCCGGAGGCGCTCCGACCAGGCGCGACACGGAGAACTTCTCCATGTATTCGGTCATGTCGATGCGAATCAGGTTCTTCTCGTCGTCAAACAGCGCCTGCGCCAGGGTCTTGGCCAGCTCGGTCTTGCCGACGCCGGTGGGGCCCAGGAACAGGAACGAGCCGATGGGCCGGTTGGGGTCCTGGATGCCGGCGCGAGAGCGCAGGATGGCCTCGGCCACCTTTTCCACGGCCTCGTCCTGGCCAATCACACGCTGGTGCAGCACGTCGTCCAGGTGCAGCAGCTTGCTGCGCTCGCTCTCTATCAGCTTCGTCACAGGAATGCCCGTCCAGCGGGACACGATCTTCGCGATCTCATCCTCGGTCACGCGGTCGTGGAGCAGACTCGCGGCCTTGCCGGCCTCCATCTGCTTCTCGGCCTCCGCCAGCTCCTTCTTGAGCTGAGGCAGCCTGCCGTACTGGAGCTCCGCGGCCTTGTTCAGGTCGTACTCCCGCTGGGCCTTCTCGATGTCGGCGTTCACCTGCTCGATGTCCTCGCGCAGCTTGCGCACGTTGGTGATGGCGCCCTTCTCCTGCTCCCACTGGGCCTTCATGCCGCTGAACTGCTCACGCAGGGCTTTCAGCTCGTCCTGCACGCGCTCCAGCTGGTGCTTGGAGGCGTCGCCCTCCTGGGCCAGCGCGGCCTCCTCGATCTCCTTCTGCATGATTTCCCGGGAAATGCTGTCCATCTCCTGGGGCATGGAGTCGATCTCGGTGCGGATCATGGCGCAGGCCTCGTCCACCAGGTCGATGGCCTTGTCGGGCAGGAATCGGTCGGTAATGTAGCGGTCGGACAGCTTCGCGGCGCTGATCAGCGCCTGGTCGGCGATCTTCACGCCGTGGAACACCTCGTAGCGCTCCTTCAGGCCGCGCAGTATGGAGATGGTGTCCTCCACGGTGGGCTCGTCCACCATGACCGGCTGGAAGCGGCGCTCCAGCGCGGGGTCCTTCTCCACGTACTTGCGGTACTCGTCGATGGTGGTCGCGCCGATGCAGTGCAGCTCGCCACGGGCCAGCATCGGCTTGAGCAGGTTACCCGCGTCCATGCTGCCCTCGGCCTTGCCCGCGCCGACGATGTTGTGCAGCTCGTCGATGAACAGGATCACCCGTCCCTCGCTCTTCTTGACCTCCTCGAGGACGCTCTTCAGCCGCTCCTCGAACTCTCCGCGGAACTTCGCGCCGGCGATCAGCGCGCCCATGTCCAGCGCGATCAGCTGGCGGTCCTTCAGGGTGCTGGGAACGTCGCCCCGCACGATGCGCTGGGCCAATCCCTCGGCGATGGCGGTCTTGCCGACGCCGGGCTCGCCGATCAGCACGGGGTTGTTCTTCGTCTTTCTGGACAATATGCGGATGACGTTGCGGATCTCGTTGTCCCTGCCGATCACCGGGTCCAGCTTCTGGGCCTTGGCCTGGGCGGTCAGGTCCTGGCCGTATTTCAGCAGGGCGTCATAGGTGTCCTCAGGGTTTTCGCTGGTCACGCGGGTGTTGCCGCGCACCTTCTGCAGCGCTTCGAGGAAGCCCTCCTTGGTCAGGCCGAACTCTCCGAAGATGGCCTTCAGCGCGCCGTTGGGCTTCTCGATCAGGCCGAGCATGATGTGCTCAACGGAGATGAACTCGTCCTTCATGTACTGGGCTTGGTTTTCCGCCTCCGTCAGCGCGGCGTCCACCGACTGGGAGATGTAGACGCGATCCGCCTCCCTGCCGGGGCCGGAGACCTTGGGAATCCTCTGGATCTCCCGGTCGCAGGCGGTGGCCATCCGGGCGGCATCTACGCGCATCTTCTTCATCATCTGCGCGATCAGGCCGTCCTTCTGGTTCAGCAGCGCATAGAGCAGGTGCTGCTGGTCGATCTGCATGTTCTGGTTGCGGATGGCGCATTCCTGGGCCTCCCGAACCGCTTCTATGGATTTCTGGGTAAATTTCTCGGCATTCATGGTCGTTCCCCCTTTACCCTTATAATCATGCCAATTGAAAGTCAACTTTGACTTTCTTTGACTATTATACTTATTTTCACGCCTTTGTCAATAGGGTTTTGAGAAAAATGTGAAAGATTTTCCATGCGCGTCCGGCGCGCCGCCTTTGGTCGTTCCGGCTGACACTCCGCCGGGTATCCGTTCCCCTTCACGTGTTAAAGTGTTAATCTGAGCACAATACGATTGATAAACTTCCCGTGCTATAATTACCTTGTCAATTCATATTCCCGGAGCGTGAACACCGTGAGCAACCAACTAAAGGGATCCCTCTGCCTGCTGGCCGCGGCGCTGGTCTGGGGCCTGGCCTTTTCCGCCCAGAGCAACGCCATGCTCTACATACAGCCCTTCACCTTTGTATTCCTGCGCTCGACCATCACCTGCGCGGTGCTGGTGGCGGCCATGCCCCTGTTCAGGAAGCTCTCCGGCCACGGAGAGTCCAGCGCGCCGCCGCTGAGGGAGCACCTCGTTCCCGGCGTCATCATCGGGCTGTTCCTCGTCGCCGCGACCATCCTCCAGCAGGTGGGCCTCGTCTACACCACGCCCGCCAAATCCGGCTTTGTGACGGCGCTGTACATCGTCATCGTGCCCCTGCTGGGAATATTCCGCGGGCAGCGCGTCCGCATCCCGGTTTGGATCGGCCTGGCGCTGTCGCTGACGGGCATGATCCTGCTGTGCGTGCAGGAAGACCTCTCCGTCGGCATCGGCGACCTGTTCACCCTGGGCAGCGCCGTGATGTTCTCCTTCCAGATCCTCGCCGTCAGCCGCTACGCCTCTGGGCGCGACGCGCTGGTCCTGAGCGCGCTGCAATTCGCCACCTGCGCGGTGGTGGCCGGCGTGATCGCCTTCATCGTCGAAACGCCTCGTCTCGAGGACATGCTCGCCTGCTGGGGCAGCATCCTCTACGTGGCGGTGTTCTCCGGCGCCATCGGCTACACGCTGCAAATGGTGGGTCAGAAGCACACCGACCCCACCCTGGCCTCGCTGCTGATGTGCCTGGAGTCGGTCTTCGCCGCGCTGGGCGGCTGGGTGCTGCTGGGTCAGGCGCTGCTGCCCCGGGAGCTGCTGGGCTGCGCGCTGATGCTCTGCGCCTCCGTCATCGCCCAGCTTCCGGAAAAGCGCCGCCTCGCCGCGTGAATCGCCCGCCCTTGCATTTCTCTCCAAAACAGCCTATAATGGATGGCAGAGAATAAATGCGGGAGCTCACCCAACATGAACGATCTGATCGGTTTCTTTGATTCCGGCATGGGCGGCATCAGCGTGCTCCATGAGGCGCGCAAGCTGCTGCCCAACGAAAACTTTCTCTTCTTTGGCGACAACGCCAATTCTCCCTACGGGCCGCGGCCCCTGGAGGAGATCCGCAGACTCAGCGCCGCCGGCATCGCGCGGCTGCTGGAGCGAAACGTCAAGGCCATCGTAATCGCCTGCAACACGGCCACCTCCGCCTATGCGGAGATCCTGCGCGCCCAGCACCCCGAGCTGCCCATCGTGGGCATGGAGCCCGCGCTGAAGCCCGCCCACTTCGCCCGCCACGGCGGCAAGGTGATCGTGCTGGCCACGGAGGCCACACTGCGCCTCTCCAAGTTCGAGCGGCTGATGTCCCTCTACGGCGACGACGTGATCTGCGTGCCCGGAAAGGGCTTGGTGGAGCTGGTGGAGGCCGGCAAGGCCGGAGGACCGGAGGCCGAGACACAGCTTCGGGTACTGCTCGGACCCTGGATCGGCCAGCAGATCGACGCCGTCGTGCTGGGCTGCACCCACTACCCCTTCCTCCGCGGCCAGATCCAGGCCCTGTTCCCCGAGGCGCAGCTGTTCGACGGACGGGAGGGCACCGCCCAGCGGCTCAAATACCTGCTGGAGCAGAACGGCCTGCTCTCCGACGGCGCGCCTGGCACGGTGGAATACCAGAGTTCCGGCGGCCCCGAGGCCATCGCGCTGATGCGGTCGCTGATGGAAAAACTCGACTGATTTTATGATCCATAAAACAGAAGATCCCTCGCTATGCTCAGGATGGGCGCCAACGCGCCTGACTCCCTGAGTGGAGCGAGGGATCTTCATTTGTTTTTTGGTTCAGGTTTTGTCCTTGTAGACCGGCTTCGTATAGTGAGGCATCATGATGCCCTCCTTGTCAAACCGGGCCTTGACCCGGGTGCGGATGTCGCGCTCGATGCGCCAGTGCTCGCCCACCGGGCACTGGGCCGCGATGCGCACCAACACGGCATCCGTATCGAAGGAGAGGATGCTCATGACATCCGGCGTGCCGGACAGCCCTTCAATCTCCTTCCCTGCCTTTTCCATCTCCTCCTGCAGAATCCTCACCATCTTCCCCTGGTCCTCCTCGTAAGGGCAGCGCACGTCCACGATGGCCCGCTTGAAGCCCCGGCTCATGTTGGTTATCGTGCGGATGTCGCCGTTGGGAATGACGTAGATGTTGCCGTTGTAGTCCCTCACGACGGTGGTGCGTATGGCGATGGATTCCACCGTGCCGGACAGGTCGTTGATGGTCACGATGTCCCCCACGGAGATGCTGCCCTCCATCCAGATGAAGATGCCGGAGATGATGTCCTTCACCAGCGTCTGGGAGCCGAAGCTGATGGCGATACCGCCCACCCCAGCCACCGCCAGTATGGAACTGACGTTGACGCCGAAGAGGCTCAGCACGATGGTGGCGATGATGAAATAGACGATGTAATTGAAGATGCTGGTCACCAGGGACTTGATGGTGTTGACCTGCTGGATGGTCCGGACGCCCTTCTGGCCGCGCATTTGCACGATGGAGGAGATCATTCGCCGGCCGATGCGCAGCACGATACAGCCGATGAAGATCGCCAGTCCCGCCATCAGCAGCTGCGTGGCGATCAGCGGCAGCTTAACCAGGAAATTCCCGGCGCGGTCCCCCGCGCCTTCAAGCATGTCGCCGACGTGATCCATGACCTCCTGAACCGGGGAATCGGCGCTCTCGGCCAGCGCTGAAAACAGTCCAAACATTATTTAATACCCTTTCTGCCGCGCCGCCCCTTTTTTGCTGAGCGCGCGGCACATTGCTCAATAATACTTACAATATAGCATTCCCGGGCCGGTTTGGCAAGGGGCTATTCCTCCTTGCACTTGGCCTGGCGGCGCTTCTGCCTGCGAATGCGGTTGATGTGGCGCTCAAAGTCACCGCCGTCGATCAGCTGGGCCAGCACGTACTGCTCGAAGGCCGGCACGGTGCAGGAATAAAAGCCTACACGCGCCTCGAACCGCGCCACAAGATCCGGCGGAAGCACCATGTAGCTCACGCGGATGGAGGGGCTCACCGTGCGCGTGAAGGTGTTCAGGTAGATCACGCGACGCTGCCCGGAGAGGGAGAACACCGTTTCCTCCGGCTTGCGCAGCAGCGAAAACTCCGACTCAAAGTCATCCTCGACGATGTAGCGGTCGCCCCGCTCCGCCCAGCGGATGTACTCCCTCCGTTTGGAAGCAGAGGCCGTTACGCCGCTGGGAAAGCTGCGAAAGGGCGTGATGTGCAGCACCGAGGCCGACGTTTCCGCCAGCGCGGCGCTGCGGATGCCGTCGTGGCCGAGGGGCAGCAGCTCGCAGGTGACGCCCTTGGCCTGATAGACCTGCTCGATCTTCTCGTAGGAGGGCGATTCGATGCCGTAGCGCCGGTCGCTGCCCAGCATCTCCACCACCATGCCGTAGAGGTACTCTGAGCCGGAGCCGATCACGATCTGGTCCGGCTCCGCATGGATTCCCCGGTTCCGGGCAAGGTATCGGGAGATGGCCCCGCGCAGCTCCTCGCAGCCCCGGTTCGGGGACTTGTTCAAAATCGCCTCTCCATAGTCCAGCAGCACGCGCCGCATGACCCGTGCGAGCACCGAGAAGGGAAAGGCGCTCTCCGCCTCCGGCGCCTGCCGGACGTGGCGGACTCGATCCGCGGGCTCCGCCGACGCGAACCCGTCCGAATCCCTATAGCTGACGAAGAAGCCGCTCTTGGGTCGCGCCTCCACGTAGCCCTCCTGGCACAGCATTTCATAGCTGTGCTCCACCGTCACCGCGCTGACATGGCGGTCCAAAGCTGTCTGCCGCCGGGAGGGCAGCCGCTCGCCAAAGCGCCATACGCCCCCGACGATCTCACCCCGAAGCTCCTCATAGAGCTTCAGGTATTCTGGTTTTTTGCTATTCATCTGGTCTTATAATTTTGTTCCCTTCTGGCACTTTTCATAATATCAAATTCAGTATATACTTTGTGACAACAAAAGTCAAGCCATCCCGACCCCACAGGAGGTGCCCCATGAAACACAGGCAATTTTCAGTTTTCAACATCACCTTTATCGCCATGATGGCCGCCATGGTCTACGTGGTCACGCTGTTCCGCTTTCCCCTTCTGGGCTCCAAGGTGCACTTCGCCAACGCCGTATGCCTGCTGGGCGGCATCCTGCTGGGCCCGCTTCAGGGCGGGCTGGCTGCTGGCATCGGGTCCGCGCTCTATGACGCGGTGGCGGGCTACGACTTCATCAACGTGCTCATCACGCTGGTCAGCAAGTTCGCCATGGCCTATGTCTGCGGCCTGATCCTGTACCACGACGAAAGCCGAGTCGACAAGCCCGATCGGACCGTGCTCGCCTGCGTGTGCGGCGCGCTGACCTACGTGTTCCTCTACATGCTCAAGACGTTCATCTACAACCAGTTCGTCTACGGCTACCCCATCGACACCGTGTGGGCGACCATGCTCTCCAAGCTGATCCCCTCGCTGATCAACGCGGGCGTGGCCATCATCGCGGCTCCGCTGTTCTACCACGCCGTGCTGCCCGCGCTGCGCTCCACCGGACTTTTGAAGCGGATGCGCGCACAGGCGTAAGACACAGCTCCGACAAACAGGTTAATATTCCAAGGACAAACCCAACATACGCACGCCGGTCGATTCGCTCGACCGGCGCGTTGCATTATAGTTGCAATTATTGTTCCCGCTTACATCCACGACACATAAGAAAAGCCCCCGAAAACGCTGTGTTTTCAGGGGCTTTCGCGTGGTACACCATCAGGGGCTCGATTCTCGCCTGCAGGTTCGGTCGGGGCGGGCTCTGGAAGTCCACTGGACTTCCATTCACTTCCCGCCCTTCGAGCCCCTGATAAACAATGAAGCCAGTCTTTCGGCTGGCTTTTGGTACATCATCGGGGCTCGATTCTCGCCTGCGGGCTCGGTCGGGGCGGGCTCTGGAAGTCCACTGGACTTCCATTCACTCCCCGCCCTTCGAGCCCCTGACACACAAAGAAGCCAGCCTTACGGCTGGCATTGGTACACCATCAGGGGCTCGAACCCTGGACACCCTGATTAAGAGTCAGGTGCTCTACCAACTGAGCTAATGGTGCCTATGGAGCGGTAGACGAGACTCGGACTCGCGACCTCCACCTTGGCAAGGTGGCGCTCTACCAACTGAGCTACTACCGCATA
>CADCHI010000067.1 GCA_902801165.1 uncultured Eubacteriales bacterium | reverse complement strand
CGGCTCCGAGGACGAGCTGGACGACGGCCTGGACGACTTCGACGTGGGCGGCGACCTGTAAGCCGCCGGTTCCCCGGATACAACGCCAAAGGGCATTCCGTTCCTGCGAACGGGATGCCCTTTTCATACTATTCTCAATCAAAAACACGACGAAAAGATCTTTCAACTTCGCTACGCTCCGCTCAAGATGACCGACCAACTGTGTCATTCTGAGCGAAGGAGCCGAAGTCGAAGAATCTTGTTGTTACGATTTGTAATGAGAACAGTATCATATACTCTTCTCTGTCTCTATTCCTCCGGCAGGTACCTCGGGTCCCGCTGCATGTTGGCGATGTCCAGCGCCACCCGGGCCTCCAGGCCGTCGATTTCCCGCAGGTCCGCGCCGTTCCACAGCTCCCGGTCCGCCAGCGCGGCGTAGGCCAGAGACTCCGGCGGCATGTCGTGGGCCAGCGTGTCGAACACCGACAACGCCTCCGGGTCGTCCCGCAGGGGCTGGAGCTCCTTGCCCCGGGCCACCTCCCAGCGGCCTGATTCCCCGGGCCGTGCCCCGGCGTAGAGCATGATCGTCGCCGCCAGGGCGAAGCTCAGCCGGCGGGGCGGCTCGAAGTTCTCCTTCGCCCAGGCCCGCATCAGCGGCAGCGGGCCCCGGGCAAAGCGCCGCAGCAGGTGGTCCGCCGCCCGGAGGATGCGGCAGTCGTTCAGCGGGTTTTCCAGCCGCTCGAACACCTCGATCACATAGGGGGCGGCCTCCCCGCGGGCGGCGGGGTCGGCGGGGAGCAGCTCGTCGTAGCAGGCATGGCCGACGAACGCCCGCAGCGCCTCGCGCTTCATGCATTCCGCCAGCGTGTCGCAGCCCAGCAGCCAGCCCGGCGCGGCCAGCGCGAACAGCGCGCCGTCGAAGTAGCGGCGCTTGCGGGCCATGGCCGGGGCGACGTCCTCCACGAAGGTCACGCCGGGGACGTCGTCCAGCGGCCAGCGCCGCCGGAACTCCTCCCCCGCCTGCACGGTCAGCCGGGCGCAGGGCTCCGCCAGGTGGATCATGCCGTCGGCATAGTTCATGTCCGTGCACAGCTTCGCGGCCTCCCGCGCCTCGGCGCGGAAGGCGAAGCCCTCCGCCAGCGCGGGCAGGAAGGCGCAATCGGAAGCGAGCCAGGCCGGGAAGTCCTCTCCCGCCTCCGGCGCCAGCGCCGGCAGCGCGTCGCGGACCTTCTCCGCAGCGTCCGGGGTATCCCCGAGGCAGATCACCTCCAGCCCGCCGAGTCCCGCCTCCATCCGGGCGGCCAGCAGGCGGGCGGCCTGCCGCAGCGAGGTTTCCTCCCCTTCGCCGTCGATCAGCGCGAGGCCCAGGCCGGGCTCCGCCGCCAGGGCGTCGAGCTCCTCGTCGGTCTCCGCCAGGCGAAGGATCGACTGCACCACGATCTCCCTGTTCACGGGCGCGTCGTCCCGGTAGCCACGCTCGAACACCGTGAACATGCCGTCCTGCTCCCGCAGCAGCGCCGCCGGGGACTTTCCCTCCCCGGGCAGCGGCTCGCCAGCGGACACGCAGGCAATGCCGATCTGCGCCGCGGAGGCGTCGATCAGCCGGTCCACGACCCCCAGCAGCTTCTCGCCCGTGCCAAACTGCACGGCGTTCACCGCGCCGGGAATGTGCGCGGGAATCTCATAGCGTTCCATCATGCCGCGGTTCAGGCGCTGCATGGCGTTCACCTCTCCTGTCGATAATCCAGATTAGTATAGCACACACGGCGGCGCGGCGCAATTTTCCCGAAGGAAATTGTGTATAAAAGTTGTGTTCGAACCGGGAATATGCTAAAATACAGGGGACAGAATCGACACGGAGGTGACCAATTGTGCGCAAGGGCATATGCGTTGCGGGCAACATGATTGTGGACATACTCTATCCCATCGAGGGCTGGCCCAGCCAGGGCGAGCTGGTGCACATCAAGGACGGCATTTCCCGGGCCACCGGCGGCGCGGTGTGCAACGTGATCATGGACCTGGCGACCCTGGACCCCCACCTGCCGCTGCAGGCCATGGGCAAGATCGGCAAGGACGCCGAGGGCGACCTGATCCTGGAGAAGCTGGGCGGCTTTGCCAACATCGACACCTCCAACGTGCTGCAGGAGGGCATCTCCGCGCTGACGCTGGTGATGAGCGACGTGAAGGCCGGGCAGCGCACCTTCTTCACCTATCCCGGCGCGAACGGCACCTTTGACGAGTCCTGCATCGACTGGAGCCGGGTCAATGCCGACATCTTCCACATCGGCTACATACTGCTGCTGAACGCGCTGGACGCCCCGGACGAGGAGTACGGCTCGAAGATGGCGCGGCTGCTGCACCACGCCCAGCAGCACGGGCTGAAGACCTCCATCGACGTGGTCAGCGAGACCAGCGACCGCTTCACGCGGCTGGTGCCCCCGGCGATGAAGTACGCCGACTACTGCATCATCAACGAATACGAGGCCCAGATGACCACCGGCATCCCCCTGCGGGACGATTCCGGCAATCTGATCCGCGAGAACCTGCCCGAGGCGCTGGCCGCCATGAAGCGGATGGGCGTCTCCACCTGGGCGGTGATCCACTGCCCGGAGGGCGGCTACGGCCTGGACGAGGCCGGCCAGTACGTGGCCCGGGCGAGCCTGGCGCTGCCGGAGGGCTACATCCAGGGCAGCGTCGGTGCGGGCGACGCCTTCTGCGCCGGCGTGCTCTATGGCGCGGAGCAGCGCTTCTCCCTGGCCGACGCCATCGACCTGGGCGTCGCCTCCGCGGCCGCCGCGCTCAGCGCGCCCGGGGCCACTGAGGGCATGCGCCCGAAGGACGAGGTCCTCGAACTTCTCAAACAATACGACAGAAGACAGGAGTAACAGACGACATGGACGCCATTCTTCAATTCGACAGCTCCATCCTGCTGTGGATGCAGGATTCCCTGCGCGGTGCCGCGGACCCCATTGTAAAGGTCATCACCCACCTGGGCGACAAGGGCATCCTCTGGATCGCGCTGACCCTGGTCCTGCTGGCCTTCCGCAAGACCCGTCGGCTGGGCGTGTTTTGCATGGTCTCGATGCTCATCGGCCTGCTGGTCACCAACCTGGTGATCAAGAACTGGGTGGCCCGCGTGCGGCCCTATGAGCTGATCGATGGCCTGCAGCGCATCATCGAGGCCCAGCACGACTACTCCTTCCCCTCCGGCCACACCACCAACTCCCTGGCCTGCGCCTGGGTGCTGTTCCGGCGCGCGCCGAAGAAGTACGGCGTGACCGCGCTGGTGCTCGCCATACTGATCTCCCTGTCCCGCCTGTACGTGGGCGTCCACTACCCCACGGACGTGCTGGGCGGCGCGGTGATCGGCATTTGCAGCGCGACGCTGGCCCTGTGGCTGGTGCCCAAGCTGGAGGCGAAGATCCCGGCGATGAAGAAGCTGTACTGACCTGCAGCGACCCGGGATTTGTGCCTATCGGCAGGAAAACGCCCCCGACGCAGCGAATAATACTATTCTCAATTTAAACGTAGAAGATCCTTCGCTTCGCTCAGGATGACACCATCGCTCTTGTCATCCTGAGCGGAGCGTAGCGGAGTCGAAGGATCTATTCCATTTTCTATTTGAGAACAGTATAACTGTGTCGGAGGCGATTTTCATGAACAAAAACACCCGCCGCGTCGCGCTCAGCGGCATCCTGGTGGCGCTGTCCACCGCCATACTGCTGATGGGCGGCGTCATTCCCGCGGCCACGTTCTGCGGCCCCGCGCTGGCGGGCCTGCTGCTGGTGCCGGTGTTCGTCGAGGGAGGCCTGCGCTACGCGCTGTCCGCCTGGGCCGCCGTCAGCGCCCTGAGCCTGATGCTCTGCGCGGACAAGGAGGCGGCGTTGCTGTTCGCCTTTTTGGGCTGGTATCCCGCCGTCAAGTGGCCGCTGGAGGCAAAAGTGGGTTTCTGGCCCCGCCGGATCGTGAAGCTCCTGCTGTGGAACGCCGCCGCCGCGGCCATGGCGGCGCTGATCTTCTACGTGCTGCGCATGGACCAGGTCATCGCCGAATACCGGGAGATGAGCCGCGCCATGCTGATCGCCTTCGTGGTGCTGGCGAACGTCACCCTGATACTCTACGACCGGCTGCTGGGCATCATGGCCGCGCTGTACCTGCGCCGGCTGCGGCCCAAGCTGTTCAAGCACTGACACCCCCTTCTTCAACCCAAGGCGCCGGGCCGGAGGCTGCCGCCCCGCCCCTTCGCGCCGCCACAGGAGGAACGGTCCCATGTCCGAGCCAACCAAACACTACGCCTTTTTCCAGAACCGGGAGTGCGAATACTTCCCCTGCCACGCGGGGGCGGACCCCGAGCGCTTCAACTGCCTGTTCTGCTATTGCCCGCTCTACGCCCTGGGAAGGCGCTGCGGCGGCAATTTCCGATACAACGCCCAGGGCTACAAGGACTGCACCCGCTGCCTGTTTCCCCACCGCCCGGAGAATTACGAAAAGGTCACCGGCCGCTACCGGGAAATCATGGACCTCGTCCGGGAGAACGACGCCCGCCTCGCGGAGGCGGAGGGCGATCCGAAACAGGAAAAATGAGACAATCGCCATATAAACAGGGCCCCGAAGGATCGATTTGCGATCCTTCGGGGCCTTTTATCGTCCGGCAACAGCCCTGTAAAAGCTTATTATGCCCGAAACATCCGGCATCGGCCTTCGCTCACAGCCCCCAGATGTCCCGGTTGTACTCGGCGATGGTCCGGTCGGAGGAGAAGTAGCCCGCCTTGGCGATGTTCACCAGGGCCTTCTTCGCCCACGCCCGCTCGTCGCGCATGTCCGCCAGGGCCCGGGCCTTGGCTTCGCAGTAGGACCGGAAGTCCGGGAAGGTCATGAACCAGTCCTTGTTCACCAGCTCGTCCCGCAGGCGGGTCAGGCTGGCGGCGTCGCCCGCGGCCAGCATCTCCTCGCCGGTCAGGAAGTCCACCGCGGCCTTCAGCTCGGGATCGGCCTCGCAGCAGGCCTTCGGGTCGTAGTCGCCCTTGCGGTAGCGCTCGATCACCTCGTCCGAGGACAGGCCAAAGGTGTAGATGTTCTCATCGCCCACCAGCTCTGCGATCTCCACATTCGCGCCATCCATGGTGCCCAGGGTCACCGCGCCGTTGAGCATGAACTTCATGTTGCCGGTGCCGCTGGCCTCCTTGCTGGCCAGGGAGATCTGCTCGGAGATGTCGCAGGCGGGGATCAGCTTCTCGGCGGCGGAGACGTTGTAGTTCTCGATCATGACTACCTTCAGCCACTTGGAGGCCTCGGGGTCGGCGGCGATCACGTCGGACAGGCACAGTATGGCGTGGATGATGTCCTTGGCGATGGTGTAGGCCGGGGCCGCCTTCGCGCCGAAGATCACGGTCACGGGCCGCTCGGGGTGTTCGCCCTTCCGCAGCTTCTGGTACGCCCGGATGGTCCACAGCAGGTTCAGCTGCTGCCGCTTGTACTCGTGCAGGCGCTTGGACTGGACGTCGAACACGGAATCCGCGTCCACCACCGCCCCCTGATGGGCGAAGATCCAGTCCGCGAAGCGCCGCTTGTTCACCCGCTTGACCGCCGTCAGCCGCTCCAGCAGCTCGGGGTCGCCGGCGTGCTCCAGCAGCGCCTCCAGCTGTCCGGCGTCCTGCCGCCAGCCCGCGCCGATGGTCTCGTCGATCAGGCCCGCCAGGTCCGGGTTGCAGCTCATCAGCCAGCGCCGGAAGGTGATGCCGTTGGTCTTGTTGTTGAACTTCTCCGGGTACAGGGCGTAGAAGGGCGCCAGCTCCGAATGCTTGAGGATCTCGGTGTGCAGCCGCGCCACGCCGTTGACGGAGTGGCTGAAGTGAATGTCCAGGTTGGCCATGTGGACGTTGTCATCGCCGTCGATGATCTGCACGAAGGGATCGTCGCAGGCCGCCCGCACCCGTGCGTCCAGCTGCCGGATGATGGGCATCAGGTGGGGCACCGCCCGCTCCAGATAGGCAACGGGCCACTTCTCCAGCGCCTCGGCCAGTATGGTGTGGTTGGTGTAGCCGCACACCGCGGTGACGATCTCCACCGCCTCGTCCTCGCCGATGCCCTTCTCCCCCAGCAGGCGGATCAGCTCCGGGATCACCAGGGTGGGATGGGTGTCGTTGATCTGGATGGCCGCGTAGTCCGCCAGGTCATGCAGGTTGCTGCCCCGGGCCGCGCACTCCTCCAGGATCAGCCGCGCGGCGTTGGCCACCATGAAGTACTCCTGGTACACCCGCAGCAGCCGGCCCGCGTCGGTGCTGTCGTCCGGATAGAGGAAGAGCGTCAGGTTCCGGGCCAGTTCCTTCTGGTCGAAGGCGATGCCGGACTTGATCAGCCGCTCGTCGGCGGTATCCACGTCGAACAGGCGCAGCTTTCCGCCCTTGGAGCCGTAGCCGGTCACGTCGATCTCGTACATCGTGGAGCGCAGCGTGCCCTCGCCCACGGGGATGTCGTAGTGGACGTCCGTGCGGTGCATCCAGCTCTCGGTGCCCCAGCGCAGCCAGGTGTCCGGCGTCTCCGCCTGTCGGTTGTCCACGAAGCTCTGGCGGAACAGGCCGCAGTGATAGGCCAGTCCCAGGCCGTCCGCGGGCAGCCCCAGCGTGGCCAGGCTGTCCAGGAAGCAGGCCGCCAGCCGGCCCAGGCCGCCGTTGCCCAGGGAGGGCTCCAGCTCGAACTCCTCCAGCTCGGAAAGCGGGATGCCCGCCTCTGCCAGCTCCGCGGCCACCGCGTCCCGCAGGCCCAGGTTCAGCAGGTTGTTGCTCAGCAGCTTGCCGATCAGGAACTCAGCGGAGATGTAGTACAGCTTCTTCTTGCCCTGGTTGTACCCCCGCTCCCGGGCGGCGTCGTCCACGCGGCGCAGCAGCGCGTTGAACAGCTCCAGCCGGGTGCAGTCCTTCAGGGGCTTGCCCGCGTATTCAAAAAGGGATTTCTGGCTCATGGCGCGTTCCTCCTCATTCGTCATGGCTGGATTATACTCTCATAATCCAAAAAATACTTGCAGCATATGCTCAGAATATGATACAATACTATCATAACCATCCATCGGGAGGCGCGCCATGAATCTTGAGCACTACACCCATTACCAGGAGACCCGCCTGCACGAGCAGCCGGGCTTCGCCTACAACACCTACCAGTGCACCATCCCCCAGGACTTCGACCGGGTGAACCTGCACTGGCACGACCAGATGGAGCTGATCTACATCAAGAAGGGCAGCGGCACGGTGTCGTTGAACCTGCAGAGCCTGCCGGTCTCGGCGGGCTGCATCGTGCCCGTGCTGCCGGGCGAGCTGCACGGCATCGAAGGGGACGCCGGCGTGCGGATGGAGTATGAGAACATCATATTTTCCCTCGCCCTGCTGGACAGCGCCGAGGCCAACGACTGGTGCCGGGGCATACTGGACAGCCTGCGCCGGGGCACATTGAGCTTCGAGCGGCCCATCCGGCCGGGCACGGAACTGCACGCGGCGGTCAGCGCCGCGCTGGATGCCGCCGACGAGGCCTGCTCCCGGCGGGAGCCCGGGTATCCACTGCTGGTGAAGAGCAAGCTGTTCATGCTGCTCTACGCCCTGCAGCGCTTCCAGACCGCGCCGGAAAAGCCCCGCGCCGGCGACGACGCCGAGAAGCTGAAGGGCCTGGTGCGCTTCGTGAAGGCCCACTACGACCGGCCCATCTCCGTGGCGGACGCCGCCTCCGTGACCGGCTACAGCCCCTCCCACTTCATGCGCATCTTTCGCCAGCTCACCGGGCGGACCTTTGTGGAATACCTGACCGACTACCGGCTCTCCGCCGCGGTCTACTACCTGAAGGAGACCGACGAGGACATCGGCACCGTCGCCGCCAACTGCGGCTTTGAGAACATTTCCTATTTTATTCGCCGCTTCGGCAGAAAGTACGGCATGTCCCCGGGCCAGTTCCGGCGCAGCGCCGCCCGGAGTTGACGCGGCGTGGCCTGCCCTTCTGGGCGCGTCCCGCGCCGCCGGCAAGTCTCCCGCGGGACGCCTCAAACCGCCGCCAGGCGTTGCAGAATCCTATCATTCCGCTGAAAAATCCTATCAACATGCCGAAAAATCGCGCGTTTTGTTTTGACTTTAACTTAACAGAGTGCTATAATGTGTGTGTCGAAAATGGGGACAAACCCATTCGCACGCCGCACAGCGGCGCGCGACATAAAAAGGAGGATTCACCATGAAGAAATTGCTGACCCTGGTACTGGCCGTCGCGCTGGTGCTGACCATGAGCTGTGCCGCCTTCGCGGAAGGCTACAACGGCGATCTGAAGATCTGGGTGGCCGAGGCTGCCGTGGACTTCACCGTGGAGCAGGTCGAGGCCTTCAAGGCCGCCAATCCCGAGTATGCCGACATGAACGTCACCGTGGAGCCCGTGGGCGAAGGCGACGCCGCCAGCAAGGTGATCACCGACGTCGAAGCCGCCGCCGACATCTTCGGCTTTGCGCAGGACCAGCTGGCCCGCATGGTCGCCGCCGGCGCCCTGATCGATGTTGAGCCCGAAAACGCCGCTGCCGTCGCCGCCGAGAACGACGCCGGTTCCGTGGCCGCCGTCACCCTGGGCGACACCATGTACGCCTATCCGATGACCAGCGACAACGGCTATTTCCTGTACTACGACAAGAGCGTCGTGACCGATCCCTCCTCCCTGGAGCAGGTCCTGGCCGACTGCGAAGCCGCGGGCAAGAGCTTCTACATGGAGATCAACTCCGGCTGGTATCAGACCGCCTTCTTCTTCGGCGCGGGCTGCACCCTGACCTATGACGTGGACGACGAGGGCAACATCAACGCCTGCAACGCCGACTACGCCAGCGAGAACGGCCTGAAGGCCCTGAAGAGCATGATCACCCTGGCCAAGAGCCCCGCGTTCGTGAACGGCTCTTCCGTGTCCAACGCCACCAACGCCGCCGCCATCGTGGACGGCACCTGGGACGCCGTGGCTGCGCAGGAGATGTTCGGCGAGAACTACGCCGCTGCCAAGCTGCCCACCGTCGACGGCTATCAGCTGTCCGGCTTCGGCGGCTTCAAGATGCTGGGCATCAAGCCCCAGACCGACGATGCCAAGCTGGCCGCCTGCGACGCGCTGGCCGCCTACCTGACCTCCGAAGAGGTCCAGCTGGCCCGTTACGAGGCGCTGGGCTGGGGTCCCTCCAACCTGAACGCTCAGAAGAGCGAGGCCGTGCAGGCTGACATCGCCCTGTCCGCGCTGGCCGAGCAGCTGGCCTTCACCATCCCGCAGGGCCAGTATCCCGGCGACTACTGGGCTCTGGCCACCGGCCTGGGCGACAGGATCATCGGCAAGGAATTCGACGACGCCGACGACGACACCCTCATGGGCGTGCTGAACGAGTTCCAGGAGACCTGCATTTCCTACGCGGGCTGATTTGACCGCACAACGGACCGGGGAGTATGCCTCCCCGGCCTGTTTTTGGTCAAATGCGGATTTGCAACACCTTACTACCTACAAATCTTGAAACGGGGGACATCCACATGGTGGATCTCGATTACTTAAAAATGAGCAAGCCCCAGAAGTTCCTGCACAACCTTGCCGGCTTCTTCAAGGCGCTGCCGGGCAGGATCGGCGGCGGCTTTGTGAACCTGGGCCGCAGGATCGCGGGCTTCTTCAAGGGCCTCGGGCTGTCCATTGCGGACCTGGTCACCACCTTCCGGGAGGGCGACTGGAAGACCCGCCTGTCCTATCTGGTGATGGGTTCCGGCTCCATGGCCCGCGGACAGTGGGGCCGCGGCCTGCTGTTCTTCCTGTTCCAGACGGTGTTCAACCTGTACATGGTCAACTTCGGCGTGGCCTACCTGTCCAAGCTGAACACGCTGGGCGTGGTGGAGACCTACAAGGAGGGCCGCCGCACCGTCTACGGCGACAACTCCTTCCTGATCCTGCTGTATGGCGTGCTGACGCTGTTCTTCATACTCGCCTTCATCTACACCTGGCGGGTGAACATCAAGCAGAACAAGATCTCCCAGCAGATCCTGAAGTCCGGCAAGAAGCTGAAGAGCACCAAGGAGGACCTGCAGTCGCTGATGGACAGCCAGTTCCACAAGACGCTGCTGGCCCTGCCCACCCTGGGTGTGTTCGTGTTCACCATCCTGCCCATCTTCTTCATGATCCTGGTGGCGTTCACCAACTTCGATTACAACCACCAGCCGCCCAGCAAACTGTTCACCTGGGTGGGCTTTGAGAACTTCAAGACGCTGCTGTCCTCCGGCAGCGCCAGCTACGGCGACACGTTCCGCCAGGTGCTGTTCTGGACGCTGGTGTGGGCCTTCTTCGCCACGTTCCTGAACTACTTCCTGGGCATGTTCGTGGCCATCATGATCAACAAGAAGGGCATCAAGCTGAAGAAGATGTGGCGCACGATCCTGGTCATGACCATCGCCATTCCCCAGTTCGTGTCGCTGCTGTACGTGTCGAAGATGTTCGCCGCGGACGGCCTGATCAACACCTACCTGATGAAGTGGCACTGGATCAGCCAGCCGATCCCCTTCTGGACCAACCCGGGCTGGGCGCGGTTCACCATCATACTGATCAACATCTGGATCGGCATCCCCTACCTGATGCTGATCGCCACGGGCATCCTGATGAACATCCCCGCGGACCTCTACGAGTCCGCCCGCATCGACGGCGCCAACGCCATGCAGATGTACGGCAAGATCACCCTGCCCTACATGCTGTTCGTCACCGGACCGTACCTGCTGACGAGCTTCACGGGGAACATCAACAACTTCAACGTCATCTTCCTGCTGTCCCAGGGCAAGCCGATGGGCCTGAGCGGCAACGCCGGCTACACCGACCTGCTGATCACCTGGCTGTACCGCATGACCGTTTCCGACACCAACTACAAGATCGCCGCCGTCATCGGCATCATGGTTTTCGTGGTGCTGGCCGTGATCAACCTGGTGGTCTACAACCTGATACCGTCCGTCAAGAATGAGGAGGATTTCCAGTGATGTCTGAGACGAAGCAGCAGAAGCTGCGCAGCAAGAAGGGCCACGAGCGGCGGATCAACGGCACGATCTACACCGTGCTGACGATCATGAGCATCGTCTGGCTGGTCCCCTTCGTGTTCCTGGTCCTCCAGTCCTTCCGCTCCTATCAGCTGGAGAAGGGCGGCATGGTGGACTACCTGATTCCCAAGCACTTCTCCCTGGACAACTACGCCTTTCTGTTCGAGGGCAGCAACTTCTTCTCCTGGTGCGGCAAGGCGCTGCTGATCGCGCTGATCATCGCCTGCCTGTCGAGCCTGCTGGTGGTCGTCGCCGGCAAGTGGCTGGACCGCCGGGACACCGTCAAGCGCGCCGAGCGGGCCTGTGCCCTGGGCGCCTGCCTGGTGGTGGGCTACGTGGCTCTGGCGCTGCTGGCCGGGGCAATGCACGGCTTTGCGCTGGCGGGCAACCTGGTCCACGCGCTGATCGGCCTGGCGCTGTTCATCCTCGCCGGCGCGATCATCGCCCGCGTCTACCTGAAGCAGGACAGCAAGCTGCTGCGCTCCATCCCCGGCTACGTGGTGGAGGACAAGTACGAGGGCGTCAAGAAGCTCTTCGCCATGGCGGCGGAGTTCCTGGCCGTGACGCTGATCGTGCAGTGCATCCTCTGCCCCATGACCACCAGCCAGTACCTGAAGTGGTACGGCAACACGCTGACCATCGCGCTGTTCACCTCCGTGATCCAGACCGTGATCGTGCTCTCCGTCAGCTACGCCCTGTCCCGCCTGCGCTTCAAGGGCCGCAAGCTGATCATGAACGTGGTGCTGGTGCTGGGCCTGTTCCCGGGCTTTTTGACCATGATCACGCTGTACTTCCTGCTCAAGCAGATGGGCCTGACCCAGGCCGGCTCGGTTCCGGGCCTGATCCTGATCTACTGCGCCTCCTCGGGCATGGGCTACTACATCTCCAAGGGCTTCTTCGACACCATTCCGAAATCGCTGGATGAATCCGCCCGCATCGACGGCGCCACCCGCTTCCAGGTGTTCCTGAAGATCATCATGCCCCTGGCGAAGCCCATCGTCATCTACACCATACTGATGGCCTTCATGGCTCCCTGGGGCGACTACGTGTTCGCCAGCTACGTGGCGTTCGGCCACCAGAACGGCTACAACGTGGCCGTCGGCCTCTACAACTGGGTCAATACCAACGACTACCAGAACTACTTCACCCGCTTCTGCGCGGGCGGCGTGCTGGTGGCCGTGCCGATCACGGCGCTGTTCCTGGCGCTGCAGAAGTACTATGTCGAGGGCGTCACCGGCGGCGCTGTGAAGGGCTAATATTGGGAGGAATAGCAAATGGCAAGCTTGAAACTTGAGCACGTCAAGAAGGTATATGACAAGAATGTCGTGGCGGTGCACGACTTCAACCTGGAGATCAAGGACAAGGAGTTCATCGTGTTCGTCGGCCCCTCCGGCTGCGGCAAGTCCACCACGCTGCGCATGATCGCCGGCCTGGAGGACATCTCGGGCGGCACGCTGACCATCGGCGACCGCGTGGTCAACGACGTGGAGCCCAAGGACCGTGACATCGCCATGGTCTTCCAGAACTACGCGTTGTATCCCCACATCAGCGTCTACGAAAACATGGCCTTCAGCCTGCGCCTGCGCAAGATGAGCAACGAGGAGGTCCACCGCCGGGTTTGCCAGGCGGCGGAGATCCTGGGCATCACCGAGTACCTGGCCCGCAAGCCGAAGAACCTGTCCGGCGGCCAGCGCCAGCGCGTGGCCATCGGCCGCGCCATCGTGCGCGAGCCCCAGGTGTTCCTGATGGAC
>CADCHI010000066.1 GCA_902801165.1 uncultured Eubacteriales bacterium | reverse complement strand
AAGTACACCAAGCAGGTCGAGGGGAATGTTTCCGGCGATACCAAGACCGGCGAGACGATCAAGGCGACGGGCAATGTTCGTGTGCGCAAGGGAGCTGGCCTGGACTACGCGATCGCGACGACGATGAAGAAGGGCGCGAAGGCGGAGTACCTGGGAAAGACCGCGAAGGACGAGCGGGGCGTGAAGTGGTACAAGGTGAGCTACAAGGGGAAGACCGGCTGGGTTTCCTCGAAGTACGCGAAGTTCGCCTGATCGGCGGGCACGGGAGAAAGCTCCCGGCGCGGGGAAAAAGCCGCGGGCGGGGTTGACATAGATAAGGGCCCGGGGACCGCAAATCGCGGCCTCCGGGCCTTTTAACTTCCGAGCGTGTTGAATTTGCCGGGCCTTTGCTCTATAATGGCAGCAGATCATGAGAATCGGCCCGGCGGATGCCGGGACGATGCGTTGAGGAGCGCAAAGCATATGAAAGTGACTTTCTTTGGCACGACGACGCTGCTGTTCGACGACGGGGTGGACCAGGTCCTGTTCGACGCCCACTTCACGCGGCCCTCGCTGTTCACATACATCTTCGGCAGCGCGCCGACGGACGGGAAGCTGGTGGACGAGCTGCTCCGCCTCCATCGCGTGGACCGGCTCCGGGCGATCTTCATCTCCCACTCCCACCATGACCACGTGATGGACGCGCCTCATGTCGCCAATCGCTGCAGCGCGGCGATCTATGGGTCCGCCTCCGCGCTGAACGTGGCCAGGGGCGGCGGGGTGCCGGAGGACCGGCTGACGGCGTTCGGAGGCGGCGAGACCTTCGGGGTCGGCGGCTATCGGGTCACCGTCATTCCGTCGCTGCACTCCAAGCCCACCATTCTGAACAACGACCTGGGGCAGACCATCGACGCGCCCCTCGTCCAGCCGGCGCGGCTGCGGAACTACAAGGAGGGAGGCTCCTTCGACTTCCTGGTGGAGAACGGCGGCCGGAAATACCTGATCCGCCCCAGCTTCAACTACATCGAGGGGCAGCTGGACGGCATCACGGCGGACGTGCTGTTTCTGGGCGTGGCGGGCCTGGCCAAGGCCGACGGACAGACCGAGGCGAGGTTCTTTGCCGAGACCGTGGAGAAGGTCCGGCCGAAGCTGGTCATCCCGCTCCACTGGGACAACTTCTTCTCCCGGCTGGACCGGCCCATCGTGGGCATGCCCCGGCTGGTGGAGAAGACGGAGGTGGTCTTCTTCAAGCTGGCCCGGGCCTGCGAGGCGAGGGGCGTGGACTGCCTCGTCCAGATGCCCCGCACCAGCGTCGAGGTGTGACCGCCGGGCAGCGAAGGAAGTGAAGGGGCATGGAGGTTTCAGGCCGCATGGACGAAGTGATTCGCAAGCGGATATGCTTTTACGGCGGCGTGCAGGGCGTGGGCTTCCGCTGGCGCGCCAAGTGCGCCGCGAACGCCGTCAACGCGACGGGCTGGGTGCGCAATGAGTACGACGGCTCCGTGACCATGGAGATCCAGGGCACGGAGGCACAGATCGACCGGGTGGTCCAGGCCATCGGGAAGGGGCTGTACGTCCGGGTCGAGCGCACGGAGGAGAAGCGCATTCCGACGGACCCGGACGAGCGGGACTTCCGCACGCGGTGAGCGGACGGAGACGCCGGCGCACGGCAAGCGAGTCGTGATGGCCGGCGCGTTCCACCAAAACCCGTCGCTTCGGAAAACGTTCCGTTTTCCTGATCATGTACAATTCAAATAATCGCCCGGGACGCAAACGCGTCCCGGGCGAAAGCATTTATATCGTCCTTTGAAGGGGATCAGACGACGCCCTGGGCGTACATGGCGTTGGCGACCTTCAGGAAGCCCGCGATGTTCGCGCCGGCCTCGAAGTTGCCCTCCATGCCGTATTCCTTGGCCGCGCTCTCCACGTTGTGGTAGATGTTGACCATGATGCCCTTCAGCTTCGCGTCGACTTCCTCGGCGGTCCAGCTCAGACGCTCGGAGTTCTGGCTCATCTCCAGGGCGGAGGTGGCGACGCCGCCGGCGTTGGCAGCCTTCGCGGGCCCGAAGAGCACGCCCTTGGACTGCAGGTACTCGATGCCCTCGATGACGGTGGGCATGTTCGCGCCCTCGGAGACGCAGTAGCAGCCGTTGGCGACCAGCGCCTTGCAGCTCTCGAGGCTCAGCTCGTTCTGGGTGGCGCAGGGCAGGGCGATGTCGCAGGGGATGGTCCAGATGCCGGAGCAGCCCTCGTGGTACTCGGCTTCGGGATGCACGTCGATGTACTCCTTGATGCGGCCGCGGCGGACTTCCTTGATCTGCTTGACGCAGGCCAGGTCGATGCCGTTCTTGTCGTAGATGTAGCCGTTGGAATCGCACATGGCCACGACCTTGGCGCCCAGCTGGGTCGCCTTCTCGTTGGCGTAGATGGCCACGTTGCCGGCGCCGGAGACCACGACCGTCTGGCCCTTGAAGGACTTGCCGGCGGCGTTCAGCATCTCCTCAGTGAAGTAGCACAGGCCGTAGCCGGTGGCCTGGGTGCGCACCAGGGAGCCGCCGTAGCTGAGGCCCTTGCCGGTCAGCACGCCCTCGTACAGGCCGGTGATGCGCTTGTACTGGCCGTACAGATAGCCGATCTCGCGCGCGCCCACGCCGATGTCGCCGGCGGGAACGTCCACGTCAGCGCCGATGTACTTGTAGAGCTCCGTCATGAAGCTCTGGCAGAAGCGCATGACCTCAAAGTCGCTCTTGCCCTTGGGGTCGAAGTCGGAGCCGCCCTTGCCGCCGCCGATGGGCAGGCCGGTCAGGCTGTTCTTGAGGGTCTGCTCGAAGGCCAGGAACTTCACCGTGTCCTCCGTCACGGACGGATGCAGGCGCAGGCCGCCCTTGTACGGGCCGATGGCGCTGTTGCCCTGCACGCGGTAGCCGCGGTTGACGTGCACGTTGCCCGCGTCATCGATCCACGGCACGCGGAACTTGATCACGCGCTCCTGCTCCACGAACAGCTCCAGCACGCCCGCCTTCACGTACTCGGGGTGCTTCTCCACGACGGGCTCGATGGATTCCAGCACGCTGCGCACGGTGATCAGGAACTGCTTGTCGTTCGGGTTGCGGGCTTCGACACGGTTCATCAGGTCGATAAGATATGCATTCTTCAGCGCCATACGATTGTCCCCCTTAACAACGGTTTGAGTTTCTCTTCCAGCAAATGGAATTCCGGCCATCCTGGCCGCATGCAAACATTATAGCGGCAAATGGCTGGATTTGCAATATTATTCTCTGTTAAATTGCAAATTCAAATGTGACAAATCATAGAAGATGAATTCCGACAGGGCATAATTTCTCAAAAACACGAAGAATATGCAGGAAAATGCCGCAAAAATGAAATAATATGCTTTTTTGAAAGGTGAAATGAAAAATGGTTCAAAACGCAAATGAATTTATTGATTTAAAAAAATTCAACTTGCGTTTGCGAACCATGAAGTGTATACTGTATTGCATATTGAAAAAGCAGGCAGGGGGTAAGGACATGAACCACATCACCATCCCGAAGGGCTACAAGCCGCCTCTGAACACCTTTGACACCCAGCTGGCCATCGAGTTCATCAAGCACAATTTCCAGGTGGAACTGACCCACGCGCTGAACCTTCGCCGCGTGTCCGCCCCGCTGTTCGTGCGCCGGGAGTCCGGCCTGAACGACAACCTGAACGGCGTGGAGCGCCCCGTCAGCTTTGACATCCCCGCCGTGGGCGGCGACGGCGAGGTGGTGCACTCGCTGGCCAAGTGGAAGCGCCTGGCGCTGAAGCGCTACGATTTCCACGAAGGCCGGGGCCTGTACACCGACATGAACGCCATCCGCCGGGACGAGGAGCTGGACAATATCCACTCCATATATGTAGATCAGTGGGACTGGGAGAAGATCATCCGCCGGGAGGACCGCACCCTGGACTACCTCAAGCGCACCGCCCAGGAGATCGTGCACTGCGTGGCGGACGTGTCCGACCGCCTGCGCCGGGAATTCCCCCGCCTGAAGGTGAAGCTCAGCCGCCGGATGGCCTGCGTTACCACCCAGGAGCTGGAGGACATGTACCCGGGCATGACGCCCAAGGAGCGGGAGGACGCCTTCCTGCGGGAGCACGGCACGGCGCTGATCATGCAGATCGGCGGCAAGCTGAAGTCCGGCATTCCCCACGATGGCCGCGCGCCTGACTACGACGACTGGGAGCTGAACGGCGACATCCTGTACTGGAACGACGTGCTGGACCGCGCCTTCGAGATCTCCAGCATGGGCATCCGCGTGGACGCCGAGTCCTTGAGCCGCCAGCTGACCCTCGCGGGCTGCGACGACCGACGCGAGCTGCCCTTCCACAAGATGCTGCTGAACGATGAGCTGCCCCTGACCATCGGCGGCGGCATCGGCCAGAGCCGCCTGTGCATGCTGATGATGGGCACCGCCCACATTGGCGAGGTGCAGAGCAGCATCTGGGACGACGAGACCGCGCAGACCTGCGCCGAGCACGGCATACTGCTGCTGTAATTCCAAAATTCAATACCGTGCGGACGGGCCTCTTCGCTTGAACAGCGGGGAGGCCCGCCTGTCTTTCCCTGGGAATACCGGCCTGCTTTTTTCGAAGCCCCGCGGTGCTACCGCCCATCCCTCCCTCATAAATAATTGCACGCTCGACGCCGGGGACCGGCGGAGCGCAGGGGAGGAATGGGATATGCTCCACAGGATCGAGGCCGCAGGCGCGGTACTGCAACGGATGGACTGGGACAACGCGGCGGAGCTGATGAGGAAGGCGCTGGGCTGGACCGCGCTGGCGGGAACGGCCTTCCTGCTGTGCAAGGCGCAGGTCGTGCCGATGCTGGCGCCCTTCGCCATGGCCTTTCTGGCGGCGGCGCTGATGATGGGGCGAAACATCGCCGCGCTGCTGGCGGGCTGCGTGGCCGGGGCGCTGGGGGCGACGCTGTCGGACTTCAACCTGCGCCTGCCCGTCGGGGCGGCCGTGGTGCTGGCCGGGGGTCTCTGCCGGGACTTCCTCCTGCCGGAGCTCCGGGAGCGCCTCGCCGGAAACGGCATGCTGTCCCGGGCGGCGGCGCGGCTGGGGATAGGGTGGCCGGAATCCCGGGACCCTGCCCCGAGGCGGCAGGCGCGGTCGCCGAATCGCGCCTCGTCGGTGGCCTGCGCCACACTGGCGGGCCTGGGGGTGCTCGTTCCCGGGCTGATCTGCGCCGGCGGGGAGCTGTGGCCCTCCGCCGAGGCGGCGGCGGCCTCCGTGGCGGCGGTGGCCTCCGCGCCGTTCTTCCAGGCGGCGCTGGGCGTGTCCCGGGAACGACGGAGGCTGAGCCAGGAGGAGAAGATCGGGCTGTTCCTGCTCGCGGGGGCGCTGACGGCGGGCCTGTTCAGGCTGTGGAAGCCCCTGGGCCTGTGCGCCGCGCTGGCGGCGTCGCAGCTGATGTATCCCTGCGGCGCGCTGGCAGGGGCTGGTTTTGGCGCGGCTTTGCTGCTGATGGGCGGGGAGGTGTGGCTGATGGCGCTGACGGCGCTGGGCGGCGCCGCGGCGCAGGTGTGCGGCGGGCTGAGCCGAAGCGCCCGTGGGGGGACGGTGTGCGCCGTGACGCTGGCGGCGGCCCTGCCGCTGGGGGCGTCCTCCGCGATGCTGGCCGCGGCGGGGGTATCCGCGCTGGGAGCCGTGGCGCTGCCCGGGGAATGGGCGAACGCGGCGGCGGAGCTGGCCGGGCCCGCGCCGCCCGCCTGCGATCCGCAGCGGCTGGCGGAGCGGGTGCGCAGGCAGTCGTCCGCCCGGCTTCGGGCGCTGTCCGCGGCCTTCGGGGACTTGGCCGAGGGGTATCTGACGCCACCGCATTTGCCCGACGAGCAGGCGCTGATCAACCGCATGCGGGAGCGCCTCTGCGACGGCTGCGGCAGCTACGCGGAGTGCTGGACCGGGGAGCGGGAGCGCGGCGCGCGATTCCTGTGCGAATTGATCGCCGACGCCGTGGCGCTGCCGGACGACGCGCCGCTGTTCGAGGGCGAGGCGCCGCCCGAGCTGCTGCGCCGCTGCCGCCGGGGCAGGCTGATCCCGGAGCGGCTGCAATATATATTGGAAGACTTTGCCCGGACCCGCCGCGCCGAGCTGAAGCGAGGCTCGGAAAACCGGCTGATCTCGGCCCAGTTCCTGCAGGCCAAGGAGCTGCTGGAGGGGCTGGCGGAGGAGCAGGCCCGGCCCCTGAAGCTGCGCACGCGCCAGGCCGAGCGCGCCGCCTGCGCGCTGGAGCGGGCGGGCATCGCGGCGGAATCCGTGATGGCGCTGGGCGGTCCAGGCGTGGAGATATTGGCGACGCTGAAGCGGGGCGAGGGGAGGTGGACGCCGGAACTGGCCCGGGAGGCCTCGACAAGGCTGTCCCGCGCCTTTGGCAGGGAGTATGTCGTGGGCGGCGCGCTCGGGCGGGAGCTGCGCCTGGTGCGCAGGCCGAGGCTGCGGCCCCAGACCGGGGTGGTCTGCGCCTCCCGGGAGGCGGGCGCCCTCAGCGGGGACAGCCACCTGGTCTGCATGCTGGACGAGGAGCGCCTGCTGGTGCTGATCTGCGACGGCATGGGCAGCGGCGAGGCGGCGGCCCGGGAGAGCGCCATGGCGGTGCGGCTGCTGGGGCGCTTCCTGAAGGCCGGGGCACGCTGCGGCCTGGCGATCGAGACGGTGAACGCGCTGCTGCTGAACCGAAGCAGCGAGGACATGTTTGCCACCGTGGATATGCTGGTGGTCAACCTCTCCACCGGCGCGGCGGAGCTGACGAAGCTGGCGGCCTGCCCCACGCTGATCGCCCGGGGCGGGGAGGTGGCGAGGATCGAGGGCGGCCGGCTGCCGCTGGGCATACTGGAGCGGGTGCAGCCCGGGACCACCCGGACGCGGCTGCTGCCCGGGGACGTGCTGCTGATGGCCAGCGACGGCGTGATGGACGCCGCGGGCGGCCCGGCGCTGGAGGCGCTTCTTGCGGAGGCCGGAGACATGCCGGAGCTGGCCCGCCGCGCGGTGGAAGCGGCCCAAAGCGCCTGCGCCGACGGGCGCGGGGACGACATGACCGCGGTGTGCCTGCGGGTGAGCTAATACCAATCCCTGACTAAAACAAGACATTTCAGCGGTTCTTTTCCGCATTGGCGGTGTTGAAGCCCCTTGGCTTTTACGCACCGCCGCTATTCCGCTTTGCGGAAGCGGCGGCAGCGCCGCGTGAATCCTTTGGATTCTGACGCGGGCTGGTCGCGCCCGCCTCTGGCAGTGGAGCGACTGCTATGCGCCAGCAAGCCTGCGGGACTTCGCCTTGCCAACGCAAAAAAGCCCTCGCTGATTCAGTCTTATTTTAATCAGGTCTTGGTATGAGTACGGCGCGGGGAAGGGGGAGAACGCGGGCCTTCGGGGCTGCCGCCTTTCTGTTGAGTTCAACAAATTCAGTCGAAGCGCCTTGTATTGCTTGACTTTGTACGGGTGTTTTCGTATAATATAGGATGATGGATTAGCCCTGTACTCAACAGAAATCTAAAAGGAGGTAATTCCGTTGAGCATCAAACTTACCGTTGATGGCAATACCGCCGTCAGCCATGTCGCCTATGCATTCAGCGACGTGGCCGCTATCTATCCCATCACTCCGTCTTCCCCCATGGCCGAGGTCGCGGATGAGTGGGCCGCCCATGGCCGTCTGAACCTGTACGGTCAGAAGGTCCGCGTGGCCGAGATGCAGTCCGAAGCCGGCGCCGCCGGTGCCGTGCACGGCTCCCTGGCCGCTGGCGCGATGACCACCACGTTCACCGCTTCCCAGGGCCTGCTGCTGATGATCCCGAACATGTACAAGATCTCCGGCGAGCTGATGCCGAGCGTGTTCCACGTCTCTGCCCGCGCGCTGGCGTATCATGCGCTGAACATCTTCGGCGATCACTCCGACGTCATGGCCTGCCGCCAGACCGGCTTCGCCATGCTGGCGTCCAACTCCGTCCAGGAGGCCACCGACATGGCGCTGGTCGCGCACCTGTCCGCCATCGAGGCGAGCGTGCCCTTCCTGCACTTCTTCGACGGCTTCCGCACCTCCCATGAGATCCAGAAGATCGACGCCATCGATCCCGCCAACGGCTATGAGGAGATCAAGGGCCTGGTGAACTGGGACAAGGTGAAGGCCTTCCGCGAGGGCGGCCTGAACCCCGAGCATCCGCATCAGCGCGGCACCGCCCAGAACCCTGACATCTACTTCCAGGGCCGTGAGGCTGCCAACAAGTACTACGACGCCACTCCCGCCATCGTGGAGGAGGTCATGGCCAAGGTCGCCAAGCTGACCGGCCGCAGCTACAAGCTGTTCGACTACGTCGGCGCCGCCGACGCCGAGCGCGTCATCATCTGCATGGGCTCCGGCTGCGATGCCATCGAGGAGACCGTGAACTACCTGACCGCCAAGGGCGAAAAGGTCGGCCTGATCAAGGTGCACCTGTATCGTCCCTTCTCCATGAAGCACTTCCTGGCCGCGATCCCTGCTTCCTGCAAGAAGATCGCCGTCATGGACCGCACCAAGGAATCCGGTTCCCTGGGCGAGCCCCTCTACCTGGATGTCTGTTCCGCGCTGCTCGAGGCGGGCTGCACCGGCATCAAGGTCGTGGGCGGCCGCTACGGCCTGGGCTCCAAGGAGTTCAACCCCACCATGGTCAAGGCCATCTTCGACAACCTGGCCAAGGACGAGCCGAAGAACCACTTCACCGTGGGCATCAACGACGACGTGACCCATACCTCTCTGGAGCTGGGCGAGACCCTGGACGTTGCCCCCGCCGGCACCGTGTCCTGCATGTTCTACGGCCTGGGCTCTGACGGCACCGTCGGCGCCAACAAGAACTCCATCAAGATCATCGGCGACCACACCGACAAGTACGCGCAGGCCTACTTCGCCTACGACTCCAAGAAGTCCGGCGGCATCACCATCAGCCACCTGCGCTTCGGTGACAACCCGATCCAGTCCACCTACCTGATCGACTCCGCGAACTTCATCGCCTGCCACAACCCGGCCTATGTCACCAAGTATGACATGGTGTCCGCGCTGAAGGACGGCGGCACCTTCCTGCTCAACAGCCCCTGGACTGCCGAGGAGATGGAGAAGGAGCTGCCCGCTTCCATGAAGCAGGCCCTGGCGAAGAAGCACGCCAAGTTCTACACCATCGACGCCATCAAGCTGGCCAAGGAAGTCGGCATGGGTGGCCGCATCAACACCATCATGCAGGCCGCGTTCTTCAAGCTGGCCGACATCATCCCCTACGACAAGGCGGATGAGTACATGAAGGCGTATGCCAAGAAGACCTACGGCAAGAAGGGCGACGAGGTCGTCAAGAAGAACTGGGATGCCATCGACATCGCCATCTCCGGCCTGGTCGAGATCCCCGTGCCCGCCGAGTGGGCCAACGCCACCGAGGGCGCCGTGGCCATCCAGGTCACCGACGATCCCTACTTCAAGACCTTCATCCAGCCCATCCTGGCTCAGGACGGCAACAAGCTGCCCGTCAGCATGATCGACGCCGCTGGCCGCGTGCCCACCGGCACCACCAAGTATGAGAAGCGCGGCATCGCGGTCACGGTTCCCCAGTGGAACATCGACGCCTGCATCCAGTGCGGCACCTGCGCCATCGTGTGCCCGCACGCCTGCATCCGTCCCTACCTGCTGACCGAGGAAGAGGCTGCCAAGGCGCCCGCCGGCTTCGAAGTGACCGACGCCAAGGGTCCGGCCTTCAAGGGTCTGAAGTACCGCATGCAGGTCTCCGTGCTGGATTGCACCGGCTGCGAGAACTGCACCACCGTCTGCCCCGTCAACAAGGGCGGCAAGAAGGTCGCTCTGGAGATGAAGCCCCTGCACACCCAGGATGCCCAGGAGGCCAACTGGGAGTTCGCCCAGACGCTGCCTGAGTACAAGGGCAACCTGAACCTGAAGGCCGTCAAGGACAGCCAGTTCAAGAAGCCCCTGTTCGAGTTCTCCGGCGCCTGCGCGGGCTGCGGCGAGACCCCGTACGTCAAGCTGGTCACCCAGCTGTTCGGCGACAGGATGGTCATTGCCAACGCCACGGGCTGCTCCTCCATCTATGGCGGCTCCGCCCCCACCTGCCCCTACACCGTGAACGAGGAAGGCCATGGCCCCGCTTGGGCGAACAGCCTGTTCGAGGACAACGCTGAGTTCGGCTTCGGCATGAACCTGGGCATCACCCAGCGCCGCGCGAAGCTGGCCGACAATGTGAAGGCCCTGCTCGATTCCGATCACTCCGACGAAGTCAAGGCCGCCGCTCAGGCGTGGCTTGACAATATGGACGACGCGGAAGGCTCCAAGGCCGCCGGCGCGAAGCTGGTCGAGGCCATCAAGGACGCCTGCTGCGACACCTGCAAGGCCATCCTGGCCGATGCGGACCTGCTGACCAAGAAGTCCTTCTGGATCTTCGGCGGCGACGGCTGGGCCTATGACATCGGCTACGGCGGACTGGATCACGTGCTGGCCCAGGGCGAGGACGTCAACGTTCTGGTTCTGGATACCGAGGTGTACTCCAACACCGGCGGACAGGCCTCCAAGTCCTCCCCGCATGCGGCTGTCGCCAAGTTCGCGGCTGCCGGCAAGCGCACCAAGAAGAAGGATCTCGGCATGATGGCCATGTCCTACGGCTACGTCTACGTCGCCCAGGTTGCCATGTCCGATCCCGCCCAGGTGCTCAAGGCCATGACCGAGGCCGAAGCCTATCACGGCCCGTCCCTGATCATCGCCTACGCGCCCTGCATCAACCACGGCATCAAGATGAACCAGGCTCAGCTGGAGATTGCCCGCGCGGTCGAGGCCGGTTACTGGCAGACCTATCGCTACAATCCCACCGCCGAGAAGAAGTTCACCCTCGATTCCAAGCCGCCGAAGGGCGACTACCAGGCCTTCATCAAGGGCGAGAACCGCTATGCTTCTCTGCTCCGTCAGTTCCCCGATGTGGCTCCCGAGCTCTTCGCCGAGTCCCAGAAGGATGCTGAGGACCGCCTGGCTTCCTACCAGCGCCTGGCTGCGGAATAATTCCGCTGTTAATCGCTACCGCGCATAGGTAGACCGAACCCCTGCCCCCATAGATTCAAGGGGCAGGGGTTCTTGTTTGCGTTCCTGCAGTAACGTCACATGAAAACCATCACCCCGACCCCATTGATCCAAGGGTCGGGGTGATGCGTTTGATGAAGCCATCCTCGTGCCGGAAGTAGGGACAGGGCTTTCGCGTCTGCCCGCCCACAACATCCGTCTTACGGCGCGGCCCGGTCTGAGGGGTAAAATGGATATATGAAAGAACCCGATGGGAATCCACCGGGCGAAACGGCTGCCAGCTCTCCCCCTCACGGGGGAGAGCCAAGCACTGAAATATAAACTTGCCTCGCCCCCGTGAGGGGGAGAGGTGCCCGAAGGGCGGAGAGGGAGTATCTATTCCCCAAGTTTCCGTGAAGAGCCAAAATATTGGCGCATATCGCAAATCGGGGGAAGGATATGACGGACAAGTGTCGAAGAATAATGGGATATGATGGCTCTGGACTGGATGGGACGCGGCAGGTCGGCGGCGAGCCGAATCCGGGGCGGGAGGGTTTCATGGATTACACCATCCGCTATTCATGCGTCTGCGACATTGGAAAGCGCCGCGCCATGAATCAGGACAACTTCATCTGCGGTGGGCGCTGCCTGGGCGACGGGGGGGCTGCGCCGGCGTTTCCCATCAGCGGCAGCGCGTCCTCCGATGAGGTCACGCTGCTGGGCGTGTTCGACGGCATGGGCGGCGAGGAGCGGGGCGAGGTGGCCTCGCTGATCGCGGCCCGGAGGGCGAAGGCCCTGCGCCTGGGAGACGACCCGGAGGCGGAGCTGGTGAAGTACTGCGTGGAGGCCAACGAGGAGATCTGCGAATACATCGTGCGGAACCGGCTCACCTCGATGGGCACCACGGCGGCCCTGCTGGCCTTTGGGCCGTTCGGGATCGCGCTGTGCAACATCGGCGACAGCAAGGTATTCCGCTATGCCTCCGGCGCGCTGGAGCAGATCTCCCGGGACCACGTGGCGATGGCCACCCGTGGCAGGAAGCCCCTGCTGCTGCAAAACCTGGGCATTCCCCGGGATGAGCTGCGCATTGAGCCCTTCACGGCCATGGGCAGCTATGCGGACGGGGATCTGTATTTGATTTGCTCGGACGGTCTGACGGACATGGTGCCGTTGGACGACATACGGGGCGAGATCGAGCGGTCGGCCTTTGAGTCGCTGGCGCCGGCGCTGCTGCAACGGGCGCTGGAGAACGGCGGCCGGGACAACGTGACGATCATCGCCTGCCGGGTGGAGAAGCGGCCCGCAAGGCTGCTCAGGCGGCTGTTTGGGAAGTGAGAAGGCAGCGATAAGCCCAAATCGGGATAATAAAAAGATCCTTCGCTCCGCTCAGGATGACAGGAAGCAATCCACAGTCATTCTTGGCGATGCGAGGGATCTTCATATAGCTCAAACCGTAGGGACGCCATAATTGGCGTCCGTTTTCATGCCGGCATTCGGGTTCGTCGACGCCTGCTCTGCCATCCTGCGTCCAGCGTTCGAGTAACCATTGTGAAGCACAGGATCTTCTAATTCCTCAAACCAACGGCGTCAACCGCCCGCCTTCTCCTCAAACAGGCCGTCCCGGGTGATGTTCCTCAGCCACTTGCCGCTCCGGTAGTGGCTGATCACCCAGGGCCACTTCACGAATTCGTCGGTGCACAGCAGGAAGTAGACCCACATGGGCGGCAGCTTCAGCACCGCCGCGGCGAGGAAGCCCAGCGGCACGGCGTAGCACCACATGTCGATGGTGTCGCAGATGAAGCCGAAGCGGCTGTCGCCGCCGGCGCGGAACACGCCCGCGATCAGCGTGGTGTTCACCGCCGCGCCCATCACGTAGTAGGAGTTGATCAGCAGCATCGTGCGCAGGTAGCCCTTGCCGGCCTCGGTCAGGTCGGCGAAGCGCAGCACCAGGGGCATGGCGGCCAGTATGATTCCGCCGCCGATGGCCCCGAACAGCACCGTCAGCTTCATCACCTTGCGGGCGGCGTCCCGGGCCTGCTCCAGCTGGCCGTTGCCGATGATCTGGCCCAGCAGTATGCCGCCAGCGCTGGCGACGCCGAAGCACAGTATGGTGCCGAAGTTGCGCATCAGCGAGGCGAAGGAGTTGGCGGCCACCATGTCGGTGCCCAGAAACTGGCCGATGATCACCGAGTACATGGAGAAGGCCAGGCCCCAGCTGATGTCGTTGGCCATGGCGGGCAGGGCCATGTGCAGGAAGTCACGGAACAGCAGGGGGCTGCGGGCGAACATCAGCGAGGGCTTCAGCTTCACGTCCTTGCTGCGGGCGGAGACTACCAGCACCAGGGCCAGCTCCACCAGGCGGGAGATGCTGGTGGCCAGGGCGACGCCCGCCGCGCCCAGCTTCGGCGCGCCGAACAGCCCGAATATGAACACGGCGTTCAGCAGTATATTCAGCAGGAAGGCCACAGTGTTCAGCGCCGTGCTGACGGCCACCCGGCCGATGCTGCGCAGCGTGGCCAGGTACACCTCGATGAAGCCCCAGCACAGGTAGGCCACGGAGATGTTGCGCAGGTAGGAAGCGCCGATCTCGATCAGCTCCGGGTCCGGCGTGAAGGCCCGCATCATCAGCCGCGGCGCGGCCAGCGCCGCCAGCGCGAACAGCGAGGAGGCCAGCACCGAGAAGCGCAGGGCGATGCCTTCCACCACCTCCACGGCCCGCAGCTCGCCCTTGCCGCAGTACTGGGCGCTGAGCATCGTCACGCCGGTGCCCAGCCCGTAGAGCACCATGAACAGCACGCTGGCATACTGGGCGGCCAGCGACACGGCGGAGATGTGGGCCTGGCCCACGAAGTTCAGCATGACCACGTCGGCGGAGTTCACTGCCGCGCTGAGCAGGTTTTGCAGCACGATGGGCACCGTCAGCCGGGCAATCTGTGCGTACAGGTCGTTGGATCGCGTCTGGTCTTTGCGCAAGGGTATCGCCCTCCATGGCAGTTTGAAGCGGGGGGAGCGCCGAACGGGGCGCGGCAAGGCCATTATAGCCGCAAATGTGTATGGCTGTGTTATGCGTGTGATAATTTTGGAATCGATGGTATTGTGGCTGAAAACGACACAAATTGATTTTTTAACGACAAAAATAAGACATAAATTCGGGAAATATATTGCATCTTGGTTAATTATAGTGTATAATAGGGATAACGAGATATCTTTGAAGGGAATGGAAGCTATGAGCAATATGACCAAGTGGAGCAAGAGGCTGCTGTCGCTGGCTCTGGTCTGCCTGATGCTGGCTATGACCGCCGCGCCGGCGCTGGCCGTGGGGCGCTCCAGCACCCTGGCCAACGTGGGCGACGCCTATCTCGTCACCGCCAGCCGGCTGAACGTGCGCAGCGGCCCCGGCATGGAAAACGAGATCATCGGCAAAGCGAAGAAGGGAACGAAGGTCTACTTCCTGTCCATGGCGGACGGCTGGTGGTACGTGCAGTTCACCAACGGCAACGTGGGCTATGTGGACAAGCAGTTCCTCACCAAGACCAGCACCCCCAAGACCGGCAACTACACCGTCAAGAAGAACGCCACCGTGCGGTCCGCACCCAGGTCCTCCGGCAAGCGGCTGGGCAAGCTGAAGAAGGGCAAGACCGTCTTCCTGAGCACCCTCAACGGCGACTGGGGCTACATCTACTACAACGGCTACGGCGGATGGGTGCCGCTGAAGTACCTGAAGAAGAAGTGATTCTTCTCGCCATAAAACGTGCCCGGAATTTCAATGCGAAATTCCGGGCACGTTTTGTCTTGTCTGCGGCTGGGAAGCGGCGCGCCGAAGCTGTCTCCGGGCGGATCAGTTCGACTGCTGGGCGTCGGCGGCGTTCTCGGCGGGGGTGTCGATCGCGTCGTCCACGGCATTCTCCACGCCGTCGGCGGCGTTCTCCACCGCGTTGCCCACGCCGTTCGCCGCATCCTCAAGGGCGTCGCCCGCGGCGCTGCCGCCGTCGTCGGGAGCCGCCGTGTTCTGGGCGGGAGCCTCGGTGGCGGTGGTCGTGGTGGTCGTGGTCATGCCCTCGCAGGCGGCCAGGGCCAGCGTCAGCAGGGAGAGGGTCATCATCAGCGCAAATACCTTTTTCATGGGGTCGTCCTCCTGAAATCAAATGATGTTTTACGGAGATTATGATATTCAGGAAGGCCGAGAAAAATACCAAACTTGGAATTTGCGGAGCAAATTCCAAGTTGAGGCAGCAGGCATTAGGCAACAGATATTAGTCAACAGGCATTAGGCAACAGGCAACAGTCAGAGTGTGGCTGCCGCGCTTTCAACCAATCATGCGACAGGGGGCGGCAGCGGCTTTCTGACTGTTGCCTAATGCCTGTTGCCTGCTGCCTCACACTCGTCATCACTTCGACAGCGGCTTCTTCTCGGGCACGCCGGCCCGGCGGGGATAGGCGTCGGGCGTCGGGGCGGCCTTGTTCAGCCACACGGCCCGGTGGTCCCAGTCCCGGCCGGGGATGCGCAGCGCCGAGACGCGCTCGGCGGCGCCGCCCAGCAGTGCCAGAGCGCCTTCGGCGCAGGCCAGCTCCTCGTCCGCGCCGGGTCCCTTCAGCGCCAGGGCGTGGCCGCCCACCCGCACAAAGGGCAGCAGGTATTCGCAGAGAACGTTCATCGGCGCGACGGCCCGGGCCGTTGCCAGGTCGAACTGCTCCCGCAGCTCCGGCCTGCGGGCAGCGTCCTCCGCCCGCAGGTGCAGCGCCCGGGCGTTCAGACCCAGGGTGTCGATGACCGATTGGAGGAACTCCACCCGCTTGCCCAGGGAGTCGATCAGCGTGAAGCGGGTGTCCGGCAGCATGATGGACAGGGGAATGCCCGGGAAGCCCGCGCCGGAGCCCACGTCCACGGCGGTGGAGACCGCCGGGAAACCGTCCGCCAGTGGGGCGATGCAGTCCAGGTAGTTCCGGTCCACGGCCTCGCGGGGGTCGTCGGGCACGCGGGTCAGGTTCATGCGGGCGTTGGCCTCGAGCAGCAGCGCGTGGTAGCGCTCGAACTGTTCGGCCTGGGCCTGGGTCATGGGGATGCCCATGGCCCGGGCGCCCTCCAGTACCAGCGCCCTCATACGCTCGCCTTCGAGGCTTCCAGCGCCGCGATGACCCGGTCGCACCAGGCGTCGAACTCGGGGTCGGGTCTCTGGCACTCCGGGTGGGACAGCACGTAGTCCAGGGCGATGCGCACGCCCTGGTCGAAGCGCACGGTGGTACGCATGTCGGGCACGGCGCGCTTGAGCTTGGCGTTGTCGAAAATCACCGACACGGCCTTGTCGCCGGTCAGGCTGCCGGTGAAGTCATAGCCGTATTTGTCGCCCACGGCGGCCAGGTAGTCGCTGGCCACGTGGCAGGCCTTCAGCTCCACGCCCAGGGCGTCGGCGATGGTGGCGTAGATCTGGTTCCAGGTCAGGGTCTCGTCGCCGGTGATCTGGAAGGCCTCGCCGATGGCGTGGCGGTTGCCCATCAGGCCGGTGTAGCCGATGGCGAAGTCCCGGTTGAAGGTCATGGTCCACAGGCTGGTGCCGTCGCCCTGTATGATGACCGGCTTGCCCTGGCGCATGCGCTCCACCACCTGCCAGGAGCCGTTTTTGCCGTGCACGCCCAGGGGGATACTGCGCTCGTCGTAGGTGTGGCTGGGTCGCACGATGGTGACGGGGAAGCCCTCCTCCCGGTACTTGCGCATCAGGAATTCCTCGCAGGCGATCTTGTCCCGGGAATACTGCCAGTAGGGGTTCGCCAGGGTCGTGCCCTCGGTGATCCAGGGGCTGGCCGCGGGCTTGTGATAGGCAGAGGCGGAGCTGGTGTAGATATACTGGCGGGTCTTGCCCTTGAACAGCCGGTAATCCCGCTCCACCTGGCTGGGTACGAAGCCGATGAACTCGCACACGCAGTCGAAGAACAGGCCCTCCAGCTTCGCGGCCACGGCGGCCTCGTCGTTGATGTCGGCGATGATGGTGTGGACGCCCTCGGGCACGGCCTGCGGGCGGTTGCCGCGGTTCAACAGCCAGACCTCCCAGTTCAGTTCCTCCACCAGCCGCCGGACGATGGCGGCGCTGATGGTGCCGGTGCCGCCGATGAACAGTGCTTTCACGGTTGATGACCTCCTAAATCCGTCGTTTGCAGCCAGTCCGACAGCTCGTCGGCCTGGGGATGGTTCAGTTTGCACAGGGCCTCGGCCAGGGCCGCGTTTTCGTAGCGCACGCCGGTGAGGACCGGGGCGATGGCGCCGATCATGGCCTCGTCCATGGCGTCGGAGAAGACCTTCGCGTCGGTGACGGCGCCCTCCTTCAGGCTCAGCTCCAGCGTCACGCCGCCCCAGGGGAAGCGGCGCTCCAGCGTGGCGTCAAAGGGCAGCGCCCGGCCCAGCCGGAAGTCCCAGGAGCCGTACTTCTCCTCCAGCGCCGCCAGCCTTTCGCCGTCCAGCGCGTCCATGGAGAGGGGCTCTGCGGGGCCGTATTCCGCGATAAAGGCTTGCTCCAGCGCGTCCCGGAGGGCTTCGATGGTGACCCCGGGGTTCAGCGCCGCCAGGTTGCACACCCGGGAGCGCACGCTTTCGATGCCCTTGGCCCGCAGCTTGCCCGGGTCGGGGGCCAGGTACCGGCCCAGCCTGTCCAGGGCGACGTCCACCATCAGGGTGCCGTGGTGGAGGGCCGTCTGGTCGGTGAAGCGGAAGGCGTTGCCGGAGAACTTCGCGCCGCTGTCCGCGATCACCAGGTCGTTCCGGCCGGTGAATTCCGCGGAAATGCCGAAGGATGCCACCGCGCTGCGGATCACGCCCAGCTGGCGGCGCAGATCGTACTCCTGCCGGGGCAGCACGAAGGTGAAGTTCAGGTTGCCGGTGTCGTGGTACACCGCGCCGCCGCCGCTGCTGCGCCGGGCCAGGCGGCCGCCCTCGTCCTCCAGCAGCTTCACCCGGCATTCCCGCCAGGCGTTCTGGTGCCGGCCAATGACCACCGTGTTCCGGTTCTGCCACAGGTAGAATACCCGCGCGTCCGGCTCCAGGGTGTCGAAGAGGAGCTCCTCCACGGCCAGGTTGTGCCAGGGGTTCGTGGAGTCGCCGATGAGTATGCGGTTGCGCACTGTGAATCACCTTCCGTTCCGCGCCGTCATGGTTGCCGCCTTCGCCCGTCTCCGGGGCGGCGGTTACACCCATTATAGCATATTTCAGCACCGACGCAACCCAAAAACAGAAAAGGCCGGCGCGCCACGAAGGACGCGCCGGTCGCCATGCTGACGGAACCCCGCTGTATCGCAAGACCCCGCCAGTGATAAGCGTAAGTTTATCAGAATTTCAGATAATTCAGGGAGACGTAGCCGGTCAGCTTGCTGCTGGTGATATAGGCCCAGTTGCCGGAGGTGTACTTGATGGTCACCTTCGTGTTGCGCTTCAGGCTGCCCAGGATGGCGGAGCTGGTGCCGGGGCCCTTGCGGACGTTCAGCGCGCTGGCGGTCACCCTGGCGGTGGCGCTGGCGGTGAGGTAGTTCCTGGAAACCCAGCCGACGGTGCCCTTGAGGGTCTTGATCTTGCGCCAATTGCCGCTGGACTTCAGGATGGTGCAGCCGGTGCCCTTCTTCAGCTTGCCGATCACCGCGTAGCCGGTGCCGGGGCCGGAGCGCAGGTTCAGCGTGGAAGCGGTGGTGCGGTACACGGTGGAGGAGCTGGACGGCGGGGCGTCGGGGGTCAGCTTCACGGTGCCGCCGATGCAGCTGATCGGAATCCAGCCGGTCAGGCCGGAGTCCGTGACCTTCACGCTGGCGAAATCGTGCTCGGTGTACGTCACCTTCACGGTGTCCGCCGTGGTGATGGAGCCCACCACGGAAGAGCTGCTGTCGGCCTTCTTGTACACCTTGGTGCCGGCGATGATGGCCTTGTAGCCATTGCCCAGCGCCTTGGTGGTGCCGTCGATGTACATGGTGCGGATCCAGCCGATCTTGCCGGTCTTCTTGACCTTGACCTTGGTCCAAACGCCGCTGGTATCCTTGACGCTGACCTTGTAGTTGTGCTTCACATAGCCCTTGACTTCGTACTCGTAGCCGGGACCCTCGCGCAGGTTCAGCGTGCCGCTGCCGGTGGAGCTGACGTAGACCGTCTTGGTGCTGCCCGCAAAGGCCGTCGTCGGCATTACGGCGATGAACAGCATCAGCGCCAGCAAAATGGAGACAAATCTTTTCATGACTTCTACCCCTTTCTTATGCCCATGGAATCCAGGGCTTCCTCTTCGCTTTTGGACGCCGCAAAACTGCCATTTGTTGCCTCTATTATAATACATTTCCGGTACAAAAAATATTACAAATATGTCACAATTCAAAAACGGGGTCAAATGCCCGGTGTGCTATAATTGTGGGGGACGGTGGGTGAGCAGTCCGCTGCGATTGTGCCCGCCGCCGGGCGGCTTTTGTGCCGTCCCCTGCAAAGGAGAGTGAACGGATGCGCATCTACACCGGGCGGGGCAGCCTGATGGAAGGCGCCCTGATCGGCGCGCTGCGCCGCGCCATGGCGGAAGCGGGCAGGACCCACATCGTGGTCGTGCCGAAGCAGCTGACCCTGCAGACCGAGCGCACGCTGCTGAGCGCGCTGGGACTGGAGGGTTCCTTCAGCCTGCAGGTCCTGAGCCCGGAGCGCCTGTGCGGGCGCATCTTCGAGGCGGCGGGGCTGCCCGAGGGCGTTCGGGTGGACGAGCGCGGGCGGACGATGCTGGTGCGCGTGGCCGCGCGGCAGGTGGACGACCGCTTGAAGCTGTACCGCGGCGCGGCGGGGCGGACGGGCTTTGCGGACCGTTGCGCCCGCCAGCTGGAGCTGATCCGCCAGGCGGGCCTGACGCCGGACCGCCTGTTCGCCTGCGCCAGGGAGGCCGAGGGCATGCTCCGGCTGAAGCTGGACGACCTGGGCGTGATCCTGGAGGCCTACGAGGCGCTGCTGGAGGGCCGCTTCCAGGACGGTGAGTCGGAGTTCCGCTGCGCCGTGGAGCGGGCGGGGCAGGCGGACTTCCTGAGGGGCGCGGCCGTGTACTTCTTCGGCTTCGACCTGACGCCGCCGACGCTCCACCAGCTGATCGCCGCCATCGGCGCGGTCTGCCCCGAGACCAGCGTGTTCCTGCCCCTGGAGAACGACCCCGATGCCCGGGACTTCGACGCCTTCCTGCCCCTGCAGGCCTGCTGCGACCGGCTGGTGAAGGCCGCGATCAAGGCCGGCGCGGCCCCCGAGCGGGTGCCGGTGCAGGCGGGCGAAAACCCCGGCCAGCGGCGGGAGCTGGCGCTGCTGGCCCGGGAGCTGTTCGCCTTTCCCGTGAAGCCGGACGATTCCGGCAAGCGGCCCGCCCGGGTGCAGGTCGCCGCGCTTCGCAATCCCATGGAGGAGTGCCGCTTCGCCGCGGCGCTGTGCCGCCGCCTCGCCATGCAGTACGGCTGGCGGTGGAGCGACATGCTCATTCTATGCCGGGACATCGAGGGCTATCACCAGCCGCTGCTGGAGGCCTTCCGCGCCTACGGCGTGCCCCTGTTCCTGTCCTCCAGCCGCGCGGCCTCCCGGCATCCGCTGGCGGAGTGCCTGATCTCGTCCCTGCGGCTGGTCGAGGATTCCCCCCGGGAGGAGGATGCCCTGGCGCTGCTGCGCACCGGCTGCATGCCCCTGGACGCCGACGAGGCCGACCGCCTGGCGAACCACGCGGCGAAGTACGGCTTGAAGCCCTGGGCGCTGCTGCGACCGCTGAAGCGGGGCAGCGAGGCGGAGCTGCAGGCCATCGAGCCGCTGCGGGAGCGCTTTGCCGCGCCGGTGAACGCCCTGAAGCGGCGGATGAAGCGGGCGGACAGCCTGAAGGCCCAGCTTTCGGCGCTGTTCGACTTCCTGACGGACATCGACGCCGCGGCGAACATGCAGGCCCGGCTGAACGCGCTGATCGAGGCCGACCTGCGGGAGCAGGCCGGGGAGGAGGGCCAGGTCTGGAACCGGATCATGGGCGCGCTGGACCAGATGGCGGGCCTGCTGGGTGACGCGCCGCTGCCCGTGGACGAGCTGCGCAAGACCCTCCAGGAGTCCCTGGAAGCCGCGATCATCAAGCCGCTGCCCCAGTCCGGGGACGCGGTGTACGCCCAGACCACCGACCGCATCACCGCTCAGCGGGCGAAGGCCCTGCTGATCCTGGGGGAGACCGACCGCGTCTTGGCGGACAGCGACGGCCTGCTGAATGCCGACCAGCTCCACGCCTTTTCCCGGATGACCCGGGCCTACCTGGGCTCCGACGACGCGGAGCTGTCCCGCATGCGGCGGTTCTACCTGAAATCCGCCGTGGAGATGGCCACGGACTACCTGTGCGTCACCTGCCCGAACAGCGGCATGGACGGCGGCGCCCAGCGGCCCGGCGCGCTGATCGAGCTGTTGAAGGGCATCTTCCCGAAGCTGACCGTCCGGGGCGGCCTGGCCGGGGACGAGGGCGTGCAGTGGATGCTGCGGGCCTCGCCGGAGGCCGCCGTGGCCCTCGGGGCCCGGGCGCTGGCCGCCGTGGGGGAGGGCGTGCCCGTTCCGCCATTTGATTCGGCGGCGCTGGCGGGACTGAAGCGCCTTGCCGAAGCCGGGGACGCCGACACGGCCCTGGCGCTGGAGCGGGTGCGATTGGCGCTGAACCACGGCGAAAGCGCCGAGCGCCTGGACCCCGCCGCCGCCAGGGAGCTGTACGGCCAGCTGCGCCGGCAGAGCGTCACGCGACTGGAGCGCTTCGCCCAGTGCCCCTTCGCCTATTTCGTGCAGTACGGCCTGCGGCCGGAGCGCATCGAGCCCTTCCGGCTGAACGCCAAGGACGAGGGCAGCTTCTTCCACGACGCGGTCCACGAGTTCCTGCTGGCCAGCATGGAGGACCTTGGCACTCTGGAGGACGAGGCGGCAGGCCGCCGCATGGACGCCATCGCGGACCGGCTGCTGGACGCCATGGCCCAGTCCGGGCCCCTGGGCGACAGCGCCGTGGCCCTGGCGGAGCGCCGGCGGCTGAAGGCCACCGCCCGCACCTGCGCCTGCGTGCTGGCCGGGCACATGCGGGGCAGCCGGTTTGAGCCCGCGGCGCTGGAGACCGACTTCGGCGTGGAGGACGGCGTGGCCCGGCTGGTCGTGAATGCGGACAGCGGTGAGTGCACGCTGGAGGGCCGGATCGACCGCGTGGACGAATGGGCAGAGGGTGGCTTTTTGCGGGTGATCGACTACAAGCGCGGCGGCAGGGATTTGCAGCTGGACGCCGTCTATCACGGCCTGAGCCTGCAGCTGCCGGTGTACCTGGCGGCGGCGATGAGGAAGCGCGGCGAGCAGAGCGCAGGCGTGTACTACTTCACCCTGGACGAGGGGATACTGGCCATGCAGTCCACCGATCCCAATGAGGTGGACAGGAAGCGGCGCGGCAGCTTCCGGCTGACGGGCCTGGCGCCGGACGACACCGAACTGCTCAAGGCCCAGTCCCCGAACTTCCCGGAGGTGCTGAACGTGCGGGTCAGCAAGGAGGGGACGCTGTACAAGGGCACCCTCGCCACCGATGCCAGCGGCTTCGAGGCCCTGGTGCACCGGGCCATGGAGATGGCCGGCCGGCACCTGGACGGCATCCGGGGCGGCGCGGCGGAGATCGCGCCGGTGCGCTTCCGACAGCAGAACCCCTGCCAGTACTGCGACTGGCGGAGCATCTGCCTGTTCGACGACCGGCTGGACGCCGGGTGCGTGCGCCGCTTCCGAAGCATCAAGGGCGACGAGGTGCTGGAGAAGCTCAAGCTGGAGCGCGGGGAGAGCGGAAGGGAAAAGTAAATGCGTCCCGAGAGGGCGGGTCGCCATCGGGCAGGAGAGGTTCCTTGCGAAAAGGGTTGTTTTGAGACGGCTCCTATTAAAAAATTAGGCTCTTGCAGTAGTCAACAAATTTTGGACACGTAGGAATGTTAAAAATGGACATATTCCGCCACCCTTGACAGGACCTTGGGAAACGATTATTGGGTATTACCGACGGCGAGGAACTCATCAGCAATGAACTATAATGATTCGCCGTCGGACGGATAATTGTATCGTTTCCCAAGAACCTGTCAAGGGCAAGCCGCCTGGTGGCGGTGGCTGCGTTTGCGGTCAATCCATCCTCTTTTTCCTCTGGCTCAGAATCTATCAGCAATGAGGAACCGGTGCGAACTGCTCTTTATACTGCTTGGGCGTCAGGTAACCCAGTGAATAGGCCGGACGCTGCTCATTAAAGAAGACGATGTAATCATCAACTTCCTTTTCGACATTGTCATCGCCCGTCACATGGAAGTCCATGAAGAGCTCGGCTTTGATCCAACCATTAATGGCTTCCATCGCCGCATTATCTGTCGGAGTGCCTGCGCGAGACATTGAGCGAATCACATTGTACATTGGAAGAAGCTCGTTGAATTCCTTTGAAGCATACACTGAACCCTGATCTGAATGCAGCACCATTTGCATATCGGGGAATTCTTTCTTAAGTTCCAGCAAGCTCTCCAATCCGCTGATGTATGTCATCCTGTCTCCGCGCTTCGCCGAAAGCGAATGACTGACGATCTCATTGTTCCACAAATCCATATACAGTGTCAGCTCGTAATAGGTTCCTTTGATATGGAATGCAGTCATGTCGCTTACAATACACTGCAGCGGCCCCGTGATTGCCATCTCTGTCATGAGCAGATTGGGGAATATGCGGTATGGATTCCCGGGCTTTCTGTACCGATAGTGCTTGGCATGACTCTTTATTCCTATCGCTTTACAGCATTTATGCGCATATGGGTCCGACATCTTTTTCCCTGTATCAAGCAGAATCTTCGCGTTCAACCACCGATATCCGTGCGATGGGTATTTCAGATGGTATTCCTTGAACAACATAATAGATGCCACCAATGCTTTCTCCCGGTCAGACGGATTAGAAAGCCGTGATTTCCAGTTGTAGAAGCTGCTCCTCTGGATCCCCATCATCTCGCACAATAGCTTGACAGGAAACATACTCGAGAGTTCCAGGATTATTTGGTACTCTTGTTGTCTAAAGGAAGATATTCCTTTTGAGCACCAACTCCCTTCACTTCGTATCCTTTTTTTAGCCGGGCTTCTGTGATCTTGGCTCGCACCAGCTCATGGATCAATTCCTCCTTACTCATAGCTTCGTAGTCTTCCAGGCCCGTTGGCGGCCTTGGAGGCTCTTTTATTTTCTCGGAGTTGCTCTCTACATGCCTCACGGGAAGATGATTCTCTGCGCGGTACAGACGCATATACTCTCTGGCCGTATTGGATCCTATACCATATTCCGCAGCTGCTTCGAACCTGCTGATCTCTCCTTCATAGATCCTTTTCCCTATGTCCAGCCTTTGATCTTTCGTGTACTTCATTGTGGTTCCCCCTGTCCACGGTTCGGCTTATGTGTCCATTTCTCGAACACTACTGTCCACTTCTTCAGTTTTTGGGCTTCAGACCCCTGGGGCCGGAATTTGTCGGAAATTTACGCGAGAGTGGGCGGCGGTCACCCCAGGAAGGCCCGCGGAGATCGGAACCCCCCCCTTGGGGGCTTCACCAGAGCAAACTGCGGAAGTTCGCTGTGACGAAGTGGAAAACCGGGCGGACGAGTGGATTTTCGCACGGCGAAGTGAAAAAACGGGTGGTCTGGCGGACTTTTCCACGGCGAAGTGTAAAACCGGGTGATCTGGCGGACTTTTCAACGGCGAAGCGGCGAGCTTCTCTACGGCGAAGTGGAAAGCCGGGCGGGCTGGTGGGCTTTCGCATTGCTCTGACAGATGATCAGGCGGTTATCATCCAGAATGTACTTGCCGTCAGAGTGACAGCGCTTATATATCTGGCGGGCAACACGGCAGAGCTGTTTTTGCTCCAGCGTCACAGGCACACCCTTAAAGATGCCATTATCGCCGCAGCGGAAACCATGCTCCTGATTATTGGCAAGCATAGCATCCTGGGGTACCTGGCGGTAGATCACATGCACGTCTCCGGCAATGCGCTGAACAGCGCGGATGACGGTGGACTCAGGAATCGACACCGAGGTTTCCGCAATGATGTTGCACA
>CADCHI010000065.1 GCA_902801165.1 uncultured Eubacteriales bacterium | reverse complement strand
TGATCATGGGCACCTTCTCCAAGTCCCTGGCCAGCCTGGGCGGCTACCTGGTGGCCAACGCCACCGTGGTGGACTTCGTGCGCCACAACTCCCGCCCGTTCATCTTCTCCGCCTCCATCACTCCCGCCAGCGCGGCCATCGCCCTGGCGGCCCTGCGGCACATCAAGGCCCACCCGGAGCTGGTGCAGCGCCTGGCCGATCTGTCCGCCTACATGCGCAAGGGCCTGAAGGAGCGGGGCATCCCGATCATCGAGGCCGAGACGCCCATCATCCCCATCTACACCTACAGCCCGGAGGCCACCCTGCTGCGCGCCCGCCAGCTGTACGAGGAGGGCGTGTACGTGAACCCGGTGCTGCCCCCGGCCACGCCGCCGGAGCTGTGCCTGCTGCGCACCAGCTACATGGCCAGCCTGAACGAGAAGCTGCTGGACGAGGCCCTGGACATCTTCGGCCGGGTGTTCGCCACCGAGGCGAAGTAATACTGATCTCAATCTAAATTGCAACCATCTGCGGGCATCTTTTCCGCCCTGCCGTCGGCTCGCTGCGGTCAACGATGCGCTGCATCGCTTCCCTCCGCTCGACTTAGGCAGAACGAAAAATCTGCTCCGCATATGTTCACTTTTAGATTGAGCTTAGTATAAAATCGCCCCAGAATAATACGCGGCGTGAAGCCGAAACGCGGGGGCGCCTGTCGGCGCCCCCGATTCATTGTAATTGTGCATGAGTAGAGTCTGTTTCTAAAATGCCTGAAGCGCATTTTCGGCGTCTTTGACTGCATTTCCGCGTTGATTTCCCTGGACTTAGCCCCACTAAGCCTGCGGGGAATCGCCTTGAAATGCAGCCAAATCCACTCGAAACTGCATCTCCCTGCATTTTGAAACACACTCTAGGAAAACGGAACGTTTTCCGGGTCGGCGGGTTCCGGAGGAACACGTCGACAATCATTTTATCGCGGCGCGACGGACGCCGCCAGTCGGGAGGGATGCGGCATGAAGCGCGAACTGGACGCCTGCCAGTTGATCGAGCGCAGCATACAGAAGAAGTACCGCAAGGAGCTGTGGACGCCCTTCATCACCGCCGTGAAGCGCTATGAGCTGATCCAGGCGGGGGACCGCGTGGCCGTGTGCATCTCCGGCGGCAAGGACTCCATGCTGCTGGCGAAGCTGGTCCAGCTGCTGCGGCGCTACAGCGACGTTCCCTTCGAGGCCAAATACCTCGTGATGGACCCCGGCTACAGCCCCGCCAACCGCCAAAGGATCGAGGACAACGCCCGGCGCCTGAATATCCCCGTGGAGATCTTCGAGACGGACGTGTTCGACGTGGCCAACGGCGCGGTGAAGAACCCCTGCTACCTCTGCGCCCGCATGCGCCGGGGCCACCTGTACAGCCGGGCCCAGGCCATGGGCTGCAACAAGATCGCCCTGGGGCACCACTTCAACGACGTGATCGAGACCACCGTCATGGCCATGTTCTACGGGGCCCAGCTGCAGGGCATGATGCCCAAGGTCCACAGCGCGAACTTTCCCGGCATGGAGCTGATCCGCCCGCTGTACTGCGTCCACGAGGAGGACATCATCGCCTGGCGGCGCTACAACGGCCTGGAGTTCCTGCAGTGCGCCTGCCGCTTCACCGAGGGCATCTCCCAGAGCGGCGACGGCGTGGGGGAGTCCAAGCGCCAGGAGATCAAGCAGCTGCTCAAGACCCTGCGGCGGGACAACCCGGACATCGAAAAGAGCGTGTTCAATGCCATCCACGCCGTGTCCATCGACACCTTCCCGGGCTGGAAGTCCAGGGGGCAGGACCACACCTTCCTGGAGTGGTATGACGCGCGAAACTGGGAAAAATGACGGGTTTGCCCTGCATTTTGACAAGCGGATGCATTTCCTTTGCCCGGAAACTGTGCTATAATGATGTTGCAATGGAAGCGTCCCGGCCGGCGGGGCCCAAGAAGGCCCCGGAGTTCCCGGACGCCCGTGCCATGACAACATCAACGGGAGGCGGAAGAACATGAACGTCTATATCTATCCCGATGCCCAAACCCTGGCCGTGGCGGCGGCGGCGCTGCTGGCGGGGGCCGTGATCGAAAAGCCGGACGCGGTGCTGGGCCTGGCCACGGGCAGCACCCCCGTGCCCACCTACCGGGAGCTCGCCCGGCTGAACAAGGCCGGCGCGGTCAGCTTCGCCAAGGCGCGCACCTTCAACCTGGATGAGTACGCGGGCCTCGCCCCGGACCACCCCCAGAGCTACCGGCGGTTCATGAACGAGCAGCTGTTCGACCACATCGACATCGACCCGGCCAACACCCACGTGCCCTCCGGCTTCGCCGGCGACGCGGAGGCCGCGGACTACGACGTGCAGATCGCCGCCGCCGGCGGCGTGGATGTGCAGCTGCTGGGCATCGGCCACGACGGCCACATCGGCTTCAACGAGCCGGACGACACCTTCAGCCGCACGACCCATCGGGTGGAGCTGACGGACATCACCCGCCAGGCCAACGCCCGCTTCTTCGACTCCGTGGACGAGGTGCCCACCCACGCGGTGACCATGGGCATCGGCACCATCATGCAGGCCAAACGCATCCTGATGATCGCCACCGGCAGGGACAAGGCCGAGACCGTGCGGGCCATGCTCCGCGGCCCGGTGAGCCCCCGGATGCCCGCCAGCGTGCTGGCCCTGCACAGGGACGTCACCGTGATGCTGGACGCCGAGGCGGCCTCGCTCCGATAGAACCGGCTGTCTTTTGCTGCCACACAAGAATCCATCCGGGCCGCCCGTAGATCATGGGCGACCCGTCTGCGTCGGTGGGGAACGATGACCATTTGCCGATACCTGTTTTTCGCTGACGCAGACAGGCCACCCATACTTGACGGGTGGCCTGTCTGGTTTTATAGCGTGGCAGCAAAAGAGGTTGAGCGCTCTGCGCTCAATGCGGCAGCAAATGGCCTCCGATTTCCCGCTGACGCAGACAGGCCACCCATGATCTACGGGTGGCCTGTCTGGTTTTATAACGCGGCAGCAAAAGACAGCCGGTTCTACCGGCTCACATGCGCTCGGGGGCTTCCACGCCGATCAGGTAGAGGGCCTGCTTCAATACCTGGCGCACCGCGTCGGTCAGCAGCAGCCGGGCGGCGCGCACGCCGCCGTCCTCCACCATCACCTTGTTCTCATAGTAGAACTTGTTGAAGGCCTGGGCCAGATCCACCGCGAAGCGGGTGACCATGCTGGGCTCCGAGCGGGTGACCGCGGACTTCAGCACGTCCGGGAACTGCTCGATCAGGCGCACCACGTCCTGGCTGAACGGGTCGGAGAGGGCGGCGTAGTCCGGCGCGGCCTTCTCCAGGGCCTCCGCCTTGCGCAGCACGGAGCAGGCGCGGGCGTGGGTGTACTGCACATAGGGGCCGGTCTCGCCGTCGAAGTTGAGGGCGCGCTCCCAGGTGAAGTCGATGTCCTTGATGCGGTTGTTGTACAGGTCGAAGAACACCACCGCGCCGATGCCCACCTGGCGGGCCACCTCGTCCTTGTTGTCCAGCTCGGGGCTCTTCTCCTCGATCAGCGCCCGGGCCTTGTGCACGGCCTGGGTCAGCAGGTCGTCCAGGTAGACCACGTGGCCCTGGCGGGTGGACAGCGCCTCGCCGCCGAAGGAGACCATGCCGAAGGAGACGTGCTCGCACTGCTTGTACCAGTCATAGCCCATCAGCTCCAGCACCTTGAACAGCTGCCGGAAGTGCAGGTCCTGCTGGTAGGCGACCACGTACAGCGACTTGTCGAAATTGTAGGTGTCCTTGCGGTACTTCGCCGCCGCCAGGTCGCGGGTGATGTACAGCGTCGCGCCGTCGGAGCGCAGGATCAGCGCCGGGGGCATGCCGTAGTCCTGCAGGTCCACGATCTGCGCGCCCTTGTCCTCGATCAGCAGGCCCTTTTCCTTCAGCTCGTCGATGATGGGCTGCATCTTGTCGTTGTAGAAGCTCTCGCCCGCGTAGCTGTCGAACTTCACGCCCAGCATGTCGTAGACTCGCTCGGCGTCCTTCAAAGTGACGGATTTGAACCAGTTGAAGATCTCCAGCGCCTCCGGGTCGCCGTCCTCGATCTTCTTGAACCAGGCGCGACCCTCGTCGTTCAGCGCCTCGTCCTTCTCCGCCTCGGCGTTGAAGCGCACGTACAGCTTCACCATCTCATCCACGCCGCCGGCCGCCACCGTGTCGTGGTCGCCCCAGCGCTTGTAGGCCGCGATCATCTTGCCGAACTGGGTGCCCCAGTCGCCCAGGTGGTTCACGCCCACCGCGTTCCAGCCGAAGAACCGGTGCAGCCGGACCAGGCTGTTGCCGATCATCGTGGTGGACAGGTGGCCGATGTGGAAGCGCTTGGCGATGTTGATGCTGGAGTAGTCCAGCACCACCGTCTTGCCCGCGCCGGAGTCGTCCGCGCCGTAGCGCTCGCCCTGGGACAGCGCCAGGCCCAGCACCTTCTCGGCGTAGGTCGCCCGGTCGATGAAGAAGTTCAGGTAGCCCTTCACCGATTCCACCTTGTGCAGGAAGTCGGCGTGGATCGCCCCGGCCAGGGCGTCCGCGATCATCATCGGGCTCTTGCGCAGGGCCTTGGACAGCTTGAAGCAGGGGAAGGCGTAGTCGCCCATGGCCGTGTCCGGCGGAATCTCCAGCGCGGCGGCGATGTCGGCGGGGGCGATCTCCACCTCGCCAAAGGCGCCCTTCAGGGCGTCCAGTATCTCGTTTGCGACGGCGGTCTTGAAATCCATCAGTAACACCTCGTTGTCAGTTTCGGAATAATTGCCACCATTATACCCAAATTCCGGGGCCGCTTCAAGCGAAGAATATTATGGGCAGATGAAGTTCCACCGAAGGCGGAAGCCCCGGTGAAAGCCCGACGGCACTGGCCGCAGGGCGTCAGTCGGCCTTCCGCAGCCGCTCATAGGCGGCCCTGGCCCGGGCGGCGTCCCCCCGGGAGCCGGCGCGGCCGCCGTAGCGCACGGGCAGGTAGACCTCCCGCAGCGCGCGCAGGGCGTCGGGGTCCACGGTCTCCTGGTTCGCCTGCTCGATCTGCAGCGTGTTCATGCTTGCCTCGACCCGGCCGCCCCGGGCGCGGATCAGCGCCAAGGCGCGGCGGTACCACAGCCGCACGCCGTCGCCGGCGCTCCGGCGCAGCAGCGGGGCCCGGGGGCGGGGCGCCTCGAGCCGGTCCAGGGACTCCCGCTCGTCCGTGCCCGAGGTCGATTCGCCCCGGCCCATCCGCTGGGCCAGCGCCCGCAGCAGCAGGAACACCAGCACCGCGGCGATGGCGAAGCCCGCCGCCTGCAGGGCGAAGCGCACGAAGGGCGGCAGGGCGCGGACCTCGCCGACCTGCTGGGCGAACATCTCGGAGCCCTCCCCGGGCAGGGCGGAGGGGAATTCGGGCATGGGCCCGTCACCGATGCCGGGCAGCAGCAGCGCCACCAGCCGCGCGATCAGGTAGAACGCCAGCTGGAGGAGGTACAGCACCAGCACCGCCAGGCGCAGCAGCACGTTCTCGCAGAACCATCCCCAGGCCAGGCGCACCGCGGCGACGATCCTGGGCTGGGACAGGGCGAAGCCCGCCCCGCACACCAGCAGCACGCCCGCCAGGTTCAGTGCCTGGAAGCTCCGGGTGCGGGCCACGCGGTCGTCGTGGCGCAGCAGCCGCAGCAGGGTGATGCTCAGGGAGAAGTACAGAAACAGCCAGGGCAGGCCGTCGGTCCAGCGGGGGGACTGGATCGCCAGCGCCAGGAGCATCAGGAAGGCGGCGGCGATCAGGCTGTGGCGAAACCGGTCCACGGCATAGTCGTAGTCCGTGGCGCGGCGGTTGTTATACACGTACAGGGGCAGGTAGGCCAGCATCGGCAGCGCCGCCAGCACGCCCGCCCGGTTCCCCGGCAGGAACAGGCAGGGCACCACCACCGCCGTCGGCGCGTAGCGCAGCCACCAGGGTCCGCGGCCCGTCAGAAGCCCGCACAGGCAGGCCGCCGCCAGCAGCAGGACGGGCACCCAGAACAGGCCGGCCCGGCAGCTCTGCAGCATCCCCAGGCAGCCCAGCCCGCCGAGGTAGAGCATGGTCTCGCAGAAGAAGGTCAGGCCGTAGGTCAGGGACATGGCGACGCCTCCTCTCCGGTCAGGCACAAGGGGTCCTCGCCGGTGGCGGCCCGCAGGCGCGCCAGCAGCTCGGGGTGCAGGTCGTTGCGCACGGGGGTGATCAGGATGTGGCCCCGGCCCAGGGTCGCCCGGGAGAGGGCCCGGTCCAGCAGCGCCTCCTCGGTGTCCCGGTGGGTGTAGTCCGCCCGGCCCAGCCCCTCCAGCACCGTCATCAGGTGCGCCTGGCCCAGGCCGTCGCCCACCTCCCCGAAGCCGTCCGGCGCGCCGCAGCAGCGGGCGTTGGAGATGAAGGCGTAGGGAATGCGCTGCTCCTCCAGCGCCTCGCACACGCCCCGGCACAGGGAAAAGGCGGCCTCCAGCATCTGATTGCCGTAGCTGCCGAAGGCGAAGGTGTGGGTGTTCAGCATCACCGTGACGGTGCGCTCCACGGTGTAGTCCTGGCAGCGGACCATCATCCGCCCCAGCCGCGCGGTCTGGGTCCAGGCGATCTGCTTCATCGGTTCACGGCCGGTGTAGTCCCGGTAGCCCAGGGTCAGCACCGGGTCCTCCATGATGAAGCGGTTCACCGATAGGTCGCCCATCCAGCCGCCCATCAGCCGCCGCACGAGGTCCGCCTCCGCCGGGCGGGGCAGGACCACCAGCTCCCTCAGCAGGTCGTAATGGCGCTCGGTGGTGCTCAGGCCCAGGAAGTCGCCGCCCTCCAGCTTCGCGCCGAGGAACAGGAACCGCCCCCGGCAGGGCACGGTGAAGTCCGTCCGCCGGGTCAGGCGCTGGCGGGGCATCATGTAGGCCGTGCTCCGCAGGGCGTTGCGGTGTCCCCGGATGTCCTCCACCCGCAGGTCGCCCGAGATGACCAGCGCGTCGGGCACGTTCTCGTTCAGCCGTATGAAGGGCAGGATGCGCCGCCGCCGGTTGGTGATCACGGTGATCAGCTGCAGCGGCTCGTCCGGCTCCGCGATGGCCTTGGAGACGCGCTGGTCGTACTCCACGCCCTCCAGGCCCCGGCGCAGCGACCAGAGCTCGGCCGCGCCGATCACCGCGGCCAGCATCAGCAAAAAGGCGATCATGGCAGCGGTTCCACGGGCACCGGGATGCGGTCGATCAGCTGGAGCAGCCGCGCCTCGGCGTCCGCGCGCTTGAGCCCCGCGCCGGCGGAGATCCGGTGGGAGAGCACGCAGGGGGCCATCCGGCGGATGTCCTCCGGCAGGGCGTAGTCCCGGCCGGACAGGGCCGCCGAGGCCTGCACCGCCTTGAACAGCGCGATGGCCCCGCGGGTGGACACCCCGCAGGGGAAGCCGCCCCGCCGGGTGGCTTCGACCAGGTCCATCAGGTAGCCGGCCACCTCGTCCGACACCAGGACGTTGCGGTAATTGGCCCGCACCCAGGCGGTGTCCCTGTTGGTCACGGCGGGCTGGATTTCGGAGATGATATCCACCGTGTCCCGGCGGCGCAGCACCTCCAGCTCCTGGGCGCGCTCCATGTAGCCCAGCGCCAGCCGCATGAAGAAGCGGTCCACCTGGGCCTCCGGCAGCGGAAAGGTGCCGTAGGACTCCAGCGGGTTCTGGGTGGCCATGACCAGGAAGCGCGCGCCCAGGGGACGGGTCTCGCCATCCACGGTGATCTGGCGCTCCTCCATGGCCTCCAGCAGGGCGGCCTGGGTGCGGGGCGTGGCCCGGTTCACCTCGTCCGCCAGCACCACGTCGTGGAACAGCGGCCCGGGGCGGAAGCGGAATTCGCCCTCCTTCTGGTTGTAGAAGTTGATGCCCGTCAGGTCGGAGGGCTGCAGGTCCGGGGTGAACTGCACCCGGCTGAAGCTGCCGCCGATGGCCCGGGCGAAGGCCCGCAGCAGCATGGTCTTGCCGGTGCCGGGGACGTCCTCCAGCAGCACGTGGCCGCCGCAGACGAAGCAGATCAGCACCTTCTCGATCTCCTCCGTCTTGCCCACGATGGCCTGGGACACGGCGGAGACGACGCGGTCGCGGTAGTCGGTGAACTTCTGAAGCTCCATGGAAATACCTCCCGGGGTTGATGGGACGGGCCGATGGGCGCGGAGGGAAATGTGATGGCTACATTATACCGAAACGGGGGATTTTGCGCAAGGCGGAGAAGCTGCGTGAAGCGTGTGAATCCGAAGCCCCGACGGGCTTGTGGATTCCTCTTTTTTCTGCTATAATGATCGTAATATGATATTTTGGAGTTCTGTGCACAGAGACTTGACGATAAGGAGTGGTACCATGAAGACGTTGAACCTTTTGGGCTTTGACTTTGGCGCCTCCAGCGGGCGGGCCATGCTGGGCACCCTGGCGGACGGCAAACTGCAGATCAGCGAGATCCATCGCTTTTCCAACGACCCGGTGATGCTCTGCGGCCGCTTCGTGTGGGACGTGCCGCGCCTGGTGTATGAAATGAAGCAGGCGCTGCTGAAAATCTCCCATATGGACGTGAAGGTGGACGCCATCGGCATCGACACCTGGGGCGTGGACTACGGCCTGCTGGACAAGAACGGCCACCTGCTGGGCCTGCCGGTGAACTACCGCGACGACCGCACCCTGGGCATGCGGGAAAAGGTGCGCGAGGTCATTCCGGACGCGGAGCTGTTCGCCCGCACCGGCCTGGCCTACAACCAGTTCAACACCCTCTATCAGCTCTATGCCATGCGCCGGGAGGGCGACCCCACCCTGGACGCGGCGGCGGACCTGCTGTTCATGCCCGACCTGCTGGCCTACCTGCTGACGGGGAAGAAGGGCACCGAGTACACCATCGCCTCCACCAGCGAGATGATCAACCCCTACACCCGGGATTGGGACCGGGAGCTGCTGGAGAAGCTGGACATCCCCACCGGGATGCTGGGCGAGGTGAAGCTGCCGGGCACCGTGCGCGGCACCCTGCTGCCCGACATCGCCCGGGAGTGCGGCGTGGAGGAGATCCCCGTCATCGCCGTGGGCGGCCATGACACCGCCAGCGCGGTGGCCGCCGTGCCCGCCCGGGACGCGGACTTCGCCTACATCAGCTCCGGCACCTGGTCGCTGCTGGGCGCCGAGCTGCCCAAGCCCCTGTGCGAGGAGGGCGTCATGAACGCCAACTACACCAACGAGGGCGGCGTGGACGGCTCCATCCGCCTGCTGAAGAACATCATGGGCCTGTGGATCATCCAGGAGTGCAAGCGCGAGTGGGACCGCCGCAGCGACGCCGTGGGCTTCGCCGAGCTGGTGGAGATGGCCATGGGCGCGCCCGCCTTCAAGGCCCTCATCGACGTGGACGACCCCTGCTTCCTGGCTCCCGGCGACATGCCCGCCCGCATCCAGGAGTACTGCCGCAAGACCGGCCAGGCCGTGCCCGAGGGCCGGGGCGAGATCTCTCGCGTGGTCTACGAGGGCCTGGCCCTCAAGTATCGCTGGGCCATCGAGCGGCTGGAGCGGGACATGCTCAAGAAGCCCATCAAGAGCCTGAACATCGTCGGCGGCGGCAGCAAGAACGTGCTGCTGAACAAGTTCACCGCCGAGGCCATCAAGCGGCCCGTCATTGCCGGCCCCAGCGAGGGCACCGTCATCGGCAACCTGCTGATGCAGGCCGTGGCCCTGGGCGAGATCGAGGACATCTGGGCGCTGCGCCGGGTGGTGGAGGCCTCCTTCCCCACCGAGACCTACGCGCCCGAGACCGACGGCAAGGCCTGGGACGAGGCCTACGCGAAGTACCTGGAGCTGTTTGGAAATTAAAGGGAAAAGGGAATAGGGAAAAGGGAATAGGGATTAGGGATTAGAAATAGCTGAAGGGCGGCGATTTGCCGCGCAGTAATTGCAAGCTTTAATTCTCAATTCCCAATTCTCAATTCAAAAAGGACATCTATGATATTCAACTTTGAACACAACGCCCTGCCCGGCTCGCTGGAGCTGGCCTATCTGGGCGACAGCCTGTACGACCTGTATGTGCGGGAGCACCTGGTGGCCAAGGGCGGCAGCCGGGTGCGCCAGCTGCACCGCGAGGCCATCGCCCTGGTCTGCGCCCACGCCCAGAGCGAGGCGCTGGCGCGGGTCCAGGACGGGCTGACGGAGGAGGAGCAGGCCGTGGTGCGCCGCGCCCGCAACGTTCACCAGAACCCGCCGAAGAACGCCGACCCCGGCGAATACCACCGGGCCACCGCTCTGGAGGCGCTGATCGGGTGGCTGTACGTCACCGGCCAGCGGGACCGCATGAACGAGATCCTTCAAAAGGCGCTGCCGGAGGAAGGGTTTTGAACACACGGCATAGCGCCGTGATACCGGCTCGATTATTTCAAGGAGCAAGCTGAGACATGAGCAACGACAACAATCGCCGCGATCGCGGCCCCAACGGCGGAAACCGCATGCAGGGTGCGGGACGGCGCACCTATCCCAACGCCGCGGGGAACGCTCCCCGGGTGGGGCGCATCGAGCGCAATGTGCCCCGGGCGAAGCGGGTGGACGCGGACGGGGATTTTGAGCCCCGGGAGGAGCGCGCCTATACCGGCAACCGCTCCCGAGGAGCTGAGCCATTCAATGCCGCGCCTCGCCGCGAAGGCGGGGAGGCCTTCCAGGACTCCACACTCCACACTCCACACTCCAAACTCCACCGCGGTTCCGCCTACCGCGCTCCCACCGGCCCCCGGCAGTACAAGCGGGAGCAGGCGGAGCCGGACGGCCTCGAGCTGGAGCTGCCGGACGAGGAGCACCTGCTGGCCGGGCGCAACCCCATCCGGGAGGCGCTGAAGGCCGGCCGGCCCGTGGAGAAGCTGCTGGTGGCGTCGGGCGACCTGTCAGGCTCCGCCCGGGAGATCATCCGCCTGGCCCGGGAGGCCGGCGCGGTGGTGCAGCAGGTGGACCGGTCCCGGCTGGATCAGATCTACCCGGCCCACCAGGGCATGCTGGCCTATGTGGCGGCGGCCGCCTATGTGCCGCTGGAGGACATCCTGGCCGCGGCGGCGGAGAAGGGGGAGGACCCCTTCCTGATCCTGCTGGACGGCATCACCGATCCCCACAACCTCGGCGCCATCGTGCGCTCGGCGGAGTGCGCGGGCGCCCACGGCGTGGTGATCCCGGAGCGCCGCGCGGCGGGGCTGACCCCGGCGGCGGCCAAGGCGGCGGCAGGGGCGCTGAACCACCTGCCCATCGCCCGGGTGAAGAACCTGAACCGCACCATCGAGGAGCTCCAGGCCCGGAACATCTGGGTCATTGGCACGGCCATGGACGGCGAAAACGCCCTCACCGCGGACCTCAGCGGGCCGGTGGCGCTGGTGATCGGCTCCGAGGGCGAGGGCATCGCCCGGCTGACGCTGGAGAAGTGCGACCGGACGATCAGCCTGCCCATGAAGGGCCACATCGAATCGCTGAACGCCTCCGTGGCAGCGGGCATCCTGATGTACGAGGTCGTCCGCGCCCGGGCAAAGTGACCGTGAAGCGCGCGGGCAGGGCCCCACGGCGCATGCTGATCGTGGACGGCTACAACATCATAAACGCCCGCAGGGACGGCGGGCCGGGCATGTCCGCCAGCACCCTGGCCGACGCCCGGGAGCAGCTGGTCTCCGACCTGATGGACTACGCGGGCTTCTCCGACCAGCAGGTGGTGGTGGTGTTCGACGCGTGGATGTCCGACAGGACCCAGCGCACCGAGGAAAAGCGCGGCGCGGTCACCGTGGTCTACACCCAGAAGGGGGAGATCGCCGACCGCTACATCGAGCGGCTGTGCGACGAGCTGGCCCCGGACATCGACCTGCGGCGGCTCGAGGTGCGCGTGGCCTCCTCGGACGGCCTGGAGCAGACCATCGTGCTGGGCCGCGGGGCGAGCCGCATGTCCGCCCGGGAGCTGATGTTTGAGATGCGCCAGCTGCGGCAGGAGGGCATCCGCCAGGTCGTCCAGAAGCCGGTCTCCCGGCGCAATCCCATCGGGGACCATTTGCCGGAGGACGTGCGCAGCAAGCTGGAGGCGCTGCGCAGGAAGGACGGGCACTGAGGCACGCGGTCTTTCGACCACAGCCGTGCGGCGAAACCACAGCCGCGAAAACTACCCGGGCGGAGGGGGCGAGGCCCCGGCCGCGCGGGCAGGAGGAATAGAGATACCATGATGAACCCGGAATTTGAAACCATGGCGGACGAGCAGGTCGTCAAGCTGGCCCAGGAGGACGGCGACGGCGCGGCGCTGGAATATCTGCTGAACAAGTACAAGAACTTCGTGCGCACCAAGGCCCGCAGCTACTTCCTCATCGGCGCGGACCACGAGGACATCGTCCAGGAGGGCATGATCGGCCTGTACAAGGCCATCCGCGACTATCGCGCGGAGAAGCTGTCGTCCTTCCGGGCCTTTGCGGAGCTGTGCGTCACGCGGCAGATCATCACCGCCATCAAGACCGCCACCCGCCAGAAGCACATCCCGCTGAACAGCTACATCTCGCTGAACAAGCCCATCTACGAGGAGGATTCCGACCGCACGCTGCTGGACGTGATCACCGAGGAGGGGGTCTCTAACCCGGAGGAGATGATCATCGACCGGGAGGACCTGTCGCTGATCGAGGGCCGCATCGGGCAGATGCTCTCCGGCCTCGAAAAGGACGTGCTGGTGCGCTACATGGAGGGCAAGAGCTACGTGGAAATCGCCGACGAGATGGGCCGCCACGTGAAGAGCATCGACAACGCCCTGCAGCGCATCAAGCGCAAGCTGCTGAAGTACCTGGAGGAAAAATGATCGGCGCTCCGGCGGCGTTCGCCCTGTGCGGACAGTGTATTTCACGAAACGTTAATTTTCAAAAAAGCCTGTGGACAAACTATGCCATTCAGGTGAATTTACGGGGAATTCGGGAAATAATTGTTGACAAACGGGCGTATCTAAAGTAAAATAAACTTTGTAGGTCAAGGGCTCGAAGGGGCTTTTGAGCCGGTTTACCGGTCGATTTTGGCGGATAGGGGGTTCCGCCGGGTCGCCTTGTGGTGCGGGAACGCGCGGGTGTAGCTCAATGGCAGAGCTCCAGCTTCCCAAGCTGATCACGTGGGTTCGATTCCCATCACCCGCTCCATTCGCGATACACCCCATGATAATTTTTAGGGAGGAATTTCCAATGGCAAAGGCAAAATTTGAGCGCACCAAGCCGCATGTAAACATCGGCACGATCGGTCACGTCGACCACGGCAAGACCACCCTGACCGCGGCCATCAC
>CADCHI010000064.1 GCA_902801165.1 uncultured Eubacteriales bacterium | reverse complement strand
GCACTGGGACGGCATCATGGAGGACGGCGGCTTCTGGAGCGCCGACATGAACTCCTTCAACCACTACGCCTACGGCTCGGTGATCGACTGGATCTACGAAAAGGCGGCGGGCATTCGTCACGACGAGGCGCACCCCGGCTTCTCCCGGGCGATCATCGCCCCCAATCCCGACCCGCGCCTGGGCTGGCTGGACGTCTCCCTCGAGACCCGCTCCGGCCGTATTTCCAGCAAGTGGACCTACCAGGGCGACGCCATTCGCTACGACATCGAGACCGCCGTGCCCGCGCAGATCATCATCGACGGCAGGCAGTACGACGTCGTCCCCGGCGCCTACACCTTCTGGCATTGAGCGCCGGCAGTGCCGGCCTCCATTTGCTACCGCGTTGTATTGCCATCCGTGCCGCCCGTAGATCATGGGCGACACGGATGCGTGCGTTCGACATCGGTTGGCTTTGAGTGTAATGTACTCACCCCCGTTTGCTGCCGCACATGAGCGCAGTGCGCTCAACCCCATTTGCTGCCGCACAATCATGTGGCGCTGCTGCCTCACGCACAGCCGTCAATCCAAAACCAATTCCCGGCGCCACTGATTCAAGCGCCGGGAATTTTCGTTTGTTGTACAGTTTGTTTCAGACTTCATCAACAGGTTCCACACGAAGGATTATACTTGCAGGAAATGAGCATGAACAGGATTAACGTCCCGTTGCTGCACCCGCTAAAGATTTCACGCCATAAAGGTGGAGCTGTTTCACTACAAACCACATGGTTCAGTTCATCCCGTAGGGACGGCGTGCCGTCCGCGGGCGCCAATTATGGCGCCCCTACGGCTCCATACAGCTCTTACAGAGATCGCGGCAGCAGCTATTCCTGTTCCCTTTTCCCTATTCCCTTTTCCCTTCTCCCTTCTCCCTTTTCCCTGTTCCCTTTTCCCTTCTCCCTTTTCCCTCCAAGCCCTCACTTCTTCGCCTTCTCGTTGGTGTCGATCGAATTGCCGAACACGAAGAAGCGCTGGTAGAGGAACTCGGTCACGAAGTTCAGCACCATGTTCGCCGCGGTGGCCAGGTACTCGTTCCAGCCGAGGGTCATGGTGTACCAGTGCTCGAGCCCTGTGGACAGGGGCGTAAACACCAGATAGAACGCAGCCACCTTCAGCATCGCCACGGGCACGTTGGCCGCGGACTTGAAGGTGAACTTCCGGTTCAGCGTGAAGTTCCACAGCACGGACAGCACCAGCGCCACCAGGTAGCTCAGCCAGTAGGGCAGCGCCAGCACCTCGTTGAGCAGCGCGAAGGCCCCCATTTCGATCAGGCCCGCGCTGATGGAGAAAAACGTAAACTTGACGACCCGAATCCATTCCTTCATGGTTCATGCCTCCGATTCATCCGCTCGCCGGGCTCCGGTCTGCGATCAAACTTTTTCCGTCTCCAGGTAGGCCCGCAGCCGCCTGCCGGGCCTGCCGCCGAGCCTGCCGAAGACCAATCCCTCGCACACCGCGCACACCGGCAGCGCCGCCAGGATGTCCACCACGGAGTGCTGCTTCACGAAGGTCGTGGAGATGGAAATCAGCACCGCCGAGGCGATCATCCACGCCTTCCAGCCCTTAGGGGAATACCCGGTCCGGCGCCACACCGAGGCGATGCCCACGGAGTAGGCCACGTGCAGCGAGGGACACACCCCCGTTGGCGTGTCGAAGGCGTAGATCTGTCCCATCAGCCAGGTGAGGAAGTTGCTGCGCTCGAAGCTCGTGGGCCGCAGGTTCTGCACGCTGGGATAGAGTATGTAGGCGGTCATGGCCATGACCTGGGTCAGCATGATGTACACCTGCAGCTGTTTGAAGCGGGGAATGTCGTACAGGAAGAAGTACAGCAGCGAGCCCACCAGCAGCACGTACCAGTAGCAGTACAGCACCGCGAAGCCCTCGCAGAAGGGGATCACGTCGTCCAGCGCGCAGTGGATCACGTGGCACCGGGACTGGAGGATCAGGTTCTCCGTCAGGAAGTACAGCGCGAGATAACCCAGCCACCCGGCCAGCAGCTTCACGTGCCGGTATTCCGGCGCGTTCAGGTTCCCGGGGCGCAATCCCCGGTAGTCCACGACGGGCTTCTTCACGCGTTCTCCTCCTCTTTGGGCCTGCTGCGGGGATAGTCCCGCTTCGGAATGTTGCGATAGGGCACCACCGTGTGCTCCGGCAGCGCCATGGCCAGCGCCGTGATCGCCTCGGCCATCGCCGAGGTGATGCGCTCGCGCTCCTCCTCGATGGGTCGGGTCGGATCGTAGGCCACGGGCTGGCCGAAGACCACCTTCCGCAGCTTCGGGGCGGTGTACATGGGCACGAATTGCAGCGCCTGGCCGGTGCGCCTGTAGTGCATCCGGGCGACGTTGACAAAGCCGTTCTGGAACTGGCTCACAATGTGATTGCAGGGCGCGTCCTCCTCCGGGAAGATCACAATCCGGTTGCCCTCCCCCAGGCGCTCCAGCGTCTCGCGGAAGGTCGTATGGGCCCGCCGGTCCCGGTAGACGCCGATGCAGCTGGCGTTGGTGAACACGCACACGGAGACCGGCGCGATCAGCCGGGAGGCGATCCAGAACAGCCAGCGCACGCTCGCGGGCTTCTGGGACCAGAAGTCCCGGTAGGCGTAGCCGGGCACCTCCTTCAGGTGCATCATCTCCCCGGCGCACCAGGTGTAGTGCGGCCCGGGCACGTAGAGCTCCGCCACGATGGGGCCGTGGATCTGGGCGTGGTTGCCCACGATGACGCAAGCGCCCTTGGGCAGGTTCTCCGTGCCCTCGAGGTTCGGCCTGGGATAGACCAGCGCCACGCTCTTGCGGATGATGCGAAACAGGAATCTGGAAGCGCGTCCCATGGCGTCACACTTTCTTCGATCGGTCCGGGAGCTGCTTCACCCGCGGGCATACGGCGCGGTTGAGGCCGCAAAAGGCGCGCGCGCCTACGGCGTCGACGCCCCTCGGCAGCGCCGGGCCGCCCCTGCTCCAATTCAACTTCACGCTTCATCCCGCCTTTCCCGCGCGCGGCGCGCATGCGCGCCGCCTTGCCGCGTCATTCAATTATAGCAAAACCGCCCGCGATTTGTCCACCCCGAAATCCTATTGAAATATCGGTATTTGCCGTCAGTCGGGGTCCTGCTGGAGGGCCGGCCCCGACGGATTCCGACCGATGTGGGCGCAATCGTTGAACAGCTCCAGTCTCGGATGCACGTATTCGCCCTCGAGGACCGGGAAGTTCAGTATGATGATCGAGGTGAAGTCATAGGGCAGCACCGACAGCACGTAGGGCAGCGGCAGCGCCAACAGGTGCGCCAGCACGCAGCCGCCCGACCCGCCGTGGCTGAACAGCGCGATGGTCTCGTCCTTGCCGCCCCGGCAGAGAAAGCGCGAGCCCTCGTGGCGATAGCCCCTTTCGGCCATGAACCGGTCGAATTCTTCCGCGATCCGGTCAAAGTAGCGCCGGGTCGCGTTTTCGGCGAAATAGGGGTGTTCCCGCCAGCTTTCGCCGTAGAAGTCGAAGTCCTCCCGGTCGATCATCCAATCCCCCAGCGTCCACGGATGGCCGCCCTCGGGGATGCCCTCGCCGCCCCAGGAGATCTCGTGCATGTAGTCCAGCACGGTGACCGGCAGGCCCAGCCGGCGCGACGTATAGCCCGCCGTCTCGCTGGCCCGCCCACAGGGCGAGGCGTAGATCTCGGAGATACCCTCCCCCGCCAGCCGCTCCGCCGCGGCGGCAGCCTGCCGCCTGCCGGTTTCAGTCAGGCAGTCCCGGGCATAGTCCGGCTCCCCGTGGCGCACAAATACGATCCTCAAAGCGTTCACTCCTTCAGTCCGCAGGCGCCCCCGTCGGCCTGCACGACGCCCCAAGGGGACGCCGCCGCCCGGGAGCGCCTGCGGCCAGTTGTATCAAATCCTCTTTTGAATGGTCAGCACGTTCCGACCGTCGATACGCTCATAGGCCATGCCGTCCATGATCTTCTTCACCATGAAGATGCCAAGGCCGCCCACGGCCCGCTCCTCGGCGGACAGCGTAACGTCCGGGTCCTCCTTCTCCAGGGGATTGTACGGCACGCCGCTGTCGATGAAGGTGAGGCTGACGAGGCGCGCGGCCTCGTCAAAACCGACCCGCACCGTCGCCTCCCCCGTGCCGGGGGCGTAGGCGTAGTGGGCGATGTTGCCGAACAGCTCGTCGATGGCGACGTCGATCTGCATCTGCGCGCGCATCGGGCAATCCAGGGCCTCCAGCTGCTCGTCCACGAAGGCCGTCGCCGCGGCGATGTTTTCAACCGTCGCGGCCAGAGTCAACTCCCGCATCGAACGATTCCCTCCTTCCCCTCATTGCCGCGTCCACGAAGTCGATGAAGGGTCGCGGACGCCGCGCCGCCGGGCCGTGGTTCCCCCGCGCGGCCCGGTGGGCATGAAAGACGGGGTTATTCGATCGTCAGGATGTCCGAGAAGCCGGTGACTTCAAAGACCTCCATCACCAGCTCGCTGACATTGACGACCTTCATGCCGCCCCGCTTGCTCATCTGCTTCTGAGCGGACAGCAGCACGCGCAGCCCCGCGGAGGAGATGTAATCCAGGCCGGCGAAGTCCATCGTCAGCGTCTCCACGCCGTCCAGGGCCTTGATCTCCTGCTCCAGCTCCGGCGCGGTGGTGGTATCCAGGCGTCCCTCCACGGCGAGGGTCAGCGCGCTTCCGTTCAAAGTCTTGTTGATCTTCATCCTCTTTTCCTCCCCTGTAGTTCTGGGTTTGATCCGCGCGCCGAGCCCTCCGATCCCGGCCCGGCCGCGAAATGCTTCATTTTAAGATTACACCATTTTGGCCCACATTACAAGCCTTGTTCCCGTCAAAGCCGCATTTCGACACAAAAACACCTTTTCGCGTCCCGCCGTTCCGGCGGCCTATTCCTACTTTTTTAGCGCGTTTATTCTTGACACGCGCCTGCCACTGCTTTATACTGTCCTTGAAATACAATCCGAAGGTTGAGCGAGGACGGAACAGGGGTGCAATTCCCCGACAGAGCCGCTGCTGTGAAGGGCAGCACCGATCCACATGCCATTGGGGAGACCTGAGAAGGCGGACCGGCGCGCGACGCCCCAAGTCAGAATACGGAATCGCTCGACGGCACGTCGACGCCCCCGGGCTTGGGGCGGTGCCGCAGGGGACGGCTGTGCGCCGTTCCTGAGCGCCGCGCGGCCTGTCCACGCGGCGCTTCGCCGTTTCCTCCTGATTTCATTTCAAATGACAGAAAAGGAGAAACAAACCATGAAGAAGCTGATCTGCACCCTGCTGGCGCTGGCCATGCTGCTGAGCGCCGCCGCCCTGGCCGAGGTTCCCACCGTGGACCCGGCTGGCAACGCCATCGCCATTCCCGAAACCACCGACAAGATCATCTCCCTGGCCCCCGCCACCACCGAGATCCTCGAGGCCATCGGCGCGAAGGACCGCATCATCGCCGTGGACACCCAGACGCCCCTGTACGTGGCGGGCTTTGACGCCGTGCCCCAGTTCGACATGATGGCTCCGGACGTGGAGGCCATCGCGGCGCTGGAGCCGGACATCGTGCTCACCTCCGGCATGAGCTACATCGACGGCGATCCCTACCATGCGCTGGTGGACATGGGCATCTGCGTGGTCGAGATCCCCTCCAGCACCAGCATCCAGGGCGTGGCGGACGACATCGTGTTCACCGCCGCCTGCGTCGGCCTCGAGGCCGAGGGCGAGGCCCTGGCCGCCGACATGCTGGCCCAGATCGACGAGCTGGCCGCCATCGGCGCCACCATCGAGGACAAGAAGACCGTGCTGTTCGAGATCTCCGCGCTGCCCTACATCTACAGCTGCGGCAAGGGCACCTTCATCGACGAGATGATCGGCCTTGTCGGCGGCGAGAACGTGCTGGGCGACATGGAGGGCTGGGTCTCCGTCACCGAGGAGGACGCCGTTGCCTCCAACCCGGACGTCATCCTGACCAGCGTGAACTACATCGAGGACTCCGTGGGCGAGATCCTTGGCCGCTCCGGCTGGGAGAACGTCACCGCCGTCGCCAACCAGGACGTGTACTACATCGACAACGCCGCCAGCTCCCTGCCGGACCAGAACATCGTCAAGGCCATGATCGAGATGGCGCTGGCCCTCTATCCGGACGCCTACGCGGCCTACGCGGACGCTAACGCCGCGGCCTGATCCCATGAAGAAATCGATGCGCATGGCGCTGCTCCTGCTGCTTTCGCTTTTTGCGATCGCGGCGGGCGTGGCGCTGGGCAGCACCTCCATATCGCTGCCGGTGCAGCTGGCGGTGCTCTCCAACCGCATATTTGGCACGGCGCTGCCGGAGGGCCTTCCCTCGGTGACGCCGTCCATTTTATGGAATCTGCGCTTTCCCCGGGCGCTGATGGCCTTCGCCGTGGGGGCCTCCCTGGCGGCCAGCGGCACCGTGATGCAGTCCGTGCTGCGCAACCCGCTGGCCTCGTCCTACACGCTGGGCGTGTCCTCGGGCGCGTCGCTGCTGGCGGCGCTGGTGATCGTCACCGGCTTCAGCGTACTGGGCCGGTATACGCTGCCCCTCTCCGGCTTCATCGGCGGGCTGGGCACCGTGTTCATCGCCATATCCCTGGCGCTGCACTTTGACCGGACGCTGGAAAACCAGACGGTCATACTGGTGGGCATGGTGCTCTCGCTGTTCGTCAACGCCCTGCTGACGCTGGTCACGGCGCTGTCCGCGGACCGGCTGGCCCGGCTGATCTACTGGCAGATGGGCAGCTTCTCCGGCTCCACCTGGGAAAACGTGGCGCTGCAGTTCGCCGTGCTGGTCGTCTGCGTGGCGGTGCTGACCCGCTACGCCCGGGAGATGGACCTGATGACCTTCGGCGAGGAGCAGGCCCTGTCCGCCGGCGTGGATTTGAAGCGGGTCAAGCTGATCCTGATCGGCATCTCCGCGCTGCTCACCGGCACGGCGGTGTCGCTGGTGGGCGTGATCGGCTTCGTGGACCTGATCGCCCCCCACGCGGTGCGCCGCTTCTTCGGCTCCAACCACCGGCTGGTGGTGCCCGCCAGCGCCCTGTTCGGAGGGCTCCTGATGGTGCTGGCCGACCTGGCCAGCCGCACGGTGCTGGCGCCCCAGGAGCTGCCCGTGGGCGCGGTGACGGCGCTGATCGGCGCGCCGTTCTTCGCCTACATCTACTTCCGCAGAAAGCGGGGTGGGCTGTGATGCTGAGGCTTGAAGACCTTCGTGCGGGCTACGCCGGGCGGGAGGTGCTCCACGGCATCACCGCCGAATTCGAGACCGGCGCCAACTACTGCGTGCTCGGGCCCAACGGCTGCGGCAAAACCACGCTGGTGCGCGCTGTCGCCGGGCTGATCGACTCCACCGGCGTCGTCGAGATCGACGGCGCGCCGCTGCGCAGCCTCAAGCGGCGGGAGGTCGCCGCGAAGCTGGCGGTGATGAGCCAGGTGTCCGCGCTGTACTTCCCCTACACCGTGTACGACACGGTGATGCTGGGCCGCTACCCGCAGATGAGCCGCCGCCTGTTCGGCCGGGTGACCGGCGAGGACCGGGACAAGGTGGAGCAGTGCCTCGCCTCCGTGGGGCTCCAGGACCTGCGTGACCGCCGCATCGACGAGCTGTCCGGCGGCCAGCGTCAGCGGGTGTTCCTGGCCCAGACCCTGGCCCAGGACCCGGAGATCATCCTGCTGGACGAGCCCACCAACCACCTGGACATCCGCCACCAGATCGAGCTGATCGACTACCTGCACCGCTGGACCGCCTCCGGCAAGCACTCGGTGATCGGCGTGCTCCACGACATCAACCTGGCCCTGCGGCTGACGGACCGGGTGCTGCTGATGCGGGAGGGCCGCATCGTCGCCCAGGGCCGCTTCTCCGAGATCGCCGACGCCGCCCTGCTGCGCAAGGTCTACGACACGGACATCGCCGGCTTCATGCGGGATTCCTTTGAAATTTGGAGGGACTTGAAATGAGCGTCTACCGCAGCCCCTACGAGGCCTACCCCTTCCTGTGCGACCCGGACGGCGACCTGCGCTGCGACTTCGAAATCATGACCGACCGGCTCGCCTCCGGCATCGGCCAGCTGGCGGCACTGGTGCCGGAGCGCAGGGAGGAGCTGCTGCGCGTGGACGCGCTGGTGTACCACGCCAACCCCACCCTGCGCACCTTCTTCAGCGTCACGGACGAGGAGGTCGCATGGCTCGCGGCGCGCGTTGCCGCGTTGAAGGACGAGACCCGCGGCCTCTGCGAGCGCTTCGTGCTGCCCGCCGGGACGCTCCGGGCCTGCGCCGCCCACCTGCTGCGGGTGGACTGCAAGGCGCTGGTGCGGCTCATCTACCGCCACTGCCAGCGCACCGGGGAGACCTGCGAGGCGCTGATCGACCTTATCAGCCTGTGTTCCGAGTACTTCTTCCTGCTGGCGCTGTGGCTGAACCACGCCGACGGCTTCGAGGAGATCCCCTTCCACAGCCGCAACTACCCCGCCCCGAAGGGCTGACGCCGCCATGCTGATATCCACGAACATCACCAACACGGACATGGACCTGGAGCGCTACCGGGATGCCGACGACCTACGGCGGTTCCTGGACGACTTCGGGCTGGACGGCCTGGAGCTGATGCCCATGGCCTGCTGCTGGGAGCTGCATCACCTGCCCCCGGAGCGGATCACCGGCGTCCACCTGCCCTTCTACACCAGCTGGCTGGACCTCTGGCGGGGCGACGAAAACGCATTGTTGCGCGAGTATGGCAGCTGGGAAAACGTCCGCGCCGTGTTCGGCGGGGACGGACCCGACTGCGTGCTGGACATGCTGCGCGGAGCGCTGGACTTCGCAGGGTCCGTCGGCGCGCGGTATGTGGTGTTCCACGTGTCCAATGTGACCGTGGACGAATGCCTGTCGGACCGCATGGGCCACGCCGACGAGGCGGTCTGCGCCGCGGCGGCGGAGCTGATCAACCGCCTGACGGAGGGCCGCGACGACCCCTTTGACTTCCTGGTGGAAAACCTGTGGTGGCCCGGCCTGACGCTGACCCGCCCCGAGGTCACCCGGGAGCTGATGGAGGCCATCCGCGCCCCGCGCAAGGGCATCATGCTGGACACCGGCCACCTGATGCACACCTGCCGGGACCTCGCCACCCAGGAGGCCGCCGTCGACTACATTCTCCGCCAGCTGGACGCCCACGGGAGCGTCGCCGGCTGGATTCGCGGCGTGCACCTGCACCAGAGCCTCACCGGGCTTTGGGTGCGCGAGGCGCTGGAGAACGGCCTCGATGGGACCGGCGACTACTGGACCCGCTTCGGCCACGCCATGGAATACGTGCTGGGCGTGGACCGGCACCGCCCCTTCGATTCCCCCGCCGCCGGGCGGCTGGTGGAGCGCGTCTCTCCCAGCTTCCTGACCCACGAGTTCATCACCGAGACCCGCGCCGACCACGAGGCCTTCCTCCGGCGGCAGATGGCCGCGCTGGACCTCCCGGCGAAGGGCTGACGCGCAGGCATCCCCGCGCGACACCGTTTATTCGATGTCGCGCGGTTTTTCTGCGTTTGGGTAGGCAATGTAAAGGCCGCGCGCCGTCCGTTCACAATTTGTTTCCAATTCTGTCTTGGAGATATCCAGATTCCCTCCGTGATTTTTGTGTTAACTTAACGTTCATGGTGTAATATATTTAGCTACGGGGATATGTTTTTCGGTCATAATCCGACCCGAGGCAGCCCCAAACCAGCCCGACAGGGGTGAAAGCGCTATGAATACCAAGAAACTGGCCTGCGCCATTGCGGCAATATTGCTGCTGTGCGGGCTCCTCCCGGCGATGGCGGCATCCATATCCGTCGTGACCAACGCCAGCACCGAGGTCTATCCCTCCCAGTCCCTCTCCGGCGCGTCCGTGTCCATTCCGAAGGGCGTCTCCATGACGCTGAAGGACTATTCGGACAGCTGGGGCAAGGTGACCTACAAGGGCAGGACGGGCTACATCGCCCTGCGGGCCCTGAACCTGAAAAAACCCGTCAAGGCCTACGTCAGCGAGGACGCGCCCCTGTACGGCGAGGACGGCTCCGGCGTCCTCGGCACGCTGGACAAGGGCACCCAGGTGTACGTGCTGGGGATGGAGGGCGACTACGCCCGCGTGAGCAACGGCTCGAAGACCGGCGGCTACGTCGTCAAGAGCGCGCTCACCACCCGCCCCCAGAGCCTGCTGGCCGCCACCTCCGATGCCGCCGACAATTCCCCCATCGAGCACGCGATCTATGTGGCCCAGAGCCTGCTGGGAAGGCCCTACGCCTTCTTCTCCGAGCCGCCGAAGAGCTTCAACTGCGCCTCCTTCGTGGAGCTGTGCTACAACAGTGCCCAGGCGGACCGGGTCAAGAGCACCCTGGCCGGGCAGGTGCACGACGACCGCTACAAGAAGATCACCTCCATCTCCGACCTGAAGCGCGGCGACCTGGTGTGCTTCAACTTCAAGGACAGCTCGGACATCTACGGCCACGTGGGCATCTACCTGGGCTATGGCTACTTCGTCCACGCCTCCTCCGCCGACAAGAAGGTCACCGTCAGCAAGCTGAGCTCCGGCAGCTACAATAAGTCCTTCAGCTGGGGCCGCAGGATCTTCGATTCGTAAACATAAAGGGACACAAGGGACTGTCTCAAAACAAGCCATTGTACATCCATTCGTAGGGACGGCAGGAATGCCGCTGGGAGCGGACCTTCCGCTGGGAGCGGACCTTCCGCCGTGGGCGCCAATTATGGCGCCCCTACGGTGTACTCTGAATCATGCTCGATGATTCTTCACAATGCGCTGTTTTGAGACAGTCCCATTTATTTGTATAGTTTTCTTTTAGTTGGTGCCCTCCAGGGCTTCGCCGTTCACGTACAGCGTATAGCCATTGCCGATGACGTTCGCCGCATCGCCGCTGAACTCGGTGATCCAGGTGTCGGCGGTCAGGGTCCAGGTGCTGGTCTCGTCCAGCGAGACGGACACGGTGCCCACCTCGGTGGAAACGGTTTCGCCCTTGGCGTTCGCGATCTCGCCGCTGATGGTTCCCTCAAAGCTGGAGCTCTCGGCGAGGTTCAGCGTCAGCGTGGAGTTGTCGCCCACCAGGATCGTGCCGGCCAGGCTCTGCCCCACCGCGTTCAGCTCGGCGATGTTGGAAGCGCCGTTCCAGCCGTCGTCGCAGACGGAGAGCAGGATGTTTTCCGTGTCCTCGTTGATCAGCTCGACGCCCGCCAGGGTGATCACCGCGTGGGTGTTGGTCACGTGGAACATGTGGCCGTTTTTGCTGGTCAGGCTGCCGCCGGTCATCGTGAAGGACGAGGTGCCGCTGTCGGCGTCGCCGGACATGGACTGGTAGATCATGATGGTGTCCAGGAACGTGGCGTTGCCGTTCATCTGGGTGTTGTTTGCGGTCATGTCGCAATTCTCCAGCGTGATGGAGTTCATGCCCTCGATGCACACGCCCTCGGACAGGTTGCTGGTCAGGGTGGCATTGGAGACGGTGATGTCCGCCGTGGAGTAGATGGCCGGGGAGCCCAGGCCGTTGCTGGTATAGCTGCCGCCGTCCACCACCACGGTTCCGCCGCCGCGGTCGGTGCGGATGGCCGCGGAGGAGCGCCCGGAGGTCTCCACCGTCAGGTTGGTGGCGTAGGTCGCGCCGCCGCCGGTGGTCATGATGCCGCCGGAGCCGTCGCCGGTGGTGGTGATGGTGGAATCGGAGATGATCACCGTGGTGCCGTCGCCCGCCGCGCCGTTCTGGCCGCCGTTGCCGCCGTAGCTGAACACGCCGTTGGCGCCGTCGGCGTCGGAGGTGATGGTCGCGCCGGTGATCGCAGTGGTGGAGCCGCCCATCACCAGCAGCGCCGCGTTCAGACCGTAGAAGTTGCAGTTGTCGCCGCCATTGGAATCGCCGGCCTTGGACACGGTGATGCCGGTGAGGGTGACGTACTCGTCGGTGTCGACGATCAGCGCGCTCTCGTCGACGGTATCAGAGGCGTAGGTCTCGTCCGCCGCGTCCGTGGTCTCGGTGATCTCCACCGCGGCGGCGTACTCAAAGTCGGCAGACCCGCCGCCAGGGCCGCCCATACCGTCCGGCGGGTTGCCCATGCCCTCGGGCGGGTTGCCCATGCCGTCCGGCGGGTTGCCCATGCCGTCCGGCGGGTTGCCCATGTCGCCCGGGCCGCCCTCGGGAGGCGTGCCCATTCCCTCGGGCGGATTGCCCATGCTCCCGGGGCCGTTTTCCGCGAAGGCGCTCACGGTCAGCATCGCCATTGCAAGGATCAGAAACATTGCGATAATACGGTTTTTCATTTTATTCACCCTCCTGAAAGGTCGTGTTTGCTTTCCTCTTGACGGGATAGATGATACCGCCCGAGGCTTAAACGAACCTTGAAGGATTTCAGTTTTTTGCGCGGCATCGCGGAAAGGGACTGTCTCAAAACAGAATCAGGACTATGGATTATGAACCAGCAACCCGTAGGGACGCCATAAAGGGCGTCCGCGGGCGGCAATTATGCCGCCCCTGCGATTGTGATAGTTCCTTTTCCTGCATGATTTCTATTCTGAGACAGTCCCTTACAATGGGATGCCTATTGAATTTCCCGCCGATGGCGCTTTGGCGTCACTTGCACAGCTCGGCCACGACGGCGCTGATCGCCTTGCCGTCAGCCTTGCCCTTCAGCGCGGGCATGACGGCCTTCATGATCTGCCCCTTGTTCTTCGAGGCGAGGACCTCGGCGAAGTTACCGGCGAGGAACTGCCGGATCTCGTCCTCGGACATCATCTTCGGCGCGTATTCGCAGATCACGTCGTAGTTGTACTGGTATTCCGCCTTCAGGTCCACGCGCTCGTCCGGGCAGCTGTCCAGCTGTTCCTTGGCGGTCTTCTTCGACTTCAAAATGACCTGGTCCACCAGCGCCTCACCGATGTCCTCGCGGGTGCCTGCGTCGATCGCGGCCTTCTTCACGTCGGCGATCAGGTTGGAGATCACCGCCTTGCGCGCCTTGTCCCGGGCCTTCATGGCGGCGACCATATCATTGTGCAGGGTTTCAAACGTCATGCTTACATCCTTCCTTTGCGTTTCGTTTGGACCATTATACTACGATTTTCGCCTTAAAACAAGGGTGGACACCTCGGCGGCTGGGAGATCCGCGCGGGTTGTCATTTCCCCAGGAATGTGCTATACTTGTGGGGTTGTAACCGGTCACTGAAACTTACCCACACCGAAAGGAAGAATCATCATGAAGACCAAGACGAAAGTCATCATCGCCATCGTCGTCATACTCGCCCTGGTTCTCACGGGCGTCATCGTCTACTGGGAGATCACCCACGGCAACCGCCGCCTGATCGACACGAAGAACCGCTTCGACCGGGCCGTCGTCGCCCTGCCCAACGGCGAAGTCGTGGAGGGCAAGCTGTCCTCCTGGCTGGACTTCAACAACTCCGACGTGATACAGGTCACCATCAACGGCAAGACCTATCTCACCCACTACGCCAACGTCTGCCTGATCGACGATTAGAGTCTGTTTCTAAAATGCTCCTTGACTTAGCGCCACTAAGCCTGCGGAAAATCGCCTTGAAATGCAGCCAAATCCACTCGAAACTGCATCTTCCTGCATTTAGAAACACACTCTAATGCCCATCCCCGTTTTCCCAGAAAAGGCGAACCCGGCGGCGGGAACCCTCCTATCCTAAACGATGGCAGGCGTTCCCGCCGCCGGGCCGTTTTGGGGGCTTCATGGTTTCCTGGGGAATTGGCGAAGGCCTCCCTCACCGAGGAAGGTGGCTCGGCGCATCCGAGACGGAGGGAGTCATTTCCCCACCTTTCCGTGAAGAGCCCGTTTTGCCCCTTTGCCCGGAACGGGCGGCATTGCTTTTCTCCCCCGGGCGGTCTATAATGTGGTCAGAACACTTCCACGACAGCAAAGGAGTCCGCGCCATGAAGATACTCGTAACCGGCCCCAGGGGCTTTGTCGGCGCCAGGATCATAGCCGCCATGGACGCCATTCCGGCCCCTTCCCTGCGCGACGCCACCGAGGACGACATCCGTCGGCTCGTGGACCAGGTCGAACCGGATGTCGTCATCCACACCGCCGCCATCTCGGACATCTCCGCCTGCGCCGCGAATCCGGAGGCCTCCTATCGGGCCAACGTGGCGCTCCCCCTGATGATCGCCCGGGCGGTGCCGAAGCCGATCCTGTTCAGCACCGATCAGGTGTACGGCGGCTGCGCCGGGGAGGGGCCCTACACCGAGGATGAGACCGCCCCGGCGAACCTCTACGCCGCGCACAAGCTGGAGATGGAGCGGCGCGTGCTGGACGCCAACCCGAACACCGTGCTGCTGCGGGCGACATGGATGTACGACATGCCCCTGTACGGCACGGCCAACCGGGGCAACTTCCTGGTCAACATGCTGCGGGCGCGGGAGCTGGCCTTTTCAGCCGCCCAGCGCCGGGGCGTGACCTACGTGCGGGAGGTGGCCCGGCTGATGCCGAAAGCCGTTGGACTGCCCGGCGGCGTCTACAACTTCGGCAGCGAGAACCCCCTGACGATGCTGGAGACGGCGCGCTGGCTGGCCGACGCGCTGGGCCTGGACATTCGCCTCACCGACGCCGGGCCGCGCCACCCCCTGTGGATGGACTGCGCCAAGGCACGGTCGCACGGCATCGACTTCCCGGACACCGTCGCCGGGCTCAGGCAGTGCATAGAGGACTACAATCTCGATCTCAGGTGATCCGCCGACCCCGGAATCTGCCCGAGGACATCCCGCCGCCAACCCGGAAGACGTTCTTTCCCTATCATGTATGATCCAAAAAAAGGACTGTCTCAAAATAGAAACAGGACTATTGATTATGAATCAGCAACCCGTAGGGATGCCATAAATATGCCGCCTCTGCGATTGTGATTGGTTCCTTTTCCTGCATGATTTCTATTTTGAGACAGTCCCTTCGATTGTCCGCCGCGCTGTTGAGGCGAAACCCGTCACAGCCCCAGCGCGAAGCCCGCGCCGACGCCCAATGCGGCGGACAGCCCGATGATCAGTATGGGGTGCTTTTTCTTAAAGGCCAGCACCGCCGCCAGCAGGAAGATGGTCGCGCTGACCAGCAGGGACAGCCACCCCTCGCCCGCGGCGCGGGTGAACACGCCCCTGCCGAGGGAGAGCAGCGCCGCGGCGATCAGGCCGACGACCGCCGGCCGAAGCCCGGCCATCGCGCCTTCGACGAGGCGGCTGCGCCTGAAGCGCTCGAAGAACCGCGCCACGACGAGGATCACCAGGAACGAGGGCAGCACCACGCCCAGCGTGGCGCAGGCCGCGCCGCAGACGCCCGCCGTGACCCGCCCCACGTAGGTGGAGATGTTCACCGCGAAGGGTCCCGGCGTACTCTCGCTGACGGCGATGAAATTGACGATCTCCTCCGCGCTCAGCCAGCCGTGGGCCAGCACCTCGGACTGGATCAGCGGCAGCATGGCATAGCCGCCGCCGAAGGTGAAAAGGCCGGTCTTGAAGAAGGACCAGAACAGCTCGAGGTAGATCATGACTTCACCCACCCCATCTGCCGCGCGAGGATGCCCAGCGCCGCGCAGGCCAGGATCACGGCGATCGCGCCGGCCTTCAGCAGAGCCACGGCAACGAAGGCCAGCGCCATGACCGCGTAGGCGAACGCGCTCTTCCTGCACTGCCTGAACAGCGTGACGAGCGCCTTCAGGATCAGCGCCAGCACCCCGGCCCGGATGCCCCAGAAGGCATAGCGCACCGCCCGGAGGCCCTCAAAGGCCTCCAGCGCGAAGGAGATCGCCGCGATGATGACAAAGGACGGCAGCACCACGCCCAGCGTGGCGCAGAGCGCGCCCTTCAAGCCGCCCACGCGCCGGCCGATGAAGGTGGCCGCGTTGATGGCGATGGGCCCTGGCGTGGACTCCGCAATGGCGACCACGTCCAGTATATCCGCCTCGCTGACCCAGCGGCGGTTGTCCACGACCTCCCGCTGGATCAGCGGGATCATGGCGTAGCCGCCGCCGAAGGTAAAGGCCCCGATCTTCAAAAAGGTGAGGAACAGCTGTCCCGGCGTCCCCGATGCCTCTCTTTTGCCCATAGGCGCTCTCCCTTCTGTCTGCCGGACTGCCGGCACAGGCAATCAGTATTCGATCTCGTCGAAGCGCTCCACCGGCAGCGCCGCCTCGCACATCTCGCCCAGCTTGGGCAGTATGGCGGTGAAGTGCTCCGTCTCGCCGTGGGCGTTGATGGCGTCCCAGTCCCGCCAGCACTCCACAAACGCCAGCAGCCTGGGGTTTTCCTCGCTCACGTTCAGCGTATAGTACACGTTCCCGGCGTCCTGCCGGGACTTCTCCACCAGCTCCCGGGCGGTCCGCTTGAAGTCCTCGACCCGGTCTTCCCGGACCAGCATCTTCGCGACGATCTTGATCATGAGCGCCACATCCCCTCTCTTTTTCGCGGCGCGAGCCGCGCCTGCCTCCATTATACCGCGCCCGGCGCGCGGAAGCAAGGGCGAACGCCCATGGATCAATCCACACCCTCGAAGGGCAAGCGGGCCGGCAGGGCCTTGCATTCTGCCGCGAGAGGCGTATAATAGACCTATCACATTGTTTTGAAAGCGGGGAAAGCGCGATGAACCAGCACGCGGGCAGGGCAAAGGCGCTGTTTTACGAGGGCTACAACTGCGCGCAGTCGGTGTTCTGCGCCTTTTCCGACGTGACCGGGCTCGACCTTGCGACCTCGGCCCGGCTCGCCTCCTCCTTCGGCGGCGGCCTGGGGCGGCTGCGGGAGGTCTGCGGCACGGTCAGCGCGGCAGCAATGGTGCTGGGCATGGCCATGGGCTATTCCGACCCGAAGGACCCGGAGGCCAAGAAGGCGCACTACGCCCGCGTGCGGGATTTCGCCGCGCGCTTCCGGGAGGCGGAGGGGTCCATCGTCTGCCGGGAGCTGCTGGCCAAGGCGGGCGTCGACGCGAAATCCGCCGCGCCGGGCGGCGTCCCCGAGGCCCGCACAGCCGAATACTACAAAAAGCGCCCCTGCCCGGAACTCGCCTGGCGGGCGGCGCACATACTGGACCAGATGCTGGAGGAGGCGCGGAACTGATTCCGCGCCTCCCATATTGAATCAGAAATCTTCCCTGCTGACCCCGCTGCGCCGCCTGAAATCCCGGGGCGTGACGCCGGTCAGGTCGTGAAAGACCTTGCTGAAGTAGCTGGAGCTGGCAAAGCCGCAGTCCGCGCCGATCTCGGTGACGCTCCTGTCCGTCTCGATCAGCAGCCGCGCGGCGCAGTTCACGCGGTGCTGGAGCACGTACAGCGTCGGCGTCGTGCCCAGCACCTGGCGGAAGGCGCGAAAGGCCTCCCGGCGGCTGATGCTGGCCGAGGCGGCGATGTCCTCCACGTCGATGGGGTCGGCGCTGTGGGCGTGGATGAAGGCGAGCATGGTCTTTACGCGGGCCGCCGCGGTGTCCGTGACCGGCGCGCTCTCCTCCCGAAGCTCGGGCTCGATCAGCGCGAACAGGCGCGCCCACAGCCCGGCGACGCAGCCCAGGACCTCCAGCTCGTAGCAGGGCGGCTCCCGTTCGGCGACGGCAAAGAGCGCGGCCATCCGCTCCAGCACCGCCCGTTGCCCGGGCACCTCCCGGGACAGTCGGACCGCCTCGATCCGCCGGCACTTCTCCACCGGGGCGACGTACCTGCCGAGGACGCTGTCCGCGGCGCCCAGCATCCCGGCGTTGAACTGGAGGACGCGGTACTTCGCGTCGTTCGCCCCCGCCGCCATGCGCACCATGTGCAGCACGTTGGCGTTGATGAAATAGCCGTCGCCCGCCCGGGCGGTCAGCGTGCCCTTGGGCGTGCAGCACTCCACCTCGCCCTCCACGACAAAGCTGAACTCCACGAACTCGTGCCAGTGCCACTTGGCGCAGTTGTTCACGTATTCGATGACGTTCAGCTCCTGCGCGGAGAAGGGAAGGCCGCCCGCGCCGCTGCGCAGGGATTCCCGGAGGTTGTCCGTCACGGAAAACTCGCTGACATAGTGGATCAAGTCGCATTCCCCCTCCCTGTATATTGGCACGATATTTATAGTATTTGGCGCTCTGGTGATTGTTTCCCCGCCGCCGATGCGCTATACTTGAACCATCAAAGAGAGCACATCGACCGCCGACCGATTCCATTATATCACGTCAGCGACTGAAACGGGAGGGCAAAAATATGAAGCTTTACAACATTCCCAGCGCCGGAAAGTTCCTGCGGAAGATCGCGGCCTGCAAGGGCGAAGCCCGTTGCGTGCAGCCCGACGGTAAGGTGACCGACCTGAAATCCATGGCGCAATTTTTAATTCATTCCGGCATGGCCGACCAACTGGGCGGCATCCGCGAGATCGACGTGCGGCTGGAGGACCAGTCCGACGCCGTCATGCTGATGAGATACGCCGCGCAGATGAACTGCCAGGGCCGGGTCGCGTGATGCGCCGCGCCAGGCGCAAAGAAGCCCAATAGACGAAGGCTGCCTCGGGACGATCATAAAGATCGATCCTGAGGCAGCCCTTTGTCTTTTCCATCGCGGGATTGTCCGCCACCTGAGCGTCACTCCTTGGGAGCGTTCATCACGACGTTGACGTAGTTGTACGGAATCTCGATGCCGTTGTCGTCGAGAGCCTGCTTGACGCGGGTGTTGATGTCGCTCTTGACCACCTCGGTGGGCGTCGTCGGCTCATAGTAGACCGTGGTCGCCATCACGAGGCTGCTGTCGGCGTACTGGATAAAGTAGACCGGCCCGTAGCTCGCGCCGTCCTTCCCGGGCTTTCCGGGAATGGTGTAGGGGCTCTCCTCCACAGCGTGGCCGATCACCGCCATCGCCTGCTTCGCGTCCGTATCATAGGCGACGCCAAAGCGCATGTGCACGGAGCGGACCCGCGTCTGGTAGCTCATGTTGGTGATCTTCATGCCGTTCAGCTTTACTGTTGGGAACGACGCGCACCACCGTGTCGATGTCCTGGAGGGTGACGTGCCGCAGGGTGATGTCCTTGACGATGCCCGCCGACCCGTCCTCCAGCTCGATGCGGTCACCGATGTTGAAGGGCTTGGTGACGCTGATCATCAGCCCGCAGATCATGTCCGCGATGACCGGCTGCGCCGCGAAGCCCGCGATGGCCGCGATGACCGTGGTCCCCTGGAACAGCACCCGTCCGAATGACTGGGTGAGCGACGAGCTCATGATGACCCACTGCACCGCCAGGAAAATGACGATGAAGCGCACGGCGCTCTCCACAAAGCGCAGGTTGATGTTGTTCCGCATCTGGGTCATCCGCTTCGTGGCCTTTCGCTCCAGGCGCAGCACCAGCGTCACCACGGCGGTGGTGACCACCACGGTGAAGATCAGCTTCAGCACCTCCCACGTGGTGGGGTGGGCCTGGAAAAAGGTGTTCACTGTCGCCATTGCCATCTCTCCCGTCCGTGTCGTTTTTGCCTTGGTATGCCCTCTGCCCCGGGCGGCCGCTATGCCGCCTGCCTGAGCACGAGCGTCAGGTTGTTCAGGTTCATGGAGTAGGTGTAGCGCGCCTCGTCCGCAATGCGCATGGCCAGGCGGATGCCCACGCTTTCATCCGGCGCGCCCGCGTTGGCGATGTGGCTGACCGGGTCGAAGGCGAAGCAGTCGTCCCGGAAGCGCAGCGTCCAATATCCGTCCTTCACCTGCAGGCGTATGGAGAGGTTGCTGCGCCCGTCCGGCGCGAAGCCGTGGGTGACGATATTCGCGCCCATCTCCTCGACACACAGCGCCAAGTGGGCGGCGAGGCGTTTGCCGCCGCCGTGAATGCGGCAGAAGTCCGCCGCGGACCGCGAGAAGTCCATGACCTCGCCCAGGTCACGCAGGTTCGCCTCGAGGCGGTCCGACTCCGGCACGCCGAAGCTGTCGCGCAGCAGCAGCACATTCTCCGCCCGGAGGGTGATCCGCCGCTTCTCGAGCCACACGCAGGCGAGGATGCCCAGCGTCGTCAGCGCCTCGGTGGTCAGGAACAGGAACCAGGCCCCGTTCACGCCCGCGACCCTGCTGAGCGCCAGCGCGGCAAGGATCGGCAGCACGGCGTTGTCCAGCACGGAGATGGCCTCCATGCGGTGGACCCTGCCGGTGCCCTGGTAGCAGTTTCTCAGCACGTTGGTCAGGCAGCAGAAGGACAGGCCGAGGGAGAAGGTGCGCAGGCCGCGCACCGCCATGGCCTGGCTCTCGCCGGCATAGGGAATGAACAGCCGCACCAGCGGGTTCGCGAAGGCCAGCAGCAGCCCCATGACCACGATGCCGAGCACGATGGCGGCGCGGCTCAGCAGGCGCAGCAGCTCGGACAGCGCCGAGCGGTCCTCCTCGTTGTAGAACACGCCGGAGAGGGTCAGCGCCACGCCGCCGCAGCCGGTGCTGATGCAGTTGCTGGCGTTGATGAGGGTATTGACGACCGAGAAGGCCGCCACCGCCGCCTTGCCGCCGGCATCCAGCAGGATCCGGTTGACGGCGAAGATCAGCGCCACCGACGACGCCATGCCGAACACGGTGGGCACGCCGCCCGCGAGCAGCTCCCGGATCTTCGCCCAGCGGATGCGCCTCGCGGAGAAGGCGAATACGCACTTCTTCGACAGGAAGTAGCCGCCGCCGATGAGCATGGCGATGTAGTAGCTGAGGGCCGAGGCCAGGCCCATGCCGAACATGCCGCCGTGGAACACCAGCACGTTCAGCAGGTCGAGGCCCACGTCCGCCACCGTCATGCCCAGCACCGCGGCGATCAAGAGGTTGCTCTGCCCCGCCATCTGCAAAAAGGGCACCAGGATCAGGGCGCCCATCGACGCCGGGGCGCCGATGCTGAACCCCGCCATGTAGCGGCTGGTGTCCTCCAGCAGCGCAGGCTCATTCGCCCCCAGCAGCCGGGAGATGGGCACGCGGAACAGCAGCGCCAGCAGCGTGAAGGCCAGCGAGAATACCGCCGCGACGGCCACCGCGGAGGAGTAGCCGGCGTTGGTCTCCTCGCGGTCGCCCCTGCCCAGGGACTTGCCGCAGGCCACCTGGACGCCGGCGCACAGCATGCTGCCCACCGCGCCGATGATCAGCAGCACCGGGTTCGCGAGTCCGTAGGCGGTCAAGGCGCGCTCCCCCAGGAACCGCCCGATCATGATGTTGTCGATCAGCAGGCACAGCGATACCGTCAGTGCCGATAGGATTTGTGCGGTCAACATCTGCCGCACCAGCCTCTTGATCATACGCGCGCCTCCGTCGGTCGTTTATCGCTTGTCCTTGTCGATGAATTCCAGGGTGATGGTCGCCAGCGCCGCGAAGGCCAGGATAAACAGGGCCAGGTGTATCCAATAGCGGGTGATGTTGTCCGCCGTGTACACATAATCGGCCACATAGCTGGCCTGGGCCGCCCTTTCCTCCAGGAAGGCCTTGACGTTGTCCTCCCCGACGATGTCCAGCACCTTGCCCAGCGTGGTGCTGAAGGTGTAGGAGGCGTCCCGATGGGCCTGCACGTCGGGGTTGGCAGCCACATGGTCCACGATCTCGCCCACGGTCATCGTGCCGCCCAGCCGCACATCGCCGTACTTCTCCAGGATGCCCGCCAGGTCCACGGCGTCCAGCACGTCGCCCACGGTGGTCAGGTGGGTGATCTTCCGCTCCAGCAGCGGCTTGAGTTCTTCGATGTCGCCGATCAGGTTCAGAATGTCGCCGACGCTTGCGTCCGTATGGGGAATCCGGGTGTCGCGCAGCTCCGCGAATTCCTCATCTTCCCGGAACAGGGTCAGCACGTCGCCCACAGTGACGTCCTCCAGCAGGTGCTCCTCGCGCAGCTTCGCGTAGGACGCAGAGTTCTCCAGCGCCTGCTTCACCTCGCCCAGGGTGAACGTCCCGCCGATCTCGGCGGCGCGGATCTCGGCGATGGCGGGATTCTCCTGATTGGTCAGCAGGTCCAGCACGTCGCCCACGCTGACGGTGGCGGACAGCTCGTTGTCACGCATCTTTCCAATCATGTTGGAGATGGTCACGAAGGGCCGGTTGTTGGTGTCCGCCTGGGCCGCGATGACCTTCAGGCCGGGGTTGGAGATGGTGAAGTGGGTCAGCGGCTCCGTCCAGGCCGGCAGGGTCAGCATGCCGCCGGAGAACACCAGCTGGAAGATCAGCACGAAGGGCATGATCGTCATGGCCGTGGTGGTGGTATGCGCCAGCGAGGAAACCCACAGCGACAGCATGTCGGAGGCATAGGTGATCAGCAGCATCGAAATGCCGAAGTCCACGATCATCCAGCGGGTGAACATGCCCTCGGCGGGGTACTGCACGCCGACGATCTTCGTGATGTACAGCGTCACGCCCGTCTGGGCCGCGCACAGCAGCAGCTGGTAGAGCATGTGGGCGCAGATGTAGGACGAGATGTGCATGCCCGAGCGGTGCTCGCGCTTGATGACGTCGCGCTCGCGGCAGATGACCTGTATGGAGTTGAAGCAGCCGTTCCAGATCGCCACGCACACCAGGGCGAAGGAGCCCATCAGCGTGCCCTCCATGTTCAGGAACATGCGCCTGCGGATGACCATGCCCACCAGGCCGGCGATCAGCGCCGCCATGGGCAGCACCTTCCAGTCGCTCTGGTAGACGAACATCCTCAACAGCTTCCCAAGGTAGATCCAGACCTGCTCCAGGCGGCCGCGATGGCGCGCCTTGAAACGGCGAACTTCGCCATTATTTCTCTCAGCCATGCTGCACCTCCGCGTACTTCATTACGAATTCGTCGGCCAGGCCGTCGCCGCCCTCTTCCTTGCGGTTGACAGACTTGACGATCTGCTCCATCCGCTCCCGCTGGAAGAACTTCCGGGCATCCTCGATGCTGCCGTACCAGGCCAGGCGGCCGGTGCGGGCGGAGTCCTTGGCCAGCACGATCACGTCGTCGAACAGGTCGATCACGCGGTCGGGGGTGTGGGTGATGACGATGACGATCTTGCCCGTGTCGGCGATCTTCCGAAGCTGCACGAACAGCTCCCGGGCCATGACGCCGTCCAGGCCGGAGTCCGGCTCATCCAGTATGAACAGGGAGGGGTTGGAGATGAACTCCATGGAGATGGACAGGCGCTTCTTCTGGCCGCCGGACAGCTTCTCCACCAGGTTGTTCTTGACCGGCTTCAGGCCGAAGATATCCATCACCTCGTCCACGCGCTCGCGGCGCTGCCTGGCGGACACCTCCATGGGCAGCCTGAGCTTCGCCGCGTCCAGCAGGGTGTCCTTGCCGCGCATCATTTCAGACTGAGGCACGAAGCCGACCTCATACTGCATCTTCTTGTACTGGGTGTACATGTTGTTGCCGTTCAGCATGACCTCGGCCTTGGCCTTCTCGTAGCCATTGATGGCGTTCAGATAGGTGGTCTTGCCCGCGCCGGAGCCGCCCAGCAGCAGCACCATGTGGCCCTGGGGAATGGACATGTGGATGTCCCGCAGCAGCACCTTCTTCTGGAAGAACTCGGTGGCGCTGCGCTCCTTGAGGTTCACGGTCAGGCCCTCGTCCATGACGGATGCGCTGCCCTCAGTGGCCAGCTTCGCAAGCTCCGCCTTGATGTCCTCCACCTTCCACTGGGGCTGGTACTTCGGGCTGAAGCCCCAGACCAGCGCGGGGATGAACTCCGTGAAGCCCATCACCCACAGCCACATCCAGCGCTTCTTCACGCCGTAGACCTCGATCAGGCCGACGTAGACGCGGATGGAGTAGATGAACTCCACGATGCCTATGGTAACGGACAGCACAGTGAACAGCGTGTCCGCCGCGCTCTCGCTCATGCCGCCACGGGTGAGGAATACGAGGAGCGTCCAGCCGAAGGCCGTGATTATCGTATCGAAAAATACAAACACGGACAGCAGGCGCCCGTCGGATTCGCGCCCGGCGCAGCGAGACAGCTGGTATTCCCGGGCCGCGGGGATCAACGCCCACCAGCCCTTGATGCCGGACTTTTCAAACATCTTCCACAGGCCGATCATGTACAGCACGCCGATGACAACTAAATGCCATTGCATCCCGCCAAAGAACAGCTTGCAGAAGAATTCCAGGAAATTGAACCTTCCGTTTACGAGCAAACCCTCCATACCTTCAACTCCTTTTGTGTGCGTTTCCCCGTCGGGTGTCCAGTTTCCGTGGTTCTCACCACCGTCGTTTATAACAGGCATACCGGAAAACGCCTCCAGCGCTTTCCGGCACTCCCAGTATACAGTTATTGCGCAATTCGCCGCGCCTTGAAGGCGGGCAAACCACTCGCGCGCAGTCGGGTCAGCCCGCCAGCATGTCCAGCGCGGACTGGGTGGCGTCGCGCAGCTTCTCCCAGTTGAGGCGAACCGCCGCGTCGCCCGCCAAGCTCTCCATGTCGGCAACGCCGGCGTCCTCAAAGGCGGGGCGGTTGGCTTCCCAATCCTCGAAGCAGGCGTCCAGCAGGCCGCGCGCCTCGCCGAAGTTCTCCGCGAACAGGGAGAGCTCCTCCCCGCTCAGCGCCTCGACGGCGATCATCACGCAGGCGGTCAGGTTTGCGTCGTCCGCCCCGGACAGGTCGTGGTCGGCGGCAAAGCCCGCCACCTCGCGGGCCGCCTGCGCCAGCTTGAGGGAGGCTCCGGCAGTCCCCTGCTCGATGCCGAGGATGACCGGGATGTAGCCCTCGGCCAGCTCCGCCACCGGGATCGCCTCCACGACCTCCACGGTCCGCTCGAAGCGCATGCCCTCGGCGACGTTTTCCACCTTGTCCTCCCAGAGGAGATACCCCTCGTCGTCAATGCGGAACACGGCCTCGCCGTTGTCGTAGACCTGCTCCTCGGAGGCGATCTCGCCGTCCTCGCCGTAGGTCAGGTTGGTCAGCACGCCGTCGGCGTTGGAGACCAGGCAGTCGTTCTGGGCGTCGTACACGCAGCCCGCGTACTCCCACCGTGAGACCTCCCAGGCGCTGCTGCCCCAGAACACGGTGCAATAGATCACGTCGTCCAGGGATTCGATGGTCAGCGTCGCCCTGCCGCTGCCCCAGACGCCCTCAAAGGCCGCCTCGGGACCGTCTGCGATGTCGCGCTCCACCCGTTCGAACACCTTTTCATTCTCGCCGGGTGTTTCCTTGAAGTCCGTCCAGGTTAGCGTGCCATCGTCGTTCAGGGCAAAGGACGCCGCGCCATCCTCGTAGTAGACCGGTTCGGAATCGACGAGTATGCCGTCGTCATCCTCGGTGAAATCGAACTTCGCACCAGTTTCCCGGCTGGTCAACGCGTTACCCGCGTCGTCATAGGCGCAGCTGTCATAGATCCAGCGCACGCCCGCATGGTCCTCCGTGTACTGCGTGATGATGCAGTCGAGCAGGGCGTCGTCGTCGGTCATGTGGACGATCTCGAGAATCATGTCGTCCACGGCCCAGGTGCCCACAAACGCCTCGATCTCGGGATAATAGGCAGTACCTCCCTCGGCCATCGCGGCCATGCCGCAGAGCAGCAGCGCGAGGGCCATAATCGTCGCAATCAGTCTTTTCATAGGTCCTTTGCTCCTTGTCCGTTCAGTCATCGAAGAAATCCAGGTCCTCGCACCGGTGCAGCTCCAGCGTGGCGTCCAGCCCCGCGACATCGGCGCCGAAGAGCGTCTCGCCGTCCTCGGAGAGGCTGAACAGCGCCCACTCCATGTCATCGAGGGACCAGTCCGTCTCCACCGTCTCCAGGGTGTCCGGGTCATAGCCCTCGCGCCAGCGGGTGCAGTTCACGCAGTACAGCCCGGACTCCTGTTCATCGTACCAGCAGGAATCGTATTCCCACATCGCGATGGTGTCGCCGTCATCCCGGGCCATGCGGCAGACAATGAAGTCCCGCTCCTCGTCATAGGAGAATTCAACGATGAAGTCGTCGTTGTCCCAGCTGCCAATAAACCGCGCGGCCTTGTCCTCATCGGCGACAGCTGCCGCGGCGGCCGCCATGAGGCAGACCGCCGCGACCAGCAGCGCGGTGAGCGTTCTTTTAAAACGTCTCATCCAGTGATTTTCTCCTTACGGCACGTACACGCGGTTGATCTCGACGACCTTGCCGCCCTCGACGCGCACCGTGGTGTTGTAGGGCACGAAGTAGTTGTTGCCGGAGCCCTGGA
>CADCHI010000063.1 GCA_902801165.1 uncultured Eubacteriales bacterium | reverse complement strand
CATCAGGATCGGCACGCCCGCGTCCTGCAGCGCCGTGATGGCGCCGTTTTCGTCGGCGAAGATGGGCATGGAGAAGATCACGCCGTCGAACTGGCCCTCGTGCTCCTTCAGCCACTTGGCGTACATCAGGCCCTCGTCCCGGGTCTCGATGCCGCCGTAGCGGGTCAGCTCCGCGTCCATGGCGATGTAGTTGTAGCCCGCGTCCGTCACGGCCTTGATCATGTCCTCCCGCGCCCCGTAGATCAGCTCGCCCGGCATGAAGCCCCGGTTCGCGAACGCCAGCGCAAATGTCATTTTCTTACCCATGGTATTTTCCCTCCCGAATATCTCTATCATCTCAACTGCATACTCCACACGCCGCTCTTCCCTACTTGCTCGCCTGGGATGCCTTGCGGCGAATCACGTCGATGATGACGGCAACCACGATGATCAGGCCCTTGACCATCTTCTGAGGGCCCTGTGCCACGCCCAGCAGGTTCAGGCCGTTGGCAATGATGCCGATGATCAGTATGCCGATCAGTGTGCCGACCATGGAGCCTTCGCCGCCGGACATGGAGGTGCCGCCGATGACGACTGCGGCAATGGCGTCCATCTCCTGGCCGTCTGCGTTGGTGGGCACGGCGGAGTCAAGGCGGGAGGACAGCAGCAGCGCAGCCACGCCGCAGCACAGGCCGCTGACCACATACACGAAGCACTTCACCTTCTTCAGGTTGATGCCCGACAGCTTGGCGCAGCTCTCGTTGCCGCCGATGGCGTAAGTAAAGCGGCCGATGCGGGTATACTTCAATATATACCAGCCCAGCAGGATGACCGCCAGCATGATCAGCGTGGACCAGAGCGGGATGCCAGCTACGCGGCCGGACACGGCGGTGAAGCCCGTGGGAAACGTATAGATGGGCTGGCCGGCGGTGACGGTGTAGGCCGCGCCGCGCACGATGGACATCATGCCCAGGGTGGCGATGAAGGGCGGCAGATCCAAAAAGGAGATCAGCATGCCGTTGATCAGGCCGATGACGCCGGAGAACAGTATGCACACCAGGATCGTCACGAACACCGGCACGTGGTAGTTCTTCATCAGAATGCCCATCAGCAGGCCGGACAGCGCGATGTTGGAACCGACCGACAGGTCGATGCCGCCGGAGATGATGACGAAGGTCATACCCACAGCCACCACGAAGTTGATGGATATCTGCTGGAATACGTTCAGGAAGTTGGAGGAGGTCAGGAACACCGGCGAGGCGATGGCCAGGTCCAGGCACAGCGCCAGCAGGGCGATCACGATGCCCAGCACGTTGTTGGACGAGCTCAGTTTCTTCCTTCCCTTTTCCTTTTGGCGGCCCTTCCACGTGGAATAGAGCAGCCCGCCCGCGCCGATGATCAGCAGGTCGATGGCGCAGACCCACAGCATTGAAGAGGCGTTGTTGACGCCGATGACAAACCGGTCGGCGGCGGTCAGCTCCACCTCGTCGGGGACCACCACGTCGTCCGGGTTGATGCCCAGTACGTCGGCGGCTTCAATCTGAGCCAGGGCCCGCTTGCGCGCGGCCTGCTGCTCCTCCAGCTCGGCCAGGTGCGCCCGCTGCGCGCCGGCGTACAGGTTCAGCGCGCCAACCAGGATGCCCAGCACCAGGCAGACGATGAACACGAGCTTGATATTCTTCTTCATTTTTATCCCTCATTTCAATCACCTATGCGGTGTGCTTCTCGCCGCCTGTGGCGTAATAGAGTATCTTCTCCTGGGTCAGCGTGCCATCGTTGTCAAACACGCCGGTGATCTCACCCTGGTGCATCACGGCCACGCGGTCGGACATGCCCAGAATCTCGGGCAGCTCCGAGGAGATCATGATCACCGCCACGCCTGAGCGGATCAGGTCGTTGATGATGTTGTACACCTCGATCTTCGCGCCGACGTCGATGCCCCGCGTGGGCTCGTCAAATATGATGACCTTGGAATCGCTCAGCAGCCACTTCGCCAGCACCACCTTCTGCTGATTGCCGCCGGAGAGGTTGCGCGCCAGCTGCTGGGGCGAGGGCGTCTTGATGTTCAGCTTGTCGATGTATTCGTTGACAGTGCTCCTCTCCTGGGAGAGGCTCAGGTGCAGCGCCGAGCCGAACTTATCCAGCGTGGCCAGCGTCATGTTCTGACTGATGGGCAGCGGCAGCACCAGGCCCTCGCCCTTGCGGTCCTCGGTGACGAAGCCGATGCCGGCCCTGATGGCGTCCAGGGGCTGCTCGATGGTCACCTTCTGGCCGTCCACGTAGATCTCGCCGGATTCCTTCGGGTCCATGCCGAAGATGGCCCTGGCGGTCTCGGTGCGGCCCGCGCCTACAAGGCCCGCGATGCCCAGTATCTCGCCGCCCCTTGCGGACAGCGACACGCCCTGCACCTGCTTGCCCGCCTGGATGTTCTCCACGCGCAGCCGCTCCTTGCCCGGCGTGGTGGCGATCTTCGGGAACTTCTCCTTCAGCTCGCGGCCCACCATGTAGCGGATGATCTCGTCCAGGTTGGTGTCTGCCACGTTCAGCTCGGTGACGTTCGCGCCGTCGCGCATGATCGTGGCGCGGTCGCAGATCTCCATGACCTCCTCCAGCCTGTGGGAAATGTAGATCATGGAGACGCCCCGGGCCTTGAGCATCCGTATGGTATCGAACAGCGTGTCGATCTCGCGGTTGGTCAGCGGCGCGGTGGGCTCATCCAGGATCAGCACCTTGGAGTTGATGCTCAGCGCCTTGGCTACCTCCACCATCTGCTTTTGGGCCACGCCCAAATCGCGCACCAGCTGGTGGGCGTTCACGGCCACGCCCAGCTCGTCCAGCAGCTTCTGCGCCTCGTCGTACATCCTGCGCCAGTCCACCTGGAAACGGTTTTTCATCAGTTGGCGGCCCATAAAAATGTTTTCGGCCACCGTCAGCTGCTCGGTCAGGTTCAATTCCTGGTAGATGGTGGAGATGTTCAGCGCTTGGGCGTCTTGGGCGGAATTGATTTCAACCTTTTGCCCGTCGAAGAAGATCTCGCCCTCGTCCTTCTGGTAGGCACCGGAGAGGATCTTCATCAGGGTCGACTTGCCCGCGCCGTTCTCGCCCAGCAGCGCGTGCACCTCGCCCTTTCGCACGGACAGGTTGACGTGGTCCAGCGCCAGCACGCCGGGAAACGTCTTGACGATGCCGCGCATTTCGAGGAATTCTGCCACCGGTGGTTCACCTCCTGTATGGATTTGGTTTCTTTCAATGATTGTCGACGTGTTCCTGTGGAACCCGCCGACCCGGGAAACGTTCCGTTTTCCTAATCACGCGCAATTTCAATGAATGTCGACGTGTTCCCATGGAACCCGCCGACCCGGAAGACGTTCTGTTTTCCCAATCACGCGCATTTCAAGGAAATGCGGCGGCGCGAACGCGCCGCCGCACGGTTTTTGTTGCGACCTGCGGATTACAGGAACTGATCCACGTTGTCAATGTCCACAACGGTGGTCTCAGCCTCGATGACCTTCTCCTCGCGCTCCACGCCGTCGATGGCGTCGGCCAGCGCCTTGATGGCATTCGCGCCGATGGCCACAGGGCCGCAGTCCAGCGTGCCGTCCAGCTCGCCGGCCTTCACGGACTCCTTGGCGTTGGGGTTGCCGTCCAGGCCCACGCAGATGATGTCGTCGCGGTTCAGCTGCTTGCACGCCTGCACAGCGCCCAGAGCCATCTCGTCGGACAGGCCGTAGATCACGTTGATCTCGGGATGGGCCTGGATCATATCCATGGCGGCGTTCATGCCCTTCTCACGCACCCAGTCGCCCGGCTGGGAAGCCACGACGGTAATGCCCGGATAGGCCTCAGCGGCCCTGTCCACGAAGCCGCCCATGCGCTGGGTGGTGTAGTCAGAGGGCAGGCCCTCGATGATGGCCACCACGGCCTCGCCGCCGGTCTTCTCGTTCACCCAGTCAGCGATCTTGGCGCCGCCGTTGTACTGGTTGTAGCCGGAGTAGGCGTACACATCCACACCCTCGAGCTCGGTGATGGTGTTGAACATGACCACCGGCACGCCAGCCTCATTGGCCTTCTTGATGGCGGGGATCAGCGCATCCAGGTTGATGCCGCATACGGCGATGCCGGCGACGCCCTGGGTAATGAAGTCCTCCATCATGGAGGTCTGGGTAGCGTAGTCATCCTCGGATTCAGGCGCCATGATCACCAGCTCATAGCCCAGAGCATCGGCCACGGGCGTTGCGCCTTCAATGCAGCTGGCATAGAAGGGGCTGGTCATGGCCGGGGGCAGGAAGCCCAGCTTGCCCTCCGCCATCGCGGCGCCGGAGAGCACCATCATCATCACGAGAACGATTGCGAGCAGCTTCTTCATAAGATAATTCCTCCTTTATTATATGCCCGAAGGCATACTGTGACGGTTTCAGCCGCGGCATCTCCGCGGCGCAAATACATTTTATTACATTTTTGGTGATTGTGTCAACTGCAAAATGCCATTCCCAGCAATTTTTGTTGAAATTCTACGAACAATGGTTATTATTTGCGAAACCAGCGCGTCTTTCTCGGTTCTCCGCCAGCCGCACCCCGGCATTGCCGAAGGCATAGTATGCCCGGGACGGCTCGCGCGATTTAACATAAGTTAGCTATATCTAACTTCTAATGTGTGCTATACTCTGCCTGAACAAACCAAGGGAGGTTTCAACGTGAATATGGAAGTCGTTCGGGGCATATTGATCCCCTTCCTGGGCACATCGCTTGGCGCGGCGTGCGTATTCTTCATGCGGGGCAAGCTGAACCCGATGGTCCAGCGGGCGCTGACGGGCTTCGCGGCGGGCGTGATGGTGGCCGCGTCGATCTGGAGCCTGATCATCCCCGCCATTGAGCAGAGCGAGCCCATGGGAGCCCTGGCCTTCGTTCCCGCGGCGGTGGGCTTCTGGATCGGCATACTGTTCCTGCTTCTGCTGGACAAGACTGTCCCCCACCTGCACGCGGGCAGTGACGAGGCCGAGGGGCCCCGGAGCCCGCTGGGCCGGGTGGCGAAGCTGGTGCTGGCGGTGACGATCCACAACCTGCCGGAGGGCATGGCCGTGGGCGTGGTGTACGCGGGCCTGCTGCGGGGCAGCGCCGGCATCTCCGCCGCAGGCGCGATGGCGCTGGCCCTGGGCATCGCCATCCAGAACTTCCCGGAGGGCGCGATCATCTCCATGCCGCTGCGGGCCGAGGGCCAGAGCACCGGGAGGTCCTTCCTCTACGGCGTGCTCTCCGGCGCGGTGGAGCCCCTGGGCGCGCTGCTGACGATCTGGTTCTCCGCGCTGCTGGTGCCCGCCATGCCCTACATGCTCTCCTTCGCCGCCGGCGCCATGGTCTACGTGGTGGTGGAGGAGCTGATCCCCGAGACTCAGGCCGGCGCCCACTCCAACCTCGGCACGCTGATGTTTGCCCTGGGCTTCACGGTGATGATGGCGCTGGACTGCGCGCTGGGATAAGACTAAATCGTTGAAAACTGAGGTTTTTCAACGAGAGGAGGCGCGGCCGATGCGGCCGCGCCTCGAATCATTATCCCTTCTGTTTCAGAAGCGGCACTTCCCACCCATGTGCTCCTTCAGGTATTCCCACACCTCGGCATCCGGCACATTGGCCTGGCCGTCGGGCAGCAGGAAGGCCTGAACAGGGCTGACGTACAGGTACACGCAGCCCCTGACATGGAACACGGCCTGCACGTCCTTCCAGGCCACGGACAGCGGGGACTCCTTCTTCTGGTCGTTGGTCACATGGACGCCGTCGAAGTCCAGCCGGACGGTGTACACCCGCTTCGGGCTGTCCAGCCCCCGCTGGACCGCCTGGAGGTTCACCTGGGCGAAGAACGTGCCAAAGTACACCAGGGGCAGGCCCATGCCCACCACCAGCAGCACGGCGGCGATCAGCCCCGCCTGGGGCTTCCGGGAGAGCAGCGCCGCCGCCGCGAAGGCCAGCAGGATCAGCGCGAACACCACGGGCCGCACCCAGCGGCGGCGCAGCCGGAACATGTCGAAGCGGCTGAATTTCTTGAAGGTCTTGCCGTCCAGCCGGACGGGAATGGTGATCTCCTTGGCGCTCATTTGAAGCGACCTCCCCATTGGTTATTTCGTCAAACTGCGGCCGCGCCGCCGCGATCCGCCGCCGCGGCGACGGCCCTGGGACTGATGCCATAGGTAGCCCGGAAGGCCCGGTAGAAGGCGCTGTAATCCGAAAAGCCGCACTCCGCGCAGGCCTGCTGCATCGTCACGCCGGAGAGGATCAGCTGGCGGGCCGCCTCGAGGCGATTGTGCCGGATGCACTCTCCCGGCGTCATGCCCACCAGCCGCTTGAACTGGCGGGTCAGGGTGTTCTTGTCCATGAAGAACATCTCCGCCAGCCCCGCCACGCTCAAATCCTCCTGGAGATGGGTGAGGATGTACCCATACACCCGCACGATCTCGTGATAGCGCAGCTCCGCCCGGCGGGGCAGCGTCTCCGGCGCCCGGGTGACGCACCGGCTGCAATAGATCAGCAGCTGCGTCACGATGCTGCGGCTCAGCTGGGCGCTGTCGGCGTCGTCCCGCGCGCTCTCCCGCTGGAGGGCGAACAGCAGCTGGCGCATCATCGCGCCGGTGTCGTCGTCGGGCTGGATCAGGTTGCGCCCGGTCATGTCCCCCAGCAGCGTGTAGCGGAAGTGGGGCAGCGGCCCCGTCAGCGCGCGCACATACTCCGTGCTCATCCACAGCACGAAGCGGTCGATGCTGCGCACGGGGCCGGGCACGTCCGCGCGGTGCAGCTGTCCCGGCGCGATCAAAATGATGCTTCCGGGCTTCATGGCATAGCGCCGGCCCTCGACGATGTAGTCCAGGCTGTCGTCCAGCAGGCAGAACAGCTCATAGAAGTCGTGCTGGTGCGGCGGGCAGGTGCAGGTCTCGGGGTTATTATAGTGAAAGATCTCGTAATTTTCCCGCTGCATGGTCTGGCGATGGTCAAAGGGATTGACCAATATTTGCGCCATTTGCCTCGCCTCCTCTCACCGCTTGCAATGATTCATCAACCGTATTATAATAATATTTGATGTTTTTTGCAATGTATTTAATCGTTAAAACCCTTTACAATCGCATCAAAATGTGGTTGAATATGTATGATGCGTTAACGAGCGCGCACGGTTTTTGAATCCGAAACGGAACATTCCGTTTGGAATAGAAAAAAGGAGGAATTTCCCAATGAAAAAGCTGTTTAGCATCGCTCTCGTGCTGGTCATGCTGCTGAGCTGCGCTTCCGCGCTGGCCGAAGTGACCCTGACCTACGCCGAAGTCAACCCCGTCGAAGGCACCGTCGTCGGCGACGTGGCCCTGGCCTTCAAGTCCAAGCTGGAAGAGCTGTCCGGCGGCGAAGTGCTCGTGGACATCCAAGCCTCTGGCGTCATGGGCGATGAGAAGACTGTTCTGGCCAACATCCTGGGCGGCGACACCTCCGTGGACGTGGTCCGCATCTCCGCTTTCGCTCTGAACCAGTACGGCGCTCAGAAGTCCGTCTTCCTGACCCTGCCCTACGTGTTCACCAGCGAGGAGCACTACTGGAACTTCGTCGAGAGCGACCTGGCCAAGGAGTTCCTGGCCGAGGCGAAGGAAGTCGGCCTGCCGCTGACCGGCCTGGCCTACGGCGAAGAGGGCTTCCGTCACTTCTTCTTCAAGAACGAAGTCAAGGGCATCGAGGACCTGAAGGGCCTGAAGATCCGCGTGTCCGATGACCCGATCATGACCGGCATGGTCTCCGGCCTGGGCGCCGCCGCCACCACCGTGTCCTTCGGCGAGCTGTACAGCGCGCTGCAGACCGGCGTTGTCGATGCCGCCGAGCAGCCCATCACCAACTACCTGTCCAACTCCTTCCAGGAGGTCGCTCCCTACCTGCTGAAGGACGGCCACACCCTGGGCACCATCGAGCTGATCGTGACCGACGCCGCCCTGGCGAAGCTGACCGAGGAGCAGCAGGCCATGGTGCAGGAGGCCGCCGACTACGCCATGCAGGTGTGCAAGGAGTCCGTCACCACCAAGCAGGAGGAGGCCGCTCAGACCCTGATCGAAAAGGGCGCCACCATCATCGAGGTCGAGGACAAGACCCCCTGGCAGGAAGCCACCAAGTCCGTGCTGGAAGACAACATCAAGGGCATGGAGGATCTCTACGAGCAGATCCTGGCTCTGCAGTAATCGCATACAGATCACCTGAAATGACCCATCGGGGGCGCAGGGTATGACCCCTGCGCCCCCGATGTTTGCCCGCAGAGTGTGTTAACGGCGAACTCGCCATAGAGGTAAGTCTTTATCCACTCCATAGTCTTTCATTTTGGAGGTGTTTTAGTGTTTGTCGGCTTCTTGCTCATTGTTGTCGGACTCGTCTCCCTTGGAGCAGCCCTTTTCGTCTCCGGCAGCAGTATATACTACCTATTAGGTGCGATTTCTCTGCTTCTCGGCTTTGCCATTAGATTCATAGTCTCCAAGGTTGATCCAGAAGGAACAGAAAAGTTTCATAAAGATGTAAAGGATTTTTTCCCTCATGGCATGTTGGACTGCGACCTGCCTGCAGATACCCGGAATGAAAACGCGCCTGCTTTCTTCCGTGTATTGGGAAAACTGCGTCCTCTCTATGACTTCGTTTATAAAATATTGCTCTTCCTCTGTAAGCTGTTGCTGTTGGGCGATATTATAATCACAACTTGGGCCGTATTGGGGCGTTATATTCCCAACATTACCGACCCTCACTGGTCCGAGGAGATCGTGCTGACCTTCATGGTCTACATGGCGGTGCTCTCCGCCACGCTGGCCATCCGCAAGCGCAGCCACATCCGCATGACTTCCTTTGACAAGTACCTGCCCAAGAAGGTGCTTACCGTATTGGATCTACTGGCAGATCTTGCAGTGTTGGCCCTAGGTGTGGTACTGCTGACACAGGGCATGAAGGTCATTGATCCCAATGGCAACATCGCCAAGTTCGCTAAGTATTCTTCCATTCCGACCCTGAGCCAGACTTGGATGTACCTGCCCGTACCAATCGCCGGCATCGGAATGATTATATTCGAACTGGAGCAGGTGTTCCTGCGGTTGGAGGAACTGTTCGTCCCCAACGCCAATAATGGAAAGGAGGCACAGGCATAATGAGCGGCGAAAATCTCTCCACCCTGATTCTGCTGGGAAGCTTCCTGGTCATGGTCTTCCTCCGCTTCCCCATTGCCTACTCCGTGGGCATCTCCACCGCGCTGTGCCTGCTGAGCATGGGCCAGAACCTGAGCGTGCTGCCCATGCAGATGGTGCGCGGCGTGTGGTCCTTCTCCCTGATGGCCGTGCCCTTCTTCATCACCATGGGCGTGCTGATGGGCTCCGGCGGCATTTCCGAGAAACTGATCGCGCTTGCAAACAGCCTGGTGGGCTGGATGCGCGGCGGCCTGGCCATGGTGAACATCGTGGCCTCCTACTTCTTCGGCGGCATCTCCGGCTCCGCCTCCGCCGACACCGCGTCGCTGGGCTCCATCCTGATCCCCATGATGGTGGACCAGGGCTATGACGCCGACTTCTCCACCGCCGTCACCATCACCTCCTCCTGCGAGGGCCTGCTGGTGCCGCCCAGCCACAACATGGTCATCTACGCCACCACCGCCGGCGGCATCTCGGTGGGCGCGCTGTTCATGGCGGGCTACCTGCCCGGCGCGCTGCTGGCCATCAGCCTGATGGTGGGCTCCTACATCATCTCCGTCAGGCGTAACTACCCCAAGGGCGACAGATTCTCCCTCATGGGCTTCATAAACCAGCTGAAGACCTCCATCTGGGCGCTGGCCGCCATACTGATCGTCATCGTCGGCGTGGTCGGCGGCGTGTTCACCGCCACCGAGTCCGCCGCCATCGCGGTACTGTACTCTCTGTTTGTTTCCGTGTTCATCTACAAAGGCCTGAACTGGAGAGGCGTCTGGAAGGCCCTGGAGAACTGCATCGACACCCTGGCCATCGTGCTGATCCTGATCTCGCTGTCCGGCGCCTTCGGCTATTGCCTGACTAACCTGCACGTGCCCGCCAAGGCCGCGGCATTGATCACCGGCGTGTCCAGCAGTCCCATCGTCATCGCAATTCTGCTGAACCTGATCCTGCTGGTGTTGGGCATGATCATGGACATGGCGCCCATCATCCTGATCGCCACGCCCATACTGCTGCCCGTGGCCACCTCCATCGGCATCAGTCCCATCCAGTTCGGCGTCATGGTGATCCTGAACTGCGGCATCGGCCTGCTCACCCCGCCCGTCGGCGCGGTGCTGTTCATCGGCTCCGCCGTCGCCAAGCGGCCCATGGAGAAGGTCGTCAAGGCGACGCTGCCCTTCTACATCTGCATGCTGATCACCCTGCTGCTGTTGACCTTCATCCCCCAGATCAGCCTGTGGCTGCCGAGCCTGTTCGGCTACGCCGTCTGATCCACCCCAAGGGGAGCGGAAACGCCTTTTCCGTTCCCCTTTTCTCCCCCTATTTTCCATCGAAGGAGTGATTCCCCATGAAAATGACATTCAGGTGGTACGGCAGCAAGGCCGACCCGATCCCGCTGAGGTACGTCAAGCAGATCCCCGGCATGACGGGCCTGATGGGCCTGCTGGACAAGCCCGCGGGCGTGGACTGGCCGGAGGATGAGTTCAAGGCCCTGGTCAGCGAGGTGCACGACGCCGGCCTGGAGCTGGAGGTCATCGAATCCGTCAACGTCCACGAGGACATCAAGATGGGCCTCAAGACCCGGGACGAGTACATCGAGAACTACATCTCCACCATCAGGATGCTCGCCCGTAACGGCGTGAAGGTCATCATCTACAACTTCATGCCGGTGTTCGACTGGCTGCGCACGGACCTGGCGCGGGTCATCCCGGAGGACGGCTCGAACTCCCTGTACTTCGACGAGAAGGACCTGGGCGCCATGGGCCCGCTGGAGATCGTGCGCAAGACCGCCGAGGACAGCAAGGGCTTCTCCCTGCCCGGCTGGGAGCCGGAGCGCCTGGCTCTTCTTGAGACCACCCTCAAGCAGTACGAGGGCATGACCCCCGACGACCTGCGGGTGCACTACAAGTACTTCCTCGACGCCGTGATCCCGGTGTGCGAGGAGGTGGGCGTCCGCATGGCCTGCCACCCGGACGATCCTGCCTGGCCCATCTTCGGCCTGCCGCGCATCGCCCACAGCATCGAGGACTACGACAAGATCGTGAAGCTCCACGACAGCCCCGCCAACACCGTGTGCCTGTGCACCGGCTCGCTGGGCTCCAACCCCGACAACGACGTGCCCGCCGCCATCCGCCACTTCGGCGAAATGGACCGCATCGGCGCGATGCACGTCCGCAACGTCAAGTACCTGGGCCACCACCACTTCCGCGAGGCCGCGCACCTTTCCTCCACCGGCGACCTCGACATGTACGCCATCATGAAGGCCATCCACGACACCTGCCCCGACACCTACGTGCGCCCCGACCACGGCCGCATGATCTGGGACGAGCAGGGCCGCCCCGGCTACGGCCTCTACGACCGCGCGCTGGGCGCCGCGTACCTGAACGGACTGTGGGAAGCCATTGAGAAGAATTAGGAATTAGGAGTGAGGAATTAGGGATTACGGCGGATATCCTTACGGATTTCAATTCATTCAAATCCCGGAGGGATTTGCACCGCCATTCCTAGAGTGTGTTTCTAAAATGAGGCATGTACAGTTTCGAGCGGATTGCCCGCAGGCTTAGTGGGGCTAAGTCAAGGGAAATCAACGCTGAAATGCAGCTCAGGACGCCGAAAATGCATTTCGCCGAATTTAGAAACAGACTCTAATTCCTAATTCCTCATTCCTCATTAAAACCAATCATCTGGAGGTTGATCTACCATGATACTGAATTATAGCGGCCTGCAGGACCGTGCCGCATGGGAAGCGGCCGGCGTCAAACTGCCGAAGCACGACTGGAAGGCCATGTGCGCCGAGACCGCCGAGAACCCGGTGTGGGTGCACTTCGGCGCGGGCAACATCTTCCGCATCTTCGTGGCAGGCCTGCAGCAGCGGCTGCTGGACGCGGGCGAAGCCAAGGCGGGCATCATCGCCGTGGAGACCTTCGACCGCGAGGTCGTGGACCGCATCTACGTGCCCCACGACAGCATGACCCTGGCGGTCAGCCTGCGGCCGGACGGCGGCATCGACAAGGCCGTCAACGCCTCCATCGCCAAGGGCGTGGTCGTCGCCGACCCGGAGGGCTGGGAGGAGCTGAAGGCCATCTTCCGCAAGCCCAGCCTGCAGATGCTCTCCTTCACCATCACCGAAAAGGGCTACGCCCTGCGGGACATGAAGGGCGAGCTGATCCCCCTGGCCGCCGCCGACATCGAGGCCGGCCCCGCTGCCCCGAAGCACGCCATGGGCGTGGTGGCCTCCCTGCTGCTGGAGCGCTACAACGCCGGCGCGACGCCGATCGCCGTGGTGTCCATGGACAACTGCTCCCACAACGGCGAAAAGCTGCGCGCGGGCGTCACCGAAATGGCCATCGAATGGCAGAAGAAGGGTTTCGTCTCCGAGGGCTATGTGAACTGGCTGCTGGACGAGGAGAAGGTCTCCTTCCCCTGGAGCATGATCGACAAGATCACGCCCCGCCCCGCCGAGGTGGTGGAGCAGCAGCTCACCGCCCTGGGCATCGAGGACATGGCCCCCATCATCACCGCGCGCCACACCTACATCGCCCCCTTCGTGAACGCGGAGGTTCCCCAGTATCTGGTCATCGAGGACCGGTTCCCCAACGGACGGCCCGCGCTGGAGAAGGCCGGCGTGTACATGACCGACCGCGACACCGTGAACATGACCGAGCGCATGAAGGTCACCACCTGCCTGAACCCGCTGCACACCGCGCTGGCGGTGTACGGCTGCCTGCTGGGCTATGAGAAGATCTGCGACGAGATGAAGGACGCCGAGCTCGTGAAGCTGGTCAACCGCATCGGCTACGTCGAGGGCCTGCCGGTGGTCACCGACCCGGGCATCCTGTCCCCCAAGGCCTTCATCGACGAGGTGGTCGGGCAGCGCCTGCCCAACCCCTTCATGCCGGACACCCCCCAGCGCATCGCCTGCGACACCAGCCAGAAGATCCCGATCCGCTTCGGCGAGACCATCAAGAGCTACATGGCCGACCCGGAAAAGGACGCCGCTTCCCTCATCGCCATCCCGCTGGCGCTGGCCGGCTGGCTGCGCTACCTGCTGGGCGTGGACGACGAGGGCAAGGAGATGCCCGTCAGCCCCGACCCGATGCTGGCCGCCCTCCAGGCCGACCTTGCCGGCATCGTCCTAGGCGATCCCGATTCCGTGGGCGACAAGCTCGCCCCGATCCTGTCCAACCCCAACCTGTTTGGCGTGGACCTCAAGGACGCCGGGCTGGATGAGAAGGTCACCGGCTACTTCAAGGAGCTCATCGCCGGCAAGGGCGCCGTGCGGGAGACGCTTATGAAGTATCTGAAATAATAAGTTGGAACAATTAGAGTTTGGAGTGTGGAGTTTGGAGTGTGGAGTTAATAGTGGCTGCCGCCTGCTACAGGAGCCATTTCAACTCCACACTCCACGCTCCAAACTCCACACTCGTAAAACAACACGATACAAAGAGAGGAAGATCAATATGCTTAACCTGAACCTCAAACCCGAAGGCACCTACAAATACGACGCGATATCCCTGGGCGAGATCATGCTGCGCCTGGATCCCGGCGAGGGCCGCATCCGCACGGCCCGCTCCTTCCGCGCCTGGGAGGGCGGCGGCGAATACAACGTGGTGCGCGGCCTGCACAAGTGCTTCGGCCTGAAGACCGGCGTGCTGACGGCCTTTGCTGACAACGAAGTGGGCCGACTGCTCAAGGACTTCATCGAGCAGGGCGGCGTGGACACCGACCTGATCTACTGGAAGAAGACGGACGGCATCGGCCGCATCTGCCGCAACGGCCTGAACTTCACCGAGCGCGGCTTCGGCATCCGCGGCGCCGTGGGCTGCTCCGACCGCGCCAACACCGCCATCAGCCAGGCCCGCCCCGAGGACTTCAACTTTGAGCACGTGTTCGGCGAGCTGGGCGTGCGCTGGCTGCACACCGGCGGCATCTACGCGGCCCTGTCCGAGCAGAGCTGCGAGACCGTCATCGAGGCCTGCAAAACCGCCAAGAAGTACGGCACCATCATCTCCTACGACCTGAACTATCGCCCCTCCATGTGGTCCGCCATCGGCGGCCTGGAGAAGGCCCGCGAGGTCAATAAGGAAGTCGCGAAGTACGTCGACGTCATGATCGGCAACGAAGAGGACTTCACCGCCTGCCTGGGCCTGAAGGTCGAGGGCAACGACGAGAACCTGAAGTCCCTGAACCTGGACGGCTACTACAAGATGATCGCCGAGGCCGCCAAGCAGTACCCCAACTTCAAGGCCATCGCCACCACCCTGCGCACCGTCAAGACCGCCACCGTCAACGACTGGAAGGCCATCTGCTGGGCCGACGGCCAGGTGCACATGTCCAAGGCCTATGACGGCCTGGAGATCATGGACCGCGTCGGCGGCGGCGACAGCTTCGCCTCCGGCCTGATCTACGGCCTGATCACCACCGGCGACCCCGAGAAGGCCGTCAACTACGGCGCGGCCCACGGCGCCCTCGCCATGACCACCCCCGGCGACACCTCCATGGCCACCGTCGGCGAGGTCGAGGCCATCATGGGCGGCGCAGGCGCCCGCGTGAAGCGGTAATACACTGCGCTGATCGTATAACAAAAGTGTGGAGTGTGGAATGTGGAGTGTGGAGTGAATAGTGGCTGCCGCATTCAGTCGGAACACGTTGCATTCACAGTTCAAATCAAAAATCCGTAAGGATTTTTTACCACAACTCCACACTCCACATTCCACACTCCAAGCTGAATAGGAGGCATGATCCCCATGTTCTTAGACAAAGACTTCCTGCTGAACACCGAGACCGCGAAGAAGCTGTATCACGACGTCGCGGAGAGCTGCCCGATCATCGACTACCACTGCCACATCAATCCCCGCGAGATCTACGAGGACCGCAAGTACGACAGCATCACCCAGGTGTGGCTGGGCGGCGACCACTACAAGTGGAGGCTTATGCGCTCCGCGGGCATCGAAGAGAAGTACATCACCGGCAACGAGACCTCTGACCACGACAAGTTCATGAAGTGGGCCGAGGTGCTGGGCAAGGCCATCGGCAACCCGCTGTACCACTGGAGCCACCTGGAGCTGCGGCGCTTCTTCGGCTACGAGGGCATTCTGAACAAGGACACCGCCGAGGAGGTCTGGAACCTGGCCAACGAGAAGCTGCACAGCGCGGGCTACAGCGTGCGCGGCCTCATCGACATGTCCAATGTCGAGACCATCTGCACCACCGACGACCCCATCGACTCCCTGGAGTGGCATGAGAAGCTGGCCGCCGATCCCACCTTCAAGACCGCGGTGCTGCCGGCCTGGCGTCCCGACAAGGCCATGAACCTGGAGAAGACCACGTATCTGGACTACCTCGCCCAGCTCGAGGCCGTCTCCGGCGTGAAGATCGACAGCTTTGCCGCCCTGAAGGAAGCCCTCAAGGTCCGCATGGCGTTCTTCCACGACCACAACTGCCGCCTGAGCGACCACGCGCTGAACTATGTGATGTATGCTCCCGCCACCGACGACGAGGTCGAGGCCGTGTTCAAGGCCCGTTTGGCCGGAACCCTCCCCACCCCCGAGCAGGAGAGCGTGTTCAAGTTCGCCTTCATGACCTTCGTGGCCGGCGAGTACAAGCGCCTGGGCTGGGCGATGCAGCTGCACTACGGCTGCCGCCGCGACAACAACCCCACCATGTTCGCCAAGATGGGCCCCGACACCGGCTTCGACTGCGTGGACAACTACGCGCCGTCCGCCCAGACCGCCGCGTTCCTGGGCCACCTGGAGGCCAATGGCGCCCTGCCGCGCACCATCCTGTACAGCCTGAACACCAACGACAACGCCGCCATCGACTCCATCCTCGGCTGCTTCCAGAACAGCGCCGCCGTGGGCTATGTGCAGCACGGCTCCGCTTGGTGGTTCGACGATCACTTCGACGGCATGGTGGACCAGCTCAAGTCCCTGGCCGCCCGCGGCTATCTCGCCGGCTTCGTCGGCATGCTGACCGACAGCCGCTCCTTCCTGTCCTATCCCCGCCATGAGTACTTCCGCCGCATCCTCTGCCGCGTCATCGGCGAGTGGGTCGAGGAGGGCATGTTCCCCGAGGATATGGACACCCTGTCCGAGATCGTCCGCGCCATCAGCTACGGCAACGCGAAGGCGTACTTCGGCTTCGCCGAAAAGTAATCGAGCGCAGGGCGCTCGACCCCATTTGCTGCCGCGCGAGCGCAGGGTGCTCGACCCCCAATTGTTACCACACTCTCTGACCATCCGGGCCGCCCGTAGATCATGGGCGGCCCGTCTGTGTTGGAAAAAGTCCTGCAAGCATTTGCTTATATTGGGGTTTTCACGGAAAGTTGTGGGTTAGCGACTCCCTCCGTCTCGGCTGCGCCGAGCCACCTCCCTCAAAGAGGGAGGCCAAGTTGCTTGCTTTCGTCGCCAAAAGGCTCCCTCTCCGAGGGAGCTGGCACGCGCAGCGTGATTGAGGGAGTTTAACGTAATCCCACATCTTTCTGTGAAGAACCTTATATTGTATCCAATCAGATACAAAACGCAGAAATCCCACGCTTGAATCAGTGGCGTGGGATTTCGCCTACAGAAAGGCGGCAGCTAATGGGGTTAAGCGCCCCGCGCTTAGGGATTAAGCGCACTGCGCTTACGCGACGACTTCGTAGCCGGCTTCCTTCACGGCGGCGACGATGGCGTCGTCAGCGACAGCGGCGTCGATCTCGGCGCACTTCTTCTCCAGGGATACCTCCACATTCGGGTCCAGCGCGGACAGCGCGGACTTCACGTGCTTGACGCACATCTGGCACATCATGCCCTCGATCTTCACGGTCTTCTTCATGGCATTGTCCTCCTCATGATTTGCTTGGCTTCTATCCACAGCGGCCCCTGCCGCGGTGTTTCCGGTTGCAATGGGCGTGCTCACCACCTGGACCGGCACCGTCTCCGCCGGCTTCTCCCCGGCCTCCCGGGTCGCGCCGTCCAGCTTCAGCTTGAAGCGCCTCAGCCGCAGCGCGTTGCTGACCACGCACACGCTGCTCATGCTCATGGCCGCGGCGGCGATCATCGGGTTCAGCTCCACCCCCAGGCTGCTGAGCGCGCCGGCGGCGATGGGGATGCCGATAAGGTTGTAGAAGAACGCCCAGAACAGATTCTCCTTGATGTTGCGGATCACCGCGCGGCCCAGCTGGATCACGCCCGCCGCCAGGCGCGGGTCGTCCCGCATCAGCACCACGTCCGCCGACTCGATGGCCACGTCAGTGCCCTGGCCCACGGCGGTGCCCAGGTCGGCCTGCACCAGCGCCGGGGCGTCGTTGATGCCGTCGCCCACCATCATCACTTTCTTGCCCTGGCCCTGCAGCTCGGCGATCACCTTCTGCTTGTCCTCCGGCAGCAGCTGCGCCCGCACCTCGCTGACGCCCAGCTGCCCGCCGATGGTCTGGGCCGCCCGGGCATTGTCGCCCGTCAGCATCACGCTGCGCACGCCCAGCGCGTTCAGGCTCCGAATCGCCTCGGCGCTGGTGGCGCGCATCGTGTCCGCCAAGGCGAAGCCGCCCAGCAGCACGCCGTCCGCCGCGGCAAACATCACCGTCGCGCCGCGCCCGGCCATCTCCTCCGCCCAGGCTGCCATCGGAGTGGTGTCTACGCCGGACTGGGCCATCCAGTCCGCCTTGCCCACGCTCACGCGCCGCCCCTCCACGGAGGCCCGCACGCCGCGCCCGGCCAGCGTCTCGTAGTTCGTGACCTCGGGCAGGACATCGCGCTTCTCCTCCGCCGCGGCGACAATGGCCGCCGCGATGGGATGGGTGCTCAGCTTCTCCACCGCCGCGGTCAGGCGCAGCGCCTGCTCGGCCTGCCCGTTCGCGACGTTGATGCCGATGACCCGCATCTGTCCCTCGGTGAGGGTGCCCGTCTTGTCGAAGGCCACGCAGTCGATGCTGTGGGCCATCTCCAGGGCCGCCGCGGTGCGGATCATGATGCCCAGCTCCGCGCCCTTGCCGGTGCCCACCATGATGGCCGTGGGCGTAGCCAGGCCCAGCGCACAGGGGCAGGAGATCACCAGCACCGCGATGGCGTGCTTCAGCGCCGCGGGAATGCCCGCGCCGATCAGCAACCAGATGACGAAGGTCACCAGGGCGATGCCCATCACCACCGGCACAAACACGCCGCTGACCCGGTCGGCCAGCCGGGAGATCGGGGCCTTCGAGTTCGCCGCCGCCTCCACCAGCTTCACGATCTTCTGCAGGGCGGTGTCCTCGCCCACCTTGGTAGCCCGGAACCGGAAGCTGCCACCGCGATTGATGGTCGCGCCGACCACCTCGTCCCCCTCGCCCAGCTCCACCGGCACGCTCTCGCCGGTCAGCATGGACTGGTCCAGGCTGCCGTGGCCCTCCAGGATCACGCCGTCCGTGGGCACGGTCTGTCCCTCGCGCACGACCACCACGTCGCCCACAGCCAGCTGCGCCGCGTCGATCTCCACCTCCATGCCGTCCCGGATCACGTTCGCCCTGCGGGGCGCCAGATCCATCAGCCGGGAGATCGCCTCGCTGGTGCGGCCCTTGGCCCGCGCCTCCAGGTACTTGCCCACCGAGATCAGCGTGGGGATCATCACCGAGGCGTCGAAATAGTAGTCCACCATGCCCACCGATTCGCCGGCGTCCAGCTTCAGCGCCGCGCCCAGCAGCACCGCCAGGCTGTACAGCAGGCCCGCCGTCGCGCCGACGCAGATCAGGCTGTTCATGTTCGGGGCCAGGTGAAACAGGGCCTTGAAGCCGTTGATGAAGTAGTTCCGGTTGATGATGATCGCCGGAATCACGATCAACAGCTGGATCAGGCCGTTGAACATGGGCCGGTGCAGCGCCATCGGCATCGGCAGGTGCAGCATGTGGCCCATCGCCACGTACATCAGCACCACCAGCAGCACGGCGGAGGCGATGAGCCGCCTGCCCATGGCCCGGACCTCGTCGTCCTGGGAAGGCGCGCTCGCGGCTGCCTGGGCCGCCTCCGCCCCCCTGGGAGTGGCGCTGTAGCCGCCGGAGGCCACCGCCTTGCAGATCTGCTCCGTGCTGACGACGGCGGGATCGAAGGCCACCTCCATGGAGTTGGTCAGCAGGCTCACCGCCACGCTGTCCACGCCCTCCAGCTTCTTCACGCTCTTTTCCACGTGCGCGCTGCACGCCGCGCACGTCATGCCCTTTACGTCAAACGTCATACGTCCATCTTCTCCTGTCGGGCGGCCCCTCGCCGCCCTGTCCTTCCGCCGGTTCTCCGTTCCGGGCCCGCGCTACTTGAGCTTCTTCATCAGCTCGATGGTCTCCGCCATGATGGCGGAATTGCCCTTGCTGACCTCCTCCACCACGCAGGACTCCATGTGGTCCTGCAGCACGATGTAGCCGAAGTTCTGCAGCGCCTTTTCCACCGCGCCGATCTGTATCAGTATATCCCCGCAATACCGGTTCTCATCCAGCATGCGGCCGATGCCGTTCAGCTGGCCCACCATGCGGTTCAGCCGGTTTTTCAGCTGCTTCAGCTGCGCCTCGTCCCGGGGCGTGTGCTTGGTGCGAAACGCCGGGGCCTGCTCCTCGCAGCACATTTCCTCGTGGCTCATGTCTTCACCTCATTCCAAGCGGTCCTCGCATACCCCTATCGGGTATTTCCGCGCCTATTATATACCCCCACCCCGTTTTTGTCAAGCCCCCAGGAAAGACAAGGGAGCCGCATCCGAAGATGTGGCTCCCGCATATTCATCATGTCTTGCCAACGGCAATTCTCGGTGCGCGTCATTCCTCCCCGCCCATGCTCACGACGTCCAGCACCTCGCCGTTGTCGTTCAGGAACACCACGGACCACTTGAGCTTCTCACCGATCACCACGCCGTGGATGCTGGCGTTCTCGGTGTACTCGGGCTCGCCGAACTCCACAGAGGCATTATCGCTGTAGACCACGGCGGTGGTCGCCGCGCCGCCCACGAGCAGTTCAAAGTCCACGGTGCCGTCCAGCCCGGGGTTCTCCGTCACCGGGACCTCCGCGCCTTCCTCCCCGGACTCGGGGGCGGCGTGGTAGCGCAGGCCGCTGACGCCATAGCCGCCGGTCAGCAGCGGCTGCCAGGCCTCGTCGATATCCATGGCCAGGCTCCGCACCCTGCCATCGGCGGCGGAGAAGCAGCCCGCGTCCATGTGCACGCAATAGTCCGCGTCAAAGGTGAGGGAGAAGGGCAGGCTGACCTCGATGCAGCAGCCGCTTCCCCAAATGAACTCCTCCAGCTCCTGCTCGGTCATCGACCGGAGGGAGACCGCGGCCCCGTCGGAAAAGTCCGCGGTGAACAGGGGACTGCCGTCGCCGTACAGGGTCAGCGCGCCGGATTCCAGCCGCACATCCTCCCGGGGCAGGTAGATGCCCAGCCGGTCGCAGTAGCACGACGCGGGCAGCTTGACCCGGGGCGTGAGCACCATGTAACCCATGGTCAGCTCCAGGTTGACCTCGCCTACGCCGGAATAGGGCCGCGCGGCGCTCAGGCCCTCGCCCCACTCGGCAGCCAGACAGCTGCCGCCGAACGCCAGCAGGCTGGCCAACAAAAGCGCGATCCAATTTTTCATCTCATACACCTCTCCCCGCGGCAGTCGCGCCGCGTGCCCCGACTCTTCCCCGGTCGACGGGCGCGGGCACTGAAAACAGTGTACCCCTCATTCCAGCCGGCGTCAACCCCCAATTGCGCGGGACCCGGCGGCTGCGAATCCTCCTGAAACGACCAAACCCCGCTCCGGCATTGCGTAGCGGGGTTTGGGGTGAGGCCGTCACTTCAGGGTGATGATCACCCGGCGATAGGGCTCCTCGCCCTCCGAGTGGGTGGTGACCTCCGGGTCGTTCTGCAGCGCGGAATGGAGAATCCTGCGCTCGTAGGGGTTCATGGGCTCCAGCGCCACGCGGCGGCCGCTCTTCTTGGCGCGGCCCGCCATGCGCACGGCCAGCTTGCGCAGGGCCTCTTCGCGCTTGGCGCGGTAGTTCTCGGTGTCGATGGACACGCGGAGGTATTCCTCGCGGCCGCGGTTGATGTTCAGGCTGGTCAGATACTGCAAAGCATCCAGGGTCTCGCCCCGGCGGCCGATCAGCAGGCTCATGTTCTCGCCGGTCATCTGCATGCGCAGCTGCTCCTCACCCTCCTGCAGGGCGATCTCCACGGGCACGCCCATACGCTCGGTCAGGCCGGCCAGGAAATCCTTGGCGCGCTTGGCCTCGTCGGACTGCTCCTCCACGGGCGTGGGCACGAAGGGCTCCTGCTCCAGCGCGGGAGCGGGCTCGCCGATGGACTCCTCCACCGCCGCCTCGGCCGCCTCGCGGGTCTCGGCGCCTTCACCGCGGTTCGCGCCGCCCCTGCGGCGCCTGCGGTTGCGGGACTTCTTCTCGGGCTTGGGCGCGTCCTCGGACTCGGCGTCCGCCGGAGTCTGCGCCTCGGCCTCGACCGGCTCGGGAGCCTTTTCGGCCCTGGCGGGCTTTTCGGCCTTGGCGGGCTTCTCCGCCTTGGGCTTTTCAGCCTTGCGCTTCTCGGGCTTCTGCTTGCGGGAGCTGCCCGCGTCCAGCGAAAGCACCGGCATCTCGATGGTCAGGGACGGGTCCTCCGCCTTTACGGTCAGGCGCACCTTCGCGGGCTTGCCGAACATGCCGAACAGCCCGGGGCTGCCCATTTCTACTACTTGGATATCGACGTCATCGGAATCACAGCCGAGCTCGGCCAGGCCGTTCCTGATGGCGTCCTTCACCGTCTTGCCACTGGCTTCAATGGATCTCAAGGCACACTGCCTCCTTACCTGAATTGTCGAGCGTTAGCGATCGTCGGTGTCCTGCGCAGCCGCCGCCTCCTTGGCGTCCTGACGGTCGAACCAGTAGTTCACGGCCAGCTGCTGTACGATCTGAATTACGTTTGCCGCCATCCAGTAGATGGAGAACGCGGCGTTGGACGTTGCGCAAATCCACACGGAGAAGATGGGGAAGAACCACTTCATCACGGGACTGTTCATGGGGTTGGACTGTTCCGCGGCGCTCTGCTGGGCCTGCTCCTTCTGCTCGGGGGTCTGCTTGCCGTTCATGATCTTGGTCATCAGGAACTGGCTGGCGCCGGCCAGCAGCGGCAGGATGAACAGGCCGTTGCCGTACTGGAACAGGTTGGCCAGGGAATTGGGCAGCATCATCGTCGGGCGGACGAACAGCAGGTTCAGCGTCACCACCGAGAAGGCGCTGGCCGGCATCACCTGTGCCGCCAGGGCGGAATACTCGGTGGACTTGAGGTACTCCACCGCTGTGGCGATGTTCTCAGCCGTCAGAACAGCGGAGGCGTTGGAGGGACGGATGATGGAAAGGGTGCTGTTGACCGCGGGCAGGATGGTGGCGGCGAAGGAATCCGGCTGGAACACGTTCTTGATCCACAGCCAGTTCTGCAGGGTGGGCAGCTCGCCGGTGTTCTTCATGTCCAGGATCATCTGAATGGTGTACTCGTTGCCCAGCGTGCGCATGGCCGAGAACATGATCCACAGGATCGGCAGGGAGATCAGCATGGGCAGGCAGCCCGAGGTGGGACTGACGTGCTCCTTGCGGTACAGCTCCATGGTCTTCTGATTCAGCTTGTCCTTGTCGTTGGCATACTTCTTCTGAAGCGCCTGCAGCTTGGGCTGAATCTTGCTGATCGCACGCATGCTCTTCTTGCTCTTGATGTCCAGGGGCAGCAGGACCAGGCGGATCACCAGGGTGAACACGACGATCGACCAGCCGTAGTTCCCCACGATCTTATTGATCCACGTCAGCAGATTGATAAACAAGCTTGTCATCTACAGAGCCTCCAATGTCGTTGATGATTGCTCCCCTTTGCCGAAACCGCTTCGCGGTCCGGCAGTTCAGCCGCCCCCACGGCCCATTCAGACTTACACAAAATGCCCCGCCGCACATCAAACTGGCCGCGGAGCATCGCCATTCACGGAACCGGGTCATATCCGCCCTTGTGGAACGGATGACAGCGCAATATCCGGCGCAGCGCCAGATATCCCCCTTTCAGAGCGCCGTATTTCTCAACGGCCTCCAGCGCGTACTGCGAGCACGTCGGCGTAAACCGGCAGCAGGCAGGGTGCAGGGGCGATATGCTCACGCGGTAAAAACGTATCATCCAAAGCAGCACGCGCTTTGGCACTGTGCGCAGATATCGCATTACATATCCTCTTTCAACAGCTTCGCCCGCTGGAGCAGCTTGCGCAGCTCCCTCGTGACAGCCTCGTGCGGCACGTCGACGATCGACGTCCTGGCGATGAAGACATACTTGCCGCACTTCATCTCCGCGCGCAGCCTGCGAACATCCTCCCGCAGGCAGCGACGGATTCGGTTTCGCGTTACGGCGTTGCCCACCTTGCCGGACACCGAGAACCCGACCTTCAGGTCCCGGCCCTTCAGGTGGATCAACACCAGGTTACGAGAGGGGTAGGACTTGCCTCTGCGATACACATAGCGGTAATTCCGATTGCCGCCCAGCCTGTACCGACGGCCGAAAGCCTCGGACCGCCGCGCACCTTCGCGCTTCCCCTCCATGGCCTTCGATTATGCGGACAGGACCTTGCGGCCGCGGGCACGACGGGCCTTCAGAACGTTGCGGCCAGCGCGGGTCTTCATGCGGGCGCGGAAACCATGGACCTTGCTCCTCTGACGCTTCTTGGGCTGATAGGTACGAACAGACATGATGGTACACTCCTTCAATTTTTATGTCGCATTCGCCGCGCGGTCCCCTCGCCCCCGAGCGGGCCGATCGGATACGCCACGGTGAATAATGCCAAATTAACAGCCTTATAAGTATAAGAGATTTCCCGGAACCTGTCAAGACAGGTTGTGTGAAATATCATGATTTTGCCACGAGTGGCGCCGTTTCCACCCCTTTGGGCCCCGCTTTTTCCCCCTGGGGTTTGTTATTCCCGCGTCCATCTGCTATAATGGGGAGGAAATCCAGCTTTGCGGCCCGGGGCCGCCCATAGGTGCAATATGAAAAAGCCAAATCTCTCCGCCGTCGCCCCTGCCCCGGCGGGTTACGCCGCGGCGGCCGACCTACTGCGGGTATTCTGCGTGTTCATGATCGCCTGGTTCCACATCTGGCAGCAGTCCTGGCTGAGCCCGGTACTGCGCGTCGGCGGCCTGACGCTGAACATGACCTCCCCGGTGCGGGCGGGCTACATGTTCGTGGACCTGATGCTGCTGCTCAGCGGCTTTCTGTGCTACCTGCCCTACGCCAACGACAGGGCGCCCGCACCCCGGGACTTCTACCTGCGCCGGGCCCTGCGGATCCTGCCCAGCTACTGGCTGTGCCTGGCGGTGATGCTGGCCTTCGCCCTGGCCCAGCCGGACCTGGCCGTCGGCCGCCTGATGAAGGACCTGGCGGCCCACCTGACCTTCACCCACAACCTGTTCGAGTTCTCCTACACCCAGTCCAAGCTGAACGTGGTGCTGTGGACGCTGGCGGTGGAGGTGCAGTTCTACCTGCTGCTGCCCGCGCTGGCGCCGGTATTCAAGCGCCAGCCCGTGGCCTGCTACCTGGCCATGACCGGCGCGGCGCTGTGCTTCCGCAGCCTGTGGACCGCCCCGATGCCGGACACCACGCTGTTCATCAACCGCCTGCCCAACATGCTGGACGTCTACGCCAACGGCATGCTGGCGGCCCACCTGTACGTCCTGCTGGCCCGCCAGGAGAAGCACCGGGCGCTGATCGCCACGCTGGGCACGCTGGCCTGCGTCGCCGGCGCCTGGGGGATCTTCCGCATCGTGCGGGCTCAGTCCTTCATCTCCGGCTACGAGCCGCTGCGCCACGGGCAGCTGGACCACCGCTGGCTGTTCTCCGCCTGCGGCGCGGCCTTCCTGCTGGGCGGAAGCCTCAGCTTCTCCCCGGTGCGCAGGCTGTGCTCCAACCAGGTGGTGCGCTTCCTGTCCGGGCTGAGCTTCAACTTCTACATCTGGCACCAGTGGCTCGCGGTGCGGCTGAAGGCGTGGCGCATCCCCCCCTACCTGGCCGAGTCCAACCCCAACCAGGCCGGGGAAATGCCCTGGCAGCTGCAATACACGCTGCTGTGCTTCGCCGCCGCGCTGGCGCTCTCCGCCCTGATCACCTACCTGGTGGAGAAGCCCAGCGCGAAGCGGGGACGGGGATGGATTGAGAAGCTGGTGAAAAGGGATCGTTGACAGGAAGACCCCTCCAAAAGCCTTCCCCTTTGGGGAAGGTGGCCGAGCAAAGCGAGGTCGGATGAGGTCGAATTCTCGCAAAGAAGAAAAGGAGAACCGAAGGACGGATTTTCTTGGCGGCATGTTTTCCGTATGATTGTCGCCGGGCCAATGCGCTTTCGCGCAGGCGTGACCAGCCCGGGCGAATCCTGTGGATTCCAGCCCGGCGCTGCCGGCGCTTCCGCTTTGCGGAGTAGCGCCGGTGCGTACAGCGAGTTGCGCAGCACGGCGACAATCAGCCGGGAACCCGCCGCAAAAATATCGTCTCAACATGGGACGCAGCGAATAGAACTGACGATGCAAGTGAAGAAAAGGAATTGCGCTATACGACCTCATCCGTCTTTCGGCAAAATTGCAAGCAATATTGCCGAAATCCACCTTCCCCAAGGGGGAAGGCTTTTGGGAATTCCTCTATCGCTGTTCCCCTCTGACGAGCGGCGGGTTCCCCCGGCACTTTCGAATCGAGGCAGCTCGACCGCAGCGTGGGCGAGCGCCGAAGAGTTTGGCCTGATTAGAGTCTGTTTCTAAATTCGGCGAAATGCATTTTCGGCGTCCTGAACTGCATTTCAGCGTTGATTTCCCTTGACTTAGCCCACTAAGCCTGCGG
>CADCHI010000062.1 GCA_902801165.1 uncultured Eubacteriales bacterium | reverse complement strand
GTATTCCTTTCGCTCTCCCTTGGGCATTGCTCTTCTCTCCTTTTGTCATTTCAGCTTTGTCCAAGTTTATTATACCACTTTCCTCCGCTCAGGATGACACTACGATGCCGTCATCCTGGGCGCAGCGAAGGATCTTCTCTGTCCTGTTCGTCCTGTCTCTCACGCGAATACGGGGCATGTCGCCGGGGCGCATCCTGCGGGATTCCCCTCAGTAGATCGTCTTGATCTCCTCCGCGCTCACCCCGACGCTTTTGCAGAACGCCTCCAGGCCCTTCTGGCCGTCGAGGCGCATGATGTCCCTGAACCTGCCGGTCTCGCGGTCAATGAATCCGGCGGTCATCTCCCCCGTGCAGATGCTCTTGCGCACGGCGGGCTGCTGGGTAGCCGGATCGTATTCGATCGCGTCACGATTCTTCTTCCTGAAAAGGCTCACCGTCCATTCCTCCCCATGGCTCATTATGAAACGCGGCGCGGACGCCGGGGCCCATCGCCCCACGGTCCGCGCCGCGTCGCTTGTCGTTTATCCCTTCACTGCGCCGGCGGTCACGCCGCCGATGATGTAGCGCTGGCCGATGGCGTACACCACCAGCACCGGAATGATGGTCAGCACGATGTCTGCGAACACCAGGTTCCAGTAGCTGCTCTCCCTGCCGAAGAACTGGTACACGGACATGGTCATCGGGTGCAGCTTGGTCTTGCTGGACAGGTACAGCGGCGTGAGGAAGTCGTTCCAGACGCCCATGAACTGCAATATGAAGCAGGTCATGACCGTGGGCTTCAGCAGCGGCAGCACGACCCGGAAGAACAGTCCCGCGGGCCGCGCGCCGTCGATGACCGCCGCCTCGTCCAGCTCCTTGGGAATGGTCTCCACGAAGCTGTAGATCGTGAACACACAGAAGGGGATCATGCCGCTGGTGAACACCAGCACAATGCCCAGCCGGGTGTTGGTCAGGTTCATCCACTGGAACACGCGCACCAGGGTGACGTAGTTCACCGGGAAGAACAGGCCGCAGATGAAGAAGTAGTAGATGAAGTTGTTGAGCTTCGTGCGCTTGCGGCTGAGCACATAGGCGGCCATGGAGCACAGCAGCACGCCCACCGTGGTGGCCACCAGGGCGTAGATCATGCTGTTCATGAAGCCGCTCAGCAGCTTGGCCTCCTTGAACACGGTGGCGTAGTTCTCGAACAGCCACTGCTTGGGCAGGCTCAGGTTCATGCGCGCGGACTCGTTCTTCGTCTTGAAGGAGTTGACGATCACCAGGTACATCGGCGCGAGCACGATCAGCGACAGGAAGATGCACAGCAGCTGCTTGAGCACCGTTTGCAGCGTCAGGGGCTTGCGATTCGCTTTGGGCGTCTTCATGGTCACATCTCCCCCTTCCTGCTCATCACCCGGACGATAACGATGCCGATGACGGCGGTGATCAGCAGCAGTATGGAGTTAAACGCCGTAGCCATGCCATACTGTCCCGCGCCATACAGCTGGAAAGAATAGGTCGTCATGACCTCGGTGGCGTGGCCCGGGCCGCCGTTGGTCAGCACGTACACGATGTCGAACACCTTCAGGCCGTAGGTGATGCCGAAGACCAGGTTGATCATGATCGCGCCGCGCATCATCGGCAGGGTAACGTTCCACAGCCGCTGCCAGAAGTTCGCGCCGTCCACCTTGGCGGCCTCGTAGTAGGTCTTGTCGATGGTGGACAGGCCCGTCATGAATATGGTCATGACGTAGCCCAAGCCGCGCCAGGCGTCCACCATGTAGATGGACTTCCAGACCACGTTCAAATCGGAGAGCCACTTTTGCTTCAGCGCTCCCAGGCCGACGGCCTGAAGCACGGTGTTCAGCATGCCGTTCTTGTAGTTCAGCACGGAGGTGAACAGTATGCCGATGATGACGAACGGTATGATGGAGGGCATGTAGAAGATGGTGCGATAGGCGCCCATGCCCTTCAGGCCCTCATACAGTATGATGGCCAGGAACAGCGCCGGGATGATCTTGACGATGTTCGAGACGACCGTGAACTTCAGCGTGTTCAGGATACCGGAGGCATAGTTCTTGTTGGAGGTGAATATCTCCACATAGTTTTGCAGGCCCACGAAGTGCAGGCCGTTCTTCGGAGTGTTGCGACCCCAGTCCGTGAACGAATAAAACACGCCCAGCAGGCTCGGGAACAGGAAGAACACGATATACAGCAATAGTGGCAGCAGCAAAAACCACTGCGGGTAGACCTTTTTCTTGTTCATGCGCTCGCCATCCTTTTCCGCCGCCCCGCGGACATCCCTCCGGGCCATATGGTTCTTCCCCGCCCGGAAGCCGCCGTTCTCAGGCCGGCACCGTACTCGCACCCGTCAGTCGGACGGGCTTCCATCCTCGCCGGCGCGCACCGCGCGCCCGCCCGCGAGGGCCGAAGCCCATCGCCTTGGATGTGTGCCATGAAAACCGGCCGGGCACCGTCTGTCGATGCCCGGCCGGGCTTGTCACTTCAAGCGATTGTCGTCAGCAGATCACTGCCAGGCCTCGTCGCCGACGCTCTTGGCGCCCTCAGCGCGATAGCCGTCCATGCGGGCCAGCACGTCGTTGGCCTCGATGCCGCCCTGGACGTACTCGATCATATCCTGGCCGAACTGCATCCAGTAGTCGTTGGTGTACTTGGTGCCGTTCTGCAACACGCAGCAGTCCATCTTGGCGGGGTCGATGCTCTCCACGAAAGCCTCTTCCTCGGGCAGCCAGTGCTGCTCGATGTCCACGTTCACGTGCAGGTTGGTGTAGTTCGGGGAGTTGTCCAGGATCTCCTGCAGGCTTTCCGGCGTGCAGACGAACTGGAACCAAGCGCGGACCAGGTCCTCATGCTCGGTGCCCTTGTAGCCGAACATGGTGGGGCCGGCGGGGCTGGTGGGGAACCAGGTGTTGTCGCCCAGGGGGATCAGGAACATGCCCCACTCGTCGTCGGTGTCCAGCTCAGCCTGCAGCTGCTTGATGTAGCTGGCATTGTTCATAGCCATGGCGATCTCGCGGTCGCCATACTCGTTAGCCATGTTGGTGGAGTCGGAGCCGATCCAGTCCTCGCCGAAGTAGCCCAGGTCGGACAGCTCCTTGAACTGCTCCAGGACCTCCAGCATCTTCTCGTTGCCGGCGAAGGTGGCGGTGTTGTTGTTCAGGGCCTCGTACAGGCCGGGCTGCGCCTCCTCATAGACGCCGCCGATCTGGAAGAAGGCCAGCTGGTGCTGCCAGCCGTCGGCGCCGGGGATGAACCACGGGGTGATGCCCGCCTCGGCGATGATGGCGCAGTCAGCCTTCAGCTCTTCATAGGTGGTGGGAACGGTCTCGATGCCCAGCTCCTCGAACAGGGTCTTGTTGTAGACCATGACGTACTCGGGGCTGTTGTGCCAGATCTGCAGGCCGTACAGCTTGCCGTCAGCGATGCAGGCCGCCTGGCGCGCTTCGGGCATCACGTTCTGCCAGTCAGCGCCGGTGAAGTCGATGCAGCGTCCCTCGGGATCGCCGATCATGGACACGAGCATGCCCGCGGGGTTGGACTGGGTCCAGAACACGTCCGCGCAGGTGCCGTTGTCCAGGCCGCTGGTCAGCACGTCGAAGTACTGGTCGGCCGGCAGGGACTGCAGGTCAACGGTCACGCCGTAGGTCTCCTCAAAGCGGGCAATGGTATCGTCGTAGCGGTTGTCCATCCAACCGGCGGACACCAGGATGGTGAGCTCCTCGCCCTCGAACTGGCCCTCGTTGGGCACAGCTTCGACGACGACGTTCTCGGCGGTCGCGCCCAGCAGGCTCATCGCCAGCAGCAGGCACAGCACAACGCTCAATAGCTTCTTCATACAATATATCCTCCTGTCATTTTTTATGCGCCCTGTTTTGACAAGCCGCATAACGTCATTAAAATTCTATCAAAATTAACACGCGAATACTATACACTATTTTACTTTAATTGTACACTATATTCAGAATTTAATCAACTGCGTCCCCTGTCCGGCGAGCGCGCTTGCCCGCAGCGGACAGGGGCAAAGAGGCGATCATGAAAGGTTACGAGGACAACCTCGTTCTGGACCGCGCGTTCCCCTTCCAGATCAACGAGGTATTGCTCAGCGCGAAGGACAGCTCGGACGACCTGTTTCACTGGCACAGCTATTTCGAGATCACCTGCGTGCTGGAGGGCAGCGGCTGCTACTACGTGAACGGCCGGGCCTTCGAGGTCCGCCCGGGGGACCTCGTCATATTCAACAGCGCCGAGCTGCACGGCTGGCAGCTGCTCCACCGGGAGATGAAGGTGCTGGCCATGGTCTTCGCGCCGGAGCTCGTGGCGGGCTACGGGCCCATGTCGGACATGGAGTACCTGGACCCGTTCATCAAGCGGGGCAGCAACTTCATCAACCGCATCGGCAGCGAGGACCGCTATGCCGCCGAGATCGCGGCCAGCATGAGCGAGATCCACAGCGAATGGCAGGAGCGCGCCGACGGCTACCGGCTGCTGATCAAGTCGGACGTGCTGCGCATTCTGACGATGCTGGTGCGCCACTACCACAACGATTCCCGCGCCGCCATCGCCCAGCCCAGCGACCGCAACAAGGCGCTGGCGCGGCTGCGGCCCGCCTTCGAGTACATCGACGAGGGCTATTGCGGGCGGCTGACCCTGAAGGCCGCGGCGGACGCGGTGTTCATGAGCCCCAACTACTTCTCCCACTACTTCCACATCGCCACCGGCATCAGCTTTTCCGACTACGTCACCATGCGGCGCATCCGAAGGGCCCAGCGCCTGCTGGAGACCACCAGCAAGAGCATCTACGAGGTCGCCATCGAGTGCGGCTTCCCCAACAGCTCCAACTTCTACCGCCTGTACCGAAAGTACACCGGGGAAAGACCCCGGGGCGGGCGGTAGAAGGCCCGCAAGCCGATCGCTCATGCCGCACACATAAAGGAGACTGTCTCAAAACACCATTGCTTAATCCATCCGAAGGGACGGCAGAAATCGCCGTCCCTTCGGTGTGTTCTGGAATCATCACCCGATGATTCCTTCGCAATGCGCTGTTTTGAGACAGTCCCTTTTTATCGCTTACCTCAGTCCATGCTCCACGCAGAAGGTACCCTTCACGTCGCTCCAGTGCGCGTCCGCGTAGGCCAGAAGCCGCTCGGCCTGCTCCATGGACATCTCCGGGAACATCAGGTACAGGCTGTGGGAGCCGTACTTCTGCACGACGCGGTCCACGTTCTTCAGCCAGTCCTCGAAATCGCCGGAGTACACCTTCACCCAGATGGACTTGCCGGCGAGGATGGCCTTGTCGTAGATCACGTCCCAGTCCGGCAGCGTGCCGTCCGGGCCCGCGTCGCCGCTGGTCCACTGCAGGGCGTCGATGCCCTCGATCTCCATCAGGGCGTCCATGTGCTTGATGGCGTCCGGGCCGTCCAGGTGGTACAGCACGCAGTCCGCCTTCTCGGCCTGCTGGCGCAGCGAGGGCTGCACGTAGGCACGGAAGTCGTCCGGGGACATCATCGCGGAGAAGTCGCACTGCAGCTTCACCGTCTTGCCCGGGCCCCAGATCTGGAACACGGTGTAGGCGTTGCCGCCCTCGTGGTCCTTGATGATGTCGTAGAACCGGTTGTAGTATTCGTAGTAGATTTTGTCGATCTGCTTGACGCGCTTCTCGATCTCCTCCGGCTCGTCCAGCAGGTCGTAGAGGGTGTCCTGGGCGCCGCGCAGGGAGGCCAGGGTGTCGATGTTCTCCATCAGGTCGGGCATGTCCACGAAGAAGTCGTCCCCGGCCAGCTGGCGGCAGACCTTGGCCAGGTACAGGTGCTTCAGCAGCCACGCGTTCTCCGGGTTGAACACCAGCTCCGGGGCGTGCTCCCAGCCATCGGTGAAGCAGGGCATGAACCAGACCGTGTCCTCCTTGAAGCCGATGTCCGAGCCCAGGTAGGAGGCCAGGGAGCCAGGACCGAAGTCGATGTTCAGGTTCGGGAAGCTCTCTGCCAGGAAGGCGTGGGTCTCGCAGAACTGGCGGTATCGCGCCACGATCCGCTCCGGGTTCTGGTACTTGTCCTCCATGTCCTTCCACATGAGCTCTTCCGGCAGCCCGTAGTAGTTGCCCTGGCAGATCTGGCCCAGATAGCCGCCGTCCTGGGGCTCGCCGTTGCTGAGAGCCTCCACCTCCGGCTTGCGGGCAATGACGGTCATCACCGGCCGGCCGGTGTTCTGGTGCTTCCAGTAGTTGATCCACTTCTGCCGGGTCTCGGCCCAGTGGTCGTAATACTTGCTGCGGGTCAGGTCCTGCACCGGCGCGGGCATCGCCATGATCTCGTTCAGCCGGGTGAAGTCAAATGCCTGCTTCGCCGGCTCGGCGGGTATCTCGACTTTGGTCTGTTTTTCAGGCTGGGCCTCTGCCGGGGCATCCGCCTTGGCGGTTTCGACCTGCGCCTGTTCCGCGCTCCCCTGCTCCGGCGCAGGCACTCCCGCCAGACCGCGGGTCTCCAGCGCCAGCTCCTTGGCCTTCTTGGCGGCGGAGGCGGCGTCCGGGGTATAGGCGTCCGCGCCGATCTCGTCGGCGAAAGCCTGGCTGATGGGCGCGCCGCCCACCATGATCTTGATGCGGCTGGCGAAGGGCTGCTCCTTCAGCGCCGCCACGGTGTCCCGCAGGGAGGGCATCGTGGTGGTCAGCAGCGCGGACAGGCCCACGATGGTCACGTCCGGATGGTTCTCGATCTCGCGGATGAAGGTGGAGATGGGCACGTCCACGCCCAGGTCGATCACCTCGACCCCGGCGCTCTCGATCATCATGCCCACCAGGTTCTTGCCGATGTCGTGGAAGTCGCCGGCCACGGTGCCCAGGATCATCTTGCCGACGCTGCCACCGCCGCCCTCGGACAGGTGGGGCTTGAGCACCTCCACGCCGCTCTTCATGGCGCGGGCCGCCGCCAGCATCTGGGGCACGAATATGATCTGCTTCTGGAAGCGGTCGCCGACCACGTCCATGGCCTCGATCATGCCCACGTTCAGGATGTCCTTCGGGGGAACGCCCGCGTCAATGGCCTCCTGCACGCAGGCCTTCACAGCCTTGTTCTTGCCGTTCTCCACCGCCTCGGCCACCGCCCGCAGCTTCGCGGCGCGGACGTCCCCGCCGTTCTGGGCGGGCTGGCCTTCCGGCGCGCTCTTCTGCGCAGCCATTTCGACCGAAGTCTGTTTCGGTGCGGGAGCCGTGCCCTGGGCGCGGCAGTTGTTGATGTACTCCAGGCAGAACTCATCCCGGCCCAGCAGGGCGTTGGTGGCATAGATGATGCCCAGCATCTGCTGGTTGGTGGGATCGACGATGGCGCTGTCCATGCCCGCCTCCATCGCCAGCGTCATGAAGGCGTAGTTGATGTTCTTGCGGGTGGGCAGGCCGTAGGAGATGTTGCTCAGGCCGCTGGTGATGTGGATGTCCGGGTACTCCGCCTTGATCCTGCGGCAGCACTCGGCGAACACCAGCAGCGCCGTCTGGTCCGTGGACAGGGTGACCACCAGCGGGTCGATGTGCAGCCTGGAAGGCGCGATGCCGTATTCCTTCGCCTTGGCCATGATGCCGTGGAACACGTCCATGCGCTTCTCCACGCTGTCGGGGATGCCGTCGTTGTCGCACAGCAGCGCCACGCACTGCCACTCGGTGTCGGCGATCACCGGGAAGATCGTGTCGATCTTGTTCCCCTCCAGCGACACGGAATTGATCAGGCCGGGCTTCCGGCAAAACGGCATGGCCCGCACGCAGGTCTGGGCGCTGGGGCTGTCGATGCAGATGGGCACGTCCGTCACGCCCTGGATCTGGCAGATCATCCACACCAGTGTCTCGACCTCCACGGCCTCCTCCACGGATGCGCAGACATCCAGGAAGGTCGCTCCCGCTTCCGCCTGGAGCTTCGCCCGCTCGCGGATGAACGCCTCGTCCTTCTCCGCGATGGCCTTGGCCACCGCCGGTATGGAGCCGTTCAGCTTTTCTCCAATGATAATCATTTCTGTCTGTTCCTCCCGGGATGCTCCCGCGCAGCTCGTTCCACTTCCAGGGCTCTGAGCCCCTGAAAACGGCGTATTTCACAAACAAATTATACGTTGAACGGCCCGTCCGGCGCGTCCACTATCCTACGATTTGCGTGCATTATCCTTCGATTTTCGCCGGTCGAAGCGTTCCCTTCTACAGCAATTCCCGATAATCCCGCACATAGACGTCCGCCAGCGCCTTGATCGCCTCGCGGCTCTCCAGCTGGGTGTCCTCCTCGATGGCGCAGACCCGCAGCCCGCTGGCCTTGGCGGACTCCATGGCGTACAGGGCGTCCTCGAACACCCAGCAGCGGTCCGGGGTGGCGCCGAGGCGGACCATCACGTCGTCGAAGTAGCCGGGCTGGTCCTTCGTAAAACTGCCCTCGTAGTTGTCGGTCACGAACTCGAAGTAGTCCAGCAGGCCCAGCCGCTTCAGGCCGTTGCGCGCGTACTCCCTCGGCGAGCCCGTCGCCACGCACATGCGCACGCCTTCCGACCGAAGTCGGTCCAGCAGCAGGGGCACGGAGGGCACCTTCAGGTGGGCGTCGTACAGGTAGTGCCGGTTCATGTAGCCCTCCAGCTCGCGGATCATCTCCCCGCGCTCGTAGGGCACGCCCAGCTCGTCCATGTACTCCGCCAGGAGCCTGCGGGACGAGGTGGCGTACATCCTCAGCAGGATGTCCTCCCGCACCGGCAGCTGGTGGGCCAGCAGGTATTCCAGGGAGGTGTAGCGCCAATAGGGCATCGTGTTCAGCAGCGTGCCGTCCATGTCGAATATGGCGGCGTCAAAATCAAAGTTCACGGGAGCCTCCAATATGTAATGTGTTTATGGACCTTGGTCTTTTTTGTGCATTGTCAAGACTTTGGTCTGTTTATATCCCATCTTCCATGAGCAGCTTCACCGCGGCGTCCAGTATGGCCGGGTCGCCGCCGCCCTGGGCGAAGTCCGGCCTGCCGCCGCCCTTGCCCCCCAGGGGCTTTGCCGCCGCGGAGAGCAGCTTCCCCATGTTCACGTCCACGTCCGACGACCGGGCGAACACGAACACGGCCCGGTCCTCCGCCTTCGCTCCCAGCAGGGCCACGATCCCCGGGGCCTTGATCAGCCTGGAGGCGGCGTCCTTCAGCAGGTTCGCGTCCCCCTCCAGCATCCGCGCCACCACAGCCGCGCCGCCGGGCAGCCTCGTGGCCGCCTCAACGGCCTCCATGAGCCCTCGAAGGGCCTCCTCCCTGCGCAGCCGGCCAAGCTCGGCGTGGGCGGCCTTGAGCTCCTCCTGCATGGCAGTCACGTGGTTCTCCAGCTGTTCGATGCCCGTGGAGAGCAGCGCCGCGGTGCCGTGGGCGCTGTCGAAGGTCTTGCGATAGTCCTCGTACGCCCGCCTTCCCGCCACGAAGCTGACGCGCATCTTTCCCCGGGCCGGGGTCACGCCGAGGATCTTCACCAGACCCAGCTGACCCGCCGTGGAGGGATGCGTGCCGCCGCAGGCGACCATCTCGTCCTCGCCGATGGCCACCACCCGCACGTGCTCGGACACCGTGGGCGGCTTGCGCAGCGGCAGCGCGGCCAGCTCGCCGGGCTCCGGGAACCAGCAGCGCACCGGCACGTCCCGCTGCACCCGCGCGTTCACGTCGTCCTCGATGGCGCGGATGTCCTCCTCCGGGATGCGGGTGACGCCCTCGGGCATGGCCACGTCGATGGTGGAGGCCTCGGCGCTGATGTGCAGGCCGATGGTCACGCCACCCATGTGGCGCCAAAGGGCGCTGGCGATCATGTGGTCCGCCGCGTGCTGCTGCATGTGGTCGAACCGGCGCGGCCAGTCGATGCTGCCGTGCACGGCCTGTCCCGCCTCGAGGGGCGCGTCCACCGTGTGCCAGACCTCCCCCGCCTCGTCCACGAACACGTCCAGCACCGCCGCGCCGCCCAGTCGCCCGGTGTCAAAGGGCTGCCCGCCGGAGGTGGGATAAAAGGCGCTCCTGTCCAGGCGCACGACCCAGTCGCTCTCCCGCTTTTCGCACGCCAGCACCGTGCCGTCGAATTCGGTCAGGTAGGCGTCGTCATAATACAATCTGTCGGTCATTTCCATCACGCTCCGGTTACTATCATAGCGGACTTCGTCCCGCCGCGCAAGGCCGAAACACAATTTTCACCGTCTTGCGGGGCTCTCCGGCCTCCCGGGACCGCCGGGAAGCCTTCCTGTTTTAAGATTGCCGCACCGATATTGACTTTTTCTGCGCCATCGTCTATAATTTCTTTGATAATCGATCTGCGTCGATGGGAAGAGTAACCGCCAGAGACCGGCCAAGAGAGGGACGCCGAGGCTGAGAGCGTCCTGCGGGCAAAGCGGCGAACGACACCCCGGAGCAGCCGCGAAGGCGGCGTATTTCCGGCGATAACGGGAATTGAGATGAAGCTTTTGCTTCAAGCAGGGTGGCACCGCGAACCTTCGCCCCTACGACGGGACGGGGGCTTTTTTCATATTGAACACCGCCCTCCCGATTTCTGCTTCCCCACATTCCACTGAAGGGAGAAATTCAGAATGCTGACCCAGGCACCCAAGGGCACGCAGGACATGCTGCCCCAGGATTCCTACAGATGGCAGGCCATCGAGCGCTCCATGCGCGAAGCCTGCGCCCTGGCGGGCTTCCGCGAGATCCGCACGCCCATCTTCGAGCACACCGAGCTGTTCCAGCGCGGCGTCGGTGACACCACCGACGTGGTGCAGAAGGAGATGTACACCTTCGAGGACAAGGGCAACCGCTCCATCACCCTGAAGCCCGAGGGCACCGCCGGCGCGGTGCGGGCCTTCATCGAGAGCCACATGTACGCCGACGCCCTGCCCGCGAAGCTGTACTACGCCGCCTGCCCCTGCTTCCGCTATGAGAAGCCCCAGTCCGGCCGCCTGCGCCAGTTCCACCAGAACGGCGTGGAGGTGTTCGGCGCGAAGGATGCCAGCGTGGACGCTGAGATCATCAAGCTGGCCATGGACATCCTGAAGGCCAACGGCATCGACGGCCTGAAGCTTAACATCAACTCCATCGGCTGCCCCAACTGCCGCAAGGCCTACCTGGAGAAGCTGAGGGAGTACCTGCGGCCCAAGCTGCCCACCCTGTGCAAGACCTGCCAGGAGCGCTTTGACCGCAACCCCATGCGCATCCTGGACTGCAAGGAGGACGCCCCGAAGCTGACCGATGCCCCCGCCATGCTGGACAACCTGTGCGAGGAGTGCTCGGCCCACTTTGAAAAGCTGAAGGGATACCTCACCGCCCTGGGCCTGGAGTACCGGATCGACCCGAGGATCGTGCGCGGCCTGGATTACTACACCAAGACCGTGTTTGAGATCATCACCGACACGCCGGACGGCGGCGAATTGACCGTGTGCGGCGGCGGGCGCTACGACGGCCTGGTGGAGGAGCTGGGCGGCCCCGCCACCCCCGGCATCGGCTGGGGCATGGGCATCGAGCGCATGCTGATGGTGCAGGACATCCGCGGCATCGTCCCCGCCGCGCCGGACTACCTGGACGCCTTCGTGGTCACCCTGGGCGACGACGCCCGCATGGCCGGCGTGAAGCTGGTGGCCGAGCTGCGCGCCAAGGGCGTCAAGGCTGACCTGGACCACGCCGCCCGGAGCATGAAGGCCCAGTTCAAGTACGCCGGCAAGTTGAACGTCAAGAAGGTCGTCGTCATCGCCGGCGACGAGCTGGAAAAGGGCGTCGTGAAGCTGCGCGACATGGAAAAGAGCGAGGAGACCGAGGTGCCCGCCGGCGAGATCGTCGAGCGGATCGCCAATCGATAAACACATCATTCAATAGGAGGATGAAGGAAATGCTTTCTCACAAGCGCGACCATTATTGCGGTCTGCTGAATGAATCCAACGTGGGCGAAACCGTCCACCTGTCCGGCTGGGTGCAGCGCACCCGCGACCTGGGCGGCGTGGTGTTCGTGTGGCTGCGCGACCGCGAGGGCCTGGTGCAGCTGGTGTTCGACAACGCCGTGTGCGACGCCGCCACCTTCGAGCTGGGCCGCTCCCTGCGCGGCGAGTACGTCGTCACCGTGCTGGGCGAGGTCAAGAAGCGCGACGAGGGCGCGATCAACCGCAACCTGGCCACCGGTGCCATTGAGGTGTTCGTCAAGGAGGCCCAGCTGCTGAACAAGTCCGAGACCCCGCCGATCTACATCGACGACAAGGTGGACGAGAACGAGCTGGTGCGCCTGAAGTACCGCTACCTGGACCTGCGCCGCCCCTCCATGCAGGAGAAGCTGCGCCTGCGCAGCAAGGTGGTCAACTGCATCCGCTACGCGCTGGACGACATGGGCTTCACCGAGATCGAGACGCCCATCCTGTCCAAGTCCACCCCCGAGGGCGCCCGCGACTTCCTGGTGCCCAGCCGCCTGCATCCCGGCACCTTCTACGCGCTGCCCCAGAGCCCCCAGATCTACAAGCAGCTGCTGATGCTGGCCGGCTTTGACAAGTACTATCAGATCGCCCGCTGCTTCCGCGACGAGGACAACCGCGCGGACCGCCAGCCGGAGTTCACCCAGTGCGACATCGAGATGAGCTTCATCGACGAGGAGGACATCTACGCCGTCGTCGAGAAGGTCTACGCCCGCATCTTCAAGGAGATCAAGGGCATCGACCTCCAGCTGCCCCTGCCCCGCATGCCCTGGATCGAGGCCATGGAGCGCTACGGCTCCGACAAGCCCGACACCCGCTTCAGCATGGAGCTGGTGAACCTGACCGACAAGCTGGGCAAGACCGGGTTCGTGGTGTTCGATTCCGCCATCGAGGCCGGCGGCAGGGTCGAGGCCATCAACGCCAAGGGCCTGGGCCACATGACCCGCAAGCAGATCGACAGCCTGGCCGAGTTCGTCAAGACCTATCGCGCCAAGGGCCTGCCCTACATGACCTTCAACGCCGACGGCACCGTGAAGTCCAGCTTCAACAAGTTCATGACCCCCGAGCTGATCGAGACCGTGCGCGCGGCCATGAGCGCCGAGCCCGGCGACATCGTGTTCTTCGGCGCGGACAAGAAGAACGTGGTCTGGCAGGCGCTGGGCGCGCTCCGCTGCGAGATCGCCCGACGCGAGAACATGATCGACCACGACAAGTACAACCTGTTCTGGGTCACCGAGTTCCCGCTGTTCGAGTACTCCGAGGAGGAAGAGCGCTGGGTCGCCGCCCACCATCCCTTCACCAGCTGGTACGCCGAGGACAACGTATACCTCGACACCGACAAGGAGAAGGTGCGCTCCCGCGCCTACGACCTGGTCATGAACGGCATCGAGCTGGCCAGCGGCTCCATCCGCATCCATCGCGCGGACATGCAGGCCCAGATGTTCGACATGATCGGCCTGTCCCACGAGGAGGCCCATCACCGCTTCGGCTTCCTGCTGGACGCCTTCAAGTACGGCGCGCCGCCGCACGGCGGCCTGGCCTTCGGCATCGACCGCCTGGTGATGCTGCTGACCGACTCCGACAGCCTGCGCGACGTCATCGCCTTCCCGAAGGCCACCAGCGCCAACTGCCTGATGATGGACACGCCCGCGGACGTGCGCCCCGACCAGCTGGAGACGCTGAAGATCAAGCTCGACCTGCCGGAAGAGGCGTAATAAGCCCTGACGTATTAAGCCCCAGAATTCATGTAAACCCGGGACTGTCTCAAAACAAACAGCATGCGTAAATCCATTCGCGGGGACGGCAAAATGCCGTCCCCGCGCGCCAATTATGGCGCCCCTACGGTGGATTCTGAATCATCGCCTGATGATTCCTTCGCAACGCGTTGTTTTGGGACAGTCCGCTTTTATTGGTTCTTCACGTCAGCCTGCGGCTGCCAGCTCTCCCCCTCACGGGGGAGAGCCAAGCACTGAAATATAAACTTGCCTCGCCCCCGTGAGGGGGAGAGGTGCCCGAAGGGTGGAGAGGGGGTATCTATTCCCCAAGTTTCCGTGAAGAGCCCTTTTATTTCACCACAGCTCCACGATCTGCACGCCCGGGAAGTACTTAGCGATGATCTCCTTCGCGCCGCTGCCGGCCTCCGCCATGGCGTAGGCGCCCCACTGGGACAGGCCCACGCCGTGTCCAAAGCCGCGCCCGGAGAAGGTGACCTCGTCCTCCTTAACCTCGATGCTGTCGATCAGCGTGCTGCGCAAGCGGTTGGCCCCGATCTGCAGCCGGAAGGACGGCGCGGAGACCGCCTCGCCGTTCACCAGCAGCGTCTTCGCCCGCCCGGACTCCCCCTTCTCGCCCAGCTTCACGCTGGTCACCTCCCCGGGGATCTTCGTTCCCGCGTCGGCACAGGCCCGGGCCACCTGCTCTGTCGTAAAGGTCGCCGTCCACTGCTTCGCCCGCTCCGGCGCCTCGTCGGATTCCCCGGAGGCCGTGGGGACGAGGTAATCGGGGTCGCCGCCCTTGAACTCCAGCGCCACCGAAGGCCGCTCCGTCATGCCGCCGGAATGGGCGTGGAACCAGGCGTAGGCGAAGTCGCCGTCGTAGGCCATCGCCAGGCCCCGGGTCTCCCGGACCGCCTGCTCCACCCGGTCGTTGACGCTGCCCGCGGCGTAGGCCTGGGCCTCGGCGACGTCGGTGGAGATGTCCGCGCCGTCGTACTTTGAGGACTTGTCCTCGCAGAACTTCAGCACGAAGGTCCGGGCCAGTATGGCCTGGGCCTTCAGTGCCTCCATGGGCCAGTCGTTCTTCATCTCCCCGGCCACGACGCCCATCACGTATTGCTCGATATCCATTTCCTCGATTTCCTCGGTGGAAGTGTCATAGACCTTCAAAACCGGCAGTCCGTCCTCGCCGATGGCCAGTTTATCCGGAATCTCCGGCGCGTCCGCGGAGGTCCCCGCCAGCCGCCAGCTGACGGGCTCCCGGTCCCGCATGCAGCCGGTCAGCGCCATGCACATCGCCAGCGCCGCCGCCATCAGGCAAACTCTCTTTTTCAATTGTTCTCACCTCCACCTTATTATGCGCCCGGCCGCGGCGCAAAATGCGCGCATCCGGCAAACGCGCCAAGCAGAGACATTGACACCTGTCGCGCCCGCTTTTTTTCAAGTCACATTTTTCTGAATATGCCAACGAGATATATTGACAAGCGTGTTTTACCTGATTATAATATTTTCGTGTTCTAAACATTTTCATAACTTTTGTATTATTCTTAACTAACTTGACCCTGCTCATAGTTCTGAATGATGCACGCCATGCGCAGTCGGTCCCTGCCATTCGTTTTGAAGTTTTGGCCCTGTGCCTTAACGAAGATAAAAAGGAGGAACAAGTATGAAGAACCTGACCAAGATCCTGGCGCTGCTGATCGCGGCTCTCATGATCTGCGGCTCCTTCGCTGCCTTCGCAGAGGACGTGGATCTCCCCCGTGAGGAGACCCTGTACTTCGCGGGCCAGCAGTGGGGCACCGTGAACAGCTGGAACATCATCGGTACCAACCAGAACAACTCCATGGCCATCGCCGGCGGCGCGTCCGGCTACCGCACGCTGATGTTTGAGACGCTGTACATGTACAACTTCATGAACGGCGAGATGATCGGCCTGCTGGCCAACGACGGCTACGAGTGGAACGAGGACATGACCGCCCTGACGCTGTCCATCAAGGACGCCGCCAAGTGGTCCGACGGCACCGACGTGACCGGCGCGGACGTGGTTCGCACCTTCGACATCGGCGTCGAAATCGGCAATGCCACCGGCACCGGCTTCCAGGCCTATGTCGACAAGATCGAGGCCGACGGCAAGAACGTCACCATCTACGCCAAGGTGAACGACGAGGGCAAGCCCGTGAACCCCCTGAAGGTCCTGGACTTCCTGACCGGCACCCCCATCGCCCAGGCCGCGTGGATCGACACCGTGGTCGAGCGCAATGGCGGCGACGCCGTCTCCATCCTGAACGACGCCGGTGAGGACGTCGTCTGGTCCGGCCCCTACACCAAGTACTACTCCGACGACCAGAAGGTTGTCCTCATCCGCGACGACAACTACTGGGGCCAGGATGAGTCCATGTGGGGCGCGCTGCCCGTGCCGAAGTACATCGCGCACACCATCTACGCCGACAACCCCGCGGGCGAGAACGCCCTGAAGGCCGGCGAGGTCGATGTCTGCCAGCAGTTCATCGGCAACATCCAGAACCTGTGGCTGGAGGACGGCCTGCCGATCTCCACCTACTACGAGGAAGCGCCCTACGGCGTCTGCCTGACCATGCCCACCGCGTGGTACAACTTCAACCTGCCCGTGCTGGCCGAGAACCCGGCGCTGCGCAAGGCCATCGCCATGGCCGTTGACTATGACACCATCATCGCCAACGCCATGACCAACCAGAGCCCCTCCTTCGCGGAAGTGCCCCGCTCCCTGATGAACCCCACCGAGGGTGAGCAGGCCCTGTACAACCACGATGAGGTCGCCGACCTGCAGTGGGCCGGCAGCGACATCGACGGCGCCAACGCCCTGCTGGACGAGGCTGGCCTGGTCGACACCGACAACGACGGCATCCGCGAGTACAATGGCGAGAAGATCTCCCTGAACGCCGTGTGCCCCAACGGCTGGACCGACTGGCAGGCCTCCATGGAAGTGGTCGCGGCCGCCGGCAAGAACATCGGCATTGAGATCACCACCCTGTATCCCGAGTGGTCCATCTATCAGACCGTGTTCACCAATCCCAGCCAGACCGAGTACGCCATCTACATGTGGTCTCCCGAGGCCGCCTCTCCCTCCAACCCCTGGACCCGCGCGAACCAGTTCATGGGCAGCGAGTTCGTCGGCGTTGAGAACAACTGGAGCGGCAACTGGGGCCAGTATGTGAACGAAGAGGCGGACGCCCTGCTGAAGCAGATCCCGCTGACCACCGATACCGAGGAGCTGAAGGCGCTCTACACCGAGCTGACCAAGATCTACCTGACCGAGGTTCCCAGCTTCAGCCTGATGTATCGTCCCTCCCTGTTCCACGCCGTGAACGAGTCCGTCTGGACCAACTTCCCGGCTGGCGACGACGGCCGCAACATCCCGCCGGCTGACTGCACCGACGGCTACGGCATCGCAGCTCTGTACGAACTCGAACTCGTCGGCTGATGATCGGACATCGGCGGCCTGACAGCCCCGCGACACCGATTAAGGCATGACGCCACCGGCCATGCTTCGACCACCTCGGAGCATGGCCGGTCTTCAATGAGGATCGCCCAGCGATGGGCGGCGTTGTCAACAATTGGGAATGAGGAATTAGGAATGAGGAATGGATGCCTGCGATCCTTCCGAATTCCTGATTGTCGTTGAAGGCCCGCAGCCCCTGGCGAAGGGCCTGCTGACGCGATTTGGAAGGCGCGCGCGCCACAGTCCCTCATTCCTCATTCCTATTTCCTCATTATCGGACCAAGGGAGGAAACCCCTCATGAAAGGTTACAAGAAATACTTCGGCAAGAAGATCGTGTGGTTTCTGGTCACGCTGGTCGTCGCCGTGATCCTGAACTTCGTGCTGCCCCGGCTGATGCCCGCGGACCCGGTGGCGGCCATCACCGGCAAGATGGCCCAGGGCATGACCGACGCCAGCGCGGTGCAGGAGATCTACAAGCGCTATGAGGAGGAATTCGGCACCAACAAGCCCATGATCACCCAGTTCTTCATCTTCGTGAAGAACCTGCTGCGCGGCGACCTTGGCACCTCCTTCAGCCAGTACCCCCGCAAGGTCAGCGACATCATCTCCAGCGCCATCGGCTGGACCATCGCGCTGCAGCTGCCCGCGATCCTGGTGGGCTGGCTGCTGGGCAACCTGCTGGGCGCGCTGGCGGCCTATATCCGCAAGGGCTTTGACAAGGTGCTGCTGCCGGTGGCGCTGTTCATGAGCAACGTGCCCGCCTTCGGCATGGCGGTCATACTGCTGGTGCTGTTCGCCGTGAACTGGAAGGTGGCGCCCATAGGCGGCGGCTACGCCTTCGACATGATCCCGAACTTCAGCTGGCGCTTCATCAAGTCCGTCATCTCCCACTACCAGCTGCCATTCTGGAGCATCGTGCTGGTCTCCATCGGCGGCCAGGCGGTGGGCATGCGCTCCATGTCCATCTATGAATTGAACGCGGACTACGTGAAGTACGCCCGCTTCCTGGGCATCAAGGACCGCAAGATTGTCGGCTACGTATTCCGCAACGCCATGCTGCCCCAGGTGACCGGCCTGGCGCTGTCCATCGGCACGATGATCGGCGGCGCGCTGGTGGCCGAGATCATCTTCAGCTATCCCGGCCTGGGCAGCACGATGTACTCGGCGGTCACGGCGGCGGACTACCCGCTGATCTCTGCCACCACGCTGATCATCACCTTCATGGTGCTGGTGGTCACGTTCCTGCTGGATATCATCTACGGCTTCATCGACCCGCGCGTTAAGGCCGCGCAGTTCGACGCCTAAGGGAAGGAGGAGCAGAAGATGAAGAATACACTCAGACAGGTTTTCCACTCCTCGAAGTTCGTGGTGGGCTTTGTGATCTTCGTGGCGATACTGCTCACGATGATCGTCTACCCGCTGATCAACCCCGGCAACCCGCTGGAGATGATCGGCGTGGGCACCTTCGCCAAGCCCGGCACCTACGTCTCCCTGTATGACGCCACAAAGACCCCCACCGAGACCCTGCGCCTCTCCGACGCCGGGGACAAGCGCCTTGCCAAGCTGCTGAGCGACGAGGACCGCGTGGCCATGGTGGAGTGGTTCACCGCCATGGGCATCGACGTCGAGGGCCTCGACATCTCCGACACCGACGCGCTGCTGGAGCTGTGGCGGGCCAACTACGATCCCTCCGCCAAGCCCAAGGGCATGACCCAGGCCCGGCGCAACTACTACAAGCGCCTGAACAATTCCATCGCCAGCATCAACGCCTCCGAGACGCTGATCATCGCCGAGAAGAACGACGCGGGCGAGCTGGAGGAGCAGGGCCAGATCACCACCACCGACTACGTGAACGTCCGGCAGGTGGCCAACGTGAAGGCGCTCCCCCTGGGCACCGACAACTTCGGCCGCGATGTGCTGAAGGAACTGGTCTCCGCGGCGGGCACCTCCATCATCATCGGCCTGATCGCCGGCGCGGTGGCCACGCTGGTGGGCCTGACGCTGGGCCTGCTGTCCGGCTACGTGGGCGGCCTCGTGGACGACATCATCATGTTCGTCACCAACATCTTCACCGTCATCCCCGGCTTCGTGCTGCTGATCCTGATCAGCTACTCCATCGGCCAGGAGCAGCGCGGCGCCACGGTGGTGGCGCTGGTGATCGGCCTGACCAGCTGGACCTGGACCACCCGTTCCGTGCGCTCCCAGGTCATATCGCTGCGCAACCGCGACCACGTGAACCTGTCCAAGCTCTCCGGCCACAGCCTGGTGCGGATCATCATCACCGACATCCTGCCCTACATCGCCAGCTACGTGGTGATGGCCTTCATCCTCCAGGTCTCCTCCGGCATACTGGCCGAGGCACAGCTGTCGCTGCTGGGCCTGGGCCCGAGGACCACCGAGGTGCCCACGCTGGGCCTGATGATGAACTGGGCCATGCTCTATTCTGCCCACACCAACGGCTCCTGGTGGGCCTACTTCCCGGTCATACTGACCATCACCCTCATCTCGTTCTCCCTGAACCTGATGAACACCGGCCTCGACCAGGTGTTCAACCCCACCCTGAGGGACTAAGGAGGCAGCCATGGGAAAGAAGATACTGGAGGTCAAGAACCTCAAGACCAAGTATATCACCCGCTTCCACGAGGATGTGTATGCCGTGGATGGCGTCTCCTTTGACATCGAAGAGGGCAAGAGCCTGGGCGTCGCCGGCGAGTCCGGCTGCGGCAAGTCCACGCTGGCGCTGAGCATGATGGGCTACTACTTCCCGCCGCTGCACTACATCAGCGGGGACATCGTCATCGACGGCAAGAACATCTCCGGCATGGACCCCGACAGCGTGCGCAAGAGCATCCTGGGCACGGAGATCGCCTACATTCCCCAGGCAGCCATGAACGCCCTGAACCCCACCCAGCGGATCATCCGCTTCGTGGAGGACGTGATCCGGGTGCACGACCCGAGGGCCAAGAAGAAGGAGATCCGCGAGCGCGCCGAGCAGCGCTTCGCCGAGCTGGGCCTGCCCAAAACCGTGCTGGACAAGCACGCGGTGGAGCTCTCCGGCGGCATGAAGCAGCGCACCGTCATCGCCATCTCCACCATCCTCTCCCCCAAGGTGCTCATCGCCGACGAGCCCTCCTCCGCGCTGGACGTCACCAGCCAGAAGATGGTCATCAAGATGATGCGCGAGCTGATGGAGAAGGGCTACATCAAGTCCATGCTGTTCATCACCCACGAACTGCCGCTGCTGTACAACGTGACGGACGACATCATGGTCATGTACGCGGGCCAGATCGTGGAGAAGGGCACCGCCAAGGAGATGGTCTTTGACCCGACCCACCCCTACTCCCACGGCCTGATGGGCTCCATACTGGTGCCCGAGGAGGGCACCCGCGGCACCACGCTGACGGCCATCCCCGGCACGCCGCCGAACCTGAAAAAGCCGCCCCAGGGCTGCCGCTTCGCGGAGCGCTGCAAGTACGCCAAACCCGAGTGCCGCTACTCCTCCATCCCGGAGAAATTCTTCGGCGACGGCGGGACGCGCATGTACCGGTGCCTCATGGGCGTGGACGAACTGAAGGAGGTGTACAGCCATGAGTGAGACCAAAGCGAGGCCGGCGAAGGACTTCACCAACGCCCCGATGTGCCTGTCGGGCCGCGGCGTCACGAAGGTCTTCGGCCTGGGCGAAAAGAAGACCGTCGCCGTGGACCACGTGGACTTTGACTTCCACGTGGGCGAGTTCGTCTCCATCGTGGGCGAATCCGGCTCCGGCAAGACCACCCTCTCCAAGATGCTGCTGGGCCTGCTGAACGCCACCGAGGGCGACATCCAGTTCATGGGTAAGCCCAGGGACATCTCCACCGGCGCGAAAAAGCGCGAATACTGGAAGGGCATCCAGGCCATCTTCCAGGACCCCTTCTCCTCCTTCAACGTGTTCCACAAGATCGACTCCGTGCTGCTGGACTGCATCAACATGCGCGGCGGCAGGAACCTGCCCAAGGAGAAGAAGATCGAGATGATGACCGAGGCCTGCTCCTTCGTGAACCTGAAGTTCGCGGAGCTGACCAACAAGTATCCCTTCGAGCT
>CADCHI010000061.1 GCA_902801165.1 uncultured Eubacteriales bacterium | reverse complement strand
TTTCCGCAGGCTTAGTGGCGCTAAGTCAAGGGAAACCAACGCTGAAATGGAGGATTAGATGCCGAAAATGCATCTTTCCGAATTTAGAAACACACTCTAATCATGCACACTTCCAATTATACGGGATCGACGCCCCATCGACGCCGATCCCGCACGGTCACCGAAGGCCCTCGCCCCGGTCCTCGTCGGAGGCGTCGTCGTGGGCGATGATGTAGTCCACCACCGCGTCCACCGTGGTGAAGGCCAGCCCCACATAGCTGTCCGCGCAGCCGTAGTAGATGGCGATGCAGCCGGTGTCCGGGTCCTGTAGCGTGGCGCAGGGGAAGCACACGTTCGGCACAAAGCCCCGCTCCTCGTACCACTCCTCCGGAGTCAGCAGGAAATTCTCGCAGCGGTACAGCACGCGGCTGGGCTCGTCCCGGTCCAGGATCGCGCCGCCGATGGAGTACACGAAGCCGCTGCAGGTGCCGGTGACGCCGTGGTAGAACAGCAGCCAGCCCAGGCTGGTCTCGATTGGCGCGGCCCCACCGCCGATCTTGACCGCCTCCCACCAGGCCTTGCCCTTGCCCATCACGTGGCGGTGGCGGCCCCAGAAGGTCATGTCCGGGCTCTGGCTCAGGAAAATGTCGCCGAAGGGCGTGTGGCCGGAGTCCGAGGGTCGGGACAGCAGCGTGAACATGCCGTTCACCCGCCGGGGGAACAGCACGGCGTTGCGGTTGAAGGGGATGAAGGGGTTTTCCAGGCGAGTGAAGGTCCTGAAGTCCTTCGTCCGCGCCATGCCGATGGAGGCGCCATAGAAATCCTGGCACCACACGGCGTAGTACCAGTCCTCCACCTTCACCAGCCGGGGATCATAGGCGTACTGGGGCATGAAGGGCTCGCCGTTTTCGTCCACAAACTTTACGCCTTCGGCGTCGAAATCCCAGCGGATGCCATCGGCGCTGCGGCCGAGGTAGATGCAGGGCACGCCGTTGACCCGCTCGCCCCGGAACACGCCCACGAAGGCGCCGTCATAGGGCACCACGGCGCTGTTGAATATCCGCGCCACGCCGGGCACGGGATTGCGCGGGATGATGGGGTTGCCCGCCCAGCGCCACACCGGGGCATCGCGCCGGTCCCCGGCGGGCCGGTCCTGCCAGGGAATGTTGGGCAGGGCCGGCGCGTTCAGTATTTCTACATGGTTCATATTCTCATCCTCGATTCATGCGGCGGGAAAGAGCCTTCCCGCCGCGATCGGACTTATCCCTTCACCGCGCCGGCGGCCAGACCGGAATAGATGAACCGCTGGCAGGTGATGAAGATGATCAGCATGGGCAGCAGCGTGAGGATCACGCCCGCGGAGATCACGTTGTAGCGGTTTCCGAAGGGGCCGGTGAAGCTGTACAGCGCCGTGGAGATGGTGGCATAGCGGGTCTTGTCCTGCAGGTACAGGTTGGCGTTGTAGTATTCGTTGTACACGCCGATGCCCTTGAGGATCATCACCGTCACCATGGCGGGCTGCAGCAGCGGGAACAGTATCTTGAAGAACACGCCGAAGTAGGTGCAGCCGTCCAGTATGGCCGACTCATCCAGGTCGATGGGCAGGTTCTCGAAGTACTGTATGAATATGTAGATCGATATGACGTCCGTGCCGCATTGCAGTATGATGTAGCCCACCAGCGAATTGATCAGGTTCAGGCTGGACATGATCTGGTACACCGTCACCTGCATGGCGATGCCGGGGATCAGCGTGGCGAACAGGAACAGGCTGCGGATCAGGTTGTTGCCGGGAAAGGTGAAGCGGTTCAGCACGAAGGCCAGCATGGAGCCGATCAGCACCGAGCAGGCCACGACCACGATCACCACCGCAAAGCTGGTGAGGAAGGCGCGGCCCATCTCGCCGTCCACCCACACGGTCTTGAAGTTTGAAAAGTTCAGCCAGTTCGCGGGCGCCTGCATCACGGGCGTCAGCGCGTACTCCTCGTCCGTCTTCAGAGCCACCAGCACGCAGGACACGATGGGCACCAGGGCGATGAACGAGAACAGCGCCAGCATGAAGTATTTCACGAAGCCCACGGCGAGCCAACTGGCCCGCTGGCCGGCGGTCATGCTCACATAGGCGTCATTTTTCTTCTTGGCCGCCATCAATACACACCTCCCCTGGGTTTCTTGGCCTTGGAGTCCGTCCCATCCTTGATGACGTATTTGAATATCAGCTTCTGCAGGAGGGTGGCGATGATGATGATTATCATCAGTATGACCGCCATGGCGCAGGCCATGCCTACCTTCTGGTCCACGTGGGCCGTCTGGTGCATCTTGATGAAGTACGTGGCCGTGCCGGACGCGCCGCCGCCCATGATGACGTAGGGCGGCTCGAAGGCCGACAGTGAGCCGGTGATGGACAGGATCACGTTCAGCACCACGATGGTCTTGATGGACGGCAGTATGATGTACTTGAACTGCTGCCAGCGGTTCGCGCCGTCGATCTGCGCGGCCTCGTACAGCGTGGCGTCCACGGACATGATCGCGCCGATGAACATGACCATGTTCTGGCCCATGTGCTTCCACACCGAGGTGCCCACCAGCGAGATGTTGTTGATGCTCTGGTCGCGCAGCCAGTAGGGCAGGTTCTCCTTGTTGAAGCCGATGGCCCCCAGCAGCGTGTCCAGCACGTAGCCGCGGGTGAAGAAGAACTTGAAGATGAAGCCGATGGCGATGCCGTTGATCAGGTAGGGAAAGAACATGGCGCCCTTGAAGAAGTTGCCGCCCTTTGTCTTGAAGGACAGCATGGTGGCGAACAGCAGCGCCAGGACCAGCTGGACCAGCGCGCCGCCCATGTAGTACAGCGACAGGAGCATCGCGCCGAAGTATTCCTTCTTGGTGAAGATGCGGGCGTAGTTCTTCAGGCCCACGAAGCCGCGCACCTTGGTGTAGCTGCGATCAAACAGGCTGAACTGGATCATCTTGCCGAAGGGAAGATAGGTGAACACAAACAGCAGGATCAGCGGTATCAGCGAAAAGGAAATGATCACAAGCCACTTTTGTACCTTGGGCTGCAATACCCACTGGCGAAAGCCGGAGGGCTGGGCCGGCTTTCCCGCAGATGTCATCTGGGTCATGCGTTCCACTCCTTTTGATCGATAGAGAAGGGGAGCAGAATCCCTCTGCTCCCCCACAGGAATTCATACTAAGACCTGATTAAAATGAGACTGAATCAGCGAGGGATTTTTCGTTTTGGCAAGGCGGAGCCCCGCAGGCTTAGTGGAGCTAAGTCAAGGGGCTCCAACGCAGCCACAACGGAAAAGGCCCGCTGAAATGTCTTGTTTTAGTCAGGGATTAGTATCAATTATTCGTTGACTTCCACGCCGATGTAGTCCTGGGCATCGGACCAGCGGGCGTTCCAGTCCGCCATGATGTCGTCAAAGCTCTTGGTGCCGTTGAAGCCGTGCTCGATGATCTCCTGCACCTTGGCGTCGCCGCCGTTGTTGAAGCGCAGCTCGCTGTCGGAGTTCAGGTCGGACAGCAGGGTCTCCTCGCCGGGCAGCGCCGGGGCGTCGGGCACGAACTCGATGCCGTCGAAGGCCGCGTACAGCGCCGGATACTCGCCGTTCTTGTCGATCGGGATGCCACCCTCGCTGTAGGCGAAGCCGCTCTGCTCGGTCAGGTACTTCACGTACAGCATGGCCGCGATCTGCTCGTCCTCGGAGATGTCCTTGTTGATGGCGTAGGAGTAGTCCGCGCCGGCGGAGGCGTACTGCTTGCCCTCCACGGTGATGGGGAAGCTCATGTAGCCGATGTCGTCGCCGTTGGGGCCGGCCTCGACCATCTGGGAGAACGCCCAGGAGCCCAGCACCATGCAGCCGATCTGGCCCTGGTTGATCATGCCCTTGCAGCCTTCCCAGTCGGTGGTGGTGTAGTCGTCCTCGATCAGGTGGTTCGCCGCCGCGTCATACAGGATCTTGTAGACGTAGTAGGGGCCATAGCCCTTGCCGTTGTCGGAGAAGGGATCCTTGGCGTGGGGCAGCACCTGGTTGCAGTAGGTGGCGTCGCCGGTGGCGGAGCCGCCGATGTAGGCGTCCCAGGCGCCCATGGTCCAGCCCGCGGCGTAGTTGGTGTACAGCGGGATGGCGTCGGTGTTGTCCTTGATGGCCTGCAGGGCCGCGAGGAACTCGTCCGGGGTCTTGGGCAGCTCGGTGATGCCGGCGTCCGCGAAGACCTTCTTGTTGTACACGATGCCCTGGGCGTTGCCGGTGGAGGGCACGCCGTAGCTCAGGCCGTCCCAGGCCCACTGGTCGGCGAAGTTGTAGATCTCCAGCATCTCCTCTTCGGTGCCGAAGGGGATGAAGTAGGTGGGCAGCTCATCCTTGTCGATGGCGGGGATGCCCATGATGCTGCCCCAGTTGCTGCCGCCGCTCAGGCGGGTCAGGGACTCCTCGGCGTAGTCGGTCATCACATCGTATTCCACGGTGATGTTCGGGTACATGGCGGTGAACTCCGCGATGTACTGGGGGATCTTGGTGTCCTTTAGGTCGGTGCGGTGGTTCAGCACCTTCACGGAAGCAGTCAGGTCGGTGTAGTCCTCGCCCAGCTTCAGATCCTTGTAGGCGGGCAGCTCGGCCAGCGCGGAGGCGCACAGCACGGCGCAGAGGGACAGTACGATGAACAGGGACAGGAATTTCTTCATGAATCTTACCTCCTATTTCATTGTGCCGACTTTTTGATAAGCCATTTAAGTAAATTTAGCTTATCATCTACGCAATTAAATATATCATACTTAAATAATAAAGTCAATATCCAATTCTGATTTTGGGATGATTTTCTTATATTTAGGTTATTCACATCCACTTGGCCCTCTCCTTCGCAGCGGTCCGGGATTGTCCTGCCGCCCCGACAAAAAGAGAAAGGTCCTTCACAGAAGCGAGAAGGACCCGTGATCGTCGGCGCGTTATGCCAGAACCATCGACAATTTTGAACCATTTCAACATTAAAAAAGAGGCGGGTAAAACCCGCCTCGCGTTGACTTAAATTGTTTATTTCTTTAAAGTTCCCTCAGCCCGATTCCCTGACGATCAGGTGGCCGGGGATCACGCGCATCGGCGCGTCGACGCTCATCTTCCGGATCCGCCGGCTGAGGATCGCCGTGGCGGCCTCAGCCATCGCCTGCACGTTGATCGCGTAGGTGGTCAGCTGGGGGCGGCACAGCGTGGCGAACCGGAAGTCATCGTAGCCGGTCACGGCCACGTCCTCCGGGACCCGCAGGCCCCGCTCCTTCAGGTGCTCCACCAGGTTGTAGGCCACCTCGTCGCAGTTGCAGACAAAGGCGTCGGGCATCTCCTCCGGCAGCTCGAAGGGGATGTACAGGCCCTCCCGGTCCCGGTCCTCGATCCGCCAGTCCTCCCGGGGCGAAAGTCCCCGGCGGTACAGCGCCTTGCAGTAGCCCAGATAGCGGTCCATGATGGAATTGGTGGCCCAGGTGCTGCCCACAAAGGCGACCTTCCTCCTGCCGGCGTTCAGCAGGTGCTCGGTCAGCGCGAAGGCCCCGTGCACGTTGTCGGAGACGATGCTGTCCGCGGTCAGGTCATCCTTGAAGAAGTCCAGCAGCACGTAGGGCAGGCCCCGGGCGGTGGCGGCGCGGATGTAATCCGAGCTGAACTCGCCCATGAACACGAGGCCGTCCACCCGGCCGGATTCCACCAGTGTGGGCACGACACAGCCCCATTCCGCCTCGTTGGTGATGATCTCCATCAGCGCGATCAGGTGCTGGCGCTGGCAGCAGGTCAACAGGTCGCGGTACAGGTTGTTGTAGAACGCGCTCTCGTTGAAGAAGCGGTCCAGCACCAGCACGCCGATGCTGATCACGCCGTCCTGCGCGGGCGCGGGCTCCCGGGCATTCCTGTACCCCATCTCGCGGGCCGTGGCCAGGATTCGCGCGCGCAGCTCGTCGCTGACGCCATCGCGTCCCGACAGCCCCTTCGACACGGACACGATGCTGATGCCCAGCTTTTCCGCGATGTCCGCCATGCGGACCGGCTTTCCAGATTCCATACGCTCCTTCGACGGCCCGGCGGCCGCGCCTTTCCCCATATTTACTTAAATTATAGCAAATGCCGCTCCGGTTCGTCAATATTCCCCGGGGTAATTTCCGCGCCGTCCCCGGGGAAAGGCGCATTAAATCTTTCAATGAAAGCTTTCATCTCCCATTCAGGAGGCTGATCATATTTTCCGGCTCCGGCGCACACCATGAACCAAAGACCATTTTCAAACCGGAGGAAGCCGCCATGCGCAAGCTGTTCATCGCGTTCCTGATCGCCGTTCTTCTGGCCATACCCACCCTGCGCGCCGAGGGTGATGCCCTCGACCTCACCCCCGCCGCCACGCCCGCCCCGGTGGAGCTGCCGCCCGTCTCCGACGCCCCGCTGCTGGAGACGCCGCCCATCCACCCCGACTGCGCCGCCGTACTGCTGATGGAGGCGGACAGCGGGCAGATCATCTTCCAGATGAACCCGGACACCCCGCGCCCGGTGGCCTCCGTCACCAAGGTGATGACGATCCTGCTGACCCTGGAGCAGATCGACCGGGGCGCCCTCTCCCTGGAGGACACAGTCACCGTCTCCCCCACCGCCGCCGGCATGGGCGGATCCCAGGTGCTGCTGGACGTGGGCGAGCGGCAGGACGTCGCCACCCTGGTCAAGAGCATGATCGTAGGCAGCGCCAACGACGCCGCCGTTGCGCTGGCGGAGGCCATGTACGGCAGCGAGGCCCTCTGCGTGGACGCCATGAACCGCCGCGCCGAGGCTTTGGGCATGAAGGACACCCACTTTGAGAACTGCACCGGCCTGCCCGCCGAGGGCCAGCACACCACCGCCCGGGACGTGGCCATCATGTCCCGCCAGCTGTTCGCCCACGCGCTGTACTACACCTTCTCCACCGTCTGGATGGAGGACATCGACCACGGCGACGGCCGCATCACCCAGCTGGTGAACACCAACAAGCTGCTGCGGCTGCTGGACGGCTGCGACGGCGGCAAGACCGGCTCCACCGGCGAGGCGGGCTACTGCGTCTCCGCCACCGCCCAGCGAGGCGGCATGCGGCTGATCGCCGTGGTGCTGGGGGCGTCCTCCGGCAAGGAGCGCTTCGCCATCGCCCAGCAGATGCTGGAGTACGGCTTCGCCAACTACCGCAAGTATCCCGTCGCCGTCCGGGGCACCCGCATCCGGGGCCGGCTGCCGGTCATCGGCGGCACGGAGGAGGGCGTCGCCTTGATGCTGGACGGCGACCTGACCCTGCTGCTGCTCAAGGGCGACGAGCAGCGGCTCCAGCTCTCCCCCGACCTGCCCGAGTCCCTCCCTGCCCCGGTGGAGGCGGGCCAGCGGGTGGGCAGCGTCGCCGTCACCGTGGACGGACGCCCCGTGGCCCGCATCCCCGTGGTCGCCTGCGAATCGGTGGAGGCCAAGGGCGTGGGCCGGGGCCTGCGCCGGGTGCTGCGGAACTGGCCGCTGCGGCTGTAGGCGCGGCGCCGTCGCCCCCGCTCCCGCGAAAGGCCGTCTCAATTCAACACCTTGCGAAGGAATCACCAGGCGGTGGTTCTGAACGCACCGCAGGGGCGCCATAATTGGCGCCCGCTTGCGGCATTTCCTGCTGTCACGCGGGTGGATCGTGCAATATTGCTTGTTCTGAGCGTGCCTTTTATATTACCCCTTGACGCGTTATACTATGTGTTGTATAATATTATGTGTCAAGGAGGTGAGCCCGTGGATGTACAACTGAAGCGGGGCATGCTGGACGCCTGCGTGCTGACGGTGCTGCGCCGGGGGGATTCCTACGGCTACCGGCTGGTCCGGGACGTGAGCGAGATCATCGCGGTGTCCGAATCCACGCTGTATCCCATTTTGAAGCGCCTGGAGGCCAACGGGCAGGTCACCGTCACCACGGCGGAGCACAACGGTCGCCTGCGCAAATACTATCGCATTACCAAGGCGGGCGAGCGCCGCATCCACGCCTTTCTGGATGAATGGCGGGAGCTGCTGCGCGCGCTCAGCAAGATCGAGGAGGAGGTTTCCCAACATGAATAAGCAGGCTTTTCTGGACGCTCTGCGCGGCCTCGCCGGCACGCTGTCCGAGGAGGAAAGGGCGCGGCTGGTCAGCTACTACGCGGAGATGATCGACGACCGCATGGAGGAGGGGCTCTCCGAGGAGGCGGCTGTCGCCGACCTGGGCGACCCCGCCGAGCTGGTCAGGGACCTGGTACCGGCCCAGCCCGCCCCGGCGGGTTCCCGGCAGGAGCGCTCCGAGACCGTGGACGCCCTGCGGGACGTGCGCATCCGGGTTTCTGACACGGACGTCACCGTGATCCGCGCCCCGCTGGCCAACGGCGCCGCGGCCCAGCTGCGCTTCTCGGAGCCCGACCGCTACACCTGGCGCATGGCGGAGGACGCGCTGGAGATCGTCGAGAACGAGAGCCCGCGCCGCGGCTTCTTCCGGCTGAAGCAGCCCACCGTCACGCTGACCCTCTCGGGCCGCCTGCCCGGGGCGCTCGCCTTCGAGGGCCGGGGCGGCGACCTGCGCCTGGACGGCGTTGAGCTGGGCGGCGATCTCACGATCACCAGCTCCAGCGGCGACATCGACCTCTCCGACGTGACCTGCGCGTCGGAGATCGGGTTCTCCCTGCGCAGCGGCGACCTCTCGCTGACCCGCGTCTCCGCCCACGGCGCGCTCCGGACCGAGGGCCTCAGCGGCGACATCGAGGCGGTGCGCCTGTCCGTCGATGGCGACCTGTGGCTCAAGACCACCAGCGGCGACATCACCCTGCGGGAGGTGAATTGCGGCGCCCTGAACCTGGCCGCCACCTCCGGCGACATCGAGCTGGACCGGGGCCGCGCGCTGTCGACCGCCGTCCGCACCTCCAGCGGAGATGTGCGGCTGATCGAGCTGGAATCCGACCCCGGCCTGTCCGTGGAGACCTCCAGCGGCGACATCGACCTCGCCCGCTCCATCGCCGTCGAGACCTTCCTCCAGACCGCCAGCGGCGACGTGGACCTGCGGCTGTCCCCCCTTCCCTGCGGCTACGACCTCGCCGTCGACACCCGCTCCGGCGACATCCACCTGCCCCGGAACAACCCGTCCGCGCAGCCCGGCGCGCGGCAGCCGAAGATCACCGTCCGCACCGCCAGCGGCGATATCGACGCGCGCATCGCGGAGGCGTAAGAAAACTGATATCAAAAAGAAGCAGCATACTCTTGCGGGTATGCTGCTTCTTTTATGTGATTTATATGATTTGGTTCATCCCGCCGAGTCGGCAACCCGCCGCTCCGGGGCCGTCTATCGCACCGGTTCCCCGTGCCACCGGATCTCCCCTGCGCGCCGCTGCGCCGCGTCCGGGCTCTCCGATGCCAAGGCCTCCCTGATCCACGCCAGCACCGCCGCCCGGTCCTTCGCCAGCTGGGCGGCGAGGGCCTCCACGCCCTCGAAGCGCCGCTCGGGCCGCAGGAAGCGCAGGTATTCCACCCGCACCGGCGCGCCGTACAGGTCCCCGGCGAAGCCCGGCAGGTGCACCTCCACGGTGGGCTTGCCCTCCGGCACGGTGGGATGCACGCCCTGGTTCAGCATGCCCGGCCAGGCCCATTCGTCGCCGCCGACCCACAGCGCCGCCGCGTATACGCCGTTCTCCGGCCAGTCGCCCTCGACGCGGACCGGGGCGATGTTCGCCGTGGGGTAGCCCAGCTCGCGCCCCAGGTGCTTGCCCTGCTCCACAAATCCCTCGATGATCATGCGCGCGCCTCCTCTCCGGTCCATTATAGCACGGCTGTGTAAAGGCTGAACTGTGACGCCGGTTCGCCTTTTTTATGAGAAATCGGCGTTCTTCATAGGAAATCCGGTCCGCCCATGCTATAATCATCGTGGAGGCGCATCCGCCGGAGGGACGTCGCCGCTCGCAAGGGCCGCCCCCTCCACCGCGACGCCCGAGGCTCCTCGCGGGGCCCCGCTTTATACTATTACAATCGGGAGGATACACCCATGGCAGGAAACAATACCAATCAAAACCGCCGCAGGCCGGCCCAGCACAGGCGGCGCAGGCCCAGCGGCGTCCCGGTGATGCTGGTCATCGTGCTGCTGATCATCGCCATGCTGATGGGCGCGCTGGCAGGCTACGTGATCGCCCGCAAGACCGACACCCACCTGTACGAGCTCCAGGAGGCCAACGACCGCATCACGGAGCTGGAGAACACGCTGACGCTGATCGGCTATCCCGTCGACGACGAGGCCGACCCCCAGGCGTGGCTCTATGACAGCAACGCCGGAGAGGGTGCCCTGTCCGACCTGGACGGCAGCGGCTGGAACGACGCGGAGGACGACCTCTGGGTGGACGACGGCCTGCTGACCGGCACCCTGCCCGAGGACACCGACCCCGTGGTGGTCGCGGAGTATGACGGCGGCCAGCTGATGAGCAGCGACGTCATCCCCGAGTACAACGACCGGCTGACCACGCTGATCTTCGCCGGCTACAGCGCCGAAGAGGTGGCCGAGTCCACCATGAACGAGGTGCTGGCCTACCTGGTCAGCGAGCGGCTGATCGCCGCCAAGGCCCAGGAGCTGGGGCTGACCGAGCTGAACGAGGAGGACCTGGCCCGCATCAACGCGGAGGCTTCCGAGGCCTACGAGAGCCAGCTGGCGGACTACATCGCCTTCGCCGACAACGGCGGCGGCTCCCGGGAGGACGCCGCCCAGCACATGGCCGAGGAGAACGGCGTGACGCTGGAATCCATCACCGAGGAGTTGAAGGCCAACTGGTGGTCCCAGAAGTACCGCGAGCACGTGGTGCAGGATGTCACCGTCTCCGACGAGGAGATCCAGGCCTACTACGACAAGCTGATGGCCTCCCAGAAGGAGACCTACACCGCCTACCCCGACGAGTTCGAGTACGCCCACATGACCGGCGAGACCATCGTGTTCCATCCCGAGGGCTACCGGGCCGTGCGGGACATCCTGATCGCCTTCACCTCCGAGCAGGACGCCGACACCGCGGCGGCCCTGGTGGAGCAGGTGGAGGGCGGCAGCGCCGACGACGGCGTGAAGGCCCAGATGGACGCCCTCTTCGCCCCGCTGGAGGCCACCGCCCAGCAGGTCCAGGAAAAGCTGGCCGCAGGCGCGCCCTTTGCCGACCTGATGACCGAGTACGGCTGTGACACCGCCCTGGAGGAGGAGCCGCTGCGCTCCGAGGGCTACTACATCTCCGACAACAGCTACGTCAACTCCGTGGAATACGTCGAAGGCGCCATGATGCTGGAGCAGCCCGGCCAGGTCTCCGCGCCGCTGCGCAGCATGTTCGGCGTCCACCTGGTGGAGTACATCGGCGACGTCACTCCCGGCGAAGTCCCGCTGGCCGACGTGGTCGACGCCATCCGCGCCGCCGCGCTGAGCGAGAAACAGGACGCCTACTTCGAGCAGCACCGCCAGGCGCTGCTGGAGGCCGCCAACGTCCACTACTACCCCGAGCGGCTGCGCTGACAACCGCCAACCGTGGCAAACCGCACAGTACAAAAAACAGCCGCCGATTCTTTTCATCGGCAGCTGTTTTCATTTGGCCTTTTTCAATGGATCGCGTCCTCGATCATCCTCAGCGCGGGCACGGCGTTCAGATCCAGCCCGGCCACCTCGCCCGCCATCAGGCGGTAGAACGCGGCGGAGCCGATCATCACAGCGTTGTCGGTGCACAGGCCCTTTGGGGGAATGAACACCTCCAGGCCCGCCTTCTCGCCCCGGCGGGTCAGCTCGCGGCGCAGCAGGGAATTGGCCGCCACGCCCCCGGCCACGGCCACCCGCTTCGCGCCGGTGTCCCGGGCGGCGGCGAGGGTCTTGTCCACCAGCAGGTCCACCACGCTCCTGCGGAAGGAGGCGGCGAAGTTCTTCGCGTCGATGGCAATGCCCTGCTGGCGCAGGTTGTGGGCTTGGTTGATCACCGCCGTCTTGAGCCCGCTGAATGAGAAGTCATACTTCCCCTGGGTGTGGGGATGCGGGAACTTGTAGGCATGGTCGTCGCCCTCGTCGGCCAGCTTGTCCAGCAGCGGTCCGCCGGGATAGGGAATGTCCAGCACCCGGGCCACCTTGTCGAAGGCCTCCCCCGCCGCGTCGTCGGTGGTCTGGCCGATCAGCTCGTATTCGCCGTAGTGGGCCACGTTCAGGATGTGGCTGTGGCCGCCGGAGGCCACCAGGCACACGAAGGGCGGCTCCAGGTTCGGGTGGGCGATGTAGTTCGCGGACACGTGGCCCTCGATGTGGTTCACCGGGATCAGCGGCAGGTCCCGCGCGTAGGCCAGGGCCTTGGCCCAGCTGACGCCGGTGAGCAGCGCGCCCACCAGCCCGGGGCCGTAGGTCACCGCCACGGCGTCGATGTCCTCCAGGGTCACTCCCGCCTCATCCAGCGCGGCGTCCAGCAGCGGGTCGATGGCCTCCACGTGCATGCGGCTGGCGATCTCCGGCACCACGCCGCCGTACAGCGCATGGGTGTCAATCTGGGAGGCGATGGCGTTGGCCAACTGTTCCCGCCCGTTGCGCACCACGGCGATGGCGGTCTCGTCGCAGCTGGATTCCACCGACAGGATCAGCGCCTGCCCTTTACGTCGAAGGTCTTCGGCCTTTGCGCGGACGCGCGCCGCGTAGCTCGGTTGTCGTTCCATCGGTTTTCCTCGCTCTTCTTTTCTTTCGGCCACAGGATCGTCAGGGCCAGCGCCAGCGCAGGCACGCCGGCCAGCGCGACCAGGCCCCGCAGGGCGATCATCCGCCCCATGGCCATGAACATACTCTCGGGGCAGATGCGGATCAGCAGGTCCGTGCGGGGATCCAGCAGCCACAGGTCGTTGGTAAACAGCACCCTGTGGAAAAAGGTGAACGCCCCGTCAAAGTCGACGGCCGCCCACAGCGCGAACGCCCCCAGGGGGATCAGCAGCGCCAGCGGCGCGATCCACGCGCAGCGCCGGGCCCGCCGGCGGTCCCGCATCAAATAGGCCCCGCCCACGATCAGCAGCACCGCCCAGGGCACCAGCCTCCGCCGCACCCTGCGCAGCAGCTGGAACAGGTTGAAGCAGTCCACCAGGTGGGCGACCTCCCGCTCGTTGAAGGCGGGCTTCAATTCGCCCCAGATCTCCAGCGGCATCACCGTGTAGGTCCCGGGCTCGCTCTCCGAGAGCCAGATCAGTTCGTTCTCCTGCCCGGCCAGGTACTTTGCCAGCTCGCCGTCCAGCCGCTGCAGGTCCTCGTCGGAGATGCCCGCCGGGTCGACGGGGCCCGTGCGCCAGGCCGCCAGCTGCAATCGGTGGTACAGCGTGCCGTCGGTGCCCACGTCGTGCAGCGCGGTCAGTATCAATATCAGCATCAGCGCGACCAGGCCCAGCGTCAGGCCGATCGCGCCGATGGTTTTTCTGCTTCGTTCGGTCACCTATTGCGCCTCCTCGTCCAACGCCTCCAGCAGGAAGCTGACCGGCCGGAAGCCGTCGTTGCAGGAGATCATGGCGGACCTCGGGTTCTTCATCCAGCCGTCGTAGAGGTTCTCGCCGCCGTGGGCCAGCGCCATCACGAAGGCGGAGATGCTCTCCCACGCGCTGTCGCAGAAGCCCTCCGGCTTCTGCCAGCCGTTGGCCACCCACACCTGGCCCTCGGTGACGGCGCAGGCGTGCTCGATGGGATTTTCATACTTCGCGATCAGGTCGTCATAGCGGGCGACCCGGACCGCGGTAATGCGCACCTTTTTCATGTTGCACCAGTTGTTGTTCTGTCCAATCTCAGCTGATTTGCGGGGAGGTATCGGAGGGGCATCGCCCCTCTGATGTTCAATCCGTTCCCGGCGACATGTGCGCCGGGACGGAATGTGATCCGGCTCCGCCAGATCCACACCCTGCAGATCTGCCGCCCGGAAACCGCCTGCGGTTTTCAGGGCAGATCTGTCAAAGGGGTGGTCTCGGCGGGGGAAGTGGTTCCCCTGCCGACGCACATTACAGCTTCTGCAGATACGCGGTCACGAAGCCCTCCAGCTTGCCGTCCATCACGGCGTTCACATCGCCCATCTCGTAGCCGGTGCGATGGTCCTTCACCATGGTGTAGGGCTGGAACACGTAGGAGCGGATCTGGCTGCCCCACTCGATCTTCTTGAGCTCGCCCTTGATCTCGCCCATCTGCTCCTGGCGCTGCTGCTCCTTGAG
>CADCHI010000060.1 GCA_902801165.1 uncultured Eubacteriales bacterium | reverse complement strand
GAAGCCCATGACCTTCTTGCCGATGCGGCTCTCGACGATCTTCTCGATGCCGTCGAAGGCGCCGCCGCAGATGAACAGTATGTTGCTGGTGTCGATCTGGATGAACTCCTGCAGGGGGTGCTTGCGGCCGCCCTGCGGGGGAACGGAGGCGATGGTGCCTTCCAGGATCTTCAGCAGCGCCTGCTGCACGCCCTCGCCGCTGACATCGCGGGTGATGGAGGGGTTCTCGCTCTTGCGGGCGATTTTGTCGATCTCGTCGATGTAGATGATGCCGCGCTGGGCCAGCTCCACGTCGAAGTCGGCGTTCTGGATGAGCCTGAGCAGGATGTTCTCCACGTCCTCGCCCACGTAGCCGGCCTCGGTGAGGCTGGTGGCGTCGCCGATGGCGAAGGGCACGTTCAGGATCTTGGCCAGGGTCTGGGCCAGGTAGGTCTTGCCGCAGCCGGTGGGGCCCAGCATGACGATGTTGGACTTTTGCAGCTCCACATCGCTCTTCCGGTTGCCCATGCACTGGATGCGCTTGTAGTGGTTGTACACGGCCACGGAGAGGGCCTTCTTGGCCTGATCCTGGCCCACCACGTACTGGTCGAGGATCTCCTTGATCTCCGCGGGCTTCTTGATCTGCAGCTCGCCCGCGCCGCCCACGGACTCCACGTCGTCGGACACGATCTCGTTGCACAGCAGCACGCACTCGTTGCAGATGTAGGTGTTGTTGGGGCCGGAGATCATGCGGCGGACGTGGTCCTGGGTCTTGCCGCAGAAGGAGCAGCGCACGGTCTTCTTGAATTGGTCTTTGCCTGCCATAGCTTATCTCCTCGGCGCGATGATTTCGTCGATCAGGCCGTAGTCCTTGGCCTGGGCCGCGGTCAGGTAGTGGTCGCGCTCCACATCCTTCTCGATGGTCTTGATGGGCTTGCCGGTGTTCTGGGCCAGCAATTCGTTCAACGTCTTCTTGATGCGCAGGATCTGCTCGGCCTGGATCTGGATGTCCGTGGCCTGGCCCCGGGTGCCGCCCAGGGGCTGGTGGATCATGATCTCGGCGTGGGGCAGGGCCTTGCGCTTGCCCTTGGCGCCGGCGGCCAGCAGGAACGCGCCCATGGAGGCGGCCAGGCCCACGCACAGCGTGGAGACCTCGCACTTCAGGTAGCGCATGGTGTCGTAGATGGCCAGGCCCGCGGACACGGAGCCGCCGGGGCTGTTGATGTAGAGCATGATGTCGGCGTCGGGGTCTTCCATCTCCAGGAAGAGCATCTGCGCGACGACGGTGTTGGCCACGTCGTCGTCGATCTCGCCGCCCAGGAAGATGATGCGGTCCTTCAGCAGGCGGGAGTAGATGTCGTAGGAGCGTTCCCCTCGGTTGGTTTGTTCGATGACATAGGGCACCAGGTTCATGGGCGAAACCCCCTTTATTTTGAATTGAGAATTGGGAATTGGGAATTGAGAATTATGAAAAGTCCCGCTTCCCTGCGCTGATTATTAAGTATGATGCCGCGGCGTTGGATTATACGGCCCCAGGACTGGAATGAGGAATCAGGAATGAAGGTCGCTATCGGCGGAGCATGCTGTGAATGCCGACGGTAACTCTAATTCCTAATTCCTCATTCCTAATTTCTAATTGGAATAATGTCGCCGCGCGACCTTATTCCGCGTTGGCCTTCAGGAAGTCGATGGTCTTGCGGGTCGCGGCGGCCTCAGCGAAGTACTCGCGGTCGCCCTCGGCCATGGAGCCCTTCAGCTTGTCCAGCTCGATCTTGTTCTGCTCGGCGTAGCGAGCGATCTCGGCGTCGATCTCCTCGTCGGAGGCGGAGATGTTCTCGGCCTTCTTCACGGCCTCCAGCACCAGCTGGCCCAGCACGCGCTCGCGGGCGGAATCCTTGTACATCTCGCGGACCTGCTCGCGGGTCTGGCCGGTGTACTTGAAGTAGTCGTCCAGCTTCATGCCCTGGTACATCATGCGCATCTCCATGTCGCGCAGCATGCTGTCGATCTGGTCCTCGATCATGGCGTCGGGGATGTCCACCTTGGCGTTGCCGCACACGGTCTCCAGCACCTCGTTCTCAAAGGCGCTCTCGCCGCGCTGGTCGGCGGCCTTCTCCAGGTTGGCGCGGATCTCGGCCTTGTACTCGTCCACGGTGTTGGCGGTCTCGGAGACCTCGGTCACGAAGTCGTCATCCAGCGCGGGCATTTCCTTCTCGCGGATGCCGTTGACCTTCACCTTGAACACCACGGGCTTGCCCGCCAGGTTCTCGGCGTGATACTGCTCGGGGAAGGTGACGTTGACCTCCACCTCGTCGCCGACCTTGGCGCCCACCAGCTGATCCTCGAAGCCGGGGATGAAGCTGCCGGAGCCCAGGATGAGCTCGTGGTTCTGGGCGGTGCCGCCGTCGAATTGCTCGTCGCCGTCGAAGCCGGCGTAGTCGATGTTCACCTGATCGTCCAGCTTGGCGGCGCGGTCGGAGACCTCCACCCAGCGGGAGGAGCGGTCGCGGGCGCGCTCGATCTCGGCGTTCACGTCGTCGTCGGTGACCTCGTCGACGGTCTTGACCAGGCCCAGGTGGGTGTATTCGCCCAGCTCCACGTCGGGGCGCACGAACACCTCGACGGTGAACTTCAGCTCCTTGCCGCGGCCGATCTGCTCGACATCCAGCTCGGGACGGTCGACGACCTGCACGTCGTGCTCCTTCAGGGCGGCCTGGTAGATCTCGGGGAAGATGGCGTCGAAGGCATCCTCATAGAAGACGCTCTCGCCGTAGTGGTTCTCGATCACCTTCATGGGGGCCTTGCCCTTGCGGAAGCCGGGGATGTTGATGCGGCCCTTCAGCTTGTTATAGGCAATCTTCAGGCCCTCGTCGAACTTCTCGGGCTCAACGACGAAGCCGAGCTTGACCTTATTGGAAGACAGCTTTTCAAAAGTCGTGGTCATGGGGTTTTCCTCCTGATTCTGCTTTCTATACATAATTGTCCACAATGCATGGACCAGTGTATCACAGCGGAAACGGTTTTTCAACATGGATAGGTAAATTCCATTTTAGAAAATACCGAACGACGGCGGGCTCCGGCCGCAGAATCCCGCCGAAGTTATTGACAGGAGCCGGAAATTCTCTTATAGTGTGGGTGTGCCCGCGCGGGCGGGCGGAACCGAACACACGAGCATCCGGCGGACCGGAGAGGGGAATTGAGCGTGGGAAACTATCGCAACTTTAAGCTGGTCACCTATTTCGTCGCCCACGCGGCGGCGCGCGTCACCTGCGAGGAGCTGGAGAAGCAGCTGGCGTTCCTCCAGCGCCACCTGCGGCTGGACAAGGTCTACCTGGAGCCCTGGCGGGGTGAGCTGGCCAGCCACGAGCAGATCGAGATGTGCCGGGAGGTGTTCCACGCCCACGGCATCGAGGTGGCGGGCGGCCTGACCACCATCATTCCCACCCCCGAGGGGGCGAAGCCGAAGCAGCGGCTGTTCGACACCTTCTGCTACAACGACCCGGCCATGCGGGCGAAGCTGAAGGAGGTCAGCGCCTTCATCGGCGGCCACTTCGACGAGTTCATCATCGACGACTTCTTCTTCACGAACTGTGCCTGCGCGGACTGCGTGCGGGAGCGGGACGCCTTCAACCGCGCCCACGGCATCACCGATGGCAGCTGGCAGGCCTATCGCCTGGACCTGCTGCGCCGTGTCAGCCAGGAGGATATCATCGGCCCCGCGAAAGCCGCCAACCCCAACTGCCGCATCACCATCAAGTACCCCAACTGGGCGGAGAGCTACCAGGAGACCGGCTACAACCCCGCGGAGCAGCGCAAGCTGTTCGACAAGGTCTACACCGGCACGGAGACCCGCGACCCGGTGACCACCGACCAGCACCTGCCCCGCTACCTGAGCTTCTCGCTGATGACCTACTTCGAGAACATGTGGCCCGGCCACAACGGCGGCGGCTGGTTCGACACCTTCGACACCCACATCACCGAGCACTACCTGGAGCAGGCCTATCTGACCGCCTTCTCCAAGCCCGAAGAGATGATGCTGTTCTGCTTCCAGTCGCTGGTGGACAACATGTACACCCCGGCGCTGGGCTTCCAGCTGGACAAGCTGGACGCGCTGCTGGATCACGCGGGAAAACCCATGGGCATCGCCTGCTACCTGCCCGACAACTGCCAGGGCGAGGACAACCTCCAGGACTTCCTGGGCATGGTCGGCCTGCCCATCGTCTGCACGCCCTACTTCCCCGAGGACGCGGAGAAGTTGCTGCTGACCCGATCCTCCGCCTGCGACCCGGACGTGGTGGACAAGCTGGAGGCCTGGCTGCGCAAAACCGGCGGCACGGCGCTGGTGACCACGGGCTTCCTGGAGGCAACGGCGGACCGGGGCGTGCATCGCCTGACCTCCATCCGCCTGCGGGGCCGCTCCGTCACCTGCGACCGCTGGCGCGTGGAGGAGCTGAACCGCCAGTACGTGAGCCTGTTCCCGATGGGGGAGAGGCCGATCGCGCTGCCGGTGGCGGAGTTCCGGAACAATGCCAGCTGGGCGGTGGTGAAGGCCGCGAAGGGCGAGGAGAGCTACGCCATGCTGCTGGTGGACCCCTACTGCGACGGCCAGCTGTGGACGCTGGCGGTGCCTGACGCCTTCTCGGACCTGTACCACGTGCCTGCCGAGACGCTCAGCCGCATCCGCCAGGCCCTGCCGGTGAACGGCGTGTGGCTGGAGGGCCCGGCCCGGATCGGCCTGTTCGTCTACGACAACGACAGCTTCGTGGTCTATCCCTTCGTGATGGAGGGCGTCCAGCGCACCGTGATGAAGCTGCATGTCAGAGGCGCGAAGGCGCTGACCCTGCCCTGCGAGGGCGGCAGGCGGCTGGAGCCCCTGTACCACAGGGACGACGAGGCCGTGTTCGAGGTCGAGGCCATGCCCGGCAGGTTCGTGCTGTACGGCATCGAGCGCTGACGGGCGTGCTCCGTCGGCCCTGGGTTAAATGTTTGTGATCAGAGGACGCTTTCCCGCCCGCGGCCTTGACAGCGCGGGCGGGGCATGTTATAATAATCCATGGCTTTTGAAAAGCTCTGTGCCCAAGACAGCGAGTGCGCAAGCCTAAATTCCTTCGGGTTGCTCGCCGAGGCGCAATGGTTGGATTCACACCACCCTTGCGTCTTGCGCAAGGGTTTTTTAATTGCCCGTATTCTGGACGGGAATGTGAGGTGTTTGAAAATGTCCAAAAATATCGAGATCAAGCAGGGCATCGTGGCTGGCATCAAGGAAAAGTTTGAGAAGGCCAAGACCGTCGTGCTGGTGGACTATCGCGGCCTGACCGTCGCGGAGGTCACCGATCTGCGCAACCAGCTCCGCAAGGCGGGCGTCGAGTATGCGGTTCTGAAGAACACCATGATCGGCCGCGCCATCGAGGGCATGGGTCTGGATGACATGAAGGCTCATCTGGAGGGCCCCACCGCCGTGGCTTTCAGCTACGAGGATATCGCCGCCCCCGCAAAGATCCTGACTGAGTTCGCCAAGAAGAACAAGAACCTGACCGTGAAGTGCGGCGCCTGCGAGGGCAACTACCTCGACGAGAAGGGCGTGCAGGCCATCGCCGATCTGCCCAGCCGCGAGGTTCTCATCGCCCGCATCATGGGCAGCATGATGAGCCAGGTTTCCAGGTTCGCCCGCGTGGTGGAAGCCATCCGCAAGAAGGAGGCTGGCGAGGAATAATCGCCGCCTGAACGCAATCGACAAAATCATTGAATATGGAGGATATAATCATGGCTAACAATGCTGAGATCATCGCTGCGATCGAGGGTATGACCATCCTCGAGCTGAAGGCGCTTGTTGACGAGATGGAAGAGAAGTTCGGCGTTTCCGCCGCCGCTCCCGTGATGGTTGGCGCGGTTGCCGCTGAGGCCGCTCCCGCTGAGGAAGAGAAGACCGAGTTCGACGTGATCCTGAAGGCCGCTGGCGCCAAGAAGCTGAACGTCATCAAGATCGTCCGCGAAGTCAAGCCCGGCCTGGGCCTGAAGGAAGCCAAGGACCTGGTCGACAACGCTCCCTCCACCCTGGCGGAGGCCGTCACCAAGGAAGCTGCCGAAGAGCTCAAGAAGAAGTTCGAGGAAGCCGGCGCGGAGATCGAAATCAAGTAATTTCGACGCGTTCCACAAAGACCATGTGCGCTCGCGCATGGTCTTTTTAAAAAGCGCGGCCCGCCGGCGGGGGAGGCTCCAACGCCGGCGGGGGCCCGCGGCCATCGACCTGTGGAAGCGGCAGGAAGCCCTTGCGTGGGCGCGTATATTTGTAAAATTTGCAGATAGGCGCGATATTCCCTTGCATTTGGTGAAAAGCTATTCTATAATGTATCAGTCTGCCCCGGATGTGGGCTGCTGTTGTTGATGGCAAAATTGCCTTGAGGGCATCGGCGGCCGCTGGAAAACGCGGGTGCCGAATAAACACATGGGGAGGTGTCAAGCATGGCATCGGATAAGCGAATCAAGGTTACGCTGGCGTGCAGCGAGTGCAAGCAGCGCAATTACAATACCATGAAGAACAAGAAGAACGATCCCGATCGTCTCGAGATGAACAAGTATTGCCGCTTCTGCAAGAAGCACACCAGCCACAAGGAAACCAAGTAATGCAGGGCCGCCGCCCGCCAGGGGCGGAACCACGCTGGGTTTTCGGCGCTAACGCAAGGACAAGGATGTGAAAGCATGGCAAAGGCAGAGGAAAACAAGAACACCAAGCCCGGCTTTGTGCAGCGCTGTGCCAATTTCTTCAAGGGCATCGGCCGCAGCTTCAAGAACATGTTCCATGAGCTGAAGAAGGTCTCCTGGCCCACCAAGAAAGAGCTGCTGAACTACTCCGTGGTCGTGTTCGTCTTTATGATCGTGATGGGCGTGATCATCGGCGTGTTCGACCTGGGCGCCGGCGCGCTGATCCGGCTGATTACGGGCTGATCGCGAGGAGACGGACATGTCTGAAAACGCGGATATCAAATGGTATGTTGTGCATACCTACTCCGGCTATGAGAACAAGGTGCGCGACAGCCTGTTGAAGGCCGTTGAGAACAACGGCATGCAGGACAAGATCGTGGATGTTCGCATTCCGGTGGAAGAAGCCATTGAGATAAAGAACAACAAGCGCCGCACGGTGCAGCGCAAGCTGCTGCCCAGCTACGTGATCGTCAAGATGGAAATGACCAACGAGACGTGGTATCTGGTGCGCAATACCCGCGGCGTGACCGGGTTCGTGGGCTCCGGCAACAAGCCGACGCCCCTGTCCGAGTCTGACTTTGCCTCCATCTTCGAAGCGGTGCCTCAGACGCGCATCGACATTCAGGTGGGGGACAGCGTGCGCATACTCACCGGCCTGTTCGAGAACTTCTCGGGCAAGGTGACGGCGATTGACACCGTGAGCCAGCAGCTGACCGTGACGGTTCCCATGCTCAAGCGTGAGACCACCGTGGAGCTGGCCTACGACGAGGTCGTGCGCGAGGACTGACGGACCCCGCTCCGGCGCAGCGCCGGAGCCATTGACTGACTGATACCCCCGTTGGGTTTCAGGGAGTGGGAGGGACGCCCCAGGCGTTCCGCTTCACCACATACATGTAGAGGAGGATACCCAAATGGCAAAGAAAGTTACTGCACTGATCAAGCTGCAGGTGCCCGCTGCCAAGGCGACGCCCGCGCCGCCCATCGGCCCCGCGCTCGGTCAGCATGGCGTAAACATCCCCGGATTCTGCAAGGAATTCAACGATCGCACCAGCAAGCAGGCTGGCCTGATCATCCCGGTGGTCATCACCGTGTATCAGGATCGTTCCTTCACCTTCATCACCAAGACGCCTCCGGCCGCCGTTCTGATCAAGAAGGCCTGCGGCATCGAGCACGCTTCCGGCCGCCCCAACAAGGAGAAGGTCGCCAACATCACCAAGGCTCAGGTCCGCGAGATCGCCGAGCTGAAGATGCCCGACCTGAACGCCGCTTCCATCGAGGCCGCCATGAGCATGATCGCCGGTACCGCGCGTTCCATGGGCGTCGTGGTCGTAGACTAAGGTCACAGAATCGTGGGAGGATTATAGAATCCGCTTGACCACAAGGAGGATGTATTGATGAAAAAGGGTAAGAAATATTCCGACAGCATGAAGCTGATCGACCGCAGCAAGCAGTATGACCCCGAAGAGGCCATCGCGCTGGTCAAGCAGACCGCCAAGGCCAAGTTCGATGAGACCGTCGAGATCTCCGTCCGCCTGGGCGTCGATCCCCGTCACGCCGATCAGCAGGTCCGCGGCGCCGTCGTGCTGCCCCATGGCACCGGCAAGACCGTGCGCGTCCTGGTGATCTGCAAGGCCGACAAGGCCGCCGAGGCTGAGGCCGCTGGCGCCGATTTCGTGGGCGCTGAGGACATGGTCGCCAAGATCCAGGGCGGCTGGTTCGATTTCGACGTGGTCGTCGCCACCCCCGACATGATGGGTCAGGTCGGCCGTCTGGGCCGCGTGCTGGGCCCCAAGGGCCTGATGCCTTCCCCGAAGGCCGGCACCGTGACCATGAACGTCAGCCAGGCTATCCACGATATCAAAGCCGGTAAGGTTGAGTATCGCGTGGACAAGACCGCTATCATCCACTGCCCGGTCGGCAAGGCTTCCTTCGAGGAGCAGAAGCTGGTTGAGAACCTCCGCACCCTGATGGAGGCCATCATCAAGGCCAAGCCCGCCGCTGCCAAGGGAACCTACATTCGCTCTGCCGTGATTTCCAGCACCATGGGCCCCGGCATCAAGCTGAATTCCCTGAAGTTCTGATCTGGTTCATAGATCGCGACGCGCGTCAAAGGACGCGCGTCGTTTTTTCATGCCTGCGGCCGCGCGGACACACCCGCGTTGCCTGAGGAAATATTTACAAATCGTCCACGTTTGCGGCGCCTCAATTCGTTGAAAAGCGCGCGTGTATATGCTATAATGTATGCAGCATAAAATAGAGGTATTATGGGATGAAGCTGCGAAGATTCCTTTTGGTGTTCCTGGCGGCGCTGCTGGTGATCGGGGCCATACCCCCCTATGCCCAGGCGGCGAAGTCCGGGTACGATATGCCGTATTACATCGAGGTGGACCTCACCAACCAGATCGTCACCATCTACAGCACGGGCACCGATGTGATCGTGCGGCAGATGCTGTGCTCCAGCGGTACGGACGAGGCGCCCACGCCCCGGGGCACCTTCTACCTGCCCCGGAAGGAGGAGAAGCTGGAGCGCGAGGAGTGGTATTACTTCCGCGCCTACAGCTGCTACGCCCATTACGCCACGCGCATCTACAAGGGCGTGCTGTTCCACTCGATCCCCTGCTCCCGGCGCTCCGATTCCACCATCAGCCAGAAGGCGCTGTCGGAATTCGGCAGGCCCGCCTCCCACGGCTGCCTGCGCCTGCGCTGGCAGGACGCGGAGTTCATCGCAAAGTGCTGCCTGGAGGGCACCCGGGTCCACATCTTCAAGAGCAAGAAGCCGGACAAGGAGCTGCGGGAGCTGCTGTACGCGGCCTCCTACACCAATGAGCGCGGCCAGTCCTACAAGGCCTACCTGGGCATCCCCGACGTCGAGGGCGTGATGGGCCGCTACAGCAAGGGCAGCGACGTGCGCGACCTGCAGACGCGGCTGCGCGACCTGGGCATCTTCAACGACGAGATCGACGGCGAATACGGCGGCTCCACCGTCAACGCCGTGCGCCAGGCCCAGCGCCTGATGGGCGTGGAGGAGTCCGGCGTGGCCACGCTGGAGTTCCAGGATGTCCTCTATTCCGACGATGCCCCCACGGCCCAGAACGTGACGGTGCAGGAGGGCTCCAGCGGTCCCGTGGTGCGCAACATGCAGCAGTACCTGACGGACCTCCGCCTCTACAGCGGCGCGCTGGACGGCGTGTTCGACCTGGAAGTGACCGACGCGGTGAAGAAGTTCCAGGGCGCCTACGGCTACCGCACGGACGGCGTGCTGTCGCCGGAAATCCAGAAGGCGCTGTACTACGAGGCCGGCAAGGTGCGGGCCATCTTCTCCCAGGACGAGGGCTACGACTTCGAGATGACGAATGGCCAAGTCTACATGGGCCAGGTCGTCACCCGCGTGGGCATCCGCCTGCGCGAGAAGGCCTCCGCCAGCTCGGCGGCCCTGGACCGGCTGGCCAGCGGCGACGTGGTCGTGGCGCTGGAGCACGGCAAGGGCTGGAGCAAGGTGCAGCGCGGCACCAACATCGGCTACGTCCGCAACGAGTTCGTGGAATACTACACCCAGGACATCTACGCCCTGAACTACACCTCCAAGACCAGCGGCTATGTGTACACCATCGGCTACACGGCCAAGGAGTATTACAACGGCGCCATCATCCAGGCCGAGGACTTCAGCGAGTACCTGGCCTCCAACGGTTCCCTGGACAACTACGAGGGCATCAGCACCTTCGCCCGGGTGAACACCGAGGGCCCCGACGTGGCGCTGCGCCTGCGGGAAGCCCCCAATACCAACAGCGAGATCATGGCCATGGTGCCCTACGGCACCGAGCTGCGGGTGCGGCTGCGCAGCAGCGAGTGGTCTTTGGTGGAGTTCGAAGGCCAGGACGGCTACCTGATGAATGAGTACCTGGAGTTCTGGCAGGCCATCGATGAGGGCGGGGAGAGCGCCTATACCGCCGACGAGGACCTCGTGGCCGAGGGCGACAACTCGACGCTGCCCGCCGTGGTGCACGCCACCACCGCCCCCGAAGCGCCGGTGTACGACGTGGACTCCGACGACGCCAACGTGCTGGGCCACCTGAAGGACGGCACGCGGGTGGAGGTCGTGGAGACCGTGGACGGCTGGAGCCTGATCAGCTACCAGGGCCACACCGGCTACATGAAGGACGCCGACCTGCAGTTCATGCTGGCGGAGGAGCTCCAGACATAACTGTTATCAAATCAAATAAAGCCGCCCGCGACGATGGTGTCGCGGGCGGCATTTGGTTTTTTTGTGCGGCGTCAGTTGGCGTAACACTTCTGGATGTGGGCGAAGGCGTCCCGCATGATCTTGCGGTCCCGCTCGTAGGTCAGGCGGGCGGCGGCCTCCTCCACGGGCAGCCAGAAGGCCTCGGCGATCTCCTCCGGCTGGGGGGTGATCTCTGCCTGCTCCGTCAGGGCGGCGAAAATGACCACCAGCTTTTGGGTGTCCGGCCGAATGTTGTAGCGGTTCTCGGCACGGAAGCGCCGGTCCACGCGCACCCGCAGGCCGGTCTCCTCTAGGATCTCCCGCTCGGCGGTCTGGCTCTCCGTCTCGCCGGGCTCCACGTGGCCCTTGGGGAAGGAGATGTGCCGCCCCTTGGTGTGGCGGATCAGCAGTACGTTCCAATCCCCGGCCTTTCTGAATATCACGGCGCCGCAGGATTTTTCATATTTCATAGAGCCTCCGTTGTGTTCAATCATTTGTGCCCGGGGATCGGCCTACAGCCGCTCCAGCGCGGCGGCGATGTCCTCCAGCCAGGGGGCGTCCAGCAGCTCCACGCGGCCGCTGTCGCAGGCGGCGGCGATGGCGGGCTCGATGGGTAGGCGGGCCGTGGCGGAGATGCCGAAGCGCTCGGCGATCTGCTCCACGTGGCTGTCGCCGAAGATGTGGTGCCGCTTGCCGCAGCTGTCGCACTCAAAGTAGGACATGTTCTCGACGATGCCCAGCACGGGCACGTTCATCATGCGGGCCATGTTGGCGGCCTTTTCCACGATCATGCCCACCAGCTCCTGGGGGGAGGTGACGATCAGTATGCCGTCCAGCGGCAGGGACTGGAACACCGTCAGCGGCACGTCGCCGGTTCCCGGAGGCATGTCCACGAACATGAAGTCCACGTCCTGCCACATGACGTCTGTCCAGAACTGTTTCACGGTGCCGGCGATGACCGGGCCGCGCCAGATGACCGGGTCGGTCTCGTTGTCCAGCAGCAGGTTCAGGGAGACCATCTTGATGCCGGTGGTGCTGACGGCGGGGAGGATGCCCTCATCGGAGGCCATCAGCTGGCCGTGCACGCCGAAGGCCTTGGGGATGGACGGGCCGGTGACATCGGCGTCCAGTATGGCCACCTCGTGGCCGCGACGGCGCAGCAGCACGCTCATCAGGCTGGTGATCAGGGACTTGCCCACGCCGCCCTTGCCGCTGACGACGCCGATGACCTTCTTCACGCGGCTGTTGGCGTTGGCCGGCGCGGAGAAGTCGACGGGCTGGCTGCCGCCCTCGCGGCTGGCGCAGTTGGCGGAGCAGCTGTTGCAATCGTGGGTACAGTTCTCGCTCATAAGCAAACATCTCCAATTTAAGAGTGATATTACTAATTATCATAGCGCGTTTGGTCAGGTTAGTCAAGGATTTTGTGTTTTTTTGCCCGCGGCGGCTCCGGCACAAACGTAAAATTTTGAAATCGGGCCGGGGTGCCGTGGAAATCAACAGAAAAGCAATGAATGGGTGCTATAATCCATCCGTCAAAAGCGGCCCTGGCGCAGGATGGAGGACACAGATGCGGATTCACGACAGACACTATGAGATCGACATGCTGAACGGTCCGATCATGCCGAAGCTGTTCAGCTTTGCGCTTCCGCTGATGCTCTCCAGCATGCTCCAGCTGACGTTCAACGCCGCGGACGTGATCGTGGTGGGCCGCTTCGAGGGCGACGCTGCCCTGGCGGCGGTGGGCGCGCCGGGCGCGCTGATCAACCTGCTGGTCAACCTGTTCCTGGGGCTGTCCGTGGGCGCAAACGTGGTGGTGGCCCAGTGCTATGGCGCCGGCGACTACAAGCAGACCGGCGAGGCCGTGCACACCTCCATCGCCCTGAGCCTGCTGGGCGGGCTGCTGGTGGGCCTGATCGGTTTCTTCATGGCGGGAACCTTCCTGGGCATGATGAACACCCCCGCCGAGGTGCTGCCGCTGGCCACCTCCTACATGCGCATCTACTTCCTGGGCATGCCGGCCAACCTGCTGTACAACTTCGGCGCGGCCATACTCCGCGCGGTGGGCGATACCCGCCGGCCGCTGACCTACCTGACCATCTCCGGCGTCGTGAACGTGGCGCTGAACCTGTTCTTCGTCATCGTGCTGGGAATGGGCGTCTCCGGCGTCGCGCTGGCCACGATCATCTCCCAGATCATCTCCGCCGCGCTGGTGGCGCTGTGCCTGATGCGCAGCGACGGCCCGATCCACCTGGACCCGAAAAAGGTGCGCCTGGACATGGACAAGGTGTGGAAGATCGCCAAGGTGGGCGTGCCCGCGGGACTGCAGGGCATGGTGTTCTCCATTTCCAACGTGCTGATCCAGTCCACCGTCAACAGCTTCGGCAAGGTGGCGGTGGCGGGCAACACCACGGCCAGCAACATCGAGGGCTATATCTACGTAGCCATGAACAGCATCTATCAGGCGGCCATCACCTTCACCGGCCAGAATGTCGGCGCGCGCCGCTACGAGCGCATCGGCCGGGTGGCCGCGGCCTCGCTGCTGGCGGTGTTTGGCATCGGTGCGGTCATGGGGGCGGCGCTGATGCTGTTCAAGACCCATCTGTTCAGGATCTATACCGACGATGCCGCCGTGATCGCCTCCGCGAGCCTGCGCAGCGCGGTCATCGCGCCGACCTACTTCCTCTGCGGCATGATGGACACCACCGTGGGCCTGTTGAGGGGCATGGGCAGCTCCGTGATGCCGATGATCGTCTCCATCGTGGGCGCGTGCGTGCTGCGCGTGGTGTGGATACTGACGATCTTCCCGCTGTCGCCGACGCTGACGATGCTCTACCTGTCCTATCCCATCTCCTGGACGCTGACCTTCGCGGTGCACCTGACCTGCTACTTCATCGTCAAGCACAGGCGGTACCCGGTGTCTGCCGCCGGGGGCTGAGGCGGATTGAAAAAGTCAATACGAAAAAGATCCTTCGCTTACGCTCAGGATGACACCGACCAAAGCCGGTCATCCTGAGCGGAGCGAAGGATCTTTGTTTTTATGGGGACACTGTGAAGATGACCTCTCCGCCTCGCTACACTCGGCACCTCCCCTGAAAGGGGAGGCAAGGCTGCCGCGTTGAATTGAGACGTTCCTGGTTCCCCTTTCAGTGGAGCTGGCTGGCGAAGCCGGACTGAGAGGTCGTCCTTTTTATTTATCGCCGCGTTAGAGTGTGTTTCTAAATGCAGGAAGATGCAGTTTCGAGTGGATTTGGCTGCATTTCAAGGCGATTTCCACGGTGCCGCGTCCCAATCCACGGGATTG
>CADCHI010000059.1 GCA_902801165.1 uncultured Eubacteriales bacterium | reverse complement strand
CACCGGCGGCGGCGCAGGCCTCACCGGGGCGGGCGCGGGACGCACGGGTGGCGGCGGCGCGTGGTGCACCGGCGGGCGCACGGAGGCAGGCGCGACGCGCCTCGGCGCGGTGCGCAGCGTGGTCTGCAGGCGGTACACCGGCGGACGGGCCCCGGAATAGCGATAGGGGTAGTCCATGCGGTGCATCATGTCCCGGGTGATCCGGTTGTTGACGCTGATCAGCCCCAGGGCCGCGGCGACGCCGGTGATCAGCGAGCCCGCGGAATCCCACACGGAGGTATTGGCGGACTCCCAATCCCGCCAGCCGTTGCCGTCGTAGACGGAGACCTCGAGCCCGTACTCCGCCAGCGCCTGGGCCAGGAAGCGGGCCTGGGCCTCGCTCAGCTCCCGGGCGATGGTGATGGGCGTGCTGTCGACGATCAACAGCGCTTCATCGGAGCCGTAGCCGCAGATCTGCTGCAGCAGCGCCGCGGCGGTGGTGCGCCTGCAATCGCCCAGGCCCATCAGCATGACCATATTGCCCTGGGTCACGTTCGTCTTGACCACCGGCGTGACGGCGCTCACCCTGGTGCCGCAGTTCGGGCAGAAGTTGACGCCGACGCCAAGCTGTGTTCCACAATTCGGGCAGAACATGTCTTTCACCCCTTTGGTTTGAAATCGGGACACCGGACGCATCCAGCGTCGGAAGGCGTCATTTCTTCCCACCTTCCTAACTTATAGTTTACTATTCAGATGTGGAAAGTCGATGACTAAAGTGTTAACGCTTTATCAAATAACACCGCTCATCCCCTGCCGTTCCGGCATCACGCGCCTCTTCACATAGGCCATGAAGGCGAGGCAAAGCACGATTTGCAACATCGAGGAGCACGGGGTCGCCAGCCCGATGCGAAACAGGGACGCCGGCCTCTGGCGGCTCATCAGCCAGGAGACGGGCACGCGCACGCAGAACGCGCTGACGATGCCCTGGAGCATCACGAAGCGGGTCATGCCGATGCCGTTGTAAAAGCCGATGAAGCAGAAGAATATCGGCGTCAGCATGCAGTCGATGCCGTAGGCCTTCAGGTAGTCCGCCGCGGCGAGGATGACCTCCCCGTCCTTGGAGAATAGTCCCGCCAGCAGCTCTCCCCGGAAGAAGGCCAGGTAGGCCATCCCGACGCCGATGGCCAGCGACAGCCCGATGCCACAGCGCAGGGCCTTCACCGCGCGGTCGTAGCGCCCCGCCCCAGCGTTCTGGGCCACAAAGGCGGACATGGCCTGCATGAACGCGGAGGGCACCAGCATGATGAAGGCGCACACCTTCTCGGCCACACCGACGCCCGCGGAGGGGATCAGCCCCAGGGCGTTCACGATGGCCTGGATGATCAGGAACGACAGGCCCACCAGCAGGTCCTGGACGGCGATGGGCAGCCCCAGCCGGGTGATCCTGCCCATCAGCGGGCCGTTGAAGCGGACGTCCTCCCGCCTGAGCGTGAAGGGCAGCTGCCGCCGGCGCATCAGCGCCAGGGACACAGCCACGCTGACCCCCTGGGCGGCGACGGTGGCGAGGGCCGCGCCCAGCGCGCCCATGTGCAGCACCGCCACCAGCAGCAGGTCTCCGGCGATGTTGAAGGCGCAGGCGATGGCCACGGTGACCAGCGGCGTCCGGGAGTCGCCGATGCCCCGGAACACGCTGCCGATCAGGTTGTAGGCGATGATCACCAGCGTCCCCGCGCCGCAGACGCGCACGTAGGTCGAGGTCAGGGCGAAGGCCTCCTCCGGGGCGTGCATGACCCGGGACAGGGCGTTGGCCCCGGGGACGATCAGCGCCGTGAGGGCCAGGCCGATGCAGGCGAACAGCGTCACGCAGGCGCCGATGGTCTCGCCGCCCTTCTCGGCGTTCCCCTCGCCGATCTGCTGTCCCAGCAGGATGGTCGCCCCCATGGCGAAGCTGGAGACCAGGTTGGTCAGCATCATCATGATCTGCGAGCCCGTCGACACCGCCGAGACGTCCGCGGCCGTGCCAAATTGCCCCACCACCAGCAGGTCCACCGCGCCGTACATCGCCTGGAGGAACAGCGCCGCCAGCACCGGCAGCGCAAAGCGCACCAGCGGCGCGAGTATCCGCCCCTCCGTGAAATTCTGCGTTCGCCTGTCGTTTTCCATGTAACTTCCCCCTTGTGGACCGACCACACGGTTTTTTCGTCCACGCGCATTCGTTTCTCTCCACGCGGCTTGCGGGACGTTCTACCGCCGCCTGCGGCAGAAATCAAAGAGCCGGATAAGCAGCGGGCGTTCCAGCCCGCCATCTTATCCGGCTCACTCTCTCCTTCGGACAGCTTGCCCTCCGATGACCAGTGTCATTATATCCCGGCTACGTTAACATTTCAATCTTCCATGGCCCGGCGTTTCTAAGGGCTCCACATCATCCTACTTGACCACCTTGACCTTGACCTTGGCAATCTTGCCATTGGCGGTCTTGACGGCGATGGTCGCGCTGCCGGTCTTCAGGGCGACGACCTTGCCGTTCTGGTCTACCGTGGCCACCCTGCCGTTCGAGGAGGCCCAGGTGAGGGTCGTCACGGCGGTGGACGGCGTCAGGGCGGTATACAGCTGCAGCGTCGCGCCCACCTTCAGCTTTACGGTCTTCGATTTGTTCAGCTTGATCTTCGTCGGCGCGTAGGGATCGACGACCTTGATCTTGAGGGTCGCCTTCTTGTTGTTCTTGGTCTTGATGGTAATGGTGGCCGTGCCGCTGGCCTTGGCCGTCACGATGCCCTGGGCATTGATGGTGGCGACCTTGCTCTTGGAGGACTTGGCGCTCTTCACCGTCCAGCCCTTGCTGGTGGCAAAGGTCGGGGACAGCTGGAGCTGCTCGCCGGGAGCCAGCTTCACGGTGCCGTTGCTGCCGGTCTTGCTCAGCGCCTTGGTGGTCATGGAGCGGGTGACGTACACCGCGCAGGTGGCCTTGACGCTGCCGTCCAGCGCGGAGGCGGTGATCACCGCGGAGCCCGGCGCGACCGCCGCGACGCCGCCGTCGTTGACGGTGGCCACGGAGGTGTTGCCGCTGGACCAGCTCAGGGCGCTTTCAGTGGCGTTGGACGGCGAGACCGTCGCCTTCAGGCTGGCCGTGCCGCCCTCGTTCAAGCGCAGGGACTTCTGGTCCAGGGTCACGCCGGAGACGTCGACATACTTGTCCGCGCTGACCACGCTGGCCTCGTCCAGCGCGATCCAGCCGGACAGGCCGGTGCTGGAGGTGCCGTAGAGCCAATAATAGCCAGCGGTGGTCGTGGTGGTCTTCTTGGTGGCCGTGAAGGAGGCCGGGTACTTCAGCGTGCCGCTGACGGTTCCGATGGACGGCGTGCTGTAGACACCCACGCCGTTCGAGGCCGCGAACTTGATCCTGAACGTTCCGCTGTAGGCCTCCTCGTTGGCGCTCTCCGGGATCTCGCTGGGGGCGATGGTCGGCGCGTTGGGCCACTTGATGTACTTGATGTACGGGAAGTTTTTCCACGAGCTGCTGAACTGGCTCCAGGTGTAGTAGCGGGTATGCTGCGCGCCGGTGTCGTCCATGGTGTACAGGCCGTTGTCGTCCTTGCCGACGATCACCAGGCTGTGTCCATTGTGGCCGCACCTCAGCCCGTCGTTGTTGAACTGGGGGCAGGACGTGGTGCAGCCGCACACGCGGATCGTCGCGCCGGGCTGGGTGCGGGTGACGAAGGCCTTCAGGTGCTCGGGCGTCAGCTTGCGCTGGCCGTCGTTCAGGCGGTACAGCAGGTTGTAGCCGGTCGAGCTCGTGCCCTCGAACTTCTCGTTGAAGCGGGTCCCCCATATGATATAGTAGAGATTTCGGGACCATTTCCAACAGTTGCCGGAGCCCGCGCTGCCCACCAGATTGGCGTAGATCTCCTTGCCGTTGATGTTGAACACGGTGTCGTTGCTGTAATCCTTGTATTTGGAAGCCAGTCCCACAGGCAGTATACTTGCCAGCACAGATATCAGCAATAGTGCGGCGATCCACTTTTTAAGGCGCATAAAGTTCCTCCTTGTTGCCGAATCGTTCGGAGTATTACGAATCTATTTTACTCTCATGTCCACATTTTGTCAATAGCCGGTCCAAATTCACCGGTGTTGTGCAATAATTTCGTCAAACTTTTGCCACTATAAGTAAGAATCGGCCTTCGTTCCCGCCGTCGTTCTCCCGCGCTGCGTGAAGTTTCTGTTGACTTTTAAAAATGGATTGACAAAATCGTTCCCCATGCACTATACTTGAAGTCGATGGGCAAAGCGCCCAAATAAACGACGGAGGTGTGTAAAATGATGTTGATCTATAACCGGAATCACACTATGCTTCACTTTGCCTGCCGTCGTGCCTGGGTTTATTCTGTCTGAGCCTATTTATGGCCACAAGATGCCGGACACGCAGGTGTCCGGCTTTTTATATGCCCTCCGGACATCTCCCCCACCCCTCAAATAATCGGAGGTAATCCATGAAACAGCCTGAAAAGAACACGTCCGAGACCCTGTTCCTGCTGCGGCGCTTCCGCGAATTCATGGTCGGCAGCGGCGCGCGGTACCTGGGCAGCATCCTGTCCGTGGTGGTCACCGTGCTCACATCCTTTTTGACCCCGCTGCTGATCGCCGGCGCGGTGGACGCCGTCACGGACACGCTGAACGGCGCGGGCGGAAAGCCCGTGAACCTGCCCGCCTTCCTCGCCGGCTGGTTCGACGCCCGGGGCGGCTCGGAGTACCTGGCCCGCCACATCTGGATCGTCGCCGCGCTGCTGATCGCCGTCAGCCTGCTGGGCGGCCTGTTCCAGTACCTGCGGGGCAAGTGGTCCGCGGAGGCCAGCGAGTCCATCGCCGAGCGCATGCGCCAAAGGCTCTACTCCCACCTGCTGGACCTGAACTACGACTACCACGTCAAGGCCGAGACCGGCGACCTGATCCAGCGATGCACCACCGACGTGGAAACCGTGCGGCGCTTCCTGGCCTCCCAGGTCATCGAGATCTTCCGCACCGTGATCATGGTGGTGCTGGCGCTGTCGCTGATGTCCTCCATCCACATGCCGCTGACGCTGATCTCCCTGATCCTCATTCCCCCGCTGTTCGGCCTGGCCTTCTGGTTCTTCCACTGGGTGCAGAAGCTGTTCCTGGAGGCCGATGAGGCGGACGGCAAGCTGAGCGCCATGCTCCAGGAGAGCCTGACCGGCGTGCGCGTGGTGCGCGCCTTCGGCCGCCAGCGCTACGAGAGCGACCGCTTCACTGTCTGCGCCGACGCCGTGCACGACAAGTCCGTGCGCATCAGCCGGGTGATGGCCGTGTACTGGTCCGGCTCCGACATGCTGAGCATGGCCCAGACGGGTCTGACGCTGCTGTTCGGCATCTACTTCGCCACCCGGGGCGAGATCACCACCGGCAACGTGCTCACCTTCGTCAGCTACATCTCCATGCTGATCTGGCCCATCCGCCAGCTGGGGCGCATCCTCCAGGACCTGGGCAAATCCATCGTCGCCATGCGGCGCATCTACGAGATCCTGGACACCCCGGCGGAGGCGGACACCCCCGGCGCGGGCCCAGCGCCGCTGTACGCGGACATCGAGTTCAGGAACGTGGGCTTCGGCTACGACTCCCGCCATCTGATCCTGCAGGACGTGTCCTTCACCGTGAAGGCGGGCCAGACCGTGGCCATCCTGGGCGCCACCGGCAGCGGCAAGAGCACCATGATGAACCTGCTGCAGCGCCTGTATGACGTCAAGTCCGGCGAGATCCTGATCGGCGGCAGGGACATCCGCACCATCGAGAAGAAGTACCTGCGCAGCCGGGTGGGCTACGTGCTCCAGGAGCCCTTCCTCTATTCCCGCTCCATCCGCGACAACCTGGCCATCACCCGGGAGGACGCGACCCCCGAGGAGCTCGACCACGTGGCCCAGGTCACCCACTCCGACGGCTTCATCCGCCAGTTCAAGGAGGGCTACGACACCCTCGTGGGCGAGCGCGGCGTCACCCTCTCCGGCGGCCAGAAGCAGCGCATCGCCATCGCCCGCACGCACCGGGCCATCCGCGAGGCGCTGGTGGAGGGCCGGAGTAAGGGCGGGCGCGTGCCCCCCACCTTCATCATCTCCCACCGTCTGACCACCCTGGCCGACGCCGACCTGATCCTCGTGCTGGAGGACGGCCGGATCGCCCAGCAGGGCACCCACGAGCAGCTGATCCGCGTGGACGGCCTGTATCAGCGGGTGTACCGCATCCAGGCCGCCCTGGAGGACGAGCTGAACCGCGAGGTGGGTTAGCGTGCGTTTCCAAATACCTGAAATGCATTCAGAAACACACTCCAATCCCACCGTCCTGCCGCTGAAACGCCATTCGGAGGTACTGTCATGATCGTCGATGATTTTGATATCGAAACCCAACCCATCGTAGACCTGGAATGCTTCTACGGGAAGCCCAAACACATCGTCGATAAATGCCTGATCCTCTTCTCGAAGGTGATCCACGATCAGCTGCTCGAAAGCCGCGACTGCTCGATCCTCGGGGAGATCGGCGCGTGCAACGGCAACATCCCCATCTACTGTTTCACGCTTGAAGGGGAAAAGATTGCGTTCTACCTCTCCGGCATCGGCTCCGCGGTCGCTTCCGAAACCTGTTACGACGTTCACTGGCAGACCGGCGCGACCCGGTTCATCATGTTCGGCTCCTGCGGAAGCCTCGATCGCGAGAGCACCCGCGGAAGGTACATCATTCCCACGGAGAGCTATCGGGGCGAAGGCAGTTCGTACTACTACGCCGCCCCCGCCGATTACATATCGATCCGGAACGCCGACAGGCTCTCCGCCATCTTCGACGAAATCGGAGCGCCCTACGTCAAGGGCCGGGTGTGGACCACGGATTCGATGCTGCGAGAGACGGTCGGGCTCGTGCAAAAGCGCAGGCGCGAGGGCTGCCTGGCCGTCGAGATGGAGCTGGCCGGCGTGCAGGCAATCTGCGACTTCTACGGTCTGGAATTGTACGACTTCCTCGAGGCGGGCGACGTGCTCGGGGAGAGCGGCTACGACACCTCAGGCCTCCCCGGCGCCAACCACGACATGGGCAAGCTCTCCCTCGCCCTGGAGATCGCAAGGAGAATCTGACCGCCGCATTCCCGCTGAATGCGCGGACTTTTCAACACGACCATGGGCCGGCGAACGCCGCGCCCTGAAAGGATCTCATATATGCAGCAACAACAGGAACAGGATTACACCAAGCGCCTGGACGCGGGCCTGTGGAAGCGGCTGATCGGCTACATGAAGCCCTACCACAAGTACCTGTTCGCCATCATGGCCACCATGGCGGTGAGCGCGCTGTGCGACACCCTATTTCCCCTCCTGACCCGGGAGGCCATCGACACCTTCATCACGAACGGCGCCGCCGGGGGCCGCGCGTGGTTCATCGCCCGCTATGCCGGCACGCTGTTGTTGCAGACGGCCTGCATATTCGCCTTCTGCCGGCTGTGCGGCAAGGCGGAGTGCGGCATCAACCGCCACATCCGCAAGCTGTGCTTCAAGCGCCTGGAGGAGCTCTCCTTCTCCTACTATGACCAGACCCCGGTCGGTTTCATCATCTCCCGCATGACCAGCGACACCGCGCGCCTGGGCGAGACCGTCGCCTGGGGCCTGGTGGACCTGTTCTGGTCCGCCGCCTACATTGTCATCACCGCCGTGGCCATGTTCCTGCTGGACGTGCGCATGGCGCTGCTGGTCCTCAGCGTGGTGCCCATCATCGCCGTGGCGGCGGTGTGGTTCCAGAAGCGCATCCTCGCTGGCTACCGGGTGGTCCGCAAGACCAACTCCCAGATCACCGGCGCGTTCAACGAGGGCATCATGGGCGCCAAGACCAGCAAGACCCTGGTGCGCGAGGAGGCCAACTGCAAGGAGTTCTCCGTGCTCACCGGCACCATGCGCAGCGCGTCCATCCGCGCGGCGGTGCTTAGCGCGCTGTTCCTGCCCATCGTCACCTCCCTGGGCTCCATCGCCACGGCGCTGGTGCTCCACCGGGGCGGCACCGGGGTGCTCAGCGCCACGGGCATGGTGACCATCGGCACGCTGGCGGCCTTCGTGCAGTACGCCACCGGCATCTTCGAGCCCATCAGCAGCATCGCACGCATCTTCGCCGACCTCCAGGCCAGCCAGGCCGCGGCGGAACGCGTGGTGAGCATGCTGGAGACGGAGCCGGAGATCTTCGACAGCGAAGAGGTCATCGAGAAATTCGGCGACAGCTTCAACCCCAAGCGGGAGAACTGGCCCGGCATCAAGGGCGACATCGAGTTCGACCACGTCTCCTTCCACTATTCCACCGGCGAGGAGGTCCTGGACGACTTCTCGCTGAAGGTGAAGGCCGGGCAGACCGTGGCCCTGGTGGGCGAGACCGGCAGCGGCAAGTCCACCATCGTGAACCTCGTCTGCCGCTTCTACGAGCCCACCAAGGGCACGATCCGCATCGACGGCGTGGACTACCGGGAGCGCAGCATACTGTGGCTCCAGGCCCACCTGGGCTACGTGCTGCAGCAGCCCCACCTGTTCTCCGGCACCATCCGCGAAAACATCCGCTTCGGGCGGCTGGACGCCACCGACGCGCAGATCGAGGCCGCGGCCCGTATGGTGGACGCGGAGGGCTTCATACTGAACCTGGAGAAGGGCTACGACACCCAGGTCGGCGAAGGCGGCAACCGCCTCTCCACCGGCCAGAAGCAACTGATCTCCTTCGCCCGCGCCCTGATCGCCGACCCCGCCATATTCGTGCTGGACGAGGCCACCTCCTCGGTGGATACCCAGACGGAGCAGAAGCTCCAGTCCGCCATCGTCACGGCGCTGGAGGGGCGCACCTCCTTCATCATCGCCCACCGGCTGTCCACCATCCGCAGCGCGGACATGATCCTGGTGATCCAGAACGGCCGCATCGTCGAGCGCGGCACCCACTCCGAGCTGCTGGCCCAGCGGGGCTACTACTACCGGCTGTACGCCAACCAGTTCCGCGAGGAGGGCGAGCGCGCCGCCTGGGAGGCGGAGGCCGCCGGCGCGGCGGTGTAAGGCGCAGAAGCGCCGAAAGCGACATTTCAGCCGCGAAAGCGCGGTTTTGCGGCAGGATTTGTTGACTCCCCCGCCCCGCGTGCTATAATGATCTCACTCAATACGAGGGAGTAGCCCACCGCCCACCGGGCGGATCTGAAATCGTCAGGTCGATGCACGGCATCCGTATCAGATGAAACGGCGAGACTTATATTGTGATTCGTCACGATATAAGTCTTTCTTTATATCGTGAATGCCGGAAAGGAGCGTTTCAAATGTCCAATCAGGTTCTCTCTCAGGCGGTCCGCGAAGCGCGTTCCGCCGGCGTCCGCGCCCTCAACAACCTGCGCGACGCCCAGCGCCACCTGGACCGCGCCCGGGGCTGGGGCATCTACGACCTTCTGGGCGGCGGCATGCTCGCCAGCGTCGCCAAGCACTCCGCCATCGGCGACGCCCAGCACTGTGTGGAGCTGGCCCAGGACGACCTCAACCGCTTCTGGCGGGACAACGCCCGCGTCGAAATGCCCTATGTGCAGATCGGCAGCCTGCTCAGCTTCTCCGACGTGTTCCTGGACGGCCTGCTGCCCGACCTGCTGGCCCAGCGGAAGATCAACGATGCCCGCAACCGGCTGGAGAAGGCCTGCCGCAGGCTGGAGGAGGTCCTTGCCAGCCTGCCGGACCCCAGCGAGGTCTGACGGCTTCGCGCTTCAAGCTTCATTCAAGCCATTTCCACTATACTGACCCTCGAAGGGAGGAGATAATATGTTGACCCTCATTCTGATCGTACTGTTTCTTCGCATGCTGCGCCCCTGGGGCTGGTATCATCGCCCCTTTGGCTTCTGGGGCATGCCCGGCATGTGGCGCCGCCCGCCCATGGGCCCCAGGCCCTGGGGGATGCGCGGCCCCGGCATGGGCGGCATGCACGGCCCGATGGGCGGCCCCGGCCGCGGCGCGGGCCGATTCTGATAATGGTTTTTCGCGTTTAGCCGATAAAGGGCCGGATGCCACATGGCGTCCGGCCCGACTTTCTTCATTTTAGAACTTCTCCCCGCTGAGCATCGGGTTCCACTTGCCGCTCCGGTAGTGGAGCGCGAACAGGAAGCACAGCAGTATGTTGTGGGCGATCATCGCGCCCCAGGCGGCGGTCAGGCCGTAGCCCAGCACCCGCACCAGCAGCGCCGTGCCCATCACGCGGACGCCCCACATGCCGGCGATGTTGCACACGAAGGCGTACATGGTGTCGCCGACGCCCATGAAGATGCCCTCCAGAACCACGGCGATGCCGTAGAGGGGCTCGGTGACGGCCACCATCCGCAGCACCCGGGTGCCGAGGCGGATGACCTCCGCGTCCGGGGTGAACATGGCCATCATCCTCGGCGCCAGCAGGAACAGCGCCGTGCCGGACACGGCCATCAGCGAGGGCTCCAGGATCAGCAGCGTGCGGGTGATGGACTTCATGTATTTCTGGTCCTTCATGCCGTTCGCGTTGCCGGAGAGGGTCGCCGCCGCGGTCTGGATGCCATAGGCGGGGATGTAGAAGGCCGACTCCGCCGTGTTGGCGATGCTGTGGGCCGCCGTGGAGATGGTGCCCAGGGAATTGATCAGCGAGGCGAAGGCCACGTAGCCGAAGGAGGTGCCGAAGCGCTGCAGCGCCGCGGGGAGCGCCACCTTCAGGCAAGGCTTCAATATGCTCCAGTCGGGCTTGAGGCTCCTGCCCCTGGGGGAGATCTTGGGGTGCCGCCACAGGGCGATGGTCATGGCCACACCGCCCATGGCAAAGCCCGCCGCCGTGCCGATGGCCGCGCCGATGACGCCCAGCCCCGCGCCGGGCATGCGCACCGTCAGCCCCAGCAGCGCGACGTTCCGCGTGGGATAGATCAGCAGGTAGTTGAGCACGACATTCACGATGTTCACCAGCAGGTTCACCCGCATGGGCGTGCGGGTGTCGCCGGAGGCGCGGAGCACCGTTCCGAACACCACCGTGGCCGCCCGCAGCAGCATCGGCGTGTAGATGATGAAGAAGTACCGGCTGGCCACGGGGCGGATGTCCTCCTGGGCGTTCATCCAGCCGGGGATGAACGGGCTGAGGGACAGCGTGACCACGGTGAAAAACAGGCCCGCCACCAGCGCCGCCAGCACCGACTGGGCTACGGCCTTGCCGGCGTTGTCGAAGCGCTGCGCCCCGTATTCCCGGGCGATGAAGGCCAGGAACCCGACGCCCAGGGCCGAGAGCGTGCTGCCCACCATCCAGTTGATCGTCACCGTCGCGCCGACGGAGGCGGTGGCCGCCGCGCCGAGCCTGCCCACCATGGCGGAATCGACGTACTGCGCCGCCACCTGGAGCATCTGCTCCAGCATCGTCGGCCACGCCAATGCCAGGACGATCCACAGCGTCCCGCCGCGCTTCTTACTCATTTGCAAGTCGTCGCACATCCTTCCGGCGGCGCCGCCGGGTTCTCTGTTCCCCGAGAAGCGCCGCAATCCAACGCCTGATTATAGCATAATCGGCGTCTCTTCGCCACCATTCGCGGCGTCCTGTCGGGGCATGCCAAAACTTTTACGTTTGACACGCCGCCATCCGTGACCGTTCTGCTTGACAATCGCGTAATCAATCAGTTACTATAATCTTACCGGCGAGAACGCCGAAATAAAAAAGGAGCGTGCATACCCATGGCCAATCGTATCGTCCTGAATACCATTTCCTATCACGGCAAGGGTGCCATCGAAAACATCGTTCCCGAGCTGACCGCCCGCGGATACAAAAAGGCTTTCGTGTGTTCCGACCCGGACCTGATCAAGTTCAACGTGACCACCAAGGTCACTTCCCTGCTGGAGGCGGCCGACTTCGCCTATGAAATCTACAGCGAAATCAAGCCCAACCCCACCATTGAAAACGTCCAGTGCGGCGTCGAAGCCTTCAAGAAGAGCGGCGCGGACTGCATCATCGCCATCGGCGGCGGCTCCAGCATGGACACCGCGAAGGCCATCGGCATCATCATCAACAATCCCGAGTTCGCCGACGTGCGCTCCCTGGAGGGCGTCGCCCCCACCAAGAAGCACGCCGTGTTCACCATCGCCGTGCCCACCACCGCCGGCACCGCCGCGGAGGTCACCATCAACTACGTCATCACCGACGTGGAGAAGAAGCGCAAGTTCGTCTGCGTGGACACCAACGACATCCCCGAGATCGCCGTGGTCGATCCCGACATGATGAGCAGCATGCCCAAGGGCCTGACCGCCTCCACCGGCATGGACGCCCTGACCCACGCCATCGAGGGCTACATCACCAAGGGCGCCTGCGCCATCTCCGACATGTTCCACCTGGAGGCCATCCGCCTGATCGCCGCCAACCTGCGCGGCGCCGTGCAGAACACCCCCGAGGGACGCGAGGGCATGGCCCTGGGCCAGTACATCGCGGGCATGGGCTTCTCCAACGTCGGCCTGGGCATCGTCCACAGCATGGCCCACGGCCTGAGCGCCCTGTATGACACCCCCCACGGCGTCGCCTGCGCCATCATCCTGCCCTACGGCCTGGAGTACAACGCCCCCGTGGCCGGCAAGCGCTATCGCGCCATCGGCAAGGCCATGTGCGTGCCGGGCATCGACATGATGGATGACGACGAGGCCGCCAAGGCCACCATCGCCGCCGTCAAGCAGCTCTCCGCCGACGTGGGTATCCCCGCCGACCTGAAGGGCATCCTGAAGGACGAGGACGTCCAGTTCCTGTCCGAGTCCGCCTTCGCGGACGCCTGCTGCCCCGGCAATCCCCGCGACACCAGCGTCGAGGAGATCAAGGCCCTGTATCGCAGCATGATGTAAGCGATTTATGTAATTATTCCCAACAGAATGGCCCGGCGCGAATGCGCCGGGCCTTATTTTACCTTTTCTCGCTGCACAGCTCCAGGAATTGCCGGATCACAAGGCTGCCGTCCACCGTGTCCTTCCGAGTGCGCTCCAGGCACATGCGTTCGGGGTGCCACTGGACGCTGAAAACGGGCAGAGACGCGTGCTCCACGGCCTCGATCACCCCGTCGTCGGCCCACTGGGTGATCACAAGCCCCTCGCCGAGTTCCTCGATGCCCTGGTGGTGGGCGCTGTTCACGGAAAAATTCTCGCCGTACAGTTCATACAGCAGGCTCCCCGCTTCGGTGCGCACGCCGTGGACCTTGTCGTCGGGTCCGCCGCATCGGCTGTGCGTCGCGGCCTGGGACAGGTTCTGGATCAGCGTGCCGCCAAAGTAGACGTTGATCAGCTGATGTCCCCGGCATATGCCGAACACCGGCTTTTTCGCCTTCACGAAGGCGTCCAGCGCGGCCATCTGCAATTGATCCAGTTCGTCGTCAGCCGGGTCGCTGCCCCTATTGGGGCGGTGGTACAGGGCGGGATTCAGGTCCCCGCCTCCCGGCAGCAGCAGCCCGTCGAAGCCAGAGGGGTCCACCTCCGCGTCCACGGCCACACCCCGCGCGCCGAGGGCCGCAAGGGTACCGAAGTAGTTGTTCGTCGGCGTCGCCCACGTCTTCGGCACAGGCAGCGCGATCGTCAAGGGTCTGTTCATGCTCATATCGTCCGTCTCACGTCATGGCGGGGCCGGCCCATTACAGCGGGATCTCCACGACTTCCGCCATCTTGGCCAGGCACTGCTCGATCTGCTCGGAGATCTCAGACGCCATGCGGGCCGTGATCTCCGCGTTCTTCTCATTCTCCAGGTTGTTGTAGAAGCTGGACTTGATCTCCTCGGTTATGCGCTCGATCCGCGCCTCGAAGTGTCCTCGGGGCACCAGCTTTCGCATGGGCTTGGGGATGTCGGCGTTCATGAACACCTCCTGCATCTTCTCCTTGCCCAGGAACAGGATCAGCAGGGACAGGATCGCCCCGGCGACGATGCCGGAGATGCCGCTGGACAGCAGCGCGAGGCCGCTGCCGCCACACACCAGCCCCACGATGATGGAGATAATGGCGTTGATCAGCCACGTGAGGCCCTCGACGGCGAAGACCTCCTTGGCGTCGATGCGGATGTCGATGTCCGACAGCGAGAAGTAGGAGTTCAGGCTCATCGCCTTGTAGGGCACGTTGTGCCGCACGCAGATGGGCATAGTCTTCTCCTCCACGTCATAGGCCACCGGGCGCAGCCACTCCGCGATGGGCTTGACCAGCAGCGCCTGAGCCTCGTCGGAATGCAGCCAGGCCTCGATGTCGCGCTGCACGATGGGGTCGATGTCGGACAGCCGGCGGATGTCCCCCCTGCGCCAGCGGTCGAACACGGGGACCGCCACCTGCCGCAGGATCGGCTCCACCATGGCCTCCACCACCCGGTGGTAGAGTTCATCGATGCGGTTCTCCACGATGCGCTCCACGACGCTGGAGTCGATCAGCTCGCCGACCTCCTTGCGGAATTCCCGAAGCTCCTCGTCGATGCGGCCGCTCCAGGCCAGGCCCCGGGACACGGAGAACTCCGGCTCCGCGCCGGTGATGACCACGGCCTCCGGGAACACCTCGGTGCACCAGTCCCGAACGGCGGGCAGGCGCGACACGCCGCCAGTGAGAAACAGCAGCTCCGGCAGCTGGTCCTTCAGCTTGACGCGCAGCTCCTTCAGGCTCTGGCAGAAGGCCTCCCGGAAGGACTTGCCGTTCAGCTGCGCGGCGCCCTTGTTCAGCACCCGGTCGGCGACCCGCGCGTTCAGCCGCAGGGTCAGCTTCGCGCCGTCCCCGGCCAGGATGCGCACCGTCTTCCGGCAGTCGTTGTCCTGCCAGTAGTCCTCGTCGGAGAAGTATTGCTCCTTCAGCCTGCGGGCCGCGAACTCGCAGTAGCTCCGCCAGGGCGGGCTGGCCTCCAGGGCCTGCCGCACCGCCTCCGGGCGCTCGCTGGCGCGAATGGACTCCTCCAGCACCAATTCGTCCATGATGCCGCCGCCCAGGCGCACCTCGCCCGCGGTCTGCAGCTCCACCTCGCGACCGCCCTGTATGAAGGCGAAGTCCGTGGTGGAGGAGCCGATGTCCACCACCAGCACCGGCTTGGACATGATGTCATAGCCCACCTGGAAGTGCTTGGACTGGCAGGCGCTGATCAGCGCCGCCCGGGATTCCGACACGATCCGCGCGGGCGGATAGCCGGCGTCCTCGAATATCCGGCGATAGCGCTCCCGGGCCGCCTTGTCCCAGCCCGCCGGACAGCCGATGTAGAAGCAGCAGTCCTCGTTCTTGACCAGGTTGCCGTCGGCATACAGCTCGCCCAGCACGCCCGCGGCGAAGCGCTTGACGTCCCTTTCGACCTGTGGGTCGGTCAGAAACCGGCTCTTGAAGCGCAGGGCCCGCTTCACGGCGCTGGTGTCATAGCAGGCGCTCTCGCCGATCAGCAGCTCGCCGTTGGGCAGCTGCGCGTAGGCCGTGATGAAGCTCCTGGCCTCGCGGACCGCAAGCACCTCGGGGACGCCCACGTCCCGCTTGGTCAGCCTGGAGACCGCGCTCTCGGCGTCGCCGAGGTCGAATCCGTAGTATTTATCCATGCTCATCTCTCCATCGAAGCGTCCCGGCCCATGGGCAGGGACGCGTTCGGTTGCCTCTCAATCCTGGGTTCACCGGCTGGCGACGCCCTTCTTGGCCAGCTTGCCTCCCCTGACCAGCGCGGGCCGTATGGTGCCGGACTTCCCGGCGGGCAGGAACTCAAACCAGTTCTCCTGCCCCGCTTCCAGGTCCACGACGTCGATGCCGGCGTTGTGCAGGTAAAAGCGTATCGCGGAGACGGTCTCCCGAGCGCTGTCATCCCGGCTGGCGTAGGCCGATTCCAGCAGCTCCGCGAACAGGTCGAGCTCGCCCTTGGGAACCTCCCGCTTCGGGGCCTGCGCCGCCTGTTCGAGGCTGATCGCCTGCTCCTGCCGGATGCGCTCCAGCTGGTTGTCCGCCATCAGCACCGCGCCGCGCAGGCAGTGCCACGCCTTCTCACTGTCCACGAGGTACTCCATTCGCACGGCCTCCTGCCCAGGCGCCTCCCTCTTCTTCGGCTTCGCCGTCAGTATGCCGGCCCCGTACAGGCTCCCCGCACCCAGCGCCACCGGCAGCAGCGCCTTGACGAAGGCCAGCGCCCCGGCCATTCTCCCGGCCACCAGCACGCCGACCACCGCCGCGAAGATCAGCACCAGGCCCAGCAGAAGCAGCCCGATGGCCAGCATGCCGGGCTTGTTCTTTCCCGTGCCGCGGCTGTCGACCTCCTTCTTCCAGGCCCGAGCCTCGCCCACCGTGTCCATCATCGGCAGCGTGTTTTTCAGGGTTTGCAGCAGATATTGGGCGCTGTCCCGCAGCTCGGCGCTGTCGCACTGCTCCATATAGCGGTACATCACCCGGTCCACGGCCTTCTCCAGCACGGCCTGGGCCGCGGGAAGGGCGCGATCCTTCGCGAGGCTCGCCATGACCATTTCCTTGTCCGCCTCCAGCAGAGGCAGCAGGCTCGCCTGTTCCATAGTCCATTCCTCCCTTGGGGGAAACTTTCGCGTTTGTACCCCACCATTATACCTGTAAGCGGCGCTTTTCGCAAGGCCGCGCGGCGGCACGGGTTCGGTATGCGCTTTCAAACCGCGATTCCCACAGTCTGCCGAACGGGCAACGCTTCGTCGAACTTCGCCCCGCCGTGCGTGCAATCCATCACCGGGTCAGTATCACGATTGCCAGCGGCGGGAGGGTCAGCACGCCCCCGTCCATCTCGGCGCGGCCATCGCCGGTCTCGATGTCCCTGTCGATCTCCCACTCTCCGACCTCGATGGCGCCCTCCTCCTTCCCGGAGAAGTTCACCGCGATCAGGCACTTTGTCCGGCCCAGGTCCCGCCGCATCAGGCACAGGCTGCCCTCCGCCAGCAGGAACGTGTTCTTGCCCCGGGCGATCTCCGGGTGGGCCAGGCGCGCCTGATTGACCGCCTGCACGTATCTTAGGATGGAGCCCTCGTCCGCCAGCTGCGCCTCCACGGAGGGATAGGCGTACTCCACCTCGGTGGCTCCCGGAGGCTGGTCCGTCATGTCGCCGTCCGACCAATACATCGCCAGGCGCTTGTTCGGGTCGTCGCCGCTGCCCACCATGCCGATCTCCTCGCCGTAGTAGGTGAACGCGCTGCCGTTCAGCGTGCCCAGCAGCCCCTCGGCGAACTTCACCAAATCCGGATTGGAGCGCCCCTGCACCAGGCCCACGGTGCGACCGGTGTCGTGGTTGCACAAAAAGGGCGTCAGCAGGCCCTTGGGAATGGCGTCCGTCACCTTCTGCCAGGCGGCGGCAAACTTCTCCGCGGGCTTCCTGCCCCGGGTCGCCGCGGCCACGATGCCCTCGGCCTGGGAGGTCGGGAACAGGAAGAAGCTGTCCACGCCGCTCTCATAGTAGCGGGCGATGGTATCCAGGTTCGCCCAGCACTCGCCAATCAGCAGGCTGCCGGGCTTCAACGCCTTGCAGGTCTTCTTGAGCCAGCGCAGGAACTCGATGTTCGCTGCCTCGTCGCCGGTGTAGTAGCTAGTGACGGCGTCCAGGCGGAAGCCATCCACGCCCACGTCCACGAGCCAGAACTCGAGAATCCGCTCGATCTCCGCGCGCACCGCGGGGCTGTCCAGGTTCAGATCCGGCATGCCGCCCCCGGTGAAGCGCTCCTCATAGGTCCAGTCGGTGCCCTCCAGGGGAACAAAGCCCATTCCCCCGGCCTGCGTGAAGTTGTAATAGCCCACGAAGGGGTCCTCGACATCCCCGCGACGCAGAGCGTCGCAGGCTGCCAGGAACCAAGGATGCTGTGTGGAGGTGTGGTTGACGGGCAGGTCCACGATCAGCTGGATGCCCCGCTCGCGGCAGTCCGCCGCCAGGGCGCGCATGTCCTCCAGCGTGCCATACTCCGGGTCGATGTCGCAGTAGTCGGTCACGTCGTACTTGTGATAGCTCGGGCTGGGCATGACCGGCATGACCCATATGCCGCCCCAGCCCATGTCCTGGATGTAGTCCAGCCGCTGCCGCAGTCCGTTCAGGTCGCCGATGCCATCGCCGTCGGAATCCTGGTAGGAGCGCACGAACACCTCGTACCAGTTCACCGCCGGCTTGCCCTCGGCAAGGCCCACGGGCAGGATCGCCGCCGCAAGGGCGAGCGCCACGACCAGGCACGTCAAGTTTTTCATCATCTTCATGCTTTCACCGCCTTACAAGCAGTCACAGACAGTATCCAATGGGACATTCACCGATATTATAACATGAATCGCGTCGAATGAAAAGCCGTCGCCGCGCGGCGCAATGCGCGAATGGATGGCGCATCGCCCCGATCACCGACAAGATTTAATCATTCCCGGCAGGCACGGCCATATCATTATATGATATACTGTAATCGATATCCACTGCCTGTCCGGACGCACCAAGAAAGGGGCCCTTGAAGTGAAGCGAATCACCGCCAGCACCACACGCGACATGACCAGCGGCTCCATCGTCCGCCAGATCCTGCTGTTCTCCCTGCCGTTGATGCTGGGGAACATCTTCCAGATGCTGTACAACACCGTGGACAGCATCGTCGTGGGCAACTTCGTGGGCAAGGAGGCCCTCGCCGCCGTGGGCTCCACCACGATGATCGTCAACATGCTGGTGTTCTTCTTCAACGGCTTCGCCACTGGCGCGGGCGTGATCATCGCCCAGCACTTCGGCGCGCGGGACATGGAGCGCCTGCACGACGCCATCGAGACCACCATGGCCTTCGCGTTCGTGCTCTGCGCCCTGTTCACCGCCATTGGGCTGGCCTGCGTGCGCCCGATGCTGCGGCTGATGTCCACCCCCGACGACGTGTTCGAGGACGCCGTCACCTACCTGAGCATCTACTTCCTGGGCTTCTCCGGCCTGCTGATCTACAACATGGGCAGCGGCATCCTCCGGGCCGTGGGCGATACCGCCCGCCCGCTGATGTTCCTGATCCTGACCAGCGTGCTGAACATCATACTGGACCTGGCCTTCGTCCTCGGCCTGAAGGCGGGCATCGCGGGCGTCGCCTACGCCACGATCCTCTCCCAGCTGGTCTCTGCCGTGCTGACGCTCCGGCTGCTGACCCGCACTCAGGACATCTACCGCCTGGTCTGGCGGGACCTGCGCATCAACGGCGCGATCCTGAAGCGGGTGTTCGCCGTGGGCCTGCCCGCGGCCATCCAGTCGGTGATCACCTCCCTCTCCAACGTGTTCGTGCAGTCCTACATCAACGCCTTCGGCTCCAGCTGCATGGCCGGGTGGAGCTGCTACAACAAGCTGGACCAGTTCATCCTGCTGCCGATGCAGAGCACCGCCATGGCCGCCACGACCTTCGTCAGCCAGAACATCGGCGCTAAACAGGAGGAGCGCGCCGACCGGGGCACCGTCACCAGCATCGCCCTGTCCGTGGGCATCACGCTGGTCATAGCGCTGTTCCTGTTCGTCTTCGCCGGGCCCTCCGTGCGGCTGTTCACCCAGGATGCCTCGGTGATCGAGTTCGGCGTGCTGTTCCTGCGGGCCAACACCTTCTTCCTGCTGGCAAACTGCGTCAACCACACGCTGGCCGGCGCCCTGCGCGGCAGGTGCGATTCCCGGGCCCCCATGGTCATCATGCTGGCCTCCTTCGTGGCCATACGCCAGGTCTACCTGTTCGTCGTCACCCGCTTCGTGGCCAATACGCCGCTGATGGTGGGCCTGGGCTATCCGGTCGGCTGGATCTTCTGCTGCGTGATCGAGGTGTCCTACTTCCTGTACCGCAGGCGTCAGCGCGCCTTCGCCGGTGGAAGCGCCGCATAGCAAGGGGAATTTGTTTCTTTTTTCTAACTTTATCTATTTAAAGTTGTAAAGTCACAGCCGATGCGCTATAATTACCTTGGAACGATTGCGAGAGCCGAGCTGACCCGCCCCAAGCGGTTTCGCATGGGGCCGCAAAACGCCAATCGTCCGGCATCACCACCCGACGGGGATGATTTCAATGGCAAAGCTCTTTTTCTGGTCGGTGGACCACTTCATCCGCAATCGCAACGGCAGCGTCGTCAAGCGCCAGGAAAAGGGCATCGTGCGGGCCAGCGACCCGGAGAGCGCCCGCACCATATTGGAAAAATCCGTATGCACCATCTTCTCCAAGAACCTGCTGGTCACTGAGATCCCGGACAAGATGACCATCTACAGCTTCGGCCACCAGGACAGCATCGTCAACGGATGAGCGACATGGCACGGGACGCCTTTGGCGAACTGCCCTTCCGATCAATCTTTCATCCCCCAAAATAAGCAAGATCCTTCGCTCCAAATTGGTACACAAATTTGGACAAAAAAGATGCGGAATAAATGACACCAACAAAATGGCTATGATGTAAAGCCGAGGAGCCGGAGGCGACGAGGC
>CADCHI010000058.1 GCA_902801165.1 uncultured Eubacteriales bacterium | reverse complement strand
AACCACAACAAGTCCAAAGACAGCCCCTATCAGTCCTTTTCCGCTTTTGCGGGCAATCCCTATTACATCGACCTGAACCGACTGATGGAGGAAGGCGTGCTGCTCCGGGAGGAAATCGAAGCCGTGGACTTTGGTCATGACCCCGAGCATGTGGACTACGACAAGATGTACGCCAACCGCTTTCCACTGCTGCGCAAGGCCTATGAGCGCAGCGGGATCGCCCAGAATCCCGGCTATCAGAGCTTCATCCGCGAGAATGGCTGGTGGCTGGATGACTATGCGCTTTTCATGTCTCTGAAGAGCTTTTTCGATCAGAAGGAGTGGCCGGATTGGCCGGAGGACATCAGCAGGCACTGGAGCAATGCGGTGGATTACTACCATCGTGAGCTCTATTATGACGTCGAATTCCACAAGTACACACAATTCAAGTTCTATGAGCAGTGGTATGCGCTGAAGGCCTACGCAAACGGGAAACACATACGCATCATCGGGGACATTCCAATATACGTCTCTTTTGACAGCACGGATGTGTGGGCGCATTCTGAACTGTTCCAGCTGAACGATCAGAACCGTCAAAGCGCTGTTGCCGGTTGTCCCCCGGATGCCTTTTCCGCAGAGGGACAGATATGGGGAAGTCCGCTCTATCGCTGGGAAAAGCACCGGGACGATCGCTTCGGCTGGTGGATGGCACGGTTGTGGATGAACTTCCAGCAGTGCGACCTGCTGCGTATCGATCACTTTCGAGGATTGGACGAATACTTCTCTATCCCCGCCGGGGAACCGGCGAAGTCAGGCCATTGGGAAAAGGGGCCCGGCATGGCGCTGTTCAGACAGATGTGGGAGAACATGGGCCACAAACCCGTCATTGTTGAGGATTTGGGCTATATGACCGATTCTGTCCGACAGATGGTTCGGGATACGGATTACCCCAATATGAAAGTGCTGCAGTTCGGCTTTGATGCCGACGACGTTGGCGCAGCAAACGATTATCTGCTTCACAACATCCCTGAGCACTGTGTCGTATATCCCGGCACCCATGACAACGACCCTGTCAACGGCTGGTTCGCTGGCCTGACTACGGCCGAAAAGGACCGCATCAGGCAGTATTTTGGCTGTGAGGATGTGCCGGACAGCAGGATGCACGAGGTCTTCATCCGCGCCGCGCTGATCAGCCGGGCGTCAACATGCATCATTGCGCTTCAGGATTGGCTGGGACTGGGGCACGAGGCCAGGATCAATGAACCTTCACGGCTGGAGGACAACTGGCACTGGCGTTGGAAGGGAGACTGCCGCCAGGATGAGTTAGCAGTTCGGATATTCGAAAACACCCGGCGCTATGGCCGGCTAAACTGGAGTGCCTTTGAAAAATGATCAAAGGTAGCGTCGCAAATACCTTTTGACAACCCTGCGTCGTTCATATGAACGGCGCATTTTTCATGAAAAGGAGGTCGCCGATCAATGGCAGAAACTCTTCGCGACATGGTCGTCTCGCTGTCATTGAACAGCGACAACTTCAGTGCAAACCTGCGCTCCATCAACCAGCAGCTTAAGGAAGCCGACTCCCAGTTCAAGCTGGCGGCGTCCGGCGTCACCAACTTCGAAAACACTGCTGCCGGGGCACAGGCGCAACTCGCGAGCCTTCAGCAGAAGTTCCAGCTGCAGCAGCAGGCCGTCCAGCAGTATGAGCGTGCGCTCGAAGCGGCGAAAGGCAAGCTGGAGACCAGCGTGCAGACACATGAGAAGCTCGCCGCGAAGCTGGACACCGCCAGACAGAGACACGCGGATCTCGGCCAGCAGGTGGACAAGCTGACTGCCGACCTCCGGGAAGCCGAGGAGGCTGGGCTGAAGGGTACCGATGCCTATGCCGAAATGGAGGCAGAGCTGGAACGCCTGAAGAGCGAGTACGCGGCATTGGGGCAGGAAGTGCAGAAGCTGGAAGGCCAGCTCTCCCGCTCCGAAAATGCCATGCGGCGCAACGCGGACGCTGTCACCAAAGCCAACACCAACCTGAACAACGCCCGCGCGGGACTCCAGCAGATCCAGTCCCATATCGCTCAGGTTACCTCCCGCCTGCAGCGGCTGCAGAACAGCTGGCTGAACGCCGCCGACAGGATGGCGCAGTTCGGTGAGAAGGCCAAGGCTGCCGGCAAGAGCGTCGAAGGTGTGGGCAAAAGCCTGTCCAAACTCAGCGCTGTAGCTATCGGCGCGGGCACTGTCGCCGTCAAGACCTTTGCCTCCTATGATGACGCCATCCGGCAGGTCTACGCGACCATGGGCCTGTCCGAATCCGAGAGCACGGCGGAGATGAAGGCTCTGTCCGACGCTGCGCAGGAGATGGGCGCGAGCACCCGCTACTCTGCAAGCGAGGCGGCGTCTGCCCTGAACTACCTGGCTCTGGCCGGCTATGATTCGGAGAAGGCCATTGAGGCGCTGCCCACGGTACTGAACCTGGCCCAGGCCAGCGGCATCGACCTGGCATCAGCTTCCGATATGGTCACCGACAGCATGTCTGCACTGGGACTGGAGATGTCCTATATGCCTGCCTTTGCGGATCAGATGGCGAAGGCCAGCCAGAAATCCAACACCTCCGTGGCCCAGCTTGGCGAAGGCATGCGCAGGGTCTGGGCGTGGAACAGGATTACGCGCAGGCGGCGAAGCTGTTTGCATCCGTCGCAGCGTCGGAAAACAAATCCGCCACAGGCGTCGTCGACGCCGGATATGAACTTGCCCGGCTATATGAACAGGGCCTGGGTGTGGAACAGGATTTGGACAGGGCGATTGACCTGTATGAGGAAGCGGAAGAAAAAGACAGCGAAGATGCTGTGGCCGCGCTGGAGCGCCTTGGGAAATAGAAGCTTCAACCAAACAACCAGACTTGAAACAGAGCATCGGGGTCTGAAAAGTGCCACTCCGTAATCTGATCGTATTACAAGAAATTCTGTAACAAGATGACACGAGTTCAGGATTCTCCGAAAATCTTGTGTCTTGTTCCCGCTTAATCTGCGCATAACAAAGCTCTCGATCCCGCCCATTGTATCAAAGTTGGGGTTGAGAGCCAGAAAAGAATAAAACGGGAAACCGTAAAGGTCTCCCGAGATTAGTCGATAATACTGTACTTATTCCGCAAGCTCCTGCTGGAAAGGCACAGCATTGAGGACATGTTAGCATGAAGTTTCACAATCCGAATTGTTCTGGTGCTAAATCAATGAAGGAGAAGAACAAAGTCCGACTGGAAACGAGAGACCAGGCCATAGAACAGGGTTATGAACCCTGTAATATGTGCCAGCCATAATATCACACGAACATTAATCAAAGTAAAGTTCACAGAAACCAGGCTTCACAAAATCTGTGCCTTTGACCTTGACTATCTCGCCTCAGCTGTTGACTTAATACTTTTGTAATTCGACGTTGTGGCCGTGAGAAATCTCCTTTGAGATGTTGACGAATCAATATTGATTTAGTATAATAGCGTTGTAACTCGATGTGGTCCCCGGACGGGGAAGCTGTCCAACGAGGAAAGGAGCGATCATTATGAAGAAACTACTCGCGATGTTGTGTGCACTGTGTCTGCTGTTGTCCGCTTTTGCACTTGCGGAAGAGGATACCATCGTGTTCGGCGGCACTGAACCCACCTATCTCGAGCCCAACGCGCCTGCCATTGGCGGCCCTGAGATCCATGCCGTCGAGCAGATCCAGGAAGGCCTGGTGCGTATGAGCAGTGATGGCGTTACTGTTGAGCCCCTGCTGGCCACCGACTGGACCATCAGTGAGGATGGCCTTACCTATACCTTTAACTTGGTTCCAGGCGTGGTGTTCTCCGACGGCACCCCGGTAAAAGGTGAGGACTGGGTGTGGAGTCTATATCGCGCCCGTGACACCGAGACCAGCGAGTATCGCTTCATCGCTGAGCCCATCGATACTGTGGAAGCCACCGATGATCAGGTGATCATCACTCTGAAAGCTCCCAACGGCGCTTTCCTCGCCGAGCTGTGCAGCTTCAACATGGTGCTGGGCTGCAAGGCCTATGCCGAATCCATGACCGAGGAAGAGTACATCATGAATCCGATCGGCACTGGTGCGTACATGCTCAAGGAGTGGAACCACGGCAATTATGTGCTGCTGGAGAAGAACCCCAACTACCGAAATGCGGATGCCGTCAAGACCCAGTACATCAAGTTTGCCACCGTCGAGGATGACAACACCCGCCTGATGCAGCTGCAGTCTGGCCAGATCGACATCATGGGCGACATCCCTGCCTCCCTGATGGATGTGGTCCGCACCAATCCTGACCTGACCTTGCAGACCTTTGAATCCACGCAGATCCGCTACCTGCTGTTGAACACCACCATGGAGCCCTTCAGCGACATCAACGTCCGCAAGGCCCTGGTGAAGGCTATTAACCGCGCGGAGATCGCCGAGGTCGTCTACGGCGAGTTCGGCGGCGCTACCGCCTCCGTGCTGTCCGCGGCCCACGCCAAGTACTTCAACGATGCGCTGGAGTGCCCGCCCTACGATCCTGAGGGTGCAAAAGCCGATCTTGCCGAGGCAGGCTACCCCGACGGCATCGAGTTCACCCTGTACTCCTCTCCCAACGAGGTGTACCAGCAGATCGCCATCATGCTGCAGAGCCAGCTGGCGCCGGCGGGCTTCACCGTGAACATCGTCACCGAGGACGGCGGCACCATCTATGAGAATGCGCAGAACCTGAAGAACCAGGCCTGTATGTTCCAGTGGTCCGACGACTACTATGATCCCTCCGAGGTACTGGGCTGGATCTGCGATTACGATCAAAGCCAGGCCTGGTTCACCGGCCTGAACGATGTGGAGCTGGACGAGCTGCAGGCCGCCGCCCTGATCGAGCAGGACGATGCCAAGCGTGTGGAGATGTACAAGGAGCTCCAGCAGCGCGTGTATGACAACTACAACGTCATCCCGCTGTTCCACAACTCCTTCGCCTATGCCTACACCAACAGCGTACAGGGTCTGGCTGTGGACACCTTCTCCAACTACTACTGCGAGAACATCTACAAGGCTGAGTAATCACAGACTCTTACCAGACCAGCGGGGGCCGGCGGTGATCTGCCGGCTCCCCTGTGCGATTTGGAATAATCGACCTTCCAAAGGCGGTGAAGCGATTTGCGTCGGCTCAACTACATCTTAAAGCGGCTTCTGCAAATGCTGCCGGTGCTGCTGGTGGTCACCATCATGACCTTCCTGATGATCCACCTGATTCCCGGGGATCCCGCCCGCATCATGGCGGGTGAAAAGGCACGTCCGGACGCGGTGGAGGCCATGCGGGTCAAGCTGGGGCTGGACAAGCCGCTGTGGGAGCAATACTGGATCTATCTGAAGAACCTGGTCACGCTGGATCTGGGGACATCGATGAAATTCTCACGTCCCGTGGCAGAAATGATAGGCGAGCGTCTGCCGGTGACCATCGCGCTGACGTTGTTCTCCACGGCGCTGGGCCTGCTGTTCGCTCTGCCGCTGGGGTATGTTGCAGGCCTGCAGAAGGATCAACCCACCGACCACGCTATTCGCATCTCCACGCTGGTAGCCATTGCCATGCCCTCCTTCTGGGTGGGGCTTTTGCTGATGATCCTGTTTTCCGTCACGTTGCACTGGCTGCCCGCTGGCGGCTGGGATGCCACCAGTCTGTTCAGCGAATTCAAGTGTCTGATCCTGCCCGCATTCACTCAGTCCCTGATGACCGCGGCAATCCTGATCCGCGATATGCGCAATTCGGTGGTGGACATCATCCGCCAGGATTACGTAGACTTCGCCAAATCCAAGGGGCTTTCTGCAGGCGCCGTGCGGCGCCGCCACATCATTCGCAATTCCATGGTGTCCACCGTCACGCTGCTGTCTATGCGTATGGCGGCGCTGCTGGGCGGCAGCGTCATCATCGAGACCGTGTTCGCACTGCCAGGCATCGGCAAGCTGACCTACGACGCCATTTCCGCCAGGGACTACACTGTGGTGCAGTCCGTGGTGTTTCTGTTCGCCCTGCTGGTGCTGGTGGTGAACCTGCTGACGGACATCATCTATTCGTTCCTGGATCCCAGGGTGGAATTCTAAAGAGGGGAGGAGAAGCTCAGTGAAACGCTATTATCCGCAATCGGAAAAGACGCGCAGGAAGCATCTCCTGCCCGCGTGGGCCGTCACGCCCACCTTCATACTGGGGGTGGTGATCGTGGTAATCGCACTGATCATGGCCATCTTCCCCGCGCAGATCGCACCCTACGATCCCACAGTGGTGGACATCACCGCCCGTACAAAGGCCCCCAGCGCCGCGCACATCTTTGGCACGGACAACTACGGCCGGGACATCTTCTCCCGGGTGGTGTGGGGCACCCGCATCGACCTGTCCATCGGGTTCTTCGGCGTGCTGGTGCCGCTGATCATCGGCAGCATCATCGGCCTGCTGGCGGCGTGGTACGGCGGCTGGCTGGACAGCCTGTTGATGCGCATCAGCGAGATCATGATGGCCTTCCCCTTCACGATCCTGGTCATCGCCATCATCACGATCCTGGGCACGGGCACCATCAACCTGTACATCGCCCTTTGGCTGGTGGGCTGGATGAGCTATGCCCGCCTGGTACGCGCCGAGGTCATGACGCTGAAAAAATCCGAATTCATCGAGGCCGCCAGGGTGGCGGGCTTCTCCGACGCCCGCATTCTGCTTCGGCACGTGCTGCCCAACGTGATCTCCTCCTCCATCGTGTTCGCTGCCAGCGACATGGTGATGTGTATGCTCACCGGCGCGTCCATGAGCTTCCTGGGCCTGGGGGTGCAGCCCCCGACGCCGGAGTGGGGCGCGATACTGAACGAGGGCCGCACCTACATCACCTACGCCTCGTGGATGACCTTCTTCCCGGGCCTGGTACTGGCAATCACGGGTGTGGGCCTTAGCCTGCTGGGCGACTCGATGACCGACATACTGCGCAGGAAGGGACGGTGATCGGCGTGGCGGAAAGGATACTGGAGGTCAAGGACCTCAAGACGTATTTCCCGGGACGCGACGAGCTGGTCAAGGCCGTGGACGGCGTGTCCTTCGAAGTCTACAAGGGCGAGACCTTCGGGCTGGTGGGCGAATCCGGCTGTGGCAAGAGCCAGACCTGCCGGTCCATACTGGGCCTGCTCAAAAAGCCCGGCCGGGTGGTGGACGGCCAGATCATACTGGATGGCCAGGACATCACCCATTTGAAGGAAAAGGAGCTGCGCAAGCTCAGGGGCAAGAAGATGAGCGTCATCTTCCAGGAGCCCATGACCTCCCTCTCCCCGGTATTGAAGATCAAGAAGCAGCTGATGGAGGTGTTTGACGATACCCCCATGACCAGGGCAGAAAAGCAGCAGCGGGCCGTGGAGCTCTTGAGGATGGTGGGCATCCCCTCCCCGGAGCTTCGCATGGAGGAGTACACCTTCCAGTTCTCCGGCGGTATGCGCCAGCGCGCCATGATCGCCATGGCTCTGGGCGCGCGGCCGAAGCTGCTGATCGCCGACGAGCCCACCACCGCGCTGGACGTGACCATCCAGGACCAGATCATGAAGCTGATCAACAGCTTAAAGCAGGAGCTGGACATGAGCATCATACTGGTGACCCACGATCTGGGCGTCATCGCCCAGATGTGCGACCGGGTGGCGGTGATGTACTCCGGGCTGATCATGGAGATGTGCGACGTGGTGACGCTGTTCGCCTCACCCCGGCATCCCTACACCTACGCGCTGATGTCCTCGCTGCCCGACCCCGCCAACAAGGGTGCGCGGCTGAACGCCATTCAGGGCTCGCCGCCCAACCTGGCGCATCTGCCGGAGGGCTGCCCCTTCTGGCCCCGGTGCACCGAATGCGCGGACATCTGCAAGCGCGAGCGCCCGGAAATGCGCGAGATCGCCCCGGGCCACAGCGTGCGCTGCCACTGTCTGGACAAGACCGCAGCGTACCGGGGCATCATCGAAGCGCCGCAGGGGAAGGAGGCGTGAGCATGGCGGACATACAGTTTGATTACACCTCCAGGTCCAAGCTGGTGGAGGTCAAAGACCTGTGCAAGTGGTTCCCGGTGAAGCGCACCATCGCCGACAGCCTCCTGCGCCGGGAGGTCAGGTACGTCAAGGCCGTGGACCACGTGTCGCTGGACATCTACCAGGGCGAGTGCCTGGGACTGGTGGGCGAATCCGGCTGCGGCAAGTCCACGCTGGCCCGCACCATCATCCGGCTCTATGAGCCCACCTCCGGCGAGATCCTGCTGGAGGGCACCGACATCGCCCACATGAGCGCACGGGAGCTTCGTCCCCTGCGACCCCACATGCAGATGATCTTCCAGGACCCCTACTCCTCGCTGAACCCGCGCATGAGCGTGCGGGCCATCATCAGCGAACTGCTGTTGTACCACCACGTGGTGCCCAAGGACCAGGTGGACCAGCGGGTGGAGGAACTGATGGGCATGTGCGGCCTGTCCGCCGACTACGCCGGGCGCTACCCCGGCGAGTTTTCCGGCGGCCAGCAGCAGCGCGTGGGCATCGCAAGGGCCCTGGCGCTGAACCCGAAGTTCATCATCGCCGACGAGCCCGTGTCCGCCCTGGACGTGTCCATTCAGGCGCAGATCATCAACCTACTGGGCGACCTCCAGCAAAAGCTGGGGCTGACCATACTGTTCATCTCCCACGATCTGCGGGTGGTGCGCCACATCACCCACCGGGTGGCGGTGATGTACCTGGGCCACGTGATGGAGCTGGGGCCCACCGAGACGCTATTTGACGGGCCCTGCCACCCCTACACCCAGGTGCTCACCAAGGCTGCGCCGGAGATGAACCCATTAAAACGCACCCGGGAGTACGCCATCGAGGGCGAGACCCCCAGCCCCATCCATATGCCGCCGGGCTGTCGGTTCCATCCGCGCTGCCCCTATTGCACCGATCAGTGCAAGGCTGAAATGCCCGAGCTGCGCCAGATCGCTCCGAGCCGCTTTGTAGCCTGCCATCATCCGCTTCAAAAGGGGGCGGGGGTATGAGGCTGGCGCGACTGACCTGGCCCCAGGCCGAGCGGGTACTGCAAAGCGATCCCGTGGTCATACTGCCCGTGGGCACCGCCGAGCAGCACGGCCGGCACCTGCCCTTGGGTACGGACATGCTGGCCCCGGAGGCCGTGTGCGACCGCATCGAGCAAAGGGACCCCGACGTGCTGATCCTGCCCGGCTGGAGCTACGGCCAGTGCGACAGCCAGACCGAATTCCCCGGCACCATCTCATTGGGGCCGCAGTTGCTCTATGAGGTGGTCATGAAGATCTTCACCGGCCTGATGCGCCACGGCGCGCGGCGGTTCATTGCCCTGAACGGCCACGGTCCCAACTGCGGCCCCATCGAGCGGACGGCGCTGGAGTTGAGTCGTCGGGGAGCCATGCTGGCCGAGCTGAATTGGTGGCGTTACGTGTGGGACCTGAACTCCGCCTGGCGGGGAGGCCACGCCGGGGGACAGGAGACCGCCGCGATCCTGGCCATCAACCCCGATTGGGTGGATCGAAGCGCCTTCGAGCCCGCGAAGATGCAGGGCGTCGGAGAAGAGCTGCCTGCCTCCGGGTGGGACTGCGTGCAGTATAAGGGCGTAGACATCCCCGTGCCGCGGCTGGACGTGGATGTCACCGACAACGGCTGGCTGGGACCCGATCACCTGGAGACCGCGACCTCCGAATGGGGCGAACAGATGCTGGACGCCGCCGCCGACTGGGCTGTAGATTTCATTGAGGCGTACAGAAAAATCAAAATGTGACTATATGTCTGTCTGCTGATACATCAACAAAAACAAACGGGAGGGAATTCAAATGCGTCTTGCGCACATGACCTGGCCGCAGGCCGGGGAATACTTCAAAAAGAACGACATCATCCTGCTGTCAGTGGGCAGCATCGAGTGCCACGGCAAGCACCTGCCCCTGGGCACCGACACGCTGATTCCCGAAAAGCTGCTGGACCTGATCGAGCCGCTGACGGACGTGGCCATCGCTCCGATCATCCCCTTCGGCGCCTGCGACAGCCAGACCGACTATCCTGGCACGGTGTCACTGGGGCTGGACACGCTCTACGATGTGTTCACCAAACTGACCCAGGGCTACCGGGCGCATGGCGTCCGGCGGTTTGTGGTGCTCAACGGCCATGGCGGCAATATCCCGGTGCTGGATCGCGTGGCGCTGGATCTGCAGCGCCAGGGCTGCATGCTGGCCGAGATGAACTGGTGGCTCATGGCCTGGGATTTGAACCCCGCCTGGAAGGGTGGTCACGGCGGCGCGGAAGAGACCGCGGGCATATTGGCTGTAGACCCCAAACTGGTGGACTGGGACAGCGTGGAGGACATGGTGCTGAAGCCCGTGTCCGACGAGATCGAAGCCGCCGGCTTCAAGACCGTCCGGTACAAGGGCGTGGAAATCCCGCTGGTGCGCCCGGTGACGGACATCTCCGACAACGGCTGGATCGGCCCGGATCATCCGAAGAACGCCACCGTGGAGTGGGGCACCGACATGCTGGACGCCTGTGCGAAATACATCGCCGATTTCATGGAGGCCTTCCGGCGCGCGCCGCTGCCTGAGAGAAAGTGAGGAAGGGAAAGATGATGGACAGGCTCAGTATGATTGCGGCGTTCTCCAACGCCAACGGCGTGTCCGGCTTTGAGGACGAGGTACTGAAGGTGGCCCGAAGCTATGCGTCGGACAATCTGGATATACGGGAGGACAGCCTGCGCAATCTGTATATGTATCGCAAGGGCCATTCCGGCAACCGGCCCGTGGTGCAGCTGGACGCCCACTCCGACGAGGTGGGCTTCATGGTGCACTCCATACGGCCCAACGGCACGCTGAAATTCATCACCATGGGCGGCTGGGTCAACAGCAACATCCCCGCCCATCGGGTGCGTGTGCAGACCCGGGACGGCAACTACATCCCCGGCGTGATCGCCGCGAAGCCGCCTCACTTCATGTCCGACGCCGAGAAGCACAGGGTTCCGGAGGTAGCCGACATGTCCATCGACATCGGTGCAAGCTCCCTGGAAGAAGCCCGGGACGTTTTCGGCATCCGCGTGGCCGCGCCGGTGGTGCCGGACGTGACCTTTGAGTACGACGAGAAGCACGATCTGATGTTCGGCAAGGCCTTTGACAACCGCTTGGGATGCGCCGCCATACTGGCCACGCTGGACGCATTGAACGGCGAGACGCTGGACGTGGACGTGGTGGGCGCGATGGCTTCCCAGGAGGAAGTCGGCACCCGCGGTGCCACCGTGACGGCCAACACCGTGAAGCCCGACATCGCCATTGTGTTCGAAGGCTGCCCCGCCGACGATACCGTGGTGCCCGCCTGCGAGGTGCAGACCGCCATCCACAAGGGGCCCATGCTGCGGCACATCGACGCCCGGATGATCACCAATCCCCGCTACCAGCGCTTCGCCCTGGATCTGGCCGCCGAGCTGGGCATCCCCGTGCAGGAGGCTGTGCGCACCGGCGGCTCCACCAATGGTGCCCCCATTCACCTCTCCAATCAGGGTGTGCCCGCCATTGTGGTCGGCCTGCCCGTGCGCTATATTCACAGCCACTACGGCATCGCCTCCCTTGAGGATTTCAACAACGCCGTGAAGCTGGCCTGCGCGATCATCCGTCGACTGAACCGGGAGACCATCCTGTCTTTTTGATGGATAGTATAAAACGCGGGGCTGTCTCAGAATATCATGCGGAATATTCTGAGACAGCCCCGCGTTCTTGAGTAATGAAACTCACTCCTTCAGAAAGGCGCGGTAACACTTGTAGGCCTCGTACAGGTCCACCTTGCTGATGATCTCCCAGGGCGCGTGCATGGAAAGCACCGGCACGCCGCAGTCGATCACGTTCATGCAGTACTTGGCACACATGTAGGCGATGGTCCCGCCGCCGCCCAGGTCGACCTTACCCATTTCAGAGAACTGATAGCTCACGTCGCCGTCGCGCATACAGCGGCGGAGTGCGCCGATGAATTCAGCGTTGGCGTCGCTGGAGGCGTGTTTGCCATTCCCGCCGGTATACTTGTTGAAGCATACGCCGCAGCTGAGATAGGCGGCATTTTTCTTTTCAAAGGCCGAGGCAAAGTTAGGGTCATAGCCTGCGGAGACGTCGCTGGACAGCATGCGACTGTTGGACAGCGCGCGTTTCAGGTCGAATTCGCTGTATTCCGAAGTGCAGGCCAACAGCTCGGAGACGATGTTCTCGAAGAAGTGCGAGCGCATGCCCGTCGCCCCGACGGAGCCGATCTCCTCCTTGTCGGTGAGTATGGCGCACAGCGTGCGCCGCGGCGTGCCCTCGTAGTCCAGCACGGCGCGCAGGGAGGGATAGGCGCAGACGCGGTCGTCATGGCCGTAGCCGAGGATCATGCTGCGGTCAAAGCCCATATCCCGCGACTTCCCCGCCGGCACCAGCTCCAACTCCGCCGAGATGAAGTCCTCCTCCCCGATGTCATACTTCTCCCTCAGAAGCTTGAGCACATTGGCCTTGACCGGGTCCTTTTCCGCGCCCTTCAACGGCTGTCCGCCGATGATGAGGTTCAGGACCTCGCCCTCGATGAGCTTTTCCCCGTCCAGCTTCATCTGCTCGTCCGCCAGGTGAGGCAGCAGATCAGAGATGCAGAATACGGGGTCCCCCTCCGCTTCGCCGATGCTGACGGTCAGCACCGTGCCATCGATGCGCACCACCACGCCGTGCAGCGCCAGCGGAAGCGCGACCCACTGGTATTTCTTGATGCCGCCGTAGTACTGGGTGTCCAGGTAAGCCAGGCCGTCCTCCTCGTAGAGGGGGTTCTGCTTCAGGTCGATGCGGGGAGAGTCGATGTGCGCCCCGAGGATCTGCATGCCCTCCCAGAGCGGGCACTCTCCCACCACGAACAGCACGATGGATTTGTTCATCCAGTTGCGATACATCCGGCATCCGGGCGTAAGCTTGCGCCCTTCGGCGACGGCGGTTTCAAGGTCGGCGTACCCGGCGGCCTTTGCCAGCTCCACAGCCCTGCTGACGCACTCCCGTTCGGTCTTGCATTGGTCAATAAACGTGCTGTACTCTGCTGCGAACGCATGAATCGCATCCAGAGAGGCCCCCTCGTACTTATTCCAGGCAGATAGACGAATCATTCAGACACCTCCAGCTTCAAATTATCCTTCTTAATGCCAAAATGGACATGGATTTGGAAAAGCACCTGTTCTTTGGACTGTCCCTACGGCAGGGGAACGAACTCTTTAATCTTTATTACTATAGCACAGTGATAATACTTTTGCAACTAAAAAAACGATTGTACACCTGAATAATGATCTTACTGTGTTCCGCGGCAGCCTCCTTAATACATCTCGGTGTTTGCAGTATAACGTATATGGATAAGGATTGGAATGCTCCCCAAAACGTGGACAATCTGTGATGTAACAAAGTAACGGTATTGACAGAATCGTGTTTGATTCAGTACAATACAAGTGCTTTGCTGATGGGCAGGACAGGGCAACGCTGGAGAGCGACCCGAGCGGCTCATCAGATTTGCGGGAGGGCGGCGCAAGGGTTGCGTCGCTTTTCTTATGCTCCGCGCCGCAGCGCGCCAGCCCTCCTGGAAACCAAAGCGATAAACTCCGGGGGTTAGGGGGCAGAGCCCCCTAGGGTTGAGCGTTGGTAGGTACTTTAGATGGATGCTTAGGCCTGTTAGGCGTTCGTCCTGCGACGAGATCCCTAAAGAAATCAGGTTCTGCAACGACATCCTTTAATGGATAGATGCCAGTGGTGAAATAATAATAGAACTCACACGGGGAAAGCTTCGCCAGGTTCCACTGATAACGTTCATTGTTGTAGTAATCAATCCACTGTTCTACTTCCCGGCATATATCTTCGTGCGTCATACTCCCAACGATATTGATTTCATCCTTCATATGCCCGAAGAAGCTTTCCTGTGGGGCGTTATCCCAGCAATTTGCTTTACGGGACATGGACTGCCTAAGTTGATAATCATTCAGAACTCGGCTAAAGGCATAGCAGGTATAATGAACTCCCTGATCGGAGTGTACCAGAGTTTCTGCATTCTGCGAGACACCGTGATTTTGGATCAAGGATTCAACCGTTTCCAGGACGAAGTCTACTTTTAGCGAGTCACTCAGCGCAAAAGATAAGACCTCCATCGTAAAAGCATCATTTCGTGAATGAGTTCATATTTTACTTCAGGTTTGGCATGGATCATTTCTTCTGCTGTTCTCTTTTGTCCGCCAAGATATATTTTTTATGAACTCTAACTCCTGTTCGACATACTCCAGCTCATGCTGCATCTTCTCGAGCTGAATCGCTGTTTGTGGATCAATGCGGAGAGCTCTCGGGTTCTCTATTGACTTTGGTGTCGGGATTATCGTAGGCTTGCGCCCTTCGTGGAAATCGCCATATTCGTCTAGCTGTGCCTTGAGAAGTCTTGGTATCTGTGAAATCCGATCTGCACCTAGCACTTCGACGTCGAAGCCTAGCCTCTGCATAATTTCCTTTGGCCTCATCTTTTCAACAGAATAGAGCTCCCAAAAGATCTTTTTGAAGGCAACGGTGTTACTGATCTGGCAGCTTGTGATGCTGGCGACGTACGGGTTCTGGAGCAAGTCTGAGGACTGGCGCTTCGAGAAATACCTGGTTGTTCTTTCCTTTCGCATAGAATCCCTCCATGGTCATTCATATTATACACCACTCAGATTGTCCATGAAAGGGGATTCTTGTTTTTTCTCTGTCCACAAAAGGGGGTTCGAGTATGTAATTCAAGAATTCCGTGTCC
>CADCHI010000057.1 GCA_902801165.1 uncultured Eubacteriales bacterium | reverse complement strand
TCCCGCAGGCTTAGTGGGGCTAAGTCAAGGGAAATCAACGCTGAAATGCAGCCCAGGACGCCGAAAATGCATTTCGCCGAATTTAGAAACAGACTCTAATGTAGATTCTTCGCTCATCGATGCTCACGCGAACGCTGCGCCAAGAAAGCCAGGGATTGCGATTCCATGTCATCCTGAGCGGAGCGAAGGATCTTCTGCCGGAAATGCAAAACAAGCAACCTGCCTCAGCACTTCCACTCCGCCGCCAGCCTGTCAGCGTTGTCGCTCTGCATCAGCACGCCCTTCCATGGCTCGGCGTTGGTGAAGCAGATGAAGCCGATCTCGGTGCCCACGGGAACCTTCCGCTCCAGCGTCGCCTGGATGCGCCTGCCCAGCACTGCCATCACAGGTTCAAGCAGACCATGGTCGGTTATCGCCTCCAGCGCGGCGTCGGTGGTCACGCAGTTGAGGATGGTCCTTAGCAGTTCGAGGTCCCCGCCGCACTCCAGCGCGCAGGCGATCAGCGTCTCCATGCGCCCGTCGCCGTAGGCGGAGTGGGTGTTGTGCAGCCCGATGCCCAGCTTCACCAGCTTGCCGATGTGGCCCACCAGCAGGATGCGCTTGAAGCCATAACCGACCGCTGCCTCGATGCCGTCGCCGATGAAGTTGCTCACCGACACCTGCCGGGACATGTCGAGCCCCAGGGTCTCCCGGGCAAAGGTTTCGCCATAGTTGCCGGGGCACAATAATACGCCCTTGTTGCCCGCCGCGGACAGCACGCTCAACTCCAGCCGGATGGTGTCCACCAGCGCGGCGTTGCTCATGGGCTCCACGATGCCGGTGGTGCCGATCACCGAGATGCCTCCCACGATGCCGATGCGGGGGTTGAAGGTCTTTTTCGCCAGCGCAACGCCGTCCGGAATGGAGACGGTGATCTTCATGCCGCCGGCATAGCCGTTTTCTGCGCTGACCGCCTCCACTGCCTCCGCGATCATCCGCCTGGGGGTGGAATTGATGGCTGCCGCGCCAACGGGCTGGTCCAACCCCTCCTTGGTGACGCGCCCTACGCCCTCGCCGCCGTCAATTATAATACCGACGTCGGTTTTTTCTGCCGTGGCGTACACCAATATTCCGTTGGTGATGTCCGGGTCGTCGCCGCTGTCCTTCTGTACGGCACACCGGGCGAACCCCTCTCCGATCTCCGGATTCAGGATCTCAAGGGTCAGCCGAATCCCCTTGGGGGTGTCCAGCGCAACCTCCCCGACCACCTGCCCGGTCAGCAGCATCATCGCCGCTGCCTTGGCCGCTCCCGCCGCGCAGGAGCCGGTGGTGTAGCCGCAGCGCATGGTCTTGCCGTTCTTGGTAATGTAGTGGCGAAGCACACTCCCACCCCACAATCGTCATGAATGGACGCGAACGGGGATGTCGCGTTTTCCACATCCGCAAACCGTCCCATCCCATTCCTATAGTCTGTTTCTAAATTCGGAAATGCATTTTCGGCATCTAATCCTCCATTTCAGCGTTGGTTTCCCTTGACTTAGCCCCACTAAGCCTGCGGAAAACCGCCTTGAAATGAATGATTATCTGTTCGAAACTGCACATCCCTCATTTTAGAAACACACTCTAATCCCTAATTCCTAATCCCTAATCCCTGTCTCATCTTCCCAGCATGTACAGCAGCGCGTTGCAGATGGCCGCCGCCACGTTGCTGCCGCCCTTGCGGCCCCGGGCCACGATGTAAGGCACGTCGGCGGTCATGATGAGCTCCTTCGACTGCACCACGTTCACGAACCCCACCGGCACGCCGATGACCAGCTTCGGGTCCACCCTGCCCTCGGAGATCATCTCATAGATGTGGATCAGCGCCGTGGGAGCATTGCCGATGGCGAAGATCAGCGGCCGGTCCAACCTCGCGGCCTTCTCCATGGCCTGCACCGCCCGGGTGGTGCCGCTCTGCTTCGCGGCCTCCGCCACGTCGGGATCTCCGATAAAGCAGAACGCCTCGCCGCCGTGCTTCGCCAGTGCCTTCTTGTTGATGCCGGACATGGCCATGGTGGTGTCCGTCACGATGGCCGCACCGCCGCGGATGGCGTCCAACGCCTTCTCCAGCACACCCTCCGAGAAGCACAGCGTGTCGGCGTAGTCAAAGTCGGCGGTGGTGTGGATCACCCGCTTGATGATGGGCGCCAGCCGCTCGTCGATGGGGTGCGGCAGCTCCTGCCCGATGATCTCAAAGCTGCGGGCCTCGATCTCCATCGGCGCGACCCGCTCAAGTTCAATCTTCATTCGCGTCCTCCCGCCGCTGCATGGCGGCTATGTAGATGGGATTCAGGCCCGCCATCAGGTGATACCGCCCCGCCTTGCGGCTGCGGGCCAGGTTCATCTGAACCACCTCGGCGTCTTCAAACCCAAACCTCCTGATGATCTCTGCGATCTCCCCCACGGATTCCAGCGCGATGGCGTTGACGACGATCCGGGCGCGGGGATTCTTTTCCAGCACAGCCGCGATGATCTCCGCCATGTTCCCGCTGGACCCGCCAATGAACACGTGGGTCGGCGCGGGCAGGTCCGTGAGGGCCGCCGGGGCCTCTCCCCGGACGACCGTCAGGTTCCGCAGTGCGAACTTACCGGCGTTCCTGCTGATCAGCTCCGCGGCGTCCTCCCGGCACTCCACGGCGTAGACCTGCCCCTTCGGGCACAGCAGCGCCGCCTCCACGGACACCGAGCCGGTCCCGGCGCCCACGTCCCACACCACGGCGTCCTCGGTCAGCCGCAGCTTGGACACGGAGACCGCCCGCACCTCGCTCTTGGTCATGGGCACGGCCCTGCCGTTCTCCCCCATGTCCCGGAGGAACGCCTCGTCCGGGAGCCCCACGGGCAGGGGCCGCGGCTGAGCCGGATGCTCGATCAGCAAGGCGCTCAGCGGCGCGCAGTCCGTGTCCTTCAATTCCCGCGCGGTTCCCCGAAGGACAGCCTCGTCGGGATAGGACAGCCGCTGGCCCACGGCCAGCCTCGCCTCTCCGAGGCCCGCGTCGATCAGGTCCGAACACACCCTTCGCAGGGCGTCCGCCCCGTCCGTCAGCGCGAACACCTTTCCATGGCGCAGCACCTCCGGCACCACGGAGCCCGCGCGGCCGTGCAGCGACAGCACGCGGACGTCGTCCCAGTTGGTCTGGACCCGGGCGCATAGCACCTGCAGCGAGCTGAGCCCGGGGATCACCCGGACCCTGTGGCCCTCCAGCAGCGGCAGCAGCTTCTTCGTGCCGCTGAAAAAGCCGGAATCGCCGGACATGGCCACCGCCACGCGCCGGTGCTCCGGGTGGGCCGCGATGCAGGCGGCGATCTTCGCCGGGGCGATCTCGGCATAGCAGGGCTTGCCGTAACGGGCCGCGGCCTCCAGCATCCGGGAGGCCCCGATCACGCAGTCGCACTCCCGCAGGGCCCTCTCCGCCTCCAGCGTCAGCGTCTCCGGCGCGCCCATGCCGATGCCCACCACGTCGATCTCGCGAATGTCCCTGAGGCCATAGCGCTCCGTCAGCCAGTTGACGACCTCGGCAAAGCCCATGCCGCCGGGCTGCTCGGGCCTGCCGATGACCACGCACCGGGCCCCGGCGAGCCGCGCCGCCTCCAGCTTGTCCCGAAATCCGCCACTTTTCCCGGAGTCCTTCGTCACCAACCAAGCGGCATTGACCGCCTTCAGCGTCGCCACGTTCATCTCCACGGAGAAGGGACCCTGCATGGCGATGATGTGGGAGGGCGCGAAGCCCGCCGCCGCGCAGGCGTCCAGGGACGCGGGCATCGGCAGCACCCGGGCGTAGAAGCGCTCCTGATAATCCGTCACGCCGGCATAGGGCGCCAGCTCCTTGCTCCCGGTGGCCAGCAGCGCGTTGCCGGGCTGCCCCGCCAGGAAGTCCGCCGCGCCTTGTATGGAGTCCACATAGACCGCGCCGTCCGCCTCCGCGCCGCCGTCCCGGTTCAGGCGCAGGTACGGCGTGCCGGTGGCCGCGCAAGCCCCGGCGATGAACTCCGAGACCCGGGTGGCATAGGGATGGGTGGCGTCGATCACCGCATCAAAGCGGCGTTCAGCGAACAGCGCCTCCATCTGCCCCTGGTCCAGCCGGCCCGCGGAGACCTCCAAGTTCTCAGCCTCCGGGATCAGCGTCTCACCGTAGTCGGTGGCCACACAGGCCAACACCCGCACCGGCTGCCCGGCCAGGAGCTCCGCCAGCCGCCGGCCCTCGGTCGTGCCCGCGAAGATGCAAAGCTCAGACATCCCGATACCCCCTGGGCGTGACCATCTTCCCGTCGATCACCTTCGTGCGGGAATTGCCGATGAACACCGTTGTGAACATGTCCGCCTCGTAGTCCCTCAGCGCCTCCAGGGTCATGATCTCAGTCGTCTCGCCCTCGCGGCCGATGTTGCGCACCACGCCGCACACCGTCTCCGGCTTCGCGTGGCGCAGCAGTATCTCGCAGGCGCGGCGCAGATAGTCCTTGCGCTTCATGCTGCTGGGGTTGTAGAGCGCGATGCCGAAGTCGCCCATGGCGGCGCACTCCAGTCGCTTCTCGATGCTCTCCCAGGGCGTCAGCAGGTCGGACAGGCTGATGACCGCGAAGTCGTGGGTCAGCGGCGCGCCCAGCCGTGCCGCGCCGGAAGTGGCCGCCGTCAGGCCGCCGACGACCTCCACCTCGATGGAGGTGTCCTCGCCCCGCAGCTCGTAGATCAGGCCGGCCATGCCGTAGATGCCCGCGTCGCCGGAGCAAATCATCGCCACGTCCCGGCCCTCCCGGGCCATGTCCAGCGCCATGCGGCAGCGGTCCACTTCCCGCCGCATGGGCGTGGTGAAGAACTCCTTCCCCGGGAAGTGCTCCTTCACCAAATCCACATAGACGTGATAGCCCACGATCACATCGCAGGCTTTCAGCGCGTCCACCGCGCGCATCGTCATCTCACGATAGTCGCCCGGGCCGATGCCCACCACGCGAATCTTAGCCAAAGTCAATCCCCCATTCCAGCTCCGCCACCGCCACGGTCACGCCGTTCTCAGCGGTCTTGGGCACGATGATCCTCCCGCCGGAGGCCGCCGCCGCGCGCTCGCACACGTTGTCGACCCCCACGGTGTTCCGCACAAATTCCGATTTTTTAAAGGTTCCCGGCACGGCGTTCAGCCGTTCCGCCGAATAAAAGCTCACGGGCCAGCCGCGCCTTTCGCAGTAGTCAAGCAGGCCGACCTCGTCCGATTTCACGTCGATGGACGCCGCCTCCGCCACCGCCTCGACGCGCAGGCCGTGTTCATCGAACACCTTCCTGACCGTCGCCTCGATGGCCTCCGCGGGCGTTCCCCGGCGGCAGCCGATGCCCAGCCGCAGCGCCTTCGGCACCAGCAGCAGGGTGTTTTCAAAGGGATGCCGGTCGCGCACGGACACGCAGATGCCCAGCTCCCCGGATTCGCCCCAGACCAGCCCGTCCGGCAGCGACGCCCCGTCCACCGGCACATCCGCGCAGAAGGGCACGGGATGGGTCAATATCTCCGCCGAGACCCGCTTGGCCAGCGCCATGCTGGAGATGGCCATGTTTCGCTCCGCCGCCCAGGCGTCCACGGAAAACTTGCCGTTGACGTCGGTGGCCGTGGTGACCACGGGCGTCGCGCCCAGCGCCCCGGCCAGCCGGTTCGCCAGACGGTTCGCGCCGCCGATGTGCCCGGAGAGCAGCGATATGACGAACCGCCCCGCTTCATCCACGCAGAGCACCGCCGGGTCGCTGAGCTTGCTGGCCACGTGCGGCGCGATGGCCCGTATGGCGATGCCGCAGGCCCCCACGAACACCAGCGCGTCCCGGTCGAACACCGAGCCGGCGTACTCGGAAAGGCCGCCGGAATAGGCCGCGAAGCGCCCGTCCTCCAGCTTCTTCGGCGCTCGAAGCAAAACGTCCCCTCCGAGGACCTCCGCGATCCTCAGCGCCGTGGCCTTGCCCCGTTCGGTGAACGCGAATATGACGCTCCTCATCGCTCCGCCTGCCGGAACTCCGTGGTGAAGCCCGGGTCGTACAGCTTCGAGCGCTCGTATTCATGGCCCAGGAAGTCCCCGACCACGATCAGCGAGGTCTTGGTCAGGCCGTTCTCGCGCACCGTCTGGCCCAGGGTGCTCACGGTGCAGCGGAACACGCGCTCATCCGGCCAGGTGGCCTTGTAGACCACCGCCGCCGGGGTCTCCGGGGGATAGCCGCCCTCGATCAGTTCCTTCTGGGCGTCGTCCGCCAGGGAGGTGGTCAAAAACAGCACCATCGTTGCCCGGTGCTGGGCGAAGGAGCGGATGCTCTCCCGATCCGGCACGGGTGTCCGGCCCGCCGCGCGAGTGATGATCACCGACTGAGACACCTCCGGCAGCGTGTACTCGGCCCTCAGAGCCGCCGCCGCGCCGCAGAACGCGCTGACGCCGGGGCACACGTCGTATTCGATGCCCAGTGCCTCCAGCGCATCGAACTGCTCCCGGACCGCGCCGTAGATGCTGGAATCGCCGGTATGCAGGCGCACGGTGGTCCTGCCCGCCGCCTCCGCGGCCTTGATGATGTCGATGACCTGCTCCAGCGTCAGCTTCGCGCTGTCGTGGATCTCGCACTCAGGCCGGGCGTATTTCAGCACCTCCGGGTTCACCAGGGAGCCCGCGTAGATGATCACATCCGCCTCCGACAGCAGCCGCGCGCCGCGCACCGTGATCAGGTCCGCCGCGCCGCTGCCCGCGCCCACAAAATGCACCATGTGCAACACTCCTTTGAAGCGGGAAAGCCCGCGATTTGTCTTGACTAAATGTAAGTTTATCACAGACAAGGGCCCGTGTCAACGCGAACAGGCGCATTGACAGGGGCGGCAAGGGCGATGTATACTGACTTCAAACCATCACACGGAGGGCACCGGCATGACCTTTGAAGACAAGCGGCTGGAGTGGGCCGCGGAACTGCAATTCCTCTCCCAGTGCGCCATGGCCTACTGCAAGGACAAGTACGACATCGAGCGCTTTAAGCGCATCCGGGAGATCTCGGCGGAGATGGCCGCCGCCTCGACGGGTCTGCCCGTGGACGATGTGCGGGATGTGTTCTGCGCCGGGTCGGGCTACCAGACACCGAAGCTGGACACCCGGGCGGCGGTGCTGCGAGAGGGCAGGCTGCTGCTGGTCCAGGAGGCGGACGGCCGCTGGGCACTGCCCGGCGGCTGGGTGGACTACGACCTGACCCTCCGCGAAAACGCCGCCAAGGAGGTGCTGGAGGAGGCGGGCATGGTCGTGCGCCCGGTGCGGGTAATCGCCCTCCAGGACCACAACCGCCGCAACAGCACCCGGTATCCCTTCAACATCTGCTCCGCGTTCATACTGTGCGAGTACGTCTCTGGCGCGTTCGTTCCAAACCTGGAGACCATTGCCTGCGGTTTCTTCGGCCCGGAGGAGATTCCCTCTCCCCTCGCCACCGGCAAGACCACCCGGGAGCAGATCGACATGTGCTTCGCTGCCGCGGCTGACCCGGGCTGGGAAACGCAGTTCGACTGAATCCGGATGGGCGAGACGCGGGCCTGCCGAGGGATTCAAAGAATACAAAAGATCCTTCACTGCGTTCAGGATGACAACGTTGCAACGCAATCAATGTCATTCTGAATAACGTGAAGGATCTTCTTTTGCCCCGCTCAGCCTGCCGACGAAGTTGCCCCCGTCATCCTGAGCGAAGCGAAGGATCTTAATTCAATCAGGTTTGAATGCCCCTCAGCCTTCCTGTTTCCAGGCGTGGAACGCGGTCTTGTTGATGTCCAGCAGCGCCGCCTTGCGGCCGGAGAAGGTCTTCTCCATGATCTTGTAGATCATCTCCACCGGCACCACGGGCGCCACGCTCACCAGCGCGCCCAGCATCACGGTGTTGGCGGTGCGGGCATTGCCCAGCTTCATGGCGATGTCGTTGGCGGGCACATAGTAGACGTTGATGTCATCCCGGGTCGCCTTCTGCTCGATCAGGGAGCTGTTGACGAACAGGTTCCCGCCGGGCTTGACCAGCGATTCAAACTTGATCAGAGAGGGCAGGTTCATCACCACCACGTCGTCCGCCTCATAGATCAGCGGGCAGCTGACGGGCTTGTCCGGGCTGATGACCACGGTGCAGTTCGCGGTGCCGCCGCGCATCTCCGGGCCGTAGGAGGGCAGCCAGGTGGCGTTCATGTCGGCGTACATCGCCGCGTAGGTCAGCATCTGGCCCATCGTGAGCACGCCCTGTCCGCCGGAGCCGGCAAAGAACAGCTTCGTCGCCGCCATGTCACTCAGCCTCCTTCCCAAGGTCCTTGTAGACGCCCAGCGGATAATAGGCCATCATGTTCTCCTCCAGCCAGTCCATGGCCTTGGCCGGGGTGAGGCCCCAGTTGGTCGGGCAGATGGAGAGCATCTCCACGAAGGTGAAGCCCTTGCCGCTCAGCTGGTACTCGAAGGCCTTGCGCACGGCCTTCTTCGCCGCGCGGATGTGGGCCGGGGAGTTCAGCGCCACGCGCTCGATGTAGACCGGGCCGTCAAGCGTGGCCAGCAGCTCGCAGATCTTCAGCGGCATGCCGGCCTGCTCCCGGGTGCGGCCGTCCACGCAGGTGGTGGAGCGCTGGCCGATCAGGGTGGTCGGGGCCATCTGGCCGCCGGTCATGCCGTAGATGCCGTTGTTGATGAAGAACGTGGAGAACTTCTCGCCGCGGGCCGCCGCGTGGACGATCTCGCCCATGCCGATGGAGGCCAGGTCGCCATCGCCCTGGTAGGTGAACACGACCTTCTCCGGGTGGACCCTGCGGATGCCGGAGGCCACCGCCGGGGCGCGGCCGTGGGCCGCCTCGCACATATCCACGTTCATGAACTGGTGCGCCACGACGGAGCAGCCGATGGGCGCGACGCCCAGCGTCTTGCCCAGCAGGCCCATCTCATCCAGCGTCTCCATGATGATGCGGTGTGCGACGCCGTGGGTGCAGCCGGGGCAATAGCTGGTGCTGACGGGCAGCATGCCCTTCGTTACGGTAAATACAGGTTTCATCGCACTTCCTCCAGTATCTTCTTCGTCTTTTCGACGACCTCCAGAGAGGTCGGCAGCATGCCGCCCACGCGGTGGATCAGCTTCACGGGCACGCGGCCGCGCACGCCCAGCTTGATGTCCTGGAGCATCTGGCCCATGCTCAGCTCCACAGAGATGACCGCCTTGGTCTTGCCGGAGAGCTTGTCAAAGGCCGAATAGGGATAGGGCCACAGGCTGATGGGCCGGATCAGGCCGGCCTTGATGCCCTGGGCTTCCAGCAGCTCCATGGCCTCGCGGGCCAGGCGCGCCATGGTGCCAAAGGCCACGAACACGACCTCCGCGTCCTCCAGGCCCTCGCACTCCACGCGCTCAAGCTCCTGCTCCATCTCGGCGTACTTCTCGTACAGGTGCTCGACGTGGGCCTCCAGCACCTCGGGCTGCAGGCGCAGGCTCTTGACCACGCTGCGCTCGCCCTTCTCGCTGCCGGAGATCGCCCAGGGCTTCGCCGCGGGGATCGTGGCGCTGGTCAGCGCCTCCTTCGGCTCGGGCAGCACCACGGGCTCCATCATCTGGCCCATCAGACCGTCGGCCAACACCATCACGGGATTGCGGTACTTATCGGCGATGGCGGGCGCCTCGTAGAGGATGTCCACGGCCTCCTGGATGGAGGCGGGAGCGAACACCGGGATTCGGTAGTCGCCGTTTCCGCCGCCGCGGGTGACCTGGTTGTAGTCCGCCTGGCCGGGCTGGATGGAGCCGATGCCCGGGCCGCCGCGGGACACGTTCAGCAGCGTCACAGGCACCTCGGCGCCGCACAGGAAGCTCATGCCCTCCTGCATCAGCGCGATGCCCGGGGACGACGAAGAAATGAAGCCGCAGCCGCCGGCGGCGCCGCAGCCGTAGGCCATGTTGATGGCACCCAGCTCACTCTCCGCCTGGAGGAACCTGCCGCCCCGCTTGGGCAGCTCGCGGCTCATGAACTCGGGGATCTCGCTCTGCGGGGTGATGGGATAGCCGAAGTAGAAGCGCACGCCGCCGCGGATGACGGCCTCGGCAAAGGCTTCGTTGCCCTTCATCAATACCTTCTCGCTCATGCTTCCCCCTCCTCCAGCTGGTAGATCTCAATTGCGCAGTCCGGGCACACCGTGGCGCAGCTCTGGCAGCCGATGCACTTTTCCTGGTCGGTGATCGTGGCCGGACAGTAGCCCTTGGCGTTCACCTGCGTGTCCATTTCGATGATCTTCTTCGGGCAAAAGCTGCGGCACAGCTCACAGCCCTTGCAGCGCTCCCGATCAAAGACAACCCTGAACCTCTTTGCCATTCTCTCTTGGCCTCCCTCGTTTGTCCTGCCTGTTGCCAGGCGTCCGGCAGGCGCCGCGCTGTCGTTTCATGACAGCACGTCATCTGACGCGGTATATTCAGATCCTTCGCTTCGCTCAGGATGACCGTCTTCGCTTCGCTGTCTTCCTGAGCGAAGCGAAGGATCTTTGGGATACTGTTATTCCATTACTTGTCGATCCAGTCGGGCCGCATGTACAGCCCCAGCGGCAGCAAGTGCTCGTACTGTCCCTCCACCGCCTCCGCGGGCACGATGCCCTCGGGATAGGTGTCGCACCACAGGAAGCGCCCCGTGGCCTCGCACAGCCTGAGGCACAGCTCGTGCCCCCGGGCCACGCACGCCGCGTCGGTCTCCCGCAACAGGTGGCAGTTGTTGATGATGCCGTCGATGCGCCGGCCTGTCTTGGCCTCAATGGCCTCCATGTGGGCCAGCGCGCCGTCCAGATCCCGGGTCTCCGGGCGGTTGGCGTTGACGACGATCAAAAACAACGCGTCCTCCGGGCCGAGGTACTTGCCGAACTGGTTCAGCACCACCGCGCCTGAGTCGTTGCCGCCCACGTCCACGATCACCCGGCAGTTCGCGTCCTCCAGCGGCGTGCGGATTTTCGCGCCCAGCGCCGGAAGCTCCGCCGTGATCTCGTGATCGTAGGCGTTGCCGTACACCCCCACGCCCGCGCCTTCCAGCAGCTCGCGCCGCTCGCGGGAGCGGAAATAGGGGTTGGCGATGTCCAGGTCGATCAAGGCCAGGCGCTCGTAGGGGCCAAAGCCCCGCCGCGCGAGGCGCATGGCCAGGCTGACGCAGAACTCCGTCTTGCCACTGCCGTAGTGGCCGGTGACCACCAGGATGCGCCGGTCCGGCTCCCGAATGCCGTCAAAACGATTCAATTCCGCCTCGCCGTCCTCTCACACGCGCCCGCTGTCGCGGCCCGGGCCCCGGCGCGTGCCGCAGCCGTTTCAATGCCCGGACCTGCCCTCAGCATTTCCAATAATTTATCAGCTTTGCCGGCGCTTGTCAAGTCCGCGCGGCGCATCAAAATTTGTATTTTTTGTATTTTTATGCATATCACAATCCCAAATCGTGACAAAACCACAATCTTAACACGACTGGGGTTTGACAAAACCGGCACAAAGTGATAGAATGACCGCAATCGAATATTTCTCAAAGGCAATGACGAAGACGGCGGAGTTTCCCCTGTGTACAGAGAGCCGGTCACCTGCTGCAAGACCGGTCGCAGAGCGCTCGATCGCCCATCCCTTCCGAGCCGGAGGTCCGAAAGCCGTTCAAGGGCGAACGCACAAGTAGGCGCCTCCCGTGAAAGCTGCGTAAAAGCTTAGGGCTTGTTAGAGCCTGAAGTGGCACGGAAACGTGCAATTTGAGTGGTACCGCGGGTTGATTACAGCTCGTCTCAAACATGGTTTGGGACGGGCTTTTTTGCACCCTCCCCCACGAACACCAGCCTTATGTGGAGCGGAAATATTTGATTGACCCACGGTACAGCCAAAGTTAGGAGGAGATCGAAATGAACGCAACCGAAATGACCGGCATGCTCTACGAGGTCGGCACCCGCATAAAGGCCCTGCGCGAAATCGCGGGCTACTCGGTGGTCTACATGGCCCAGCAGACCAAGCTGGACGTCGAGACCTACATGCAATACGAGGCCGGCAAGGCAGACCTGCCCTTTACGTTTATCCATAACTGCGCCCGCATCTTCGGCGTGGACATCACCGACCTGATCGAGGGCCGCAGCGCCAACCTGCGCTCCTACACCGTCACCCGCAAGGGCGAGGCCACCGTCACCGCCCGCGAGGACGGCATCGAGATCGGCAACCTTGCCCCCATGTTCAGCCAGAAGATCGGCGAGCCCTTCTGGGTGACCTACAGCTATTCGGAGGAGCTGCAGAACCAGCCCATCCACACCCACTCCCACCCCGGCCAGGAGTTTGACCTGATCCTCTCCGGCGAGCTGCTGGTGCGCGTGGGCGACCACGTGGAGCACCTCAAGGAAGGCGACTGCATCTACTACAACTCCTCCACCCCCCACGGCGAAATCGCCACCGGCGGCAGGGACTGCACCTTCGTGGCCGTGGTCATGCCCGGCGAGGAGACCGAGCAGGACAAGCTGGTCGAGGCCGTCATGCCCGTGCGCCCGGTGAAGCAGAAGCTGATCTACGACGAATTCGTCAAGCTGGACGAGGACGACGAGGGGATGCTCCAGCATATCAGCTTCCCGAACTCCGAGAACTTCAACTTCGCGTTTGACATCGTGGACGCCCTGGCCGAGAAGAAGCCGGACAAGCTGGCCATGCTGTACCTGGACCGCTACCAGAAAGAGACCCGCTTCACCTTCGAGGACATCGCCCGCAAGTCCAGCCGCGCTGCCAACTATTTCAAGGCCCTGGGCATCAAGAAGGGCGACCGGGTGATGCTGGTACTCCGCCGCAACTGGCAGTTCTGGGTGGTCATGATGGCGCTGCACAAGCTGGGCGCCGTGGCCATTCCCGCCACCGACCAGCTGCTGAAGAAGGACTACGAGTATCGCTTCGAGACCGCGGGCGTCACCGCCATCTGCATGACCGCCGAGGGCGACGCCGCGTCCCACGCCGAGGAGGCCTTCGAGACCTGTCCCTACGTGAAGACCCGCATCATGTGCGGCGGCAAGCGCGAGGGCTGGCGCGACTTCGACGAGGACTACCTGCGCTACCGCTCCACCTTCCCCCGCACCGAGGAATCCCCCAAGGGCAACGACCCGATGGTCATGTTCTTCTCCTCCGGCACCACCGGCTATCCCAAGCTGGCCATGCACACCCACCGCTATCCGCTGGGCCACTTCATCACCGCCCACTACTGGCACTGCGTGGAACCCGACGGTCTGCACCTGACCATCTCCGACACCGGCTGGGGCAAGGCGCTGTGGGGCAAGCTGTACGGACAATGGATGAACGAGGGCGCGGTGTTTACCTATGACTTCGACCGCTTCAACGCCCACGACATCCTGCCGATGTTCAAGAAGTACAACATCTCCACCTTCTGCGCGCCGCCCACCATGTACCGCTTCCTGATCCGCGAGGACATCTCGAAGTACGACCTGTCCAGCATCCACAACGCCTGCACCGCCGGCGAGGCCCTGAACCCCGAGGTGTTCAACATCTTCAAGAAGAACACCGGGCTGTCCATCATGGAGGCCTTCGGCCAGACCGAGACCACCCTGGTGCTGGGCAACTTCTACGGCATGACCCCCAAGGTCGGCTCCATGGGCAAGCCCAGCCCGCTGTACGACGTGGTTCTGCTGGACCCCGACGGCAACGAGGTCAAGGTCGGCGAGCCCGGCGAGATTTGCATCCGCACCGACAAGGAGGTCCCCTGCGGCCTGTTCGCCGGCTACTACGGCAATGAGGAGGCCACCAATGCCGTGTGGCACGACGGCGTGTACCACACCCGCGACATGGCGTGGAAGGATGAGGACGGCTACTTCTGGTACGTCAGCCGCACCGACGACGTGATCAAGTCCTCCGGCTACCGCATCGGACCGTTCGAGATCGAGTCCGTCATCATGGAGCTGCCCTACGTGCTGGAGTGCGGCGTGTCTGCCTCCCCGGACGAGATCCGCGGCCAGGTGGTCAAGGCCTCCATCGTGCTCACGAAGGGCACCGTGCCCACCGAAGAGCTGAAGAAGGAGATCCAGAACTACGTCAAGAAGCGCACCGCGCCCTACAAGTACCCCCGCATCGTGGTCTTCCGCGACGAGCTGCCCAAGACCATCAGCGGCAAGATCCAGCGCAACAAGCTGTAATGGAAGCGGCTGGGGGCGGGAAGGATTCAGTCCCGTCCCCCACGCTGAGATCGCGTGATATCCCTTGAAAACGAAACGTACAGATCCTTTGCTTCGCAATGCTTGCGCGTGCATGACATTCAGGATGACAGGCTGTGCCGCCGTGTCATTCTGAACGAAGGAGGATCTGTACGTTTTTTTTAGACAAAATGGATCGGGAGGTCTATCCCATGCAGTTTTCACCGAAAGAAATCCGCCTCAAGGACGGTCATGCCGCGGTACTGCGCGTGCCCGAGCCGGAGGACGCGGCGGACATGATCCGATACCTCACGGACACCGCCGCCGAGACGGAGTTCGTGCTGCGCTACCCCGAGGAGTGCCGTTGGACGTTGGAGCAGGAGCAGGCCCTCCTGCAAAGCTTCAAGGACAACCCCGACAGCCTGATGCTGTGCTGCTTCGTGGAGGGCAGGCTGGCCGGAAACTGCTGCCTGCAATTCAACGGACAGATGAAGCTCCGCCACAAGGCCTCGATCGCCATCGCCCTGTACAGGGAGTTCTGGGGCCTGGGCATCGGCTCGGCCATGCTCGGGACCATGGAGGACGCTGCCCGGCAGCGGGGCGTAATGTTCCTGGAGCTGGACTACATCGAGGGCAACGCCCGGGGACGGACGCTGTATGAAAAGATGGGATTTGCCGAGATCACCCGACATCCCGACGCCGTGATGCTGAAGGACGGCAGCACCCGGTGCCTTGTGTACATGATGAAGCGGCTGTAAGCCGGAATATCAGCTAATACTAATCTCAATCTAAATTGCAACCATCTGCGGGCATCTTTTCCGCCCTGCCGTTGCCTCGCTGCGGTCAACGATGCGCTGCATCGCCTCCCTCCGCTCTGCTTAGGCAGACCGAAAAATCTGCTCCGCATATGTTTACTTTTAGATTGAGCTTAGTATAAAAACCTTCGTCGCGCCCTGGATGACAAGCGTAACCGTCTTGTCATTTCAAGCGCTACGAAGGTTTTCCCTCGAAGGCAGGCACTTCACCAACACCTTTACTCCGCCCATTGCTTTCGGCACTTCCCAGCATTCCACCCGTTGCCTGTCGACTTTGCTTTCTGAATCTACTTATCGTCTGTTTTTCGTTCCCCGGCATTCTGACTGCTGCCTGTTGCCTGTTGCCTGCTGCCTTTTCCTCCTGCATTCCTGCGGGATTGCAAATTCCTCTGAAATGGTCTATACTGGACTCGCGGGCACCCTTCACCCGCGCGAAAGGAGAGGTTTGCATGGACAGGCTGATCAGCCAGCTGGAGCGCTATGTCCCCTGGAACGAGCAGGAGGCCCGGGACCGGGAGATGCTGCTCTACGCCCTCAGGCGGCTGGAGACGCCTCTGACCCGGGACAACGTTGTCGCCCACTTCTCCGCCTCGTCCTGGATCGTCAACCCGGCCCGCACCCACGCCCTGATGGCCTGGCACAACATCTACAAGGCCTGGTCCTGGACCGGCGGCCACGCCGACGGCGAGGCGGACCTGCTGTCCGTCGCCCTGCGGGAGGCCCGGGAGGAGACCGGACTCACGCGCATCGCGCCCGTCACCCGGGACATCTTCTCCGTCGAGGTGCTGCCGGTGAACCCCCACGTCAAGCGGAGGCGCTTCGTGTCGGCCCACCTGCACCTGAACGTCACCTACCTGCTGGAGGCCGACGACGGGCAGGCGCTTCACTGCAAGCCGGACGAGAACAGCGCCGTCGCCTGGAAGCCGCTGGCCGAGGCCGCGGACTGCCGCGAGGAGCCGGTGATGTCGGTCATTTACAATAAACTGAACCAGAAGCTCATCGAGGGCGGGTTCTGAGCTGAGGAAACAATCCCCACCCCGCACATTCCATGATACTAAACGGGGCTGTCTTAAAATAAACAGCATTGCGGAATCCCATTCGTAGGGACGGCAGAAATGCTACCGGGAGCGGACCTTCCGCCTGGGAGCGGACCTTCCGCCTGGGAGCGGACCTTCCGCCGCGGGCGCCAATTATGGCGCCTGCGGTGTTTTCTGAATCATCGCCCGATGATTCCTTCGCAATTCGCTATTTTGAGACAGCCCCGTTTGTAGGTTCTTCACGGAAAGTTGTGGGATTGACAGAAAGGAGATAGACAAAAGGAGCATGAAAGACTTCTAATTGTAGCTGCTACACAAACAAGGAAGAAG
>CADCHI010000056.1 GCA_902801165.1 uncultured Eubacteriales bacterium | reverse complement strand
CCAGGAGATCATCGGCCTGCTGGAGCAGGTGGTGCAGCAGGGCAAGAAGCTGCTCATCATCGCCGAGGACGTCGAGGGCGAGGCCCTGGCGACCCTGGTTCTGAACAAGCTGCGCGGCACCTTCACCTGCGTGGCCGTCAAGGCCCCCGGCTTCGGCGACCGCCGCAAGGCCATGCTGCAGGATATCGCCATCCTGACCGGCGGCCAGGTCATCACCGAGGAGCTGGGTCTGGAGCTGAAGGAAGCCACCATCGACATGCTGGGCTCCGCGCGCCAGGTGAAGATCGACAAGGAGAACACCGTCATCGTCGAGGGCGCCGGCCAGGCCGACGAGATCAAGGCCCGCATCGCGTCCATCCGCAGCCAGATCGAGGACACCACCTCTGATTACGACCGCGAGAAGCTCCAGGAGCGCCTGGCCAAGCTGTCCGGCGGCGTCGCCGTGATCAACGTCGGCGCTGCGACCGAGGTCGAGATGAAGGAGCGCAAGCTGCGCATCGAGGACGCCCTGGCCGCGACCCGCGCTGCCGTTGAAGAGGGCATCGTTCCCGGCGGCGGCACCGCGCTGCTGAACGCCTCCAAGTCCGTCATCAAGCTGGTCTCCGAGACCTCCGGCGACGTCAAGACCGGCGTGCAGATCGTGCTGCGCGCGCTGGAGGAGCCCGTCCGCCAGATCGCCAAGAACGCTGGCGTCGAGGGCAGCCTGATCGTCGAGAAGATCAAGTCCCGCAAGTCCACCACCTTCGGCTATGACGCCGCCAAGGACGAGTACGCCGACATGATGGAGCGCGGCATCGCCGATCCCACCAAGGTCACCCGCTGCGCCCTGCAGAATGCCGCGTCCGTCGCCGCGATGGTGCTGACCACCGAGTCCCTGGTCACCGACATCCCCGCGCCGGAACCGGCCGCGCCTGCTGGCAACCCCGGCATGGGCGGCATGTACTGATAGCATCAGAGGCAATCGCTGCCGCGAGGAATTTGCCCGGTCTGTGCCCCGTAGATCATGGGGCACAGACCGGGTCTTTCATTTCTTATAAAACAAACATCGACACCATCCAGCCGCCCCGTAGATCATGGGGCGGCTGTCTGTGTATGCCCGCCCGCTGCAAGGACGAGAGCGCCTGCTTTGGGTCTGTATTTACGAACCCGTCCGCAGGGGCAATCACTGCCTGCGCGTTTGCGTCTCGCCCGCCGTAGGGACGCCATAATTGGCGTCCGCTGCTGCAAATACCGATCAGCCGCAGCCACGATTGGAACCGGGCTTTCTTGAATTGCGGAAAAGCAGGAATGCGGAATATCCTCCGGGTCGGCGGAATTCGAAGGAAGGCCGGGGCAATCATCATCTGTAATTTGTCCTCGTTTTATTGTGTATATATTAACACATAATTTAGTTTTTATTTAGTTTATAAGCTAATGTGAGTAAACTCTGCAATAAGCCAACAATTTGCCACAGAAGCAAAGTCAATAATAAATAATCCAAAAGACCTTGCAAAATTAGTTTTAATATGTTACTATGCAAATGGTATTACTATACTTTAATGCAGCCAGATTCCCCCGCGCAAACCCGTCGCCGGTTTGTGTCCTCCCTCCTTTGAAGGAAGTGATCCATCATGAAATTTTTGCCACTGGACACAGTTGGTACGGGCCACAACGGCTATCAGCAGCATGTCAAGGAAGCCAACATCAAGCGCATCTTTGACCTTGTGCGCAGCGGCAAGTGCAAATCCCGCGCAGAGCTCGTTCGCATCATGAACCTGAGCGCCACCAGCGTATCGGTGCTGGTGGATGAACTGACTGAGCGCGGCCTGATCAATGAGACGGGCCCCAAGCAGACCTCCCTGCCGGGTCGCCGGCCCATAACCCTTCGTTTGAATCGGGATGCCCACCAGATCGCGGTCTTCACCCTGGACCGCGCAGGCGTGAGCTTTGACCTTATGAACCTGGAATGCAGCGCCATCGAAAGCCGCCGCTTTCCCTTCCCCTCCAACCAGGTGCCCCGCAACAACGCCGGAGAGGCCTACGAGCAGCTGTTTGACAACATCCTGAACAGCCAATCCCGGCTCTTCGACCCCGACCGGGCGCTGGCGCTGTGCGTTATCTTCCCCGGCTTCTGCACCCAGAATCCCCTCACCCTCTGCATCCAGACGGCCATGGGCCTGGACATCCCCATGGCGCCCCTGCAGCGGCTCCAGCAGCGGATGGGCCTGCCCCTGTTCTTTGCCGGCAGGACCAAGTGCATGGCCTACGCCGAAAAGAAATTCCTGGACGCCGCCAACCCGGACAAGCCCGAGACCCAGAACATGCTGTTCGTCCGGGTCGGCGAGACCATCGGCGGCACCATCATCAACGACGGCGACATCTACAACGGCCCTTACAACGTCGCCGGGCAGATCGGCCACTGCACCATTGACTACCACGGCCGCCCCTGCCCCTGCGGCAACATCGGCTGCCTGGAGCGCTATGTCAATCAGAGCGCCATATTGGACGACGCCTGCGCGGCCTGCCGGGAGACCGGCATCGAACCTCCGGAATCCTTCAAGGAACTGGCCCGGCGCGCGGACAGCGAAGCCGTGCTGGCCGCCTCCCTGCGCCACTCCGCCGAGCTGCTGTCCTTCGGCCTGTACACCGCGCTGTGCGGCAGCGGCATGCGCCGCCTGGTGCTGGGCGGCGGCATAGAGCTCCTCGGTTCCCGCTTCCTGCAGGAGATCTATCACAACCTGTGCAAGCGCAGCATGCTGATCCACCACCTGGACCTCAGCTATGCCCAGGCCGGACCCGACGCCGCCAGCGTCGGCATCGCCCAGTACTTCCTGGACAAGGTGTTCACGATCACAAAGTAACCTCCGGCAAAAGCAAACCGCCTCCCGCGAAGACCGAACGGTCGACGCGGGAGGCGGTTTTATTTGGTCAATGGTGTTTGCTTGGGGCGATAACTCTGAACTTGTCTGAGTCAACAGGCAATAGGCAACAGGCAAAAGTCAGAATGCCGCTTCCGCGTTTTCAACCAATGCCGCGATAAAGCGCGGCAGCCACATTTTGACTACTGCCCAATGCCTGTTGCCTACTGCCTTACATTATCATTCCTCATGCCCCATCCAGCAGCCGTCCGGTATCCCGCACGGAGGCCTCCTCGTCCCGGCGGGGATCCGGCACGGACTTCTCCGGGAACCAGGCGCGCACGGCCTGGCGCACCTGCTTCAGCAGTTCGCCGGACTCCAGCGCCTCCCAGGGGCAGATGAAGGGGTGCAGCTTCGCCGGATACAGCACGTGGCCCGGGTTGCCCCGGCGCGCGCCGGCGCTCACCTGCTCCACTGTGGCCGGCACCCAGCCCTGGACCAGCAGCGCCCGGCAGCGGCGGGCATGCTCGTCCCGCAGCGCCGCCTGGAGGTGCTCCGGCTCCTTCAGCCAGCGGGTGTAGGCATCGCCCAGGCGGGCCTCCTCGTCAGGTGTTCCGTACAGCCGCCAGCCGGGCAGGTTGACGCCCGCCAGGTGCGCCCGATAGACCAGGCTCAGCGCCGTCAGGCGGGCCGTCTCCCGGCTGGCCTGGCGGCGATAGTAGCTGCCCATGGCCGCGTGGCGCGCGTCCCGGGTGTTCGGCAGGCCGATGAACAGCATGTGCACCTGCTCCGCCCGCCGCTCCAGCGCCTCCTGCCGGAGGGCGTGAGGCGCGTACATCGAAAGCGAACCGAAGGGAAACAGCTCGCAGCGGTTGTACCAGTGGGGCGACGGCGCCTCGGGCCCGGCGGCGAGGCTCTCCGCAAGCCAGCCGGCCATGGGGTTGCGCACGGATACCGCGATGAAGGGCAGCTGATCGCAGCCGCCTTCGCGCCGCAGCAGCCCGGTTCGCAGCAGCGCACCCAGGCGCAGGTTTTCGCCGTCATCCTCACCGGCCAGCACGTAGTAATTCCCGTTCCCCAAGCTCTCCTCCCCCGCCTCGTCCAACTGCCGGAGAAGATCCTCCTCCAGCGCGCAGGGATGGAACCGGGGCAGCTCGCCCCGCAGGGAGGCATCCGCGGCGAACAGTCCCGGGCAGAGCTGGCGGAAGCGCCGCTCCATAGCCTCGGCATCGTCGCCGTACACGTCGATGCTCAGCGCGCCTTCCGGCATGGGCAGCGCGATGGCCCGGCGCAGCACCGCCATGGCCGACTCACCGCAGCCGATCAGCTTCAGCCGCACAGGCACGTCCTCTGCGCCCCGCAGCCGGGGCAGGAACAGCGGCGCGGCGGCGAACAGGCGGTCCGCCGCGTCCTGGGCCGGGTCGCACAGCCGCACCTTGAAATACAGCTCCTTCATGCCGCCGAAGGCCGCGTCCAGCAGCAGCGCGCCGTATTCCCGCTCGGCGAGCACGTACAGCCGAACCTGGTCCACCAGGTCCCAGGCCCGTTCCCCCAGGGAGAGCGCCAGCCGCTGGAGCTCTCCCAGCAGGGCGACGGCCTGGTAGAGGTTGCGCCGCCGATCCTCGGACAGCAGCGCGATCACCAGCTCCGGGAACTGGGGCGCGCCGCCCCAATACACGCCCTGGGCCAGCTCCCGCAGCGCCCGGACGGGATCGCCATCCCCGGCCTTCACGCCGTGGGGCAGCCCTTCCGCGCCCTGGCCGCAGACGGTGACGCTCCACCGGCCCTCCAGCCCGTCGAAGAACAGGCGATTGCAGCCGGTCAATTCGTTCATCAGGCAGTACCGCAGCGTTCCGTCCGCCGCGCCGCGCTCCCGCTCCCCGGGCTCCAGCACCCAGTCCAACCGCGCCAGCTTTTCCCCGGCCTCGGCGCTGCCGTTCTCCTGGGCGACACGATAGGCGCTCACGGCGGCGCTGCGGTCCCCGAGGCCCTCGTAGATCTGCCCCAGCATGTAGGCGCAGTACGCGCCGTCCTCCCCAGGCAGGGTCAGGCCGGCCTGGAAGCAGCGGCGGGCGTTCTCCGCGTTGCGGACGCAGGCCAGCCGGGCGCTGCCATTGTACCAGGCGGTGCCCAGCTCCCGTATGGCGGGGCCGTAGCCCAGCTCCATCGCCCGCTCCATGGCTTCCCGGGCCGCCGTGCCCGTCGCGTGCCGCCCCAGCTGGTAGTAGGCCCGGGGATAGGCCTCCAGGCAGGCCAGCCGGTCGTAGCGCAGCGCGGCCTGCTCGTCCCGCAGGCAGCCCTCGCCGGTGAACAGCATCTCGCCCAGCCTGCAATACATGGCGGCCTCGTCCCGGGTCCGGGCGGGCCGGTCCAGCTGCTTCGCGATGCGCTCGAAGCCCGCGTAGGCCCGCTCGCGGCGGCCCTGCAGGTCCAGCATGCGGCAATAGCGCATCTCGCCCTCCGGCGACCCGTCCCGGCGCATGAACTCGCAACTGTCCCCGGCGTCCGTCCGCCAGATCTCCGCCAGCGCGGCGTCGGAGGCGTCCTCGCCCACGGCCAGCGTGAGGATGATCCGGGCCAGCGCCGCGGAAATATCTGCCTGGCAGTAGGTCTCCAGAAGGGCGGGCCTGCCATTGCTGCCCTCCAGGATGTGCCAGCGGCTGTTCAGGGCGTCGCCCACCTTCGCGGAAAACAGCACCTCCCGCAGGGCCGCCTCGTCGAACAGCCCCCAGCCCGGCGTCGGCCACAGGGCCTCGTGGCACTTCCGGTGGGTCTCGGCGACCACCGTCCGGGCATCCTGCGCCAACAGGCCGGCCAGCGAGCGCCGCACGGACTTGTTCCGGGGATCGTTGTTGAAGAACCAGGTCAGGTTGGACTTGGACTTGTCCGCGTAGAGCCGGACCAGCTCGTCCGGGAAGAACAGGGCGAAGATCTCCTCTCGCACCGGCCGCTGGGGCTGGCGGATCACGGGCGTCGCGCCTTCCCCGGCCCTGAACAGTGCGGTGAACAGATCGTTCAGCGTCTCGATGTTATGCCTCTGCGCAGCGATAGCGCATCGCTCCCTTCCGATTGTGCCTGCCGGACCTGTGCCGGCCCTTCCGCGCGCCTTGCGGCGCTTCATCACCCCCATCATAGCAATCCCCGGGAGCCGCGTCAACCATTATTTCAAACTTTTGTCCAAAAATGGAGGAAACCGGGCCGAATTGGCCCGATTTCCTGTCTATTTCTGTCTACTTTTCTGGGAGGCCTCACGGAACGACCTTGATCTTGACCGTGGCCTTCTTGCCGTTGGAGGTCTTGACGGTGATGGTGGCCGTGCCCTTGCGCAGCGCGGTAACCGCGCCGGAGCCGCTCACCTTCGCCACCTTCTTCTTCGAGGTCTTCCAGGTCAGCTTGGTCTGGGCCGTGTCCGGCAGCACCGTCGCGTCCAGCTGCAGCGTCTCGCCCACCTTCAGGGTGACCGTGCCGGTGTGGTCCAGCACCACCTTCGTGGGAATCCTGGGGTCCACCACCTTCACCTTCACCTTGGCGGACTTGCCGTTGCTGGTGGTCACGCGGATGGTGGTCGTGCCGGCCTTGCGTGCCGTCACCAAACCGGTGGAGCTCACCTTGGCCTTGCTGCTGCTGGAGCTCTTCCACTTCAGCTTCGTGCTGGCGTCGGCGGGCTGGACCGTGGCGTTCAGCTGCAGCGTCTCGCCCACGTTCAGCGTCACGGTGCCGGTGCGGTCCAGCGTCACCTTTTTGGGCTTCGGCGGGTTGGAGAACTTCACCTTCACGGAGGCGCTCTTGCCGTTGTCCGTGGTCACGGTGATGATGGCCGAGCCCTTCTTCACCGGGGTGACCAGGCCGGTGGAGCTCACCTTGGCCACCTTCTTGTTGGAGGTCTTCCAGGTCAGTTCCGCCTGGGCGTAGCTGGGCTCAAAGCCCGCCGTCAGCTGCAGGTTCATGTTGGTGTACAGGCTGACGGTGCCGGTGTGATTCAGCGCCACGCTCTCCGGCTTCGGGATCTCCGGCCGCACGCTGATGGCGGCACGGCTGGTGACGCTGTCGGTATGGGCGTAGACCTGGTAGTAGTACTCCACGTCATCGACGATGGTGGTGTCCAGGTACTCCGTGCCGGTGACATCCGCAACGATCTGGTAGCCCGCGGTGCCGTCCCTGCGGCAGACGTAGTAGCCCTTCGCCCGGGCGTCCGCGTTCCAGCTGAGGCGGTTGCCCTCCGCCAGCCGCACCGCCGACACGGTCAGCGCGTCCATCGGCGTGGCCGCGGACAGGTCCAGACTGAAGAAGTGCACCGTATAGCGGGTCACCTCGCCGGTGGCGCCGTCGGTGATGGACACGTTGAAGCGCTCGTCCACGGCGATCTCGCCCAGCCCGCTGGGCCGGAAGATCACGCAGCCGGGTTCGGCGTAGTAGCTGTTCTCCACGAAGAAGTCGCCGTCCGAGCCCGCCTGGGAGAAGTGCCAGGTCCTGCCGTCGGAGACGCGCACCAGGTCCACGGTCACCTTGCCGGCCTCCAGCTTCCTGCCGTAGGACACCGACCAGGGAACGTTCGCCGCAAAGTACTGCACGGGCATCTCCTGGGCGGGCCACGCCGCCTTGGTCTGCCCGCCGGAGCCGGTCATGTCGTGGGCATACATGGCGGAGAACCGCCCGCTGGCTCCCATGACTGTGCGGCCCATCTTCGGGTTGATGATCCAGCGCCGGTGGCCCACCTTCGACAGGTTGTTGTCGTCCGAATCGGCCATGTAGGCCAGGATCGAGCCCGTGGCGCTGTAGCCCATGGCGATGTTCGCGCTGCCGGAGCCGGCATAGCCCAGGTTGTACAGCGCGTCATAGGCGCCGTCCGCCAGCACCGCCGGGCGGACCGGATAGTGGGACAGGCCGCCGTTGAGCCGGTTCACCAGCGAGGACGCCGCCATCATCTCCTCCTTTTCGGAGAACAGGGTCACGTTGGCGTCGACGCCGGCGATGTAGCGCACCTGGTTGATCAGGTTCAGAGCGGAGGTCTGGTTCACCTTGGAGAGTCTGCCGGTGGCATAGGGCTTCTCGGTATCCGCCAGGCTGTAGATGTTGATCTGGTTGCGATAGGAGGGATGGGCATTCACAAAGGCCTGGATCTCCGCCGGGGTGTGGGCCGCCACGCCCAGTCCGACGGCACCCGCCTCCGCCAGCACGGCGGTCTCCAGCTCCGCCGTGGCCGCGCAGGGAATCGCCACGCTGCCCACCCGGCGGGTATGCACGTCCGCGGCCAGGCGCTCCTTCAGCGCCTCGGCCTCCGCGTCGGTGTAGTGCAGGGTGTCCGACACGGACACGTAGCCCGTGAGGATCTCCCGGGCCCAGTCCCGGGCCTCCTGGGTATCGAAGCGTATGCGCAGCACCGCGCCGCCGTCCACCACGGCCTCGGCATAGGCCGTCGCGCCTTCCGGGAAGACGCCCAGGGGCCGGGTCAGGTCGGCGTCGGAAAAGATGGGGGCGTTCGCGGCCACCGCCACGTAGCCGGTGCTGGCCTCGCCCAGCGCCAGGATCTCCGTGTCGCCGTACTCGTCCTCCTCGAAGGCGTCCTCCGGCTCCTCCCAGGCTTCTCCGGCCGGCTCGGCCTCGTCGCCCGTGGGCAGCTCGATCTCGTCCTCCGCCAGCTCCGCCTGCGGGGCGTCCTCATACTCGACGGTCAGCCCGGTGTCCCCGGCGTCCTCCGCCAGGGCGGCCTCCGGGTCGACCTGGTCGCCGAATACGATCTCCTCCTCCAGCGCCAGGGCCTCGCCGGTATCCGGCGCCTCGGCCAGCGCTCCCAGGCCCAGCGCCATCGCCAGCAGCAGCGCCGCCAGGGCAGCCAGGCATTTCAACATCCTTCTATTCATAAAACCTCCAGAACTACAGGCGTCCATAATACAATCCAGTATAACACATTTATTATACACCTCTTTCGATAGTGTTACAACAATTGGCAGCTTAAAATGCGTGCTATATTTCTGTGTCAACTTATTGGCAGTCGGGCCGGCGCCTTCGGTTCCCGCGCCGCCGGCGGAATCCGCCGCCCTTTCAAGGGCCCGCGGGACGCAAAAAAGGGCGGCGATCGAGCCCCAGCCGGTCTTCCCGGCCGGGGTTCGATCGCCGCTCCGTCAAAGCCTCAGGCGCTTCCGCTTACTTCAGCGCCACCACGTCCACGACCTGGGCATCGTCGCCCTCGCCGTCCATGAACACGACGCCCCAGCTCAGCTCCTCGCCGGAGACCACGCCGGTCACGTGGCAGGACTCGGAGAACTGGGTGGTCTCGAAATCCACGGACTCGTTCTCGCTGTAGATCACGGCGTACTTCGCGTCGCCGCCCAGCACCAGGTCAAAGTGGATCACGTCGCCCACTTCGGGGGTCATCTTGTACTCCAGTTCGACCGCCTCGTCCTCGGCGGGCTCCTCGGCCTCTTCGCCCTCCTCGGTCTCCTCGACCACGGGCGCGACGCTGTAGGACAGGGCGCTGACGCCGTAATCGCCGTTCACGACGGGCGTCCAGGCCTCGGGAGAGGTGATGGCCACGCTGGGAATGCTGCCGTCGGCGGTGGTGAAGCAGCCCTCCTCGGCCAGCACATAGTAGGTCTCGCCCAGGGCCAGGGACACGGGCAGGTGGACCGCCACGCAGACGCCGCCGCCCCACATCAGGCCGCTGAGCTCCTCCTCCTCGAGGGGGCGCAGCTCGACCATTTCCTCGTCGGTGAAGGGGGCGACCGCCACGGCCTCGCCATCGGCGTTATAGAGGGTCAGCGTGCCCTCGCCCAGGGCGATGTCCTCGCGGGGCAGGTACATCTCCAGCACGTCGCAGAAGAGCGATGCGGGCAGCCTGGTGCGGGGATACATCATGATGTAACCCATGGTCTGGGTCAGGTCCACCTCGGGGACGCCGGCATAGGGCTGAGCCGCGCTGCGGCCCTCGGCCCACTCCGCGGCATAGGCGGAGGTCAGGCAAAGCATGCAAACTACCAGGATCGCAATAATTCTCTTCATTCGAACGTCTCTCCTTCTCGTATGCGTCGGCAGACTATTACGAAGCGGCCATTTCTGTGGCGCGCCCTGTTGCAGGTCGTCAGGGTGAGAAACTCATCCCCGAACTCGACGTCGATCTCCGTGTCATACAGCTGGTTCTCACGGATCTCCGCCAGCCATTTTTCCGCTTCCAACGCGTAGCGTATGTCCGCGTTGTAGCGGAAGCCCTCCTCGTCCTCGTCGTAGTCTGCCGAATAGAACGCGGCGAAGATGACATACTGCTTCCGGAACATCAGCGAATCAAATTCCAGGAATTTGTGCTGCTCCCAGTAGCTTTGGGTTCTATAATCGGGCAGGTCACCAAACATGCTTCCGTTCTTCATGTGGTGCCCGCTGATTATCAGGTTGTAGCTGGGCGTGTAGGGGTCACACAGGGGGTCCAGTATGATCTGCCCGTTGATGTTGGCATTGCCGTAGAAGTCGTGCTCCAGGTAGAACTCGCTGTTTTCGGTCTGCACGACGGGGTAATCCACCACGGTGCCGGGAATCACGATCCAGCCGATCAGGTCGGGGTTCAGCGCGTAGATCTCCCGCAGCTCCGGCAGCATGGCGTTCGGGTCGAACTCGATGTGCTCCAGCAGCGGATAGGGCAGCGCGTTGTTGTGCACGTGCCGGTCCGGCGTCGGCGAGGGCGCCGGCGTGGCCGTTGGCGCGAGCGTGGGGGTGGGCGTCTGGGTCGGCGCGACGATTCCCACTTCGTTCAGGATCAGATCCATGAGGCCCGGCGTGGGGGTCGGGCCCGTCGGCGCGGCGGTGACCGGTGCGGCCTCCGGCGTCGCGGCGGCCGGTTCGCCGCCCTCAGGCATACCCTGTCCCTGGGCGCTTTCACCGCCCTCAGGCGTACCCTGTCCCTGGGGCGCTTCGCTGCCCTCGGGCGTGCCCTGTCCCTGGGGCGCTTCGCCGCCCCCGGGTGTCTCCTGACCCTGGGGGCTTTCGCCGCCCTCAGGCGTACCCTGTCCCTGGGGCGCTTCGCTGCCCTCGGGCGTGCCCTGTCCCTGGGGCGCTTCGCCGCCCCCGGGTGTCTCCTGGCCCTGGGGGCTTTCACCGCCTCCGGGCGTGCCCTGTCCCTGGGCGCTTTCGCCGCCCCTGGGTGTCTCCTGGCCCTGGGCGCTTTCGCCGCCCTCGGGCGTGCCCTGTCCCTGGGGCGCTTCGCCGCCCTCGGGCGTCTCCTCCGGGGATGGCTCGCCGCCACCCGATGCCGACTGTCCACCGTCACCGCTCCCGGCGGCTCCGCCTCCGGGGCTGGACTCTATCGGGAACACCACGCCGGCCTGCTGCGCGGCCTGCTGGCGCATGGCGGCCAGGTCCTCCAGGCTGGCGTTGTTGCTGTCCTGCGCCATGCGGTAGCGTATCGGGTAGGACAGCGCCACGCCGAAGCAGATGACGGCGACGACGATCAGTACGATGCGTATCTTACGCATTTCACGATTACCTTTCTCCTTTTTCCCGCCGGGACCGGGGGTCGCGGCGGCGGCGATCCGCTTCATCGCCGTGGAACGGCGGGCTGCGCGGCGCGCGGCCTTATGCCACTCCATTGTTATTATATCACTTCCTGCCCAAATCCGCAATAGACCAAAGGCCACAATGCCGATATGTTTCAAAAAAGCCACATAAGCCCGGCCTTCACGCTCCTTCCCTCCCCGCGCCCCTTCGCCCGCCGGAGAGAAATTTACAACAATTCCCGCCAAAACCATGCCCAGCGTATCGAATTGACGTCGGAAATGTGTTATAATGGACAAAACCGGCGGCAGAGCCGCCGCCAGCAAGAAACCCACTCGGATGGAGGTTATGCCGCAATGGAGCCCATCTATGTCACCGGGCACCGCAACCCGGACACCGATTCCATCGTATCCGCCATGGCCTACGCCCAGCTGCGCAACGCCCTGGGAGACCGGGAATACGAGGCCGCCCGGCTGGGGCGCATCAGCGACGAGACCCAGCTGGTGCTGGATCGCTTCGGCTTCGAGCCGCCCACGCTGATCCACAACCTGCGCACCCAGGTCAGCGACCTGAACTTCGACACGCCCCCGGCCCTGAACAAGGCCGTGACGGTGGACCGGGCCTGGCAGCTGCTGCACCGGGATGAGAACACCGTCTCCCTGCCCGTGGTGGAGGACGACGGCACGCTGTTCGGCATGCTGTCCACCAACACCATCGCCGCCCAGGACATGCTCTCGGTACTGCACCCGGACATCGAGGATGTCCCGGTGTTCAACCTGGTCAGCGCCCTGGAGGGCAGCATCGTGCTGGACGCCGACGCGCCCACCAACAGCGTCTCCGGCCGCGTGACCATCGCCCTGCCCGCCAACGGCGAGGAGGCCATACAGCTCACGCCCCACACGGTGCTGGTCTGCGGCCACCAGCCGGAGGTGATCCTGGCGGCGATCCACGCCGGCGTGCCCTGCGTGGTGGTGTGCCAGGCGGCCATCCCGGAGGAGGTCCGGGCGCTGAAGGAGCGCACGCTGGTCATCTCCACGCCCCACGAGCCCTATCGCGCGGCGCGGATGATCTTCCAGTCGCTGCCCATCTGGCGGGTGTGCCGGACCACCAGCCTGTGCCCCGTTCGGCTGTCTGACTACGTGGACGACGTTCGGGAGATGGCCCAGAACAACAAGCACCGCGTGTTCCCCGTGGTGGACGACGACAACCGCGTGGTGGGCACACTGAGCCGCATCCACCTGCTGAGCCCCCGCCGCAAGCGGGTGGTGCTGGTGGACCACAACGAGGTCGCCCAGTCCGTGCCAGGCCTGGAGCAGGCCGAGATCCTGGAGATCATCGACCACCACCGGCTGGCGGACGTGCAGACGGGCAACCCCATCTACATGCGCAACGAGCCCGTGGGCAGCACCGCCACCATCGTCGCGGGCATGTTCATGGAGCGGGGCCTGATGCCCACCACCCGCATGGCGGGCCTGATCACCTGCGCCATCATCAGCGACACGCTGATGTTCAAGTCCCCCACCTGCACCGCCCGGGACATCCAGATGGCCGAGCGCATGGCCAGCATCGCCCACGAGTCCATCGACCAGCTGGGGCAGATGATCTTCTCCGCCTCCACCAGCGACGACAAGTCCCCGGACGACATACTGTTCCAGGACTACAAGGAGTTCATGCTCTCCGGCCACACCCTGGGCGTGGGCCAGGTGGTCACGCTGGACTCCGCCCGCGTGCTGAAGCGCCGGGAGGACTTCCTTGCCGCCATGCAGCGCCGCCTGGAGGAGAAGCAGCTGGACATGATGCTGTTTATGATCACCGACATGCTCCAGGAGGGCACCCACCTGCTGTTCCTCGGCGCCCAGGACGTGGTGGCCCAGGCCTTCAACGTGCGCCCCGAGGACCACAGCGCCTTCCTGCCGGGCATACTGTCCCGCAAGAAGCAGGTCATACCGTCGCTGTCGGTGTTCTGGGGCTGAAAAAACAAAACACCATTGAAACGCCACGGCCGCCGAACGTATGTGACCGAAATTTGCAATTGAAGCCAACATAACAAGCAAGAATCTCTGCCTGTCTTTTTCGTCAGCAGAGATTCTTGTGTTTGCAGGCTTTGTCAGCGGTCTATGGCAACCTCACCACAGGGCGCTTCTATTATTTGCAGATTTGGCTTGATCTTCTTTCACGTTTCTCCGATCTCGCGGAGTTCTGACTTCCTACACGCCAAGTTTTCCTAAAGATACAAGCATTATATAACGGACTCTTTTGATATGATATATCTGCTAACTCTGCTGTTTGAAAAAGATATCTGATACATGTGTTCATTATCATACGGAGCATAATAGCCATCCTTGTCCTCTTTCAATTTTATGATATCTCTTTTCCCTGTCACATCACTATTTTCAAACTTTTCATAGAACTTTACTGCGTCCAAATGATATTTTTCACATAATAGTTCTACGACCTCGGATAATGCCATACGTGAATCTGCCTTTAACACAACTTGTCCTACAACAAAAGGTCCTTCATCTGTTTCATGCGCGGTAATTTCCCACTCGATTACTGGATCATTAACCCCCAGCGAATACTCGATATCAAAAAGGTATACGGTTTTCCCGTCTCGATCCAGAAAAGAATCAGAGGCCCTACCCAGGATACTGTAAGAACCATCCTCGTTCTGCACAGCAATGTCGCCTGTGACACCCCAACGCGTGCCATTTTCATCATAGTACCACCGTTTAGCTGACGCAGTGGGATCGTTCAAATACCGGTCAGCAGCGGCGGGACTTGATATTTCCAAATAACCCCTCTTGCCCTTCGAGACAACGGAACCTTTTTCATCAACAATTTTGGCATGAATAAATGGTTCAAGTGGATATCCAGTTTCATTCGTCTTGGTTTCTTCATTCATGAAATATGTGAATATTGTTCCTGAGCCATCTTCTGCGGCACCGCCGCCAATCGCAAAGCGGGATTTACACCCGTTGGCATGGAGCCAACGATCAATCAACTCAACATTTGCCTTTGTCACCGGCTCTCCGCCAGATGATGGGCGTGTAACATGCTGCCACGCGGTTTTTGAAATAATTCCTTTCGCGACCGCTGCCAGATAAAAGCTCGGGGCGGCAACAATCCAATTGCACCGCAACTGCGCAACATCAATTCCAAAGCTTTCTTTGTTGTAGATTGGAACAGGCACAAGCGTTTTTCCTTTTGCCATCTGCAAATACCCTGAAACACGTTCCCCGGTAGCATGAGTCAGCGGGATCGTTTGAAAAACACGCTCTCCCACATAATCTTTTAAAAACAATCCTGCGTGCATCTCAATGAATGCATTCGCGGATGACTCCTTATAAACGATACATTTAGGCCTCCCAGTCGTCCCGCTGGTATAAGAATAACTGATATCACGTTCAACATCAACCGGTCCGCGATATAGAGATGCTTTGCTCCGGGTTCCCGCCTGGAGCATCTCCCCCATAGGAATAAAGCGGACATCCTTCAGTTTCGCCATTTTATGGATGCACTCCATCTTTTTATCGGGATTGTCAAATACTTCTCTCAATTTGGAAGGAAGCTTGGAAAGGGCATCAAATACATGTTGATTATCAACAGGTAGATAGTCCAATAAACTTGTAATGATAACATTTTTTATATGGCAGTTCTCCAGTGAATCAACAATTTCAGGAAGGAAAGCGTCTAAAATAATTATAGTATCTGAGCCCTTTTGCCTTGTGTAAAGGTCAAGATCACTTTTCAAAAATAGATAATTGACATTATTTGCAATCGTTCCCATACAGTTTAGAGCCAAAAGCAAAAGCATGTTCTCGATGCTGACAGGCAAGCAGAGCGTCACAACGCTTTCTTCTGTCACTCCTATGGCACGTAAACCACAAATATATTCGTTAACCTTATCCGGCAGCTCACCATATGTAATTATTGTTCCGTAATAGTCATAGGCTGGCGTATCAAGGTTTTCATGATTCCAGGATATGATGTTCTCAAAGACATTGAGATTGTAAATATCCACTCCGTTTATCGTCTTGACAACCTTCGCCCACTCCGGCAAGCGACGCCGAATATCACCGGTACGTATTTGTAACCGTTTATTTCCCTCTGCCATATATCTCATTAAAGTACTCCCCATGTCAAGGACAATCGAATATTGCACCGTTGAAAACAGCGGTAAAAGATGGTAGACTATAATTGTCAGCAATCGGAGGATAGGG
>CADCHI010000055.1 GCA_902801165.1 uncultured Eubacteriales bacterium | reverse complement strand
CTTGGGCGAGGTGCGGTTGATCTCGTCCGCCAGCACGATCTGGCTCATGATCATGCCCGGGCGGTACTCCAGCTCGCCGGTCTTGAAGTTGGCGATGGAGAAGCCGGTGATGTCGCTGGGCGTGATGTCCGGCGTGAACTGTATGCGCTTGAAGGAGCAGTCCAGGGACCGCGCCAGCGCGCTGGCCAGGGTGGTCTTGCCCACGCCGGGCACGTCTTCGATCAGCACGTGTCCCCGGCACAGTATGGCCACCATCATCAGCTCGATGGCGCTCTCCTTGCCCACAATCACCTTGCCCACGTTCTTGGTGAGCATCTGGGCGAAACGCTGTGTAACCTGCATATCTCTGTCTCCTTCGCTGAGAATCGCTTGTTCTTGGACGCCTCTGCGGGCCCTCGGGTTCCAAACGGGAACGCCTGGCCACAGGAAGCCAATTTAAGTATACATATTTGAAAACGGATTTACAAGGAAATCTGTCCAAATCCGCCGGCATGTGCTATAATATTAAACGGGACGCCGCATTTTTGCCGGTTTTGCCGTCCGCGTCCCGACAGCGCCAAAAAGGAGGGCCTGCCCGTGATACTCGGCCTGGGAAACGACCTGTGCGCCATCGAGCGCATCGGCCGCGCCATCGAAAAGCGGCACTTCATGGAGCGGGTCTACACCCCCGCGGAGCTGGCCCGGCTGGACGCCGCCACGGACCTGCGCCGCCCGGAGATCGCCGCAGGGCTGTTCGCCGCCAAGGAGGCCGTCGCCAAGGCCCTGGGCACCGGCTTCTCCGGCTTCTTCACCTCCGACATCGAAATCATGCCCGACGCCGCGGGCCGCCCGGTCTGCGCGCTGCTGAACGGCGCGAAGGCCCGGGCCGAGGCCCTGGCCGGCGGCGCGGACTACGCCGTGTGGGTGTCCATCACCCACGAGGGCGGCATGGCCGCCGCCACGGCGATCCTGGAGCGCGTCGGGTCGCGCTAAATTCCTTTTCCCTCAACTTCATTTTCGGGAGGCGAGAGCATGCAAGCCCTGATCACGCCCCGCGCCATGCGGGACATGGAGCGCCGCTACTTCGACGAGACCGGCACCCCCTCCATCGACCTGATGGAGCGGGCCGCCCAGGCCCTGGCGGGCATGCTGCTGCGCCGGTACGGCCCGGACCGCCGGGTGTTCATCGCCTGCGGGCCCGGGGGCAACGGCGGGGACGGCTACGCCCTCGCCCGCCTGTACGCCGCCGCGGGGGGACGCTGCGTCCTCTTCCCCGCCGTCCCGCCCACGACCCCGGACGCCGTGGAGAACCGCCGCCGCGCCATCGAGCTGGGCATTGAGGAGCGGACGGAGAAAGAAGTGTCCGAGGTCCCGGACCTGTGGGTGGACGCGCTGTACGGCACCGGGCTCTCCCGCGCCCCTGAAGGGGCATCGGCCGCGCTGATCGAGCGCATGAACGCCGACCGCGCCCGGGGCAGCCGCACCGTCGCCGTGGACATCCCCTCCGGGCTGGACGGCGCCGCCGGCACGGCCTTCTTCCCCTGCGTGCGGGCGGACATCACCTGCACCTTCCAGTTTGCCAAGACCGGCCACTGGCTGGCCGACGGGCTGGACGCCTGCGGCGAGATCGAGGTGGCGGACATCGGCATCCCCGCCGAATTCCACCCCACGGACATGGCCGGGCTGATGACCGCCGAAGACGTGCGCCGGGCGCTGCCGCCCAAGCCCCGCAACGCCCACAAGGGCATGAACGGGCGGCTGCTGATCGTGGCCGGCTCCGTGGGCATGGCCGGAGCCGCGGCGCTGTGCGCCAAGGCCGCCCTGCGCTCCGGAGCCGGGCTGGTCACCGTCGCCTGCCCCGCCTCCGTGCTGCCCATCCTGCAAACCCTGGCCCCCTGCGCCATGGGGCTGCCCCTTCCCGAGCGGGACGGCGCCATCGCCCCGGAGGCCGTCGGCGTCCTGCACCCCGCGCTGATGGGCATGGACGCCATCGCCTGCGGCTGCGGGCTCTCCCGCAGGGCCGCGTCGGAGGTGCTGGAGCTGCTGTTGACCTGCGAGCGGCCCCTGCTGCTGGACGCGGACGCGCTGAATCTGATCGCCGCCAGCGACCGGCTGAAGTCCATGCTGCGACCCCACCACCTGCTCACCCCCCACCCCGGCGAGGCCGCGCGGCTGCTGAGGCGGCGGCCGGCAGACCCCATCGGGGACGCCTTCGCCCTCCGGGCCCTGGGCTGCCAGGCGCTGCTGAAGGGGGCGACCACCGTCGTGCCCGTGGGCGAGCAGGCCGTCCTCAGCGCCAGCGGCGGCTGCGGCATGGCCAAGGGCGGCAGCGGCGACTGCCTGTCCGGGCTCATCGGCGGGCTGATGGCCCAGCTTTCCGCCAAGGGCAGCCTGTCCGGCGATCGCCTCGCCCTGTGCGCCGCCCTGGGCAGCGAGATCCACGGCCACGCCGGGGAGCTGGCCCAAGCCCGGTTCGGACCTCGGGGCATGTGCGCCGGGGACCTCGTCGACGCCCTTCCCCAGGCGCTGAGGGACTATGAATAGCTTCGCCCTGGCGCTGCGGCAGGCGGCCCGCGCCGCGCAGCCGGCGGGCGCGTTCCTGCGCCGGGATCGGGGCGACGGGCTGTTCGTCACCGACGCGCCCCTGCGCTGCCCCGACGGAGGCTGGCGGCAGGCCCTGCGGGAAGCCGGGTTCGCCGTCGAAGCGCGGGACGGCCTCGCGCGCCTCTCCCCCGGCCCGGCATGGTCGAAGGCATTGGAGGCCCAATTCCCCGGTCCGCCGGACGCTTTCTGCAATAGCCTTTTCCGCTTCGCGGGCCAGGACCCGGAGGAAGAGAGCCTTATGCTGTTCGCGCTGGGCGCGCGGGCGCTGGACGGCGGAGACGGCGCCGAGCGCTTTGACCGTGCGCTTCGGCAGCGGGCCGCCGAGTGCCTGCGACTGAACGGAATCCACCCCGAAGGACCGACCCGCGGCAGCGGGCTGTACGCCTGCGCGCTGCTCCACCATCTGATCGAGGAGGAACGATGATATGAAGCTCAAATGGCTGGGACATTCCTGCTTCCAACTGACCCTGGACAACGGCAAGGTGCTGGTGACCGACCCCTACGACGACTCCGTGGGTTATCCCCCGCTGAAGGTGCGGGCCGACGCCGCCCTCTCCAGCCACGGCCACTTCGACCACAACTGCTTTGCCGCCGTGGAGGGCGACCCGGTCATCCTCGACGCGCCGGGCTCCCGGGAGCTCTTCGGCGCGAAGATCACCGCCGTGCCCAGCTTCCACGACGACCAGCGCGGCGCGAAGCGGGGCCAGAACCTGATCCACCTGATCGAGGCCGACGGCCTGCGCGTCGCCCACCTGGGCGACCTGGGCCACCAGCCGGACACCGAGGCGCAGAAGCAGGCCCTGTCGAACCTGGACGTGATGCTGATCCCCATCGGCGGCTACTTCACCATCGACACCCCCGCCGCCGTGGCGCTGATCGAGGCCTTCAAACCCCGCTGCGCCGTGGCCATGCACTTCAGCAATGCGTACTGCCACTTCCCGATCTCCGACGAGGCGGAGTTCGCGCGGCTCACCGGGGCGAAATACCTGCCCAATGAGGTGGCGCTCACGGCGGACAGCCCCTCCGGCTGCTGCATGATGGCGCTGTAGCGCCCATCTCCGTCCGAAACCGTTCGGACGCCCCTTAAAAAACCAAAGAAAGAGCGAAAGGCCTGATTGCAATGCTGTACATGGGCATCGACGTGGGCACCCAGGGGGTGCGCTGCGTCGTCGCGGACGAGGCCGGCCGCCTGGCCGCGGCCAAGTCCATCCCCTTTGAGACCCTCAACATCGCCGAAACGGCGGGCTGGTACGAGCAGTCCCCCGAGCACTGGCAGGGCGCCGCCGAGGCCGCCATCCGGGACTGCGCCGCCCAGCTGCGCGCTGCGGGCCGGAGCCCCCGGGAGATCCGCGCCGTCTCCATCGACGGCACCAGCGGCACCGTGGTGGCGCTGGACGCCGAACATCGCCCGCTGACCCCCGGCATCATGTACAACGATCCCCGGGCCGGCGCCCAGGCCGCGAAGGTTCGGGAGGCCCTCGCCGCCCAGGAGAAGAAGCTGGGCTACAAGTTCGGCGCGTCCTTCTCCCTGCCCCGCATCCTCTGGGTCCGGGACAACCTGCCCGAGGTCTACGAGCGGACCCGTGTGTTCGCCCACCAGGCGGACTACGTGGCCGGGCTGCTCTGCGGCGAGTACGCCGTCTCCGACTACTCCAACGCCCTGAAGACCGGCTATGACCTCATCGACGGGCGCTGGCCGGAGGCCTTCCATGCGGCCCTGGGGCTGGATATCCAAAAGCTCCCCGCCGTGACCCGCCCCGGCGCGCCCATTGCCCCCATACGACCCGAGGCCGCCGAGCGCCTGGGCCTCTCCACGGACACGATGGTGGTGGGCGGCTCCACCGACGGCTACGCCTCCGCGCTGGCGGCGGGCGCGGTGCGCGCGGGCCGCTGGGCCTCCATCATCGGCACCACCTTCGTGCTCAAGGGCGTCACCGAGCAGCTGGTGATCGACCCCAACGGCTCCAGCTACTCCCACCGGCTGCCCTCCGGCGAATGGCTGCTGGGCGGGGCCGGGAACATCGGCGGTCGGACGCTGAACGCCTGCGCCGAGGGGCGGGACTTCGACGCCCTGAACGCCGCCTCCGAGGCGCTGATCCCCACCGGCGTGCGCTGCTATCCGCTGCCGGGCAGGGGCGAGCGCTTCCCCTTCGTGCTGCCGGACTGCGAGCCCTTCTACATCGGCAACCTGTTCGGCGGACGGCTCTACCCCGCCATCATGGAAGGCGTGGGCTACGCCGAAAAGCTGGCCTTCGACCACATGGCCGCCCTGGGCTGCCCGGTGGGCGAGACCATCTACACCACCGGCGGGGCCTGCCGCAGCGACCTGTGGCTGCGCATCCGCGCCAGCATACTGGAGCGCCAGCTGAAGGTGCCCGCCGTGGTGGACGCGGCCATGGGCTCCGCGCTGCTGGCCGCCTCCGGGGACATGGGCGGCCTGGACGCCGCCGCCGAGGCGATGATTCACTACGAAAAGACCGCCGAACCCGACCCGGCCCTGACGGGTCCCTACCGGGAGCTGTACGCCCGCTTCCGGGAGGACGTTCGGAAGAACTACGGCGTGGAGGTTTAAATGAGCATCTACAAGGACTGCGACATCCGGGGCGTCTACCCCGGCGAAATCGACGAGACCGACGCCCGGGCCGTGGGCCGGGCGCTGGCCACGCTGCACCCCGGCGCAAAAATGGCCGTGGGCGGCGACGTGCGCGTCTCCACCCCGGCGCTGAAATCGGCCTTTATCGACGGCCTTGTGGACAGCGGCGCGCGGGTGACGGACATCGGCACCGTGCCCACCCCCGTGCTCTACTGGGCCCTGGCAAACCTGGATGTCCAGGGTGGGGCCACCGTCACCGCCAGCCACAACCCGCCGAAGTACAACGGCATCAAGTTCATGTTCGACGGCATGCCGGTCAACCGGCAGATCATGAACGCGGTCCAGGCCACTGTGGAGGGCGGCGCCTTTGCCGGGGAAAGGGGCTCCGTCGAAACCCGAGACATCCTCCCCGCCTACATGGACGGGCTCGCCGCCCGCTTTCAAATCCCCCGCCCGCTGAAGGTCGTGGTGGACGCCGGCAACGGCGTCATGGGGCCCGTGGCCCCGCAGGTGCTGCGGCGCTGCGGCTGCGAGGTGGTGGAGCTGTTCTGCGAGCCGGACGGCCGCTTCCCGAACCGGGACCCCAACCCCGCCGAATACAGCCACCTCTCCGCCGTCTGCGCAAGGACGGCCGCGGAAGGCGCGGACTTCGGCGTGGCCTTCGACGGCGACGGCGACCGGGCGGTGTTCGTGGACGAGACCGGCCGCGCCGTGATGAACGAGAAGTCCCTGGTGCTGTTCATTCGGCACCTGCTGAAAAACCACCCCACCCCGGTGGTCTACGACCAGAAGTCCTCCTCCGTCATCCGCCGGGCCGTGCTGGCCATGGGCGGCACCCCCGTGCCGGAGCGCAGCGGCCACGCCTTCATCAAGCGCCGCTTCCTGGAGGTCGGCGCGGCCATCGCCGGCGAGGTCAGCGGCCACTTCTTCTTCGGGGAGCTGGGCTACGACGACGGCCTGTTCGCCGCGCTGACGATGGCCGAGCTGCTGGCCGGGTCCGACAGGCCCCTGTCCGCGCTGGCCGGGGAGATCGCCTGTCCCCCCATCACGCCCGACCTGCGCGTCCACTGCCCCTACGACCAGCAGCAGATCTGGCTCGACCGGGTGGAGGCCCTCGCCGAAGGGCGGGACTGCGCGGTCAGCCACATGGACGGCGTGCGGCTGGAGTTCGCGGACGGCTGGCTGCTGATGCGCAAGTCCGTCACCGCCGAGCAGATCACCCTCCGGGCCGAGGCCGAGACCCCCGAGCGCCTGCGCGCGCTGCTGGAGCTGGTGGCCTCCGTGCTGCCCGAAGAGGCCGCCCGGGAGCTCCTCCGGTAAGGCAGGCAACGCGGAAGAGGACAAAAAAGATCCTTCGCTGCCGCTCAGAATGACCGCACTGAAATGTCCTCGTGTCATTCTGGGCGAAGCGAAGAATCTTGATCTAATTGGCTCTTCACGAAAACGTGAAGGACCATTTTATCTTCCGCAATTGGTCTTTGCGCACCTCACGCCCGGTCCCGCAGCGCCTCCGGCAGCCTGCGCTTCCACGCGCCGCGGCGGAAGGTGAACACGGTCATCGCCATGCCCAGCAGCCAGGAGATCAGCAGCGAGGAGAACAGCGCGTCGGGGCTGCCGTTGGGCCAGACCTCGGAGCGGGTCAGCGCCGCCAGCAGGTAGGCCAGGGGCAGGCGGATGATGATGGTGGAGATGATGGAGATCCACATGGGGATCATGGTTTCGCCCGAGCCGCGCATCGCGCCCTGGAGCACCTGGCTCACCGCGAAGGCGATGTAGCCCAGGGCCAGCCAGCGCAGGCCGCGAAGGCCGATCTGGATCACGTCCTCGGTCTCGGTGAACAGGCCGATCAGGTGATGTCCGAACAGCAGTATGCAGGCCACCAGCACACCGGCGGTCCCCAGGGCCAGCTTCAGCAGGTCCCTCGTGCCGGTGCGCACCCGGTCGATGCGGCCCGCGCCGATGTTCTGCCCCACGAAGGTGGTGGAGGCGGTGCCGAAGGTGAAGTTCGGCATCATAGCGAAGCCGTCCACGCGCATGACCGCCACGTTGGCGGCGATCACCGCCGTGCCCAGGGAATTGGTCAGGCCCTGCACCACGATGGCCGACATGGAGAACAGCGCCTGGGTGATGCCCGCGGGCAGGCCCAGCGTGCACAGCTTGCGGGTGATCGGGCCGTCCGGCACCAGCGTCGTGCGGTTGATGTCGATCAGGTCCTTCATGCCCACCAGGCGGATCAGGCACAGCACGCCGGAGATGGCCTGGGCGATGATCGTGGCCCAGGCCACGCCCGCCACGCCCATGCCAAACCGGGCCACGAACAGGATGTCCAGCACGATGTTCAGCAGGCACGCGGTCACCAGGTAGACCAGCGGATAGAAGCTGTCGCCGATGCCCCGCAGCACGCCGGAGAGGATGTTGTAGGCCGCGCCGCCCATGATGCCAATGAAGATGATCTGCAGGTAGGTGACCGCCCCCACGGCGACATCCGCCGGCGGGGAGATCAGGCTGATCAGAAACGGCGAGGCGAAGTAGCCCACGATCATCATGATCAGGCCGCTGAGCACCGTCAGCACGATGGTGCTGCCCACCGCCCGGCTGAGGCTGTAGCGGTCCTTTGCGCCGAAATACTGGCTGGCCAGGATGCTCGCGCCGGTGGCGACGCCCATGAACAGCACCAGCAGCAGGTTCAGGATCGGGCCCGCCGTTCCCACGGCAGCCAGCGCCGTGTCGCCGATGTACTTGCCCACCACGATGGAGTCCACCGTGTTGTACAGCTGCTGGGCCAGGTTGCCGATCAGCAGCGGCACGGAGAACTGGATCAGCTTGTTCATCGGATTGCCGGTGGTCATGTCCTGCACGCCGAAAAAGGTCTTCAACCGCGTCATGGTGCCCATGGGTGCCCCTCCCTTTGCTCTATGGCCTGATGCTAACACAATCCAATGAATATTACAACCGCCGACTGATGCTCCCCACAAGATTTCAAGTATTCTTTACCGAAGGGAGGATGGCGCGTGAAGCTCTACCGCCACTACATTTGGGATTTCGACGGCACGCTGTTCGACAGCTATCCCCACAGCGCCGCCGCGCTGTGCGCCGCAGCGGTCCATTTCGGCATCCCCGCCGACCCGGAGGCGGTGGCCCGACAGATGCGCGTGAGCCTCGCCGACGCCGTGCGGGCCCTGGGGCTCACCGACGCCCAGCTGGCCCTGTTCCGCGCGTATCACGGCGACCCGGACTTCCCGCCGCCCATCGTGCCCTTCCCGGAAGCCGGGCCGGTGCTCCGGGCGCTGTCCGGGCTGGGGGCCCGGCACTGGCTGTACACCCACAGCCGCCGGAAGATGTCCGTGGCCTACCTGGAGCGCTTCGGCCTGGCGAAGCTGTTCGACGGCTTCATGACCCCGGATGACCCCGGGTTCGCCCGCAAGCCGAGCCCGGACGCCCTGCTGTACCTGCTGCGCGAACGCCGCATCCCCGCCCGCGAGGCCGCCATGGTGGGCGACCGGGAGCTGGACATGCGCTGCGCGCTGGCCGCGGGCGTCGACGGGCTGCTGCTCGACCTGGACCGCCTGGTGGCAGAAACCTGCGCCACGGCGCGGATCGACCGACTCTCCCAGCTGCTCCCCGAGTCGCCAGATCATAAGAATTTGTAATGCCAATTGTTAATTTCGTGATTTTTTCGACATTCCTTCCCATCCAAAAACCCGGCGCATTTTCCCGTGCCGGGTTCATTTTGCATTCAAGCGCCGCATATCCTTGCCCATATCGCCCGGAATCGGCGCGACTTGAATCTGGCGGTGCATTTTTGCCATTTCGGATAATTTCATTTTATAAGCATTTAATCAATCATAATTTGACATTATTTGTTTACACGAATAAAATATGATGTAAACAAGGGACCGCGACGGCCAGCTCCAAATGCACAGAATTGGACGGCCGTTCCTCTATTTGACGGGAAGGGAGGGACAGAAGATGAAAGATCGAGCGGCGGAAACCCGGCTGTTCGAGCAGGCCCCCATCGTGCGGGCGATACTGGCGCTGGCCATCCCCACGGTAATCAGCCAGATCATACTGGTGATCTACAACATGGCGGACACCTTCTTCATCGGCCTGACCGGCAGCGACGCCCGCATCACGGCGGTGACGGTGTGCATGCCCGCGTTCATGTTCCTCTCCGCCATCTCCAACCTGTTCGGCGTGGGCGGCGCCAGCGTCATCGCCCGGGCCCTCGGGGCCGGGGATGAGCGCACGGCCCGGAACGCGGCCTCCTTCGCCTTCTGGGGCTGCGCCGCCGTGACGCTGCTCTACGCCGCCGCCGCGCGGCTGGGCATGGACGCCTTCGTGAACCTGCTGGGCGGCAGCGCCCCGGAGGTCCACGCCGAGGCCTGCCAGTACCTGATCTGGACGGTGGTGCTGGGCGGGCTGGCCACCGCCTGGAACGCGCTGCTGGGTCACTTGGTGCGCTCCGAGGGGCGCTCGCTCCAGGCGGGCTTCGGCATCGCCCTGGGCGGCGTGCTGAACATCGGCCTGGACCCGCTGTTCATGTTCGTTCTGCTGCCGAAGGGCCGCGAGGTCATGGGCGCGGCCATCGCCACGTCCCTCTCCAACCTCATCGCCACACTGTACTTCCTGGCGGTGATCGCCCGGAACCGCCGGCGCTCGGTGCTGTCCCTGCGGCCCCGGGCGGAGGCCCTGCGGGGCGGCATCCCCGGCGACGTGCTGGCCACCGGCCTGCCCGCCTGCCTGATGACGCTGTGCGAAAACATCTCCTACGCCGTGCTGGACAACCTGATGGCCCTCTCCGGCATGCTGATGCAGGCCGGACTCGGCGTGGCCAAGAAGGTGAACATGCTGGCCCACTGCATGGCCCGGGGCATGTCCCAGGGCGTGCTGCCGCTGATCGGCTACAACTACGCCTCCGGCAACCACCGGCGCATGCGCTCCGCCGTGGTAATCGCCACGTCCATCTCCGTTTCGCTGGCCGCGGCCTGCATGGCCGCCTGCCTGCTGTTCAGCCGGGGCATGATCGGCGTGTTCATCCAACACAAATCCGACTCCCTGGTCTACGGCGCCCGGTTCCTGCGCATACTGTGCCTGGGCGGCCCCTTCTCCGCCTGCGCCTACGGCGTCATCTCCTTCTTTCAGGCCGTGGGTGAGAGCCGCAAGTCCTTCGTGCTGGCCATCCTGCGCAAGGGCGTGCTGGACATCCCGCTGATGTTCCTGCTGCTGCGGCGCATCCCCGTCTACGGCATCGTGTGGGCCACGCCCATCGCCGACGTGCTGTGCTGCGCCGCTGCCGTCGCGCTGTTCACCGCCTTCATCCGGCATCTGTCCCCGGAAGCCGGCCTGGGCCGCGCCTTGCCCCGGAGGGCGTGAAGGGAAACGGCGGTGCTCCTGAAAGCATAAGTAAACAAAAGATCCTTCGCTTTACTCAGAATGACATCGAATCGCAATCCTTGTCATCCTGAGCAAAGCGAAGGATCTTTACATATGGTCACAAACTACATATCGTGATTCCCTCAACGTTCCGTGAAGAGCCAAAAAGCTTCAAATAAACGGCTCCTTCGCCGCGCGGTGCAGGCGGATCTCGTCGATCACCGCGCCGCCGCGGTGGGTCGCCAGGTAGGCGGCCAGCTCGGCCACCTCCTCCGGCTGGATCATCCCCTCGGGGGACAGGTCCGGGCGGGCGATGGCGATCATGTCGGTGTACACGCCGCCGGGGGAGATCATGTGCACGCGGATGCCCTCCCCGTAGACCTCCTTGGCCAGCGCCTTGGTCATGCCCAGCAGGGCGTGCTTGGAGGCCGCGTAGGCGGCCTGGCGGGCGTAGCCGTCGTGGGCCACCACCGAGCCGATGTTGATGATCGTCGGGCACTCGCTCTGCCGCAGCAGCTTCAGCGTGCGCTTGCACAGCACGAAGGGCACCCGGGCGTTCAGGTTCATGATGCGGTCATAGTCCTCCTCGCTGGTCTCCTCAAAGGGGCGGTTCAGCGCCATGCCCGCGTTGTTCACCAGCACATCCAGGCCCTTGAAGTGGCCCTCGAGGATGCGCATGATGTCGTCGATGCCCCGGGGCTGGGTCAGGTCCACGGGCAGCACCAGCATGTCCAGCGGCCTGCCGGTCAGCGCCGCCGTGCGCACCAGCTTGTCGGCGCTCCGGCCCACCAGGGCCAGCTTCATGCCCTCCTCCGCCAACCGCAGCGCGATGGCCCGCCCGATGCCGCTGCCCGCACCGGTGATCAGCCCGCGCTTGCCGGTCAGGTCCAGTTTCTCCAGCATATTGCCCTCCTTCCGCCGGTCAACGCAGTCCCGGCTTGTCCAAAAAGGGAAGCACCTCCAGGCCCAGGCCCGTCAGGAAGGCCAGCGCCCTATCGTAGTCGTCCCGCCGCTCCAGTGCCTCCGGGCGATGGGCGTCAAAGCCGATGATCGCCTTGCAGCCCTGCCCGGCCGCGATCTCCCAGAACCGCGGGCAGGGATAGCCCAGCCGGCCAAGCCCCGCCTCCCGGGCGTGGTACTGCACGCCCAGCAGGTTGTACTCCAGCGGGATGTCCAGCGCCTTCGCCGCCGCGCAGATGTCCTTCGCCGCAGCGGCGCACTCCGCGTCGAAGCGGGGATAGAGGTGGCAGTACAGGTCCGGATGGGCCACATAGTCGAACAGCCCCGTGCGCATGCCCGCGATGGTGCGCTCGGCATAGCGGCGCACGTGGGCGGGCTCGCCGCACTGGCCAAAGTAGAAGCCGCCGCCGTCGGAGAAGGCGTCGTGGTCGGCGTCGTCCCGGCCATCGTAGTGGTTGCCCAGGATCACGTAGTCCAGGGAACTGGCCTTCAGCTCCGAAAGCCACCCCATGTACTGGGGAAAGGCCTCGCACTCCAGCCCCACGGGGATCTTGATCCGGTCCGCGTAGCGCTCCCCCAGCGCCCGCACGGTGTCCAGGTAGCCCCGCAGCTGGTCCAGCCGCATGCGCATGCCGCTGACGTAGCCGCTCTCGTAGGGCCAGGGCGTGTGGTCCGCGAAGCCCAGCACGGAAAAGCCCATGTCGATGGCCCTGCGCACGTATTCCTCCTCCGTCCCCTCGGCGTGCAGGCAGCGCCAGGTATGGGTATGATAGTTCACCAGCGGCCTTTCGCCCGCGTCGGTCATGAAGCCTCGCCCCTTCTCTCTCGTCTCGCCCACCATTATAGCGCGCGTTCGCGCTCCTGTCGCGGCAGGGGCTGTTATTTTTTGCTTTTGATGGCGTACCCGCATTTCTTTGGATTCACGCATGACCGGGACGGCGAATGGTTCCCCATCGCCGGGTTCCACGGCATCACACCGACGAAATTCGTTTTTTGAAATCCTTCAAGGTTTATTTCAGGAAATCCGGCTATCATGTCCTCGTCGAACGGGGAACCGTGCACACTCCCCCACAGACAAATCAACAACGACAGGTACACACCTGAATGCGATCATAAGGAGGTTATCACCATGAAAAAGATATTCGCAGTGCTTCTCACCATCGCGGTGCTGATGACGGCCGTCGCCGCCGTCGCGGAAGGCGGCATGCAGGGCGGCCGGATGGGCGGCCCGCAGCAGGGCCAGATGCAGAACAACCGGGGCCAGGCGCCCCAGCAAGGCCAGATGCCCCAGCAGGGGCAGGCCCCTCAGCAGAACCAGGCGCCCCGGAACGGCGCGCCGGCCAACGGCCAGCAGCCCGCTCCCGAGGCAAACGGCAGCGCTACGCCCGAGGACGACCAGCAGGACAATGGCGACGCCGCCCAGTCCGACGAGGCCCCGGCGGACAGCCAGTCCCCCGACACCCAGGCTCCCAACAACGGCAGTTTCCCCGGCAACAACCAGCGTCCCAACGGCAGCCAGCCCCGCATGGGCAACCAGCAGCGCGGCAACGGCGGCCCCATGAACGGCCAGCGCCCCGGCGTCAACCCGCCCCAGGCGAACGGCCAGCAGCCTGGCAGCCAGGCCCCCGCTGACAACCAGGCTCCCGACAACAGCCAGAATCCCGGCAGCAACCAGGCTCCCAACAACGGCCAGAATCCCGACAGCAACCAGGCTCCCGCCGGCGTCCCCGGCATGATCGACTTCGACGCGATGGTTTCCGAGGGCGTCATCTCCCAGGAGACCCGGGACAAGATCATGGCCTACATGGCCGAGCACCGTCCCCAGGGCAACGCGCCTGACCTCACCGGCGGCGAGAACGCCGGCGACGCGCCGGAGCTTCCCGAGGGCGAAGCGCCCGAGGAAGCGCCGCAGCTGGCCGACGGCGAAGCGCCCGAGGCCCACGGCGACCTGCTGGCGGACCTGCTGAGCGCCGGTGTCATCACCCAGGAGGAGTATGACGCACTGAGCGCGGCCCAGAGCGCTGCTGCCGAATAATCCCGGCAGATCGAACATGCGTGTCGGCGCATTCCCTCAGAACCCGACGATACCAAAACGTTCCGCGTAACAATCACAAGAATGCCGGGAGGGCTCTGCCCTCCCGGCGTGATATGTAAAATTCCGCGGCTATGAGCCCCCTGCTTCAAGCTTATTTCAAGTTTCGGGGCTATGATAGAGCCATGAAGGGGCGATTGGCGCGGCGATTCCGCCCGAATCCAATCCCCGGGATCAAAGGAGGTCACAAATCATGAAAAAGCTGTTTGCGATACTGACGGCGCTGGCCCTGCTGGCCGCGTCCTTCGGCTGCTTCGCCGAGGCGGCGGACGCCTCGAAGCCTTCCGACAAGGCCGCCATCGAAGCGGCGCTGAACCTGGCGAACAACCCAGACCAGGAGTGGACCTACAGCGCCGAGTCCGACGCCTGGACGCTGTCGGTGGTGACGGCGGTAACGAAGCCCGTCATCGAGAGCGAGGAGGGCGTGTCCGTGTGCGTGCCCGGGGCCTACGTCACCGGCATCGACACCGACGGCGACGGCGCGGCGGACATGACCGCCGAAACCGCCTCCGGCGCGGTGAAGGGCGGCCTGGTCATCGACTACGAGGCTGAGGTCACCAGCACCCACGGCCAGACCTACACCGCCGCCACGGCCCCGGTGATCCTGAACACCGGCGCGGCGGGTTACGGCAATTCCACCAGCACCGCCGCCGCCGCGACCTACGCTGCCGAGGGCTACATCAACGTCTCCTGCGGCAACCGTGGCAAGCAGGACAGCTATACCGATGAAAACGGCGAGACCGTCTACACCGGCGACGCGCCCTCCTGCCTGGCGGACCAGAAGGCGGCGGCGCGCTTTGTGAAATACAACATCCTGCTGGGCAACCTTCCCGGCAGCGTGGACTACTGGGTGTCCACCGGCGGCAGCGGCGGCGGGGCCCACGCGGTGATGTTCGCGGCGACCTCCAACAACCCGGACTTCTACGACTACCAGATCGAGGTCGGCGCAGTGGGTGTGTACAGGAATGCCGACGGCTCCTACTGCACCACTGTCACCATCGACGGCGAGGAGGTCGAGCTGTCCGACGGCGCCTGGGGCTGCGTGGCCTACAGCCCGATCACGTCCCTCTACGAGGCCGACATGGCCATGGCCTTTGAGTACACCCTGGACGCCGACTACAGCTTCAACACCGATTTCCAGAAGGCGCTGGCCGCCTGCCTGTCCCGGGAGTACATGGACTACGTGAACGCCCAGGGCTGGACGGTGGACGAGGCGAACTTCGGGGTGGACCTGGACGGCGACGGCGCATGGGACACCGACGCCATTCCCCTGGCCATCGAGTACGACGAAGCCTCCGGCGAATACTCCGGGACCTATGTGGACCTCTACCTGGCAAACTTCATCGCCAACCTCCAGGACTACGTGGACAGCCTGGACTACGCCGAGGGCTGGACCTGGTTCGACGCGGACGGCAGTGCCCTCTCCGACGAGGACTTCGCCGCCATGTCCGCCGTTGACAAGGCGCGGGCCTTCATCGAGGGCCGCTATGACAAGGGCAGCTCCGGCCGGGGCGGCATGGGCGGCATGCTCCCCAGCGGCATGAACGGCAGGGCCGACTTCGGCGGCGGTCGCGGCGGCTTCCCGGGCGGCGACGGCGAAACGCCCGATTTCGGGAACTTCCCCGGCGGCGACGGCGAGATGCCCGACTTCGGCGGCGGGATGCCCGAGGGCATGGGCGGCAACGGCCAGCGCGGCTTCGACAACGCCGACATCGCCGAGAACAGCGCCGGCGACGAGCTGGACGTGGGCACCCCCGACGCCGGCACGACCCAGGCCGCGGGCAGCGCCACCGATTCCAAATCTACGCCACCTACGACGATATGCTGGCCGCCTATGAGGCCGACATCGCCGAGCTCGAGGCGGGCGACGCCTACGGCAACAACCTTGTGGACCTGTACAACCCGCTGAACTACATCGGCGCGGAGGGCACCGAGGACCCCGACTGGATGGTGATGCTCTGCGGCGCGGCGGAGGGCGACATCTCGATGTTGAACTCCCTGAACCTGGCCGTCGCCGCCAGCATGGCCGGCATCGACGCCACCGCAGAGTGGCAGTGGGACGGCGGCCACGTGCCCAGCGAGATCTTCGCCTCCTCCCTGGCCCTGCGGGTAGACGAGATGTACGGCTATTACGCGGACAATCCCGCCGTGGAAGGCGACGAGATCGCCAAATCCGACGCGGACCTGCAGGCCGAAAACGGCTCGGCGGAATCCCCCTCCGGCACGGACCTGACCGGCTGGGTCAGCGTTGACGAGGAAGGCAATGTCTCCTTCGCGCTGAGCGACATCGCGGCCTACCGCACCGCCGCCGCCAGCAAGGCCACCCCCGGCTTCGACGTGATCGACTACGGCCAGGAGGACTACGTGTTCGGCGACAGCGACACCGACGCCCGCCACTGGAGCGCGTGGGTGCTCAAGGCGCTGGAGGACAACCGGGAGGAGCTGGAGGCGCTGTTCAACCAGTAAATGCCCCGGCGGCATAAAATCGCATTGCAAGGGGCTGTCTCAAAATAAGCAGTCCCGCAGGCTTAGTGGGGCTAAGTCAAGGGAAATCAACACTGAAATGCAGCTCAGGACGCCGAAAATGCATTTCGCCGAATTTAGAAACAGACTCTAGGGACGGCAGAAATGCCGCTGGGAGCGGACCCTCCGTCGCGGGCGCCAATTATGGCGCCCCTACGGTGCTTTTTGAATCATCGCCAATGATTCCTTCGCAATTCGCTATTTTGAGACAGCCCCTTTTTGCCCCGTATCGTGCGCTGCCTGCGGGCAAACAGCTCCGCCACTTCAATGCGCCGCCGGGCCCTCTCCTGCCTTCTGCACCGGCGATCCATCCAGGATCGCGGCGGGAAACCCCTGCCGACCCATCCGGAAGATCGACGCGCGGGACAAAGCGTATTACTGGAAGGACCGGAGATTTGACGATCAGCCGGAAGCGGATTGACGGGAAGGGCAGGCCGTTTTCTAATTATTCCACAGTTTTGGCGCTGTCCGGACAGCCCGGGAACGCGATCTTTCGCGCTTAACCGGGCTGTCTTTGCGCTTTACCGGGCTTTTCGCCGGCAGAATCGACAAAATGGCAGCGCTTCGCGATCCTGTCTTCCCCTCGCGGGACGGCGCGGGCTGGAGGTCGGTCCGGCCGCGCGAAGGCGCGCATTGACAGCGCCGGCTTCGGCATGTATAATGTTTTCAAACAATTAACAAAGAGGGATCAGCGTATTAAGTACATTCGACGGGCCTGTGTCTGCGCGTTGTTTCTGGCCGTGATGCTCTGCGTCTGCGGGAACGCCGAGCCGCGCACCTGCCCCTACGACATCCAGCTGAGCATCACCTACAATCTGCTTTCCGAGCCGGAGCGCGCCCTGTTGACATGTACGATCTGATCCGCGCGGGTTCTTTCAGCGTCCAGGTGCCGTCCGGCGTATCCCGCGACCGCGCGAAGTGGATGATCGACTTTCTGTACAACGAGGCCCCCGAGCTCTGCGCCCTTGACCTCTGGAAGACCTCGGTCATCGGTAGCGGCGACACCATGTATATCTCGCTGGAGTACCAAATGTCCATCGGTGTCCAGAACGCCTTCATACAGGAGGTGGAAAGGGAAGCCCGGAATTTCGCCAACATGAGCGAGGGGCAGGGCATCCGCGCGATCCATGACGCCCTGATCCGCCGCTTCGACTATGGAACGGTCGATGGCGAAGATACGCAGCAGGCCTATTTCGCGCTGAAAAACAACAGGGCCGTCTGCAACGGCTACGCGCAGACGGCGGCGATGCTCGCCCATTTCGCGGGCTACAGCTGCAGCTATGTCACGGGATACGTGGAGAATAACGGACGTTTTGACGCCGCCCACGCCTGGAATGTCGCCCTGGATGACGGCCGGTTCATCTGGTTCGACGCCACCTGGGACGACGGCGGGAGCAGATCCATATCCGAATGGTACGGCCTGGACGGCGCCACGATGGCCGCCTCCCACCGTCCCATCCCCGAGTATGGCAATATTTCAGCCCTGAGGAGCCTCCTGCCCGACGGCGTCTCCGCCACCATGCATCTGGATGTGAACAATGCCGGCGGCTTTGTCCGCGGCATCACCGACCAGAGCGGCACGACGGTCACAAACGGCAGCCTCGGGTCCGGCGAATTCTACTCCCCCGCCATGGTGCTTTGGAACACCGGGAATACCCCCTTTGACACCACCGTCACGTACCGGTTCGAGGACGAGTTCAAGGGATGGAACCCCTGGACCATCCAGCCCGACAGCAACAGCGCCTATCGCGTGAATGAAAGGAGCACCTGGACCGAGGATGGCTGGCACGCTGTCGCATGGTACGTCAACGGCATGCGCCTCGGCGCGTTTACCTGGAGGACAACGTGGTGAGGCACATGCCACGACCATAAAGCTGCCCCTGGGCATTCTCCAAACGAGAGATTGCCCAGGGGCAGCTTTGTTCCGCGGCATCGCCGAACCTATTGCTTCGCAAGGGCTCGACCGCCCCACCTCCTCCGCATGAAGAATCCCTCCAGCCCCTTTCAGGGGCGGCGGGATTATCGCATGATTCCAAATGAAACAAATGCAATCATGCAAGACAGTATACTTTGACTTGTTGTCATTTAGCCTTGGTATCTATTGTTTTTCTTTCAATGCCTCGACAAGTTCACAAACAAGGTGCTTATTTCGGCCATTGAGTTTGCTCCACTCTTGGATAAGATGGCATTGTTCAGTTGTAAGGCCCATAACATTCTCAGTATCGAAGAATTGTGGAAGCGTCATTCCCATGCCATTGCAAATACTCTCAAGTGTCGCTATGGAAGGTTCTGTGTTGCGTTTGAACATATTACGAACAGTAGACCACGGAATGTTAGCTTCTTTGGCAACCTTATAGATCGTCCATCCTCGCTCATCCATTAACTGCTGCAGTCTTGCCTTGACGTCCATCTTATCACCCCCTGCCAATATGATACCTGTTGTTTGAGCGATAAAAAATCTTTCAGATGGACTATACAAAATAGGCTAAATGTGCTATAGTATAAATGACAGTTGGGCTATATTTTTATGTGGAGGGATGCTTATTGGACAATTAGAGCAGTACATGACGTGGTGTGAAGAATGATTCTCCATCGTCAGCCCTAATGCAGGCAAGAAGTAGAAGCACGCAATTAGACTACAGAGCACTTATTATATAGTTCAAGGAGGGTAGTACCATGAATAAAAACTGTGTTCTTTTCATTTGCATGTTGGCGATTTTCAGTCTAACGATAACCGCATTTGCAAGCGCATCAACTGAACCGTTTAAGCTGACTATGACTTCCAGTGTGATTAACACGGGGCTATATTCTACAATTGATGATATGTTGGCTGCCGAAGCAGATCGAGCGATTATCTCCTGTGCGCTCTTAGTGGATTTAGCGACTGCAGGAAAAACAGACTTTTCTCAAGACAATTTCGTTGATTGTATTTTCAATAAATCCGTAATACTTACAGAAGGGAAGTATATTGGTGTCAACGGATTCTTTAATCATAAAATAGTGCACATTTCCTATGACCCAGCCTCTAAAACTGCAAACTACTATATCGAAGATGCCGGATACGGTTCAGATGATTTTAATGCCGAATACTACAAGACTCAGATGGAAAGTAAAGGCTTTGAGGTTTGGATAAACGATAGTGACGAAATGTACAGAGTAGTCAGAATACTTCTCGGTGTAAACGATTAGGTAATAAGGTCATACTCTAATTCCAACCAGTATGCATTTTCACAGCGAAAGAGATCTTTTCCGACTGAACTGGAGTATGTTTCGAGAACATAAATCCCACCGATACACGGAGGCGGTGGCATGGCGGCGCTTCGCGCCGCGGCTTCGCCGAACCCATTGCTTCGCAAGGGTCCGACTGCCCCACCGCCTCCGCATGAAAAACCCCGCCAGCCCCTTTCAGGGGCGACGGGTTTTTTTGGCGGAGGCGGTGGGATTCGAACCCACGAGGGCTTTCACCCTACCTGATTTCGAGTCAGGGCCGTTATGACCACTTCGATACACCTCCACGGCGTCATTCATTATACCCCATCCCTCCCGGGGCTGTCAAGTCGCGGGGACGAACAGCGGCCCGGGAATCGGGGGATTTAACAAACGCAGAGGAGACGCGCCGGAGTTTTGAAGGGCGCTTTTCCCCTTCTCCCGAGGGCAGCGGCGCGGGACAGGTTCTGAGCGCTTCTTTTCAGCCCAGCGCCCGGACGCCGGCCGTCGCGGCGGTCTGGCGCTCCAGCACGCGCACCGTGTGCAGGTAGGTGGGGATCAGCAGCACATCCGCCATGATCCAGGCGACGGGGTTGGCCAGTATCGCGCCGTCGAAGCCGTAGGGACCCACCAGCGCGAAGGCCACGAAGGTGCGGCCCACCATCTCGAACAGGCCCGCGAACATGGCCACACGGGAGTAGCCCAGGCCCTGCAGGCCGTTGCGCAGCACGAAGATCAGCAGCAGCGGTATGAAGAACCGCACCACGGTATCCAGGAATTTCAGCGCGTCGGCGATGATGGCCTCCTCGGAGCCGGTGATGAACAGCCGGATCAGCGGCTCGCCCAGGGCCCGGACGATAAACAGCGCCGCCACGGCGTAGGCCGCCATGGCCAGCAGCGACTCCCGCACCCCCAGGCGCACCCGGTCGATGCGCCGCGCGCCCAGGTTCTGGCCGCACCAGGTGGCGATGGTGGCGCCCATGGCCTCGAAGGGGCAGCAGAACAGGGTGTACACCTTGCTGCCCGCGCCGATGGCGGCCACCGCGCCGGAGCCCAGCCCGTTCACGGCGGTCTGCATCACCAGCGAGCCAATGGCGGTGATGGAGAACTGCATGCCCATCGGCGCGCCGATGCCCGCCAGCCGCTTCACACAGGCGGCGTCCAGCTGCCACTCCTCGCCGTGGATGTGCAGCACGTCGTACTTCTTGAAGATCAGCCGCAGGCACAGCACGCCGGAGAGCAGCTGGGACAGCACCGTGGCCAGGGCCGCGCCGGTGACGCCCATGCCCAGCCCCACCACGAAGGCGAAGTCCAGCGCCACGTTCACCGCGCAGCTGAGGATCAGGAAGTACAGGGGCGTGCGGGTGTTGCCCACCGCCCGCAGCACGCCGCTGGCCAGGTTGTAGAGCATCACGGCCACCATGCCCGCGAAGATGTAGACGATGTAGCCGTAGGCCTGCTCCAGGATGTCCTCCGGCGTACCGATCCAGCGCAGGATTGCCCGGCAGGACAGCACGGTGGCCACGGACATCACCACAGCGATGCCGCCGCACAGGTAGATGGCGTTGGCGAAGTATTTGCGCATCTTGTGGGGGTCGTTCTCGCCGAAGGCCTGGGCCACCGGGATGGCGCAGCCGGAGCACAGCCCCAGCAAAAAGCCGATGATCAGGAAGTTCAGCGAGCCGGTGGCGCTGACGCCCGCGAAGGCGTCCACGCCCACGAAGCGGCCGACGATGATGCTGTCCACGAGGTTGTAGACCTGTTGAAACAGGTTGCCCAGCACCAGCGGCACCCAGAAGCCGATGATCAGCCGCGCCGGGGAGCCGTGGGTCATATCTCTTACCATTGGGTTTCCTCCAGGGATTTCAGTCGTGCCGGTCTTGCCCGGCGGCCTTTCATTTTAGCCAACCCGGGAAGATTATAAAGCGCGTTTCGGTTAAACTCAGATGATAACTCCGCGCCATGCCGCCTCCGGGGAACTTCTCGTAAAGGCGCGGCGAACGCCGCGTTTGCGGGTTGCGCGGGCGGCGAAAATCCGATATAATGTAAGGAGGAGTTTTATGTTTTATCGGAGGTCAAGCCCTTGATCAGCTACATTGACGAGTTCTTCCGCGACCCCAAGGGGATGCTGATATTCTTCCTGCTGGCGTTCCCGGGCCGCATACTGGCCCTCTCGCTCCACGAGTTCGCCCACGCCTGGGTGGCCAACCGGTGCGGCGACCCCACCGCGAAGATGATGGGCCGCATGACCGTGAACCCCCTGAAGCACCTGGACCCGCTGGGCACCATCCTGATGCTGGTGGTGGGCTTCGGCTGGGCCAAGCCCGTGCCGGTCAACCCCCGCAACTACCGCAACTACCGCAGGGACGACCTGAAGGTCTCCCTGGCGGGCGTGACCATGAACCTGCTGCTGAGCCTGCTGGGCCAGGTGCTGATGTTCCTGCTGCTGGCCGCCGCCATCCGCGCCGCCGCCAGCGTCACCACAAGCGTGCAGCTGGGCCTGCTCTTTGCCCGGTATGACTACTACAACGTGGCCATCTACCAGGTGGAGGAGAGCTTCGGCGAGGTGGCCGGCTACCTGTACCAGATGCTCTACTACTTCACCGTCACCAACCTGGTGCTCTGCGTGTTCAACCTGCTGCCGGTGCCCCCGCTGGACGGCTACCACGTGTTCAACGACCTGATCCTGCGCCGCCGCCAGCTGTTCGCCAACCCCCGCACCGCCCGCATCGCCAGCACCGCGCTGTTCGTGCTGGTGCTCTCCGGCGTGGTGGGCCGCGTGCTGGGCTGGGTGGATACCCAGCTGCTCACGCTGGCGGGCAACGCCGCCATATCCGCGCTGCGTGCCCTGGGACTGGTGCCGTAGCACTGTTCAGCAACACGAATTGGAGAGCAACACATGTCGTACATCGTATCCCTGAAGGAATTTGACGGCCCGCTGGACCTGCTGCTGACACTGATCTCCAACGCGAAGATCGACATCCAGGACATCTTCGTCAGCCAGATCACCGAGCAGTACCTGGAGACCATGAGCCTGGTGGACGAGCTGGACATGGACTCCGCCAGCGAGTTTTTGCAGATGGCGGCCACGCTGCTGGAAATCAAGTCCAGGGCCATGCTGCCCAAGCCGCCCAAGCCGGAGGACCCCGACGAGCTGTCCCCGGAGGAGGCTCTCATCAAACAGCTGGAGGAATACCGCCAGTTCAAGGAGGTCTCCGCCCGGATGCACCAGCTGGAGGAGGACGCCCGGGCGCTGCTGACCAAGCTGCCGGAGGAGTATCCCCTGCCGCCGCCAAACATCGAGATCACGGGCCTGACGCTGGACAAGCTGATCAAGGCCTACCGGAAGGTGCTGGAGCGCGCCAGCCGCAGCGAGGCCGACGACCGCATGGCCAGCCGGGAGATCCGCCGGGACTCCTACACCGTCGCGGGCTGCATGGCCCGCATCGCCCGCCACATCCGCAAGGGCAGCTGCCGCTTCTCGGAGCTGTTCGAGGAGGACTACACCCGGCAGGAGGTCGTCACCATGTTCATGGCGCTGCTGGAGCTGATCAAGCTGAACCGGCTCCACGTCGCCCAGGAGGACGCCTACGGCGAGATCATCCTCTCCGCGTAGGCCCGTCCGCCAAAGACCGGGAAACAAACGGAAAAAACCGCCATCCGGCCCGCAATCCCGGAACTTTTTCCGGGGTCCCGCCGTCCAAGCGGCAGAATGGGAAGGGAGGTATACGCCATGCTGAAAAGGTTCACCGCCGCGGCGCTGATCCTGTGCCTGCTGCTCGCGGGCCTGGGCACACTTACATACGCTTCGGCCTCGGAGTACTACAGCGACCGCACGCCGCTCGCCGGCTCCGGGCAGGCCAAGCGCAGCAACGTCAGCCTGGCCATCGAGGCCGTCAACGGCGTCACCATCCCCTACGGCGGGCGCTTCTCCTTCAACGAGACGGTTGGGGCCCGCACCCAGAGCCGGGGCTACCAGACCGCCCCCAACGGCCGGGGCGCCAGCGTCACCGGCGGCGGCGTGGCCCAGGTGGCCACCACGCTGTACCTGGCGCTGCAGGAGGTGCGCGGGCGCATCGACTTCGACCCCGTGCAAACCTACGGCAGCCGCTTCACCGACAGCTACGTGCTGGACGGCAGCCAGGCCGTCATCGTGGACTACGACGCCGGCATCGACTTCAGCTTCACCAACTACGCCGACGCCATGACCATCGAGATGTGGGCCAACGACAGCTACGTCTACTGCTCCATCACCGTCGGTACGGACTCCGGGAACGGCAATTCCGGCGCGGACTTCTTCGCCGCCTTCCCTTCCACCACGGCCGCGCCCGACACAAATACCGACCTGGGCGGCCAGTGGTTCATCGCCCCCGCCGCGCCTTCGGCGGCCACCGCGGCTCCGACCCGCGCGCTCGTGGCCTCGGCCAGCCTGAACTGCGGCGGCGAGGAGAACGTGCTGCACAACGTGGAGCTGGCCGCGGACTGCGTCAGCGACACAACCCTGCAGACCGGCGACGTCTTCTCCTTCAACGAGGTCGTCGGCCCGCGCACCAAGTCCTACGGCTTCAAGCGCGCCACCAACGGCCGGGGCAAGAAGGTCACCGGCGGCGGCGTGGCCCAGGTGGCCAGCGCGCTGTGGCTGGCGGTCAAGGACATGGACGACATCTCCATCGTGGAGAAGTTCACCTACGGCAAGAAGTACAACCAGCACTACGTGGCCAGCTCCTCCGACGCCATAGTGACCGACTACTCCTCGGGAAGGGACTTCTCCTTCAAGTACACCGGCGGCGGCAGCCTCACCTTCTACACCTACGTGTCCGACGGCTGGCTGTACTGCGACGTATACCGGAACTGAGGAAATAACCGCATATCCCCTGCAGATTTCAGGGCCCATCCACGCGCGTGGACGGGCCCTCAATGCTGTCTTTCTGCCCTTCGCGGACATCCAAAGTCCCTGCCTCCCGCCCGCTTCCAACGCATTTAATATAAATATAACGCTTTACATCTGTACTTTAGCAAGATAAAGTGTTAAACTAACAACATCAACTCACTTGATTTGGAGGAAACGAACATGAAGAAGCTCCTGGCCATGATCCTGGTTATGATGTTTGCGCTGATCGCCTGCGCCGGCGCGGAGGGTGCTTTCAAGATGGGCATCGACGCCGAGTATCCGCCCTACTCCTACATGGGCGACGACGGCAGCTACACCGGCTACGACGTGGAGATGTGCCAGAAGGTCTGCGAGATCCTGGGCTGGGACCTGGAGATCGTGCCCATCAACTGGGACACCAAGCTGATCCAGCTGGACGCCAATGAGATCGACTGCATCTGGTCCGGCCTGACCATCGACGTGATCGACCCCGAGGCCTACACCATCTCCATGGCCTACTCCGACAACTCCCAGATGATCCTCACCAAGACCGGCAGCGGCATCGAGACCCTGGACGACGTGGCCGGCAAGGTCGTGGGCGTGCAGCTGGGCACCTCCGCGGACATCCTGCTCAGCGACGGCGGCGACGCCGCGGACTTCGGCGCCTCCTTCGGCGACCTGGTGCGCTATGAGAACTACAACGTGGCCTTCACCGAGCTGATGGCCGGCGCCATCGACGCCATCGCCATCGACATCGGCGTGGCCAACGGCAAGATCGCCGAGTACGGCGACGAATACTACACCGTCGAGGAGCCCTTCGCCGCCGAGAAGTACGGCATCTGCTTCCGCAAGGCCGACGCCGAGATGTGCGGCCAGGTGGAGGTCGCCTTCATGCAGCTGGTCGAGGACGGCACCTATGTGCAGCTGGCCGAGAAGTACGGCCTGGACACCGCCGCGCTGTGCCTGGCCGCCGAATAACCGCTTCCATTTCCGAAAAACCATCAAAGGGCCCGTCTCCCGGCGCGCCCTTTGATTGCGTCTATGAACAGCCCTGATAACCCGTAAGGAGCCGCCTTTCATGACACTCATCGCAATGATCACCAAGATGAGCGAGGGCCTTGGCAGGACCTGCGCCATCTTCTTCCTCACGCTGCTGTTCTCCCTGCCCCTGGGCCTGGTGGTGGCGCTGATGCGCATGTCGAAGAACGTCTTCGTCAAAAACGTCACCCGGGGCTTCATATCGCTGCTGCGCGGCACGCCGCTGATGCTCCAGCTGATCGCCGTGGCCTACGGCCCCTTCTACCTGTTCAGCGCCACGCTGCTGGTGAAGGAAAAGCTGCTGGCCATCATCATCGCCTTCTCGCTGAACTACGCGGCCTACTTCGCCGAGATCTACCGCGGCGGCATCGAGGCCATGCCCGTGGGCCAGTACGAGGCCGCCCACGTGCTGGGCTACAGCAAGTCCCAGACCTTCCTGCGCATCATACTGCCCCAGGTGGTCAAGCGGTGAAGGACACCTCCATGGCCTTCACGCTGGCCTACATGGAGATGTTCTCCATCGGCAAGCAGATCGCCAACTCCCAGTCCAGCTTCATGCCCTTCGTCATCGCGGGCGCGTTCTACTACCTGATGAACACGGTGGTGGCCTTCGCCATGTCCCGCTGCGAGAAGGCCATGGGCTACTACCGCTGAAAACAGACCCAGATATCATCCCACAGCGCGGCCATCCCTTGCGCCGCGCCGGAAAGGACCGACCATGAAGATACTCGAAATCGAGCACTGCCGCAAGCACTTCGGCGGCATGGAGGTGCTCCGGGACATCTCCCTCACCGTCAGCCAGGGCCAAGTGGTCTCCATCATCGGGCCATCGGGCTCCGGCAAGTCCACGCTGCTGCGCTGCGCGACGCTGCTGGAGACCATGGACGGCGGCACCCTGAAATACCTGGGCAAGTCCGCCGTCACCGAGGTGAACGGCGCCTCCGTGTACGCCTCCCCGGCGGAGCTGAAGGAGATCCGCTCCTGCTTCGGGCTGGTGTTCCAGAACTTCAACCTCTTCCCCCACTACACGGTGCTGAAGAACATCACCGAGGCCCCGATACTGATCCAGAAGCGGGACAAGGCCGAGGTGCTGGCCACCGCCCGGGATTTGCTGGCGAAGATGGGCCTCTCCGACCGGGAGAACGCCTACCCCTACCAGCTCTCCGGCGGGCAGCAGCAGCGCGTGTCCATCGCCCGGGCGCTGGCGCTGCGGCCGAAGATACTGTTCTTTGACGAGCCCACCTCCGCCCTGGACCCGGAGCTGACGGGCGAGATTTTGAAGGTCATCCGCGCCCTGGCCGCCGAGCATATGACGATGGTCATCGTCACCCACGAGATGGCCTTCGCCCGGGACGTGTCCGACCACGTGATCTTCATGGACGACGGCGTGATCGTGGAGCAGGGCGACCCGAAGGAGATCATCAACAATCCCAGTCACGAGCGCACGATACAGTTCCTGAGCCGCTTCAACTGACGGCGCAACCCATCCTCCCGCCTCTCAGCGGGAAAACCACGCGAGGCACGCCATGACGATCGACTACATCAAGCTCAGCCCCACGGGCAACATCACGCTGCTGGTCACAAGCCCCGTTCCCCGCGACAGGCAGGCCGCCGTCGCGGCCAGGCTGCTGGAGGCCGTGGGCGGCGAGCAGGTGGGCTATGTGGAGCCCGCTGCCGACCCCCGCGCAGCCGCGCGCCTGCAAATGATGGGCGGCGAGTTCTGCGGCAACGCCTCCATGTCCCTTGGCGCGGTGCTGTGCCGCGAAGCGGGGCTTGCCCCCGGCGCGGTCTCGGAGCCGGTCATCGAGGTCTCCGGCTGCGAAGCCCCCGTCCCCTGCCGCATCCGGCGGGAGGCGGAAGGCTGGATTGGCACCGTGCAGATGCCCCTGCCCACGCGGCTGGGGCTGCGCGAGGTTCCCGTGGACGGCGGCAGCATGGCGGTTCCCGCCGTGGAGATGCCCGGCATCACCCACCTGCTCCTCCCCGCAAGCGTGGGGCTGGACGAGGCCCAGCTGCGCCGCCGCCTGCCGGAGTGGAACCGGCAGATCGCCGCGGACGCCCTGGGCGCGCTGCTCTGGGACGAGGCCGCGTCCGCCATCGACCCGCTGGTCTACGTGCCCAGCGCGGGCACGCTGGTGCGGGAACACGGCTGCGGCAGCGGCTCCGCCGCGGTGGGCGGCTGGCTGGCCGTCCGGGACGGACGGGACCGCGAGGTCGGCATCCGCCAACCCGGGGGCACCATCACCGCGCGGGCTCGGCTGGACGCCAGCGGCGCGCTGTCCGCACTGACCATCACCGGCAAGGTCGCGCTGCTGGAAGAGGGCCGCGTGGAGATAGAGGAATAAAGGGGGCTTGCGCACGGCTATCCCTGACTGAAAACGGAGGCAGAAGCAGTGTTTGATTTTTTGACGGGAAAACAGGTGATCTTTCTATCCCTTGCGACGGCGGCGTTGCTCGGCTTGGCGCTGTTTTTTCATTTGATCTATTTGGCGATCTTCCGAGCCAAGTTCAAGGGACGTGCCTCGGGCGAGATCATCGGCATCGACGCGGAGATGACCCGATTTTTCTCCAAGGATGTATTGAGGCACCGGCTCAGGGTCCGCTTTGATACGGAATCAGGGGGCACGGAGGGCCCGGAGGTCTGTTATGTGTTGAAGCCCAGAGATTTTTATGTGGGGCAGCGAGTCATCGTCCACTATCGCGCGGACAAGCCGGATTTGTTTTTTGTGGAGGAGAACGATAGAGCGTCCTATGTCACGAAGGTCCTCGGCGTGATGCTCGTGGCAGAGCTCGTTATAGCTGCCCTGGTGGCATTGATAAGCTGAAATACTGGCGTTTGAGCGTCTCCCGTTGCCGGAATGGCCAAAGCACCTTCGGCGGCCATTTCCGCGAGGGCAGTGGTCAGACAGATCGTAGGCGCGGCTGACGAGGAATGCGGATCACAGCCACCGTTCGACAAAAAAGCACCTGTACAAATCGAAGGCAGGACCGGATTTACCGATCCCGCCTTCACTTTATTGGCCCTTCTTGTCAAGCCTCTCTCAGCGCCCCGTTCTCCACCCGCCAGGTCCTTCCCACCTCGGCTCCGGCCAGGTCCTCGGCGTCGGTGCAGGTGATGAAGGTCTGTATGCCCTTCAGATGGCTGACCAGCTGGCGGCGGCGGCCGGGGTCCAGCTCGCTCATCACGTCGTCCAGCATCAGCATGGGCCACTCGCCCAGCTGCTCCCGCATCACGTCCAGCTCGGACAGCCGCATGGACAGCGCCGCGGTGCGCTGCTGTCCCTGGGAGCCGAAGGCCCGCACGTCCCGGCCCTCCACCAGAATCTGCACGTCGTCCCTATGGGCGCCCACGGTGGTGGTCATCCGGCGGACGTCGTTCTCCCGGGCGCCGAACAGCGCCTCCAGGTTGGACTGCGCGTCGTCCCCCATGGTCACGCTGGGCAGGTAGCGGATCTCCAGCTTCTCCCGCCCGTCGGCGATGTCCCTGTGGGTCTCCGAGGCCGTGCGGCTCAGCTGCTCCACGTAGGCCCTGCGGTGCCGCATCAGCTCCGCGCCCGCCGTGGCCAGCTGCTCGTCCCAGGCGTCCAGCGTGGCCATGAAGGCGGGCTGGGCGGCGACGGCCTTCAGCGCTTCGTTGCGCTGCTTCAGCGCCCGGGCGTAGCGCTGCAGGGCGTAGTAGTAGGCGGGCTTGATCTGCGACAGGGCCATGTCCACGAAGCGTCGTCGCTCGGCGGGGCCGTCCTTCACGGTCCGCAGGTCCTCCGGGGAGAACAGCACGCCGGTGACGTGGCCCATCAGTTCGCCGGAGCGGGAGATCTCCTGGCCGGCGATCTTGATCCTGCGCCGTCCCATCGCAGGCATCAGGATCTCCACCTCGTGGGAACCGTCCCGGCGCTGGGCCTCCACCTTCACCGAGGCGAAGTCCTCGCCCCAGCGGATCAGCTCCCGGTCCTGCCGGGTGCGGTGGGAGCGCCCCGTGCAGCACACGTACAGCGCCTCCAGCACGTTGGTCTTGCCCTGACCGTTGTCCCCCAGCAGCACGTTCACGCCCTCGCAGGGCGCGAGCTCGCAGGAGGCATAGCTGCGATAGTTGTTCAGTTGTGCCCGGGTGATGATCATAGTCCAGCCACCTTCACGTCCGCTTGAACGCTGTCATTCTTCTTCCACCAGCATGCCCGTCAGCTTCGGCACCTTGAAGCGCGTCGTAAACAGCGCGCACTTGCATAAAAACGCGTAGAACACGCGCCGCCCCTGTCCGGACAGCGACTCATAGTTGCCCTGGCCCTTGGCCAGGATCACGTCCGCCCCGTCCAGCGCTTCCCGCGCCTCGGGCGAGAGGGCCTTGACCACCGTGCCCGGAATGGGCAGGCCGTTGGAGACGACCCGGGCCAGCCGGTCGATGCCCACGTATTCGGCGTCCTCCGCGGTGGCGTCGTTCAGCACGTCGCCGCCCCGGACCATCGCCGTCAGCTCCAGCGCGGGAAAGCGGGCGTGCAGCTGCTCCAGGAACAGCTTGTCCAGGGCGATCTCCCCGCAGTTGTCGCAGATCAGCAAAAAGCGCTTCCCGGCGGCGCAGGCCCGCAGGAAGGAGGCGTAGGCCGCTCTGTCCCCCTCGCCCAGGGACAGGTCCTCAAACAGCGACAGGAAGGTCTCCGCGTCCACGGATTCCAGTGCGCCGAAGTCTATGTAGTTCCCAATCCGCGCCAGCGCCAGCGACGCCGCCAGGGGGTCCGCCTCGGCGCGGAGCCTGTCGCGCAGCCGCGCCTCCATGCCCAGCACCAGGTCGTTGTACTGCCGCTTGATCGCGCCGTAGTCCTTCCCCGGGCCGAAGCGCCGGGCATAGGCCTCGTTGAAGAGATACACCATGTAGGGCGAGCAGTCGTCCTCCCGCCGGTTCTCCAGCAGCTGCCGGACCTCCGAAAGGTACTCCTCGTCCGCGCACTTTTCCCGCTGCTTGTCCATCAGGCACTTCGCGCAGCCCTCGTTCAGTCTCATCGCATGTCCTCGTCATCCGGGGTCCTCTTCGCGGAGGCGTCCCCATTGCATTTCCTTGATTATACTGTGGCGGGCATTATCTGTAAAGCGACCGGCGCGGCCCGTTTCAAAAAATAACAGAAGGCCAGTACTTCCCCCCTGTCGCCGGGGCTTGGTAAAAGGCGAAGGCTGTGGTACAATGGCGGTAAGACAAGCGCACCACAAAACGATTCGACCCGAGAAGGGAGCACGATACGCAATGGAAAACAGCCGATTCTTTCCGGACGGCAGCGCCATGGACCCCTGGTTTTCCGAGATCCCGAAGGTCACCCTCGACGCCCTGGGCAGGCCATACCGCTTTGACGCATGGGGCATTCCGGAAGACGGCTCGCTCCAGACGGCGGCGATCCAGGCCCTGATCGACCGGGCCGCGGCGGAGGGCGGCGGCGTGATCGTGGTGACGGCGGGCACGTTCCTCTCCGGCGCGCTGCGCTTCCGGCAGGGCGTCCACCTGTACCTCTGCGCCGGGGCGACGCTGATGGGCAGCGACGACATCCGCGACTTCCCCCTGTGCCAGACCCGCATCGAGGGGCAGAACTGCCTGTATTTCCCGGCGCTGATCAACGCGGAGGGCCTCGACGGCTTCACCATCGCCGGCGAAGGCGTCATCGACGGCAACGGCCTCAGGTACTGGCAGGACTTCTGGCTGCGCCGCGCCTGGAACCCCCAGTGCACCAACAAGGACACCCAGCGCCCCCGGCTGGTGTACATCGCCCGCTGCAAGAACGTGCTGGTGACCGGCGTGACGCTGCAAAACGCGCCCTTCTGGACCAACCACCTGTACAAGTGCCGCCGGGTGAAGTACGTCGGCTGCCGCATCCTTTCGCCCCACGAGCCGATCGGCGCGCCCAGCTCGGACGCCATCGACATCGACGCCTGCACGGACGTGCTGGTGAAGGGCTGCACCATGGCCGTCAACGACGACGCCGTGGCCCTCAAGGGCGGCAAGGGCGCCTGGGCGGACGAGCAGCCGGAGAACGGCGCGAACGAGAACATCGTGATCGAGGACTGCGTCTACGGCTTCTGCCACGGCTGCCTGACCTTCGGCTCCGAGAACATCCACACCCGCAACGTGGTGTTCCGCAACATCGAGGTGGGCACGGGCTACAACCTGCTTTGGATGAAGCTGCGCCCGGACACCCCCCAGCGCTACGAGCACGTGCTGGTGGAGAACATCCGCGGAAAGGCCGCGAACTTCATCAACATCAATCCCTGGTCCCAGTTCTACGACCGCCAGGGCCGGGAGGACATGCCCCTCTCCGCCTGCGAGCACGTCACCGTCAGGAATTGCCGGTTCGAGTGCGACACCTTCTTCAACGTCCGGGCGGACGAGGCCCACTATCACCTGAAGGACTTCGTCCTCGAGGGCCTGGACATCGTCGCCGCCAACGCCGAACTGCGCCAGGAGGCGGTGGAGAACCTCCGCACAGAGCGCATCCGGGTCACCCCCAAGCAGACCATCGACTTCCCGGACAGCGTCACCACGCTGACCGACGACAACACGGTGATCTCCTGACGCCGCGCGTCCCACTCCCGCAGGCCGGCCTGCCGCGCCGCCCGCGGGAGTGTGTTTATAATTCTGCATAATCAAGAAAACGGAACGTTTTCCGGGTCGGCGGGTTCTGTTGCCGCAGGCTTAGCGAAGCGTTCAGGGACGCGCCGACAATCATTTTATCGTACCCAACATTTAAACGGAATCGGGTTGCGTTCCTGCCGACAGGGGCTATAATAGTGCCTTGGAATGGGAGGAATCGCCGCTATGTTCAATTCCCGCAGCCTTTCCCTGACGGAGGGACCGCTGTTTTCATCCATCGTGCGCTTCAGCCTGCCGCTGATGCTCTCCAACGTGCTGCAGGTGCTGTTCAACATGTCGGACATCGCCGTCGTCGGGCGCTTCGCCGGGGCCGAGGCCCTCGGCGCGGTGGGGTCCACGACGATCCTGGTGTCGCTGTTCACCGGCTTCATGATCGGCATGGGCAGCGGCGTCAACGTGACCGTGGCGCGCTATCTCGGCGCGGAGCGCCACCGGGACGTGTCGGAGACGGTGCACACCTCGGCGCTGCTGCTGCTGTTCACCGGTGTGTTGCTGCTGGCGCTGGGCTTCGCGTTCGCGCCGGCGCTGCTGGGGCTTCTTGGCACGAAGGACGTGCTGCTGGGCGGCGCGATCCGCTATCTGCGCATCTACCTGCTGGGCATGCCCGCCCTGGCCCTGTTCAACTTCGGCAACGGCGTGCTCTCCGCCGCGGGCGACACGCGCCGCCCGCTGATGTTCCTGTCCATCGCCGGGGCGCTGAACGTGGCGCTGAACCTGCTGTTCGTCATCGGCTTCGGCATGGCCGAGGCGGGCGTAGCGCTGGCGTCGGCCCTCTCCCAGTACGTGTCCGCCGGGCTGATCCTGCTGTCCCTGTCCCACCGCGATGAATCCTACGGGCTGCACCGCAGGCTGCTCCGGCTCCACCCGGACAAGTGCCGCCAGGTGCTGGGCATCTCCGTGCCCTCCGGCCTGCAAAACGCCATCTTCGCCATCGCCAACCTGTTCATCCAGGCCGGCGTGAACACCTTCGACGCCGTGATGGTGGAGGGCAACGCCGCCGCGGCCAACGCCGACGCCCTCATCTACGACGTGATGGCCGCCGTCTACACCGCCTGCGCCAGCTTCATGAGCCGCAACTTCGGCGCGCGCAAGCGGGACCGCGTCCGCAGGAGCTACATCCTGTGCCTCTCGCTGTCCTTCGGCATCGCGGCGGTCATGAGCGGCGCGCTGGTGCTCCTCGGCCGCCAGTTCCTGTCGCTGTTCACGAAGGACGCGGCGGTGGCCGAGGCCGGGCTGATCCGCCTGCGGGTCATGGGGTGCTCCTACGCCTTCTCCGCGCTGATGGACTGCACCATCGCGGCCTCCCGAGGGCTGGGGAAGAGCCTCGTGCCCATGATCATCGTCATACTCGGCTCCTGCGTGTTCCGCGTGGCCTGGGTGTTCACCGTGTTCGCCCACTATCACACGATCCTGTCGCTGTACCTGCTCTACATATTCAGCTGGACGATCACCGGCGTCTCGGAGCTGCTCTATTTCCTGCGCTGCTATCGTTCGCGTATGCAGGAGCTGGCCTGATGCCGTCACGGCAAGGGCGGCGATGCGGCGGAACGAAGCGCTCCGCCGGGGCCCGGGCAAACCCATCGGTCATGAAAAGCGCGCCGCCTCTTTCCAAAGCGACGCGCTTTACGGGCGGTCCCTATCCGGGACTGCCCCTTTATCTTTTCGATCAAAACCGGGCCGTATAGCTGCGCTCGACGGTCTCCTTCACCGCCCGGTACACCCGGAGCCGCCTGAACTCGATCTGGGAGCAGTAGGTCCCCAGCCCGACCCGCGCGCAGTCCGGCGCGACGATGGGGTCGGGGTCCGACAGCACCAGGATCGGCTCACCGTCCACGGCGAGGAAGCACAGGTTGTCCACGATGCCCGTCTGGATGTGGTAGTCCCGGTCCGGCTCGGCCTTGAAGCCGCACAGCGCCCGCAGGTCGCAGCCCGGATAGCGCTCCAGGCCCGCGCACTTCGTCCACCAGCCGTTCAGCCCGCCGACATAGCCGATGTGCGCGTCGTTGTTCGCGTAGTCCCAGCCGTCCGCGCGGAAGGTGAAGTTCAGGTCGTTGTCGCAGGGCGAGAGCATCCTGCCGGTGAAGTCCAGCATGATGTCGCCAGGAAACGCCGCGCGGGAGTAGATCAGCCCGCCGCCGTTGCCGCGAAACCGCCCCGTCAGCACGCCGTCCCGCGCCTGCCAATCCCCGCCAGAGACCTCCCAGCGGTCCTCGAGGCCGCCCGTGGGAAAGTCGTCCTCAAACAGCAGCTCGCCGGCACGCACGTTCATCTGCAAAAATGAAATCACGCTCTCGTCCTCCAATCCATCATCAAACCGGCGAACTGAATCCACAGCGGCCATGCCCCTGCAAACCACGCCGGTCCGACGTCCCCCATTTGTTTTTTAATTGTATAAATGATAGCATGACCGCCAGCTGTTGTCAACGACCGCCCCCCGCTCCGCGGTGCGTCGGTCTTGCTCCCGCCTGGCGCAATGGTAAACCTGTCCATACGGTTGATTTGGGCTGGCTTCGCTGATATAATACAGACAAGGATACATCGAAACGCGCTTCTCCGGATCCACCGCCGCACGGCGCATCCCCGGGGGCAAACGTGCCGCGCAGGATATCCGGCACCTGCCGGGGCGGTTCTACAGAGGAAAGAACCGCGCGGAGCTGCAGGTCGGCATGACGCCCACTTGTCGAAGCCCGTGGAGCCGGACCGGCTGTACGAGACCCTCGAGGAGCTCATCTGGGAAGCCGATGAAAGGAAAGACCAACTATGAAAAGTCAACCCCTCCGAAGGGGTTGAGAGGCGGAGCGGGCGAGATTTAACCTGCGCATAACAATGCAACAAAAGGGACAGGA
>CADCHI010000054.1 GCA_902801165.1 uncultured Eubacteriales bacterium | reverse complement strand
TGTATTCCTTTCGCTCTCCCTTGGGCATTGCTCTTCTCTCCTTTTGTCATTTCAGCTTTGTCCAAGTTTATTATACCACTTTCCTTCGTTCAGGATGACTCCGGCCGTGCCTGTCATCCTGAACGGAGCGAAGGACCTTTCCCCCTTCCAAATTTGAAAATGGCATGACGCGCATAACAGAGCGCCGTATCCCGCACCGCCTTGCAGCGGCGGGGATACGGCGCTTTGTTTGTGTTATTTATAGTCCTGTCAGAAGATCAGGCTGGCCTTGCTGTCCCACTTGGAATAGAGGTGGCCGTTGGGCCGGAGGATCAGGTACTTGACGGCGGACTTCCGCGCCTCCTGGGCCATGGAATCCTCGTCCACGACCACCGAGAAGCCATGGTAGTCGTAGCGGTCGGAGCCATACTCCAGGGTGTCCAGGTACCTGCCCTTTGCCCGAATGTCCTCTTTCAGCGCAGAGATGAAGCCCGTGGTCTTCTCCGTGACGTGGCGGCTGATCCACTGACCCTGTTCGGTGGCGGCGTCCGGCGCCCAAAGCGCGCGGAAGGTGATCTGGTCCGCGCCCAGCGCGCCGCACAGGCCGACGACGCTCTCCGGCGTAAAGGGATGGCGCGCCAGGATCCCGTCGTTCATGTTCAGGCAGATCCTCAGGTTCATGTTCCGGCGCTTGATCTCCCGGCACAGCGTCTCCAGGCACAGCGCCTCGTCCCGGGTCTGGATCATCTCCCGATTGGCCGCGTCGTCATCGAGGCAGGCCACGGAGATGGCAACGGTGGTCACGCCCACCGACTCCCGGAAGAAGTCGAGGAACGGGGCGTCGATGAACGCGCCCGAGGTCTGCATTTCGATGTTGAGGAAGGGGGCTCGCAGGCTCTTGTTCACCTCGGCAAAGACCCGAAGGAACTCCCGGTTCTGCTGCGGCTCGTTCTGGCCGGTGAGCATGCAGGTGTTGCAGCCGTTCTCCCTGGCGTACTCCAGGCGCTTGCGCATGTCCGCCGCGTAGGAGGCGTACTGGCAGATCTCGGTGAAGTTGTCCTCGTAGTCCGAATCGTGCATCTTGCTGCAGCAGAACTTGCAGTCATTGATGCACCTCTTCGCCGGTACGCAGACCGACAGGCTCTGTATATTCATGGTCAATCCCCCTTCTGCATCGCTACGCCCGCTTTCCGTCCGCGAGCTGTGCTTCGATGAAATCCAGCAGCTTCGGCACGCTGATGCCGTTCTCCGCCAGCAGCGCCTCGGCGTTGAAATCGGTGTGGAAAGCCTTCGATATGCCGAAATTGGCCACCTTCATGGTGCTGGTGCCGTACCAGGAGGCAATCCTCTGGCCGTAGCCGCCGTCCAGCTCGCCATCCTCCAGCGTGACTACCAGCCGGTGCCTCTGCTTCAGCGACTCCAGCAGCCCCCCGTCCACGCCGGTGAGGAACACCGGATTGATCACCGTGAGGTCGCATCCCATGGCCTGCTTCCAGGCATCCGCCAGCGCCAGCGCCATGGGAACGAGGGAGCCGACGGCGATGACCGCCGCGCCTTCGCCCTCCCGCAGCACCTTCGCCCGGTTGGGAATGGAATAGTCGGTATCGTCCTCCCGGCCGCAGTCGATGAATCGGACCGGCACCCGGATGGCCACCGGATGGCTGCGCTGGGTGGTGGCGTAGTCGAACATCCGCCGGTATTCCTCCCGATACGCCGGGGTCAGGTACACCAGGTTCGGCACGTGGGCCAGCATCTGGATGTCGCACAGCCCCAGGTGGGTGTTGGACTTCATGCCATAGGCCCCGGGCAGCAGCACCAGGATCGCGGCGGGATTGTCGTTCAGGCACAGGTCGTGGGAGAGCTGGTCGTAGGTGCGCTGCAGGAACGGCGCGTACACGCCGAACACCGCGGGGCTGCCGTACTTCGCCGCGCCGCTGGCCATGGCCATGGCGCACTCCTCGGCGATGCCCACGTCCACGAAACGGCCCGTGGCCGCCCAGCGCGCCCGGGCCTCGCCCACGAAGCCCAGCGCCCGGGGCGTGCCCGCCGTCAGCACGATGGCGTGCTCGTCCCGGCTCAGCAGTCCCGTAAGGCTGTCGTAGACCGTGGTGTCGTAGACGGGATAGCCGTTCTTCGGCGTGCCGTCCGCCACGTTGAAGGGGCTGCCGGAGTGCCACTCCTCCCGGTCCGCCTCGGCATAGGGAAGCCCCTTGCCCTTGACGGTGTGGATGTGCAGCACGATGGGATGATCGATGCCCCGGACGCTCTCGAAGAGCGCCGCCAGCTTCGGCACATCGTGGCCCTCCTCCAGGTAGCGATAGTCCAGGCCCAGCCCCCGGAACAGGTTGTCCGGGCACGCGCCGCCGCTCTCCCGCAGCCGCCGCAGGCCCCGGTACAGGCCGCCGTGGTTCTCCGCGACGCTCTGTTCATTGTCGTTGAGTATGATGATCAGGTTTCCGCCGTACTCCCCGGCGCAGTCCAGGCCTTCATAGGCCTCGCCGCCGGACAGGGCCCCGTCGCCGATGACGGCGACGACGTTCTCCGTGCCGCCGAAGGCGTCCCGGGCCTTCGCCAGCCCCATCGCCAGGGGGATGGAGGTGGCGGTGTGGCCGATGGTAAACAGGTCGTGCACGCTCTCCCGCGGGTTGGTGAAGCCGGTGACGTCCCTGTAATGGGCGGGATCAAGGTAGGCCTGCTTGCGGCCCGTCAGGATCTTGTGGGGATAGCTCTGGTGGGAGACATCCCACACGATCTTGTCCCGGGGCGAATCGAACACGTAGTGCAGGGCCACCGTCAGCTCGACGACGCCCAGGTTCGACCCCACGTGGCCGCCGATGGCGCTGAGCCTTCCCACCAGCGCGGAGCGGGTCTCGTCCGCCAGCGTCTGGAGCGCCTCGACCGGGAGCTTTTTGATGTCCTCGGGCCCGTTGATGTTTTCAAGATACACGCTGTCCACCTCGTTTTGCTTGCCGCGTTCAGATTCGGATGGACTCGCGGCCGGTCAGCTCCGCCGTCCGGGCGTCCGGCTGGCCGAAGCCCACATAGAACACCGGCGTGCCCTCGTCCACGAGCCGGCCCTCGTCATCCACGACCTTGAGCCGTTCGGCGGGGATGTCCAGCGCCACCCGCACGGCCTGCCCGGCGGGCACATGTACCCGCTGGAAGGCGCACAGGCGCGGGTTGCGCGGGGCGTGGACGGAGCCCTCGTTCTGCACGTACACCTGGACGACCTCGTCGGTGTCGATGGAGCCCTCGTTGACCACCTCGGCCTCGATGTGGTTTCCTTCACGGCGGGCGCTGATCCGGCAGTCACCGTAGGTCAGGCCGTAGCCGAAGGGATACAGGGGCTTGTCCTCGATGTAGCGATAGGTGCGGCCCGCCATGGAATAGTCGGTGAACTCGGGCATTTTCGCCAGCTGGTCGTCGTGATAGAAGGTCACCGGGAGCTTGCCGGAGGGGGAGACCCTGCCCAGCAGGATGTCCGCCACGGTGCGCCCGCCCCGGGCCCCGGGATACCAGGTCAGCAGGATGGCGTTGGCCTGCTCCGCGCCATTGCCCAGGTCGATGGCGCTGCCCGCCATCAGGCAGATCACCGTGGGCTTGCCCACGCCCAGCACCGCGTCCATCAGCCGCCGCTGGCTCGCCGGCAGCAGCAGGTCCAGCTTGTCGCCGGAGGCGGCGGCGTTGCCGGTGTCGCCCTCCTCGCCCTCCAGGGTCTCGTCCAGGCCCAGCACCAGCACCACCGCGTCGGAGTGCTCCGCCACGGTCAGCGCCTCGGAGATGCGGTCGTCCGCCATGGACAGGTTCTCGTCCTTGTCCTTGAACAGGTGGCAGCCCTGGGAGTACATCACCCGCACGCCGTCGCCCAGCGCGTCCTGGAGGCCCTCCAGCACCGTGATGTAGCGGGAGGAGGTGCCGTGGTAGTTGCCGATCAGCGCGGCGCGGCTGTCGGCGTTGGGGCCGATGACGCCCAGCGTGCGCAGCTTGCTTGCGTCCAGCGGGAGCATGCCGTCGTTCTTCAGCAGCACGCAGGCCTTCTCGCTGGCCTCCCGGGCCGCGGCCAGGTGCTCGGCGCACTCCACCTTCTCGTAGGGCACGGCGTCGAATTCGCTGCCCTCCATCAGGCCCAGCATGTAGCGGCAGGTGAACAGCCGCACGGCGCTGCGCCGGATCTGCGCCTCGGTGACCAGGCCCTTCTCGTAGGCCTTCATCATGTACAGATAGGTGTTGCCGCAGTTCACGTCGCAGCCCTGCTCCAGCGCCAGCGCGGCGGATTCCTCCGGCGTGTCGGTGACCATGTGGCCGGTGTGGAAGTCGCGGATGGCCCAGCAGTCGGACACAAAGTGGCCCTGGAAGCCCCATTCCTCCCGGAGGATCTTCTGCAGGGAGGCGCTGCCGCAGCAGGGCTCGCCGTTGGTGCGGTTGTAGGCGCCCATCACGGCCTCCACCCCGGCATCCACCAGCGCCTTGAAGGCGGGCAGGTAGGTCTCCGCCATGTCCTTCTTCGTGGCCACGGCGTTGAAGCGGTGGCGCAGGCCCTCCGGCCCGGAGTGCACGGCGAAGTGCTTGGCGCAGGCGGCGGACTTCATGGTTTCGCCGTCGCCCTGAAGGCCCTTGACGTAGCTGACGCCCAGCTCGGCGGTCAGCAGCGGGTCCTCGCCGTAGGTCTCGTGGCCGCGGCCCCAGCGGGGATCGCGGAAGATGTTCACGTTGGGGGACCAGAATGTCAGCCCCTTGTAGATGTCCCGGTCACCGTGAGCGGCGGCGGCGTTGTACTTCGCCCGGCCCTCCGTGGCGGCGACATCGCCCAGCCGGCGCACCAGCTCGGGATCGAAGGCAGCCGCCAGGCCGATGGCCTGGGGAAAGGAGGTGGCCATGCCCGCGCGGGCGACGCCGTGCAGCGCCTCGTTCCACCAGTTGTAGGCGGGGACGCCAAGCCTGTCGATGGCCGGCGCGTCATACCGCAGTTGTCCCGCCGCCTCTTCCACCGTCATTCGGCCGACCAGCGCCTCGGCCTTGGCTCTTGCCTCCGTGCGATTCATAGCGGGTTCCTCCTTGACTTACTATTAAATAAATAACCTTTGTTCCACAATAGCGGATGCCCCGGCGGATGTCAATGCCCGGGCGCGGATTTTATCCCGTGACCGCAGGAAAGCGCAAGGGGTGCGCGGTACGCGGGGCAATATCGCGCAGAGTGCGGATTACCCGGCAACCCCGCCGCGCTCCTCCCGGGCCACCGACAGCATCAGCTTCAGCCGGTTTTCCTGGTTCACCCGGGTGGCGCCGGGGTCGTAGTCGATGGGCACGATGTTCGCCCCGGGATACTTCTCCCGCAGGGCGCGGATGGTGCCCTTTCCGGCGATGTGGTTCGGCAGGCAGCCGAAGGGCTGCACGCACACGATGTTGGTCACGCCGGAGTCGATCAGCTCGCACATCTCCGCGGTCAGCAGCCAGCCCTCCCCCATCTTGCAGCCGACGCCCAGCACGCCGCCCAGCTCCTTCCGGGTGACGCGATAGGGCGTGGGCGGGTTCAGCCGCCCGCCCTTGCGGACGCACCGGGAGATGGTGCGCTCCACGCCGTCCACGAAGCGCATGACCAGCCGGCACAGCCCCTGCTTGAGGCGGCTGCCGCCGTAGAGGTCGATGTCGTCGATGTTGTGGTCCAGCGCGTTCAGCAAAAAGCCCATCAGCCCCGGCACGTTCACCTCGCAGCCCTGCTCCAGCAGGAACTGCTCCAGGTGGTTGTTGGCCATGCCGGAGTACTTCACGTAGATCTCCCCGACGATGCCGACGCGGATCTTCTCCGCGGGGGTGTAGGGCACGGCGTCGAAGTCCCGGGCGATCTGCCGCAGGTTGCCCCTGAAGCGCAGCGCCGCGGCCCGGGGATTGCGGCGGAACTGCTCCGTCAGCCGGTCGGCCCAGACGTCCACCAGCCTGGCGCAGTCGCCGGCCTGGTTCTCGTAGGGCTCCACCTGGTTCTTCAGGCACATCAGCACGTCCGCGTACAGGATCATCATCATGGCCTGCAAAAGCAGCGTGGGCGTGATCCTGAACCCGCTGTTCTTCTCGAGGCCCGCCGGGTTCAGCGAAATCACCGGCACGAACCCCAGCCCCGCCTTTTCCAGCGCCTTGCGCAGCAGGTAGATGTAGTTCGAGGCCCGGCAGCCGCCGCCGGTCTGGGTGATGATCAGCGCCGTCCGGTGCACGTCGTACCGGCCGCTCTGCAGCGCGTCGATGAACTGGCCGATGCACAGCAGCGCGGGATAGCAGGTGTCGTTGTGCACATAGCGAAGCCCTGCCTCCACCACCTCGGGTCCCTCGTTCTGCAGCAGCTCCATGTGGTAGCCGTGCAGTTCGAAGGCGCTCTTGACCAGCTTCAGGTGGACCGGCAGCATGTTTGGGATCAGGATCGTGTAATCCCGCTTCATCTCTTTGGTGAATTCTACTCGTTCTCCCATCGGATCTCCTCTGTAAATCACGACTCGGCGTGGCCCAGCGCCGCGAACAGGCTGCGCAGCCGTATGCGCACCGCGCCGGGATTGGATATCTCGTCGATCTTCAGCTGGGTGTACAGCCGCCCGCCCTCCTGGAGGATGCGGCGCACCTCGTCGGTGGTGATGGCGTCCACGCCGCAGCCGAAGGACACCAGCTGCACCAGGTTCACCCCGGGATCGCCGCAGTCGGCCACGAAGCGGGCCGCCGAATACAGCCGGGCGTGGTAGGTCCACTGGTTCAGCACGTTCACGCCGAACTTCTCCGTCCGCAGGTTCACGGCGTCCTCGGTGACCACCACCGCGCCCAGCTGGGCGATCTGCTGGTCGATGCCGTGGCTGATCTCCGGGTCGATGTGATAGGGCCTGCCGCAGAGCACCACCACCGGCACGCCCTTCGTCCGGGCGCTGCGCAGCAGCTCCTCGCCCCGGGCGCGGACCCGGGCCATGTGGCGCGCGTAGGCGTCGTAGGCGCCCCGCACCGCGGCGCGGACCTCCCTGGCGGGGATGCCGGGGAAATACTTGTCCAGCACCTTGGGGAACTTCCTCTCGAAGTCCTTCGGCCGGTGAATGCCCAGGTAGTCGCAGATGAACCGCTTGTCCTTCAGCCCCGGCACGTTCAGACGCAGCACCTCCGGGTAGTAGGCCACCACCGGGCAGTTGAAGTGATTGTCGCCCCGGTGCTCGTCCAGGTTGTAGCTCATGCAGGGGTAGAATATGGCGTCCACGTTCTGGCCCAGCAGCCACTCGATGTGGCCGTGCATCAGCTTCGCCGGGTAGCAGGCCGTGTCCGAGGGAATGGTGCGCTGGCCCGAGGCGTAGAGCCCGTGGTCCGACTCCGGCGACTGCACCACCTGGAAGCCCAGCTGGGTGAACAGCGCGTGCCAGAAGGGGAACAGCTCGTACATGTTCAGCCCCATGGGGATGCCGACGCGCCCGCGGCGGTTCTCGCCGGGCTCGAAATCCCGGATCATGCGCCGCTTCTCCTCGTACAGGTTGGGCATGGGCTTTTTGCCGCCGCCGGTCATGCGCTCGCAGCGGTTGCCGGTGACGAACCTGCGGGACTCCCCGCCGCCCTCGAAGCGGATGATGGTCAGCATGCAGTGGTTCTGGCAGCCGCTGCAGCGGGTGTTGGTCGTCTTCTGCTCGAAGGTCTCCAGCTCTCCGGCGGAGAGGATCGTGCTCTTGCCGCTTCCCGCGTGGGAGGCGCTCCACACGGCCACGCCGTAGGCCCCCATGAGCCCGGCGATGTTGGGCCGGACCACGTCCTTGCCGATCTCCCGCTCGAAGGCGCGCAGCACCGCGTCATTCAGGAAGGTGCCCCCCTGGACAACGATGTGGTCGCCCAGCTCCGAGGCGTTGGCGGTGCGGATGACCTTGTACAGGGCGTTCTTCACGATGGAGATGGACAGGCCCGCGGAGATGTCCTCCAGCGTGGCGCCATCCTTCTGGGCCTGCTTGACCGAGGAGTTCATGAACACGGTGCAGCGGGAGCCCAGGTCCACCGGATGCTTCGCCAGCAGGCCGCGCCGGGCGAACTCCTCCACCGGCAGGCCGCCGGAGGCCGCGGCGAAGGTCTGTATGAAGGAGCCGCAGCCCGAGGAGCAGGCCTCGTTCAGGAAGATGTCGTCGATGGCCCCGTCGGCGATGCGGAAGCACTTGATGTCCTGGCCGCCGATGTCGATGATGAAGTCCACCTGGGGCTGCAGCTGCCGGGCGGCAATGAAGTGGGCCACCGTCTCCACCACGCCGCAGTCCAGCCGGAAGGCGGTCTTGACCAGCGCCTCGCCGTAGCCCGTGGCCCCCGCGCCCGCCACGACGGCGTCGGGATAGTCGCGGTAGAACTCCCGCAGGAACTGGCGCACCGCGGGCAGGGGGTTGCCCTTGTTGGACATGTAGGCGGTCTTGAGCAGGTTGAAGTCCTCGTCCACGACCACCGCCTTGATGGTGGTGGAGCCGGAGTCGATGCCGATGTACACCTTGCCGTCGTAGCCGGGGCGGGAGACGGTCTCCACCCGCGCCTTGGCATGGCGCTCCCGGAAGGCCTGGTATTCGGCCTCGCTCTCAAACAGCGGCGGGCAGGACACATAGCGCGCCTGGGAGGCCCGCGCGCGAATCCTGGGGATCAGCTCGGCGATATCCACCTCCCGCCGCGCCTGCAGCGCCGCGCCGATGGCCACGAAGTAGAGGGCGTCCTCCGGGTGGATGCCCCGGACGCCCAGGGACCTGTCGAAGCAGTCCCGAAGCTGGGCGAAGAAGGTCAGCGGGCCGCCGAGGTACACCACGTTGCCGGCGATCTCCCGGCCCTGGGCCAGGCCGGCCACGGTCTGCCCCGCCACGGCCTCGAAGATGCTGCGGGCCACGTCCTCCTTCCGGGCACCCTGGTTCAGCAGGGGCTGGATGTCGGACTTGGCGAACACGCCGCAGCGGGAGGCGATGGCATAGCTGCGCTCGTGGGCCTCGGAGAGTCCCTCCAGCCGCTCCACGGGCACGTCCATCAGGGTGGCCATCTGGTCGATGAAGGCGCCGGTGCCGCCGGCGCAGGTGCCGTTCATGCGCACCTCCAGCCCGCCCGCGCCGGTGAGGAACAGTATCTTCGCGTCCTCGCCGCCCAGCTCAATGGCCACGTCGGCGTCGGGCACCCGCTCCTTCAGCGCCACGCGGGTGGCATAGACCTCCTGGAGGAAGTCGATGTCCAGCTCCTCGGCCAGGCCCATGCCCGCCGAGCCGGAGATGCCCAGGCAGAACCGCTCCCCGGGGAACTGCGCCATGATGGCGTGCAGCATCACCTCGCTGAGCAGGGCAATCTGCGCCCGATGCCGCTCGTACCGGCGGAAGACGATCTCCCCCCGGTCGTCGAGCACCACGGCCTTGATCGTGGTCGATCCGATGTCCAATCCTATTCTCATATCGCCGCTCCTGCCGCCCTTGTGGCGGGGCTCTTTTCGTGCCGAAAGTCCAGATCGCGCGCCTCCCAGGAAGCGCCCCCGTGGATGACAGCACAAATACTGTATATATCAATCCAAGTTATAGATTACAACCCGAGTATGAATTCAGCGTGAATTGAAGATAAATTCGCAATAAAAATGCGCCACGAAGGCGCTCAGAATAAAATGGGCCGCCCGGCGTTGAAGCAGGGCGGCCGAATTACAAGAATATTACTCAAGATGGAAGGCCTTTTCGATGGCCTTGACCTCGTCGGGGGTGATGTACACCACGTCGCCGATGTCCTTGGCAGCGATCATGGCGGCGGCGCTGTACTCCAGCACCTCCAGGCGGTCATAGGCGTTCAGCAGGCTCGCGCCGGTGACGATGACGCACTGGTTGTTCACGATCACCACGGGGTGCTTGGCGTCGAAGATCTTCGCGGTGCCCTCGATGTCCAGGCGGCTGGCGGCGTAGGGCAGGCGCACCACGTCGCGCAGGGAGATGTAGCTCTCCGGGATCAGGCGGGAGTCGAACTCCGCGTCGGTCACGGCGAAGGACATGATGGCCGGCGGATGGGCGATGATCACGGCGTTGATCTCGGGATGGGTCTTGAAGATCTCATCCAGCAGGCGGGCAGCGCGGCTGGGCCGCTTGCCCACCTCGCGCATGCCGTGCTTGATATGCACGATGTCCTCGCTCTCCAGGTACTTCCTGTCCTTGTTGTAGGGGGTGGTCAGGAAACTGCCGTCGGACAGGCGCACGGCGAAGGTGCCCTGGGTGGAGGTGAACAGCCGCTGGTCGTAGCTGCGGTGGATGAACTCGCACAGGTCGCGGCGGGCGGCGTTCTCCTCGGAGGAGTGGCCGCCGGGGATGAACTCGTCCAGGTTGGGGCTGGTGATGCTGCGGTCGATGTCGATCTGCTCCTCGGTGAGGTTGCGGGGTGTGCCCAGCTTCTTGGCGTCGATCTCCAGCCGTCCGCAGAAGTCCAGGGTCTCGAAGGCCATGAAGGCGCTGAACAGATCCTTGTGGCCGATCACCACACCATGGTTCTCCATCATCACGGTGTTGTAGCCCTTCTCGAACTCAGCGGCGATGTACTCGCCCAGCTTCTTGCTGCCGGGGACCTCGTACTTGGCGTAGGTCACCTTGCCGCACACCTCGGTGGCGTTGGGGATCAGCGAGGTGTCCGGGATCTTGCGGGCCAGGGAGAAGGCCACCAGCGTCGGCGGATGGGCGTGCAGGATGCCCTTCAGGTCCGGGCGGCGGCGGTAGATCTCAGAGTGGAAGGGCAGCTCCACGGAGGGCTTGTGGGGGCCGATGACGGTGCCGTCCGGCTTCACCTGGCACATGTCGGCCCTTGTCGATGCCGGAGGGGGTGATCCAGATGTCGCCGTTGTCGTCCTTGATGGACAGGTTGCCGCCGGAGGTGGTGGTCATGCCGTAGTAGTAGATGCGGTTCATGATCATCACCAGCTGGTCCGCGGGGTGCAGAAGTTCAAAGCGCATGTTGACCTCTCCTTTCGATTGTGCGTGCGTTTGAGGAAATACTTACTTATACGATGGCAAAGAAGCCCGTCGCCATGAGCGTCATGATCAGGCAGGCGGTGACGTTGCCCAGCAGTATGGCCAGGGCGGCCTTGCCCCTGGGCAGGTTGAAGAGGGTGGCGATGGCGCTGCCCGTCCACACGCCGGTGCCCGGCAGGGGCAGGGCCACGAACACGTACAGGGCGAGGAGCTCCGCCGCGTCGGCGGACAGCCGGCCGCGAATGCCCCTGGCGTTCTTCTCGTTCATGGCGGCGCGCTTCTTGGCCGCGTGCCGCTCCAGCCAGGCGGCGAAGCTGCGAACGGGCTTGATGGGCAGGGTGTAGAACCAGTCCAGCACCGGGCGCAGCAGCAGCAGTATGAAGGGCACCGGCAGGCTGGAGCAGATCAGCGCCAGCAGGTAGGAAAACACCGGCGGCATGCCCATGCCCAGCGCCACGGTCACCGCGTAGCGGCCCTCGAAGGTGGGCACCATGCTCAACAGCGCTGCGGTGACGATCTGTCTGGTGTGCTCCTGCCACACGAAGCCGCCCTCGGCGACAGCGGCCAACAGGCCGGGGTTCACAAGGAATCGTTCGATCATAAAGGTCCTCTGTCCTTTCCTTCAATTCCATTATACTATATTCCACGGGGCCGGCATATCAAAATAATTGTAAAGATTCGTTAACTTCTGTTTTCCGCGCCTTCCGCCGCTTCCCGGCCGCCGGGACCGGGGGAGAATTTCATATCACCTTTCTATAACCGGACATGAAAAGTCACATTCATCTGCTACAATAATGTGGAATAATTATATACCGAGGTAAAAGCACATGGCTTTGCAATACGATTATTATCTGTTCGACTTTGACGGCACCGTGGCCGACACCGGGGAGGGCATCCGCAGGAGCGTGGCCTACAGCCTGGAAAAGCTGGGCCGCCCGCCGCTGGACGAGGCCCAGCTGGACCGGTTCATCGGCCCGCCGCTGCACGACAGCTTCGTGGAATACTGCGGCATGACCGACGACGAGGCCGAGGAGGCCATCCGCGTCTACCGGGAGCGCTACGTGGACATCGGCCTGTACGAGTCCGCCCTGTACCCCGGCATCGCCGCGCTGCTCCAGGCGCTGCACCGCCAGGGGGCCTATGTGGCCATCGCCTCGGCGAAGCCGACCTTCATGCTGGAGCGCCTCGCTGAGCACTTCGGCATCCAGGGCTGGCTGGACGCCATCTCCGGCACCGGCCTGGGCCGGCACTCCGCCGACAAGCAGGACCTGATCCTCTCGGCGCTGCCGGAAGGCGCGGACCTGTCCCGGGCCTGCATGATGGGCGACCGACGCTTTGACATCGAGGCCGCCAAGGCACTGGGTCTAAGGGCCATCGGCGCGGACTACGGCTACAGCCTGCCGGAGGAGCTGGCCGCCGCCGGGGCGGACGAGGTATTCGCCACCGTTTCGGATATGTCCCGCTGGCTGCTGGGCGGCGAAGCGCCCCGGGGGCTGTTCATCACGCTGGAGGGCAGCGACGGCTGCGGCAAGTCCACCCAGATCGGCCTGCTGAAGGACTACCTGATCCGCCGGGGCTTCGAGCCGGTACTCACCCGCGAGCCGGGCGGCTGCCCCATCTCCGAGCGCATCCGGGAGGTCATCCTCAGCCTGGACTCCAAGGGCATGTCCCCGGAGTGCGAGGCGCTGCTGTACGCCGCCAGCCGGGTGGAACACGTGCGCGAGGTCATCGAGCCGGCCCTGAAATGCGGCAAAATTGTGATTTGCGATCGATTTTTGGATTCAAGCATCGCCTATCAGGCCTATGGCCGTGAACTTGGCGGGGCCTTTGTGCGTCAAATCAATGAACCGGCTGTCCGCCAGGTGTTTCCCGACCTGACGCTGCTGCTGTCCGTCGACCGGGCGGAGTCCCGCCGCCGCATGGCGAAGGGCGCGCCCCTGGACCGGCTGGAGATCGAGCGGGAGGACTTCTTCGCACGGGTCCAGGCGGGCTTCGACGCCCTGGCCGAGGCCGAGCCGAAGCGCGTCAAGCGCATCGACGCCTCCCGGAGCATCGAGGAAGTGTTCGACGAGGTCAGGGCCGCGGTGGACAACCTCCTGAACTGACCACTATGGCGAGGGCGCTGCCCTTCGCGTTATTTTCCGACTGCGGCGGCAACCGCCGCGATCGAAAGAGGTGTACTGAATGGCATACGAAAATCTCTGCATGTACTGCTTTGAGGATTTGGAGGGGCAGACCGTCTGCCCCCACTGCGGCAGGGATTCCCGGGCGGCGGTGCCGCAGATCCAGCTGCTGCCCGGCACGCTGGTCCACAACGACCGCTTCCTGGTCGGCCGCGCCAAGCGGCAGGACGCCGCGGGCATCATCTACGCCGCGCTGGACACCAAGCGGGACAACCCGCTGCTGATCCGCGAGTACCTGCCCCGGGACTGCGCCCAGCGCCTGAACGACGGCTCCGTGGTGCCCGTCGCCGGGATGGAGGACGAGTTTGACGCCGGCATCCAAAAGCTGCGCGCCAGCGTGGAGGGCGCCGAGGATTCCCGCAAGCGCTACTTCTTCTTCGAGGAGAACGGCACGGCCTACGTCGTGCAGCGCAAGTCCGCCGCCGCCGCGGAATCCGCGGGGGAGGTCGAGGAAGCGGAGGCCACGGGCGGCGGACGCCGCCGCATCCTGCTGTTCGCCGGCATCGCCGTGGCCGTACTGGTCATCGCCGCGGTGCTGGTCATCACGCTGTTCAACGGCGCGGTGAACAGCAACCGGGACATCACCCAGACGCCCACCCTCGACCCCAGCCAGATCTGGATCCCGGACGCCACGCCCACGGCCACCCCCTACGTGGCCCCCACCTTCGCGGCGCTGGTGGACCCGGAGCTGTCCTGGATGGAATACACCTATGACGGCGACGTGGAGAGCGAGTACCAGGCGGCCCAGAACCAGGCGTCCGCCACGGCCACGCCGAAGCCCACCGCCACGCCGCGGAGCACCGCCCGCTACAGCCTGATCAACGGCAATTCCAGCGAGGCGCAGATCCGCGCGCTCCAGCAGCGCCTGGCCGACCTGGGCTGGCTCTCCAGCTCCCAGATCACCGGCCGCTACGACGCCGCGACCCGCCAGGCGGTGCGGGACTTCCAGTCCTACATCAACCAGCGCTACAATCCCCGGGAGCGCCTGACGGTGGACGGCGCGGCGGGCCCCAAGACGCTGCAATGGCTGTACGAGGCCAACGCTGTCCGGCCCACCGCCACCCCCACCCCCCGGGTGACGCCCAACCCCCAGGACAGCCAGACCGTCAACGAGCGTTCCTCCGCCGCGCGGGTGCGCGAGGTGCAGGAGCAGCTGATCACGCTGGGCCTGCTGCCCGAGGGCTCCGACGACGGCCGCTTCGGCGCGAGCACCGCCTCCGCCGTGCGCCGGTTCCAGCAGCGGGTCAACCAGCTGGCCGGCTATGACGTGCTGGAGGTCACCGGCACCGTGGATCCCCAGAGCATGGCGTTCCTGCGCTACTACGCGGAGGAGTGGGAGGACCTGCGCAACGCCACCGCCGAGCCCACGGCCACCCCGTCCCCCACGCCGAAGCCCACCGCCACGCCCACCACGCGCCCGGTGGAGACGCTGAACGGCGTGATCGACGCCAACGCCACCCGGGACGCCATCCGCGGCGTGCAGCGGCTGCTGATCAATATCGGCATGCTGCCCGCGGGCTCCGACGACGGCATCTACGGCACCGCCACCATCTCCGCCGTGGCCGACTTCCAGCAGTGGGTCAACGCCCAGCGGGACGAGGAGACGCTGACCGTCAACGGCGAGGTGGACCAGCTGACCCTGGCCTACCTGCAATACTGCGTGGACCACAACCTGCTCCCCTATGGCACGCCGGTGCCCGCGACCCAGGCGCCCACCGCCGCCCCGACGGCGGCGCCCACCGCCGCGCCTACGGACGCGCCCCTCGTTCCCGACGATGAGCCCGAGACGCCCGAGGGTGCTCAGGAGATCAGCGTCGGCCCGGACTCCGACCGCGAATCCATCCGCTACATCCAGGAGATGCTCAGCGCCGTGGGCCTGATGAGCGAATCCGGCATAGACGGCGTCTATGGCCGCGGCACCACCCAGGCCGTCCGGCAGTTCCAGGAATGGGTGAACAGCGTGCAGGGCGAGGGCACCCTGGAGGTCACCGGCCTGGTGGACAACCGCACCCGCATCGCCCTGGAGTACGCCTACGACCACGAGCTGCGCGTCGAGCAGCCCACCGAGGCCCCGACGGCAGCGCCCACTGAAGCGCCGACCGCGGCGCCCACCGAAGCCCCGACGGCAGCGCCCACCGAGGCGCCCACTCCGGCCCCCACCGAGGTTCCCACGCCCGAGCCCACCGAGGCTCCCACGGCCGCGCCCACCGAAGCGCCGACGCCCGAGCCCACCGACGAGCCCGAGGATTCGCCGGAGAACGCCGGCGAGGTCAGCATCGGCCCGGATTCCGACCCCGAATCCATCCGCTTCGTGCAGGAGATGCTCAGCGCCGTGGGCGTGATGGACGCCTCCGACGTGGATGGCGTCTACGGCAATGCCACCACCCAGGCGGTGCGCCGGTTCCAGGAATGGGTGAACAGCGTGCAGGGCTCCGAGGTCCTGGCCGTCACCGGCCAGGTGGACGACCTGACCCGCCAGGCGCTGGAATACGCCTACGACCACGAGCTGCGCATCGAGCAGCAAGTCCAGGAGGACCCCACCCCCGAACCCGAGCCCGAGCCTGAAGACGAGCCCGAGGAGCAGGGCGTCGGCGCGGTGGGCGACGTGGAGATCGCCTTCGGCGACAGCCTGGTCGGCTCCGACACCGTGAACGTCCCCGAGGGCAGCTTCACCGTGCAGTGGCGGGCCGACGGCGATATCGACAGCTACTACGTCTACGTGGAGGACGGCTCCGGGAACGTCATCGTGTCCCGGGAGGCCACCGACAGCACCAGCTTCAACGTCAACACCAGCCAGATGGTCCCCGGCGAGGTCTACACCCTGCGCGTGGGCGTGCTGCCCGCGCGCGGCGGCCGGGATGACATCGTGTGGCGCACGGTGCGGTTCACGCTGCCCGCGCAGCAGACCCCCGAGCCCACCGAGGCCCCCACTCCTGAGCCCGAACCCGAGGTCGGCACGGTCTCCGCGCCGCGGATCACCGTTGCGGGCGTCACCGCCGGCAGCAGCGCCATCGTCATCGAGGACGACGCGTTCCAGATCAGCTGGGCCGCCGAGGGCGACGTGGAGCGCTACTACGTGCGCATCACCGACGAGAGCGGCAGCGACATCACCGAACCCCAGTACACCACTCAGACCGTCGTGAACCTGCGCAGCAACGGCATGGAGCCCGGCATGGTCTACACCCTGACCGTCGGCGCGCTGCCGGTAAACGGCGGCGAGGAGGACATGCTGTTCAGCAGCGCCTCGTTCATGCGGGCCGTCCCGGTCACGCCGGAGCCCACCGAGGTGCCCACGCCCGAGCCCACGGAGGTGCCCACCCCCGAGCCCCAGGTGGCCAACATCGGCCGGCCAGTGGTGAACATCGGCGGCACGGCCTACCAACAGGACGGCATCGCCTACATGACCGACAGCTCCATCATCATCAGCTGGAGCGCGGACGGCAGCGTGGCGGACTACACCATCTACGTGGAAAACCAGGCCGGCGAGCGCCAGGAGCTGGGCACCACCACCGACACCAGCCGCACCGTGAGCACCCAGAACCTGCCCGCGGGCGTGTACACGATCTACGTCGGCGCGCGTCCCACCAACGGCGGCAGCGAGGACATCCAGTGGGGCAGCGCCCGGTTCGGCATCCCCGCCCCCACGGCCCAGCCCACCGAGGTGCCCACCCAGGCGCCCGAGCCTGAGCCCGACGTCCCCGAGGTGGTGGAAACCCCGACTATCACCGGCCCCATCGACGCCTTCACCGATTCCGAGACGATCCAGCAGCTGCAGATGCGCCTGTACAGCCTGGGCCTGCTCTCCACCGACGGACTTGAGCCCGGCGTGCTGGACCAGCAGACGCTGGAGGCCGTGGCCGAGTTCCAGCAGCGCATGAACGACCAGTACGGCCTGGGCCTGGAGGTCATCGACCCCACGGACCCCGAGAGCGTTGTGGACGCAGTCACCGTCAACGCCCTGTTCGCGAGCTGAGCAAGGCGGAAGCTGCTGAATAAATCAAATTACAAACAACGCGCTCAGGCTTCACACATGAAAGCCTGAGCGCGTCGCTTTGTCAATGAAGATATCGATGCGCGCCTGATGGTGCTTTTGGGCGTTCAGCGTCATTCCATCTCGTCCTCGTCCACCAGGCCGCCGCGCATGGGGATGTCCAGGGGCACGTGCTTGCCCCGGCGGCGATGGGCCCGCTGCACCTGCTCGGCGTGGCGCAGGCTCAGCTCGCTGGAGGCGCGGATGCGGCGCATCAGCAGCGTCACCACCTCTTCGATCTCGCTGCCGGCGGAATAATCGGCCTCCACGGAGAAGTCCACCCGTCCCTGCAGCAGCATGTCGTCGGCCACTTCCGTCGCGCCGGGCGCGTGCACGGCCACGGAATAGCCGCCCTTCTGCTTGGTCATCTTCATGCAGGGCACGTCGGTCAGGCCGTCGCCCACGTAGATCATGTTGGAGAACGGCACGCGGCGCTTGTACTCTGGGGTGAAGGCGTTCAGGTCCCGGTCGTTGGTCACGTCCAGTATGCCCTTGTTGATGCGGAACAGGTACTGGGTCTTGCTGGTGTAGTTCACCGCCGTGGACGGCCACACCGCCCGCCCCTCCTCGTCGTAGCAGAAGGAGGCGGCAAACACGGCCTTGAAGTACTTGCCGATGGCCGAGCCGCGGATGATCTCCGTCAGGCCGGAGGAGATGATGTAGTGCTCCACGCACACGCCGCACTCCCGGCCGATGGCGTTGATGCGCTCGAACCAGCTCTCCACACCGGGGAAGAACGCCACGTCCCGGCCCAGGGAGATCAGGTTTTCCTTGGTCAGCTCCATCTCCCCGCTGGCCATCTTCTTCATCAGGTACATGTAGGTCAGTATGCCGTCCATGTCGTGCTCCCGGGCGAACTCGGCGCACTTGCCCCAGAACACGTCCGGCTCCACGCGAATGCCCGGCAGGAAGGAATACTCCTCCATGTCCCGGGGAGACAGCGTCTTGTCAAAGTCATAGATCAGCGCGACGATGGGCGTCTGCATGGGCGCTTCCCTCCTTGTATATTTCATTACTTATCCAAGCTTTTCCCGCAGTATGGGCAATAGTGTTTTTCTTCTTTTTTCTGTTCACTACCGCTTATCGCATTGGAAAATCCGCCGGCAATAATACCCGTTGGAATTGCTATTATTCCGATGCCAACCAGGCTAATTACTGCCGCAAAAAACCTGCCGACTGTTGTTATAGGATAAACGTCGCCATATCCAACCGTTGTTAACGTGCATATCGCCCACCATAGGGACGCAATGACATTGGGAAATTGTTCAGGCTGCACAGGGTTCTCGACAGTATACATTATAATGGCTGAAAATAGCATCACAAACATGCAGATTACCACTGATATAATCAGCTGTGCGGCTGATTCCTTTAAAACGTGGACAATAATCTGTAGTGCTGTGAAGTATCTTCCAAGCTTGAAAATTCGCAACAGCCGGAACAATCGAAACAACCTGATCATCCGCAGAAAGCGCAAGTCAGCAGAAATAAATGGCAGATAAAACGGTAGAATGGCCATTAAATCCATTATCGCCATAAACGACAGCACATACTTTACATGCGGATGCTTCGAATCCGGATACAGTAAATCCGCTGTCCATATTCTTGCTATGTATTCTATTGAGAATACAGCAACCGTAACGACTTCAAATACCGAAAACAGTGAAGCATACTTTGTAGCAATGTCTTGATAGGATTCAAGGATGATTGACAGGACGCTCAGAACTATCAAAGCCATGATACTATAATCAAATATAGCGCTGGCTAAATCCCCATCTTCTGCTTTGCTTATGATCGCGAATATCCTTTTCTTCATGCGTATATCAACAACTCCCACAGAAATTGGGCGGTTGATGCTCAGCCGCCCAATACAGTCGATTCAGTTGTGTCAGATGGCGTCGTCCGGCGCGGGAGTGGCCTCGCCCGCCGCGGGGGTGGGCGTGATCTGGGCGTACTCGGTGCGCGGCGCGTCGTCGGAGTAGAGGATGGTCAGGGTCTCGTTGTCGGCGATGCCGGTGGGCTCCAGGCCGGCGGCCTGCTGGAACAGCTTCACAGCGGTCTGGGTCTTGCTGCCGAAGGCGCCGTCGCGGTCATCCAGCAGGAAGCCCAGCATGTACAGCCGGTTCTGCATCTCCAGCACCTCGTCGCTCTTGTCGCCGCGGGAGAGCGTGGTATAGGTGGTCTGCGGCTCAGGCGTGGGCGTGGGCGACGAGGCCACGGTCACGCGCTCGCCGTTGAGCACCGCGGTCAGCTCCTGGGCGGTGGTGGCGTTCTCCACCTGGGCGATGGAATCGTTGATGATCTGCCAGCGGGAGGCGGAATCCTGCCCGGAATCGCCGGCGGTCTGGTCGGCCTCGGTGACATCCATCAGTATGGCGTTGCCGATGTTGCTCTGGATGGTCTGCAGGGCGGAGACGAACAGCGAGTCGTTCACCGCCGGCTCCTCGGGCAGCAGGGCGTCAATGGCGGAGGAATCGCTGCTGATGCGCTCCGTGAAGCCCAGCACGCCGTTGTTGCGGTACAGGTTCACCAGCTCGTTGATGTAGGTGTCCTCGGTGTGGGAGCGAATGGTCGCTACGCCGCTCTCATACAGGGACTGGGTCACGCCCTCGATCTTGGAGGCGTTCTGGTTGCCGCGGATATGGCGGAACCACAGCACGCCGCCCACGATCAGCGCGGCGGCGGCCACCATGATCAGCGCCACCCGAAGGATATCCTTCACGCCGATGGCGCGGCCATAGCGGATCTCGTCGAACTCCTCTTCGTCGATGTCGTCGAACACCTCGCTCTGCTCGGTGTCGATGTCGGGGTTCACCTGGGTGTCGTCGTAGACCACGTCCTCCTGGGGCGTGGCATAGGCGTCCTCGCCCTCGTCATAGGCGCGGCGGCGGCGAGCGGCGCGGCGGCTCTGGGTCGCCTCCAGCTTCTGGATGTAACTCTCCACCTCACTGGAAATGCCGGCGCGGCCGGTGGACTCGATGGGCCGGGTGTGCAGCTCGGAGGTGTCCATGCTCTCCATGGTCAGCTCCTCTTCCACCGCGTTCAGCGTGTTCAGCGCGCCCTCGGAGAGCTCCTCCGGCGCAGCCGCCACGTCCTCCGGCGCTTCGTCCTCGGTGCTTTCAATGGCGGCGCGCATATCCTTGCGGATGTCCTCCGGCGCGGAAGCCCCGTCATAGACCGGGCGGTAGGTGGTGCGGCTGTCCACCGCGCCTTCCTGCCGCTGCTCCTCGGGCATGGTGGTATAGGTGGTGCGGGTATAGGCCGCGGACACCTGTCCCGCGGGCGTATCGGGCATGATGTGCGCCTGTGCCGAGGTATAGGGCGTTCCCTCAAAGCGGCTCTCCCCTACGGGGCTGCCGCAATGCGGGCACTGCGTATCTTCCGGCATCAGCGTCTTGCCGCATCTGGAGCAAAACATGGCTCGGCCTCCTCCTGTGACATTGATCCCGCGCTTCGACGCGCCGACACCGTCGGCGCCGCGCGGCGCGCAATAGATTTTTCTCTCGCAAGCCCGGCCTTTCGCCGGGAGGACGGCCCTCCTGCCGGCGGCCTTCGCCATAAACGCGCAGCGTCTGCCGGAACCCATCAAAAAGCCGCCTGAAGCGCCGGTTTCGGCGCCTGGCGGCCCCATTCAGCCATCTGTCTGAATAGAACCATCCTATCGTATATGATAGGATGGTTTAAGAGGTAAATCAAGGTTATAATTATGACTTTAATTCGATATTTTGATACTAAGACCTGATTAAAATGAGACTGAATCAGCGAGGGCTTTTTTGCGTTGGCAAGGCGAAGTCCCGCAGGCTTGCTGGCGGCAAGTCAAGGGGCTTCAACACCGCCAACGCGGAAAAGAACCGCTGAAATGTCTTGTCTTAGTCAGGGATTAGTATCCGTCCCTGCCCATCGCGATCAGTGGGTGACGGTGGCCGGATTGCAGTAGGGACAGGGCTGCATGCCCTCGCGCAGGGCGTCGCGCACCGTCAGCTCGCGGCCGTTGGTCTGCGTGCGGCACACCTTCGAGGCGTGGTAGTAGACCGCGTTGTTGAACACGCTGTAGACGATGGTCTCGTAGGCCGCCTCGTTCTGGGCGTTCTGGGCCTCCAGCTTTTCCTCCTCGGTCAGCAGGTCGTTGGCGCTGCCGCCGGCCTCCAGGACCTCGGCCAGCTGCTGTTCGTAGAGCAGCTGCTCGATGTTGTACAGCGCGTTCAGCGTCTCCCCCTCGGGGGCGGCGGTCACCTGCGGCGGCGCAGCGGGCACGGGCAGGCGGGCGGTGAGCTCCTGGTGGGGCGTCAGCACCACGAACAGCGCCATCATCTCCAGCGTGGCGATGCCCGTCAGCAGCATGCGGCCCCGGGCGCGGAATATGCCCTGATGCCATAACATCATCAGGCCCACCGGCGGCAGCAGCAGCGTCAACAGCAGGCCCAAAAGACCCCTGCCGGAGATGGCCCGGTCCGGGGTGGGCCGTTCCACGGCCGCCGTATAGCCCGCGCGGGGCGCGTTCGCGTTTCGCTTGCTCATGGGGTTTCCTTTCATGTTGTCTCAGTCGCGGATTCCTTGCTACTTTATATTATACTTTTTGGCGGCGCGCCTGTCAAGCGACCGGCGCATGGAGCGCAAAACAGCCCCCGTCGGCGGCTGTTTTGCGTTTATGGATGCTGTCCGCGGCCCGCGGCGGTCGATCCTTCGCCGTGCCCGCTCCCTCGTCCCTCAGGGCCTGCGCTCCGGCAGCTCCACGGTCAGCGGGCCCTTGGCATAGACCTGACAGCCCAGCCGCCAGCCCGCGTCGAGCTGCGCCTGGGAGAACCAGACGCGGTCCATCGTGTTGATCGCGGCCTCCCCCGCCAGCACGCGTACCGCGCACTTGCCGCAGTTCCCGCGGCCCCCGCAGGCCGTCAGTATGTGGATTCCCTGGCTGAGCAGCCAGTTTTGCAGCCGGGTGTTCGCCGGGCATTCGACGATCATGGCAATCCCTCCCCCATTCTGTCAGTGCGCCAGGAGGAACTCCGCCTCCCGCCGCATCGCCTCGGTCCGGGCCTCTCCCTCAAAGCCGTGGTCCTGCCCTGGCATGACGACCAGCTCCGCCGAGCTGTAGACCGCCGCCGCCCGCTGGGAATAGCGCAGCGGAACGATCCCGTCCCGGTCGCCGTGGAGGATCAGCACGTCTCCGGCATAGCCGCCGATCACATCGTAGACATCGAAGGAGACGGCGTCCTCGCTGTAGCGCCTGCCGATGCGGATGCCCATCACGGAATCGACCTCCGGGAAGCCGCCGTCCGCGTCCGCCCGGGCCCTGGCGTCGTCCTGGAGCACGAAGGCCGGGTATTCCAGCATCAGCGCGGCCACGTCCTCCGGCCGCTTCGCGGCGACGCAGGCAGAGACGAAGCCGCCCTGGCTGGCGCCCCACAGCAGCAGCCTGTCGAAGCGCCCGTCGCCCTTGAAGTGGTCGATGACGGCGCTCAGGTCCTCCGCCTCGGTCAGCACGGACATCTCCAGCATCGTGCCATCGCTCTTCGAGCCAAACCCGCCGCCGCAGAAGTCGAAGCTGAAGGTAGCCAGGTCCCGGGAGGAAAAGTAGTTCGCGTAGTCCTGGTGTCCGGCATGGGTTCCACCAAAGCCGTGGGACATGATCACCAGCGGCCAGGGGCCTTCGTCCCCGGGGATTTGCAGCTCGCCATAGAGATTCCCCAGGCTGCCGGAAATATGGATCTGCTCCATTGCAACGCCCTCCGCTCTTGCTACTTTGGTATTGAACAGCGGCGCGGCCACGGCCAACGCGACCGCCACCGCCCGGCGGAAGCGGCGCCTTGCCGCTCCCGGTTCTCTGTTGCCCTTCATATTTACCCCCGCCGCTTCAGATACTGCGCGGAGACGGGGAACTCAAAGTAGACGTCCGGATAGGGCTCGTCCCGCAGGGAGAAGTGCCACCACTCGCAGTCGATGGGCTGGAAGCCGTTACGGACCATGGCGCTCTGCAGGAACATGCGGTTCGCGTACTGCTCCTCCGTCACCGCCCGGGAATCCGGGTGGGAGACCTCGCTGAACAGGTCGAAGGGGCTGCCCATGTCCACCTCCTTGCCGGTCTGCATGTCCAGCAGCGTCAGGTCCACGGCGCTGCCCCGGCTGTGGCTGGACTGGCTGGCGATGTAGCCCTGCTTGAACAGCTCCTGCTTCTCCAGGTCGGGGTAGAAGAAGGGCTTCATGCGCAGGTCCAGGTCCTCGATGCCCCACAGCACGAAGTGCCTCACCGCGCCCGCCGGTCGATAGGCGTCGAACACCTTCAGCCGGTAGCCCTGCACGCTCACCTCGTTGCTGACGGCCTTCAGGGCCCGGGCCGCCTCCTTCGTCAGCAGGGCGCAGGGCTCCTCGTAGCCGTCCACCCGCTCGTCGACGAAATTATAGGTGGAATAGTATCGGATCTCCTGGACGATGCCCGGCACATAGTCCGCCAGCACCACAAAGCCGGAGGAGTCCATCGTCACCTTCTGCCTGTAATCCATATCGTCTATCCTCCCGCGTCAGTATTCGATCTCGCCCGTCCAGTCGATGATCCCGCCGAATTCGTACACGTTGCTGTAGCCGATGTCCGCCAGCTTCTCCGCGGCCTGCTTGCTGCGGTTGCCGCTGCGGCAGTAGACCAGTATGACCTGCTCCAGGTCGGGCAGCGCCTCCGGCATCTCCTCGCCGATGGTCTCGTTGGGCACCAGGATCGCGCCGGGGATGTGCCCGGCGTCGTATTCGTCCTGCCGGCGCACGTCCACCACGACGTGGCCGTCCGCCCGGACCATCATCTCCCGGGCGGTCTCCTGGTCGATCTGCTCATAGGTCGGCGCGACCGCCGCCTCCGCCTCCTGCCCGGCATAGGTGCCCTCCTCCCCGAAGAACGCCGCCCGCGTGCCGCCCAGCAGCAGCACCGCGAGTATGGCCAGGTAGGCGGCGAGCTTCACGAGGGGAAAGGCGCTGACCTTGCCCTTCAGCTTGAACGCCACCGAGGCGATGGAGAAGAGTGTGAAGCCCAGCGCAATCCAGTAGAGGGCCGGGCTGTCCGCCCGGAAGAGGGAGAAGGCCGTCAAGCCCTGGACGATGCCCACGACGAAGGTCACGAGCCCCATCCTTTTCGCGAAGGCCCGCTTCTTTTCCTCGGTGGCGAGCTTCGCCACGAAGGCGTCGGACAGCTCCAGCGGATTGAGGGCCCGCCTGCCGCTCATGTAGATCAGTCCCGTCACGACGCTGAACACGCACAGCACCCCGTAAAACGCGCCGCAAAGGACGCGCAGCACGCCATAAACATCCATTGATATAGTCCCCCTTCCTCGAACCGCATTTCACGGTTCCATGCCGCCGCCGGGAATCCACGGCTGCGGCTTCGATAATCTTCGTCCTGCCGCCCGTTAAATCCTTTTATTTCGCCGGAAGTGCCGCGTAAAATTTCCCACGCCGTTCCGTGCACCTCTTTTGACAAGTGGTGATCATTTTTCGACAACATGGCGGCCATATCTTGAATGTCTCCCGTAGTTCTGCTATACTCATCTCGTAAGCCGCGGGTGGACCACCCGCAGAACCGACCGAGAGGAGGCAGTCCCATGGATACTTCCCTGTTCCTTCAGTTTCTCATGACCAAGTGGTGGGTCATACTGATCGTCATCGCGGCAATCATCATCCTGATCAAGCTGGTCCCCCGCTACAAGGTCGCGCCGCCGGACACGGCCCTGATCATCTCCGGCCTGATGCGCCGCAGCTACAAGGTGCGCACGCCGGACGGCAGTGTGGCGACCAAGAAGTTCGGCTACCGCATCGTTCGCGGCGGCGCGACATTCTACATCCCGGCCATTGAGCGCATCGACCAGCTGGACATGTGCCTGATGCAGGTGGACATCCGCACGGCGCAGCCCGTGCCCACCAAGGAGTACATTTCCGTGCTGGTGGACGCCGTCGCCAACATCAAGATCGGCTCGGATGACCTGTCCATCGCCACCGCCGCCGAGCAGCTGCTGCACTACGACGCCAACCAGATCAAGGCCCTGGCCAAGGACGTGCTGGAGGGCAACATGCGCGAGATCATCGGCCAGATGACCATCGCCGAGCTGGTGCAGAACCGCGACAAGTTCGCCCAGGAGTCCATCAAGGCCGCCATGGCCGACATGAGCAACATGGGCCTTGAGATCATCAACCTGACCATCCAGAACTTCTCCGACAAGGATGGCAAGGTCATCGAGACCATGGCCATCCAGAACGTGGTGGACAAGGAGCGCGACGCCGCCATCGCCCGCGCCAAAGCGCAGCAGGAGGGCCACAAGGCGGAGGTCGAGGCCCAGGCCGCCATCTCCGAGCAGAACAAGGACCTGGAGCTGTTGAAGGCGGCCCACAAGATCGCCAGCGACCAGGAGAAGGCCAAGGCCGACCAGGCCTATGAGATCGAGAAGGAGCGCGTGCGCAAGACCTTCGAGGAGGAGCGCGCCGCCGCCGAGCTGACCCGCCTGGAGAAGGAGACCGAGCTGCGCAAGCAGCAGGTCGAGATCGAGCGCGAGAACCTGAACGTGACCATCCGCGAGAAGGCCGCCGCCGAGCGCGACGCGCTGAAGTACAAGGCGGAGGCCGAGAAGTTCGAGCGCCAGGCCCAGGCCGACGCCCAATTGTACGAGGCCCAGAAGGAGGCCGAGGCCATCCGCATGCGCGGCGAAGCCGAGGCGGAGGCCATCCGCCGCAAGGCCGAGGCCATGCAGCTCTACGGCCAGGCCGCCATGCTGGAGATGGTCGTGGACAAGCTGCCCGCCATCGCCCAGTCCGTCAGCGAGCCCCTGAGCAAGACCGAGAAGATCATACTCTTCGGCGAGGGCGGCGCGTCCGCCATGGCCCGGGACACCGCCGGCACCATGCTGCAGAGCTTCGAGGCCGTGAAGCAGGCCGTGGGCCTGGACATCCCCAAGATGCTGCGGGACGTCACCACCGGCGGCCTGGTGGGCCGCGCCGCGGCCCAGGAGGAGGCGGCTCCGACCGCCGCCGAAGCGCCTGCCGCTGAAAAGGCCGACGAAGAGGCGCCCGCCGAGGCGTAAGCGGGCTTGAAGTAGAAGGGCTCTTCACGGGAAGCCAGGGAACCCCCTCTCCGCCCTTCGGGCACCTCTCCCCCTTATTGGGGGCGAGGCAAGGATCGATCCTCCCTTGGCTCCCCTCTCAGGGGAGCTGGCACAGCCGCAGGCTGTGACTGAGAGGTTGTCATTTCCAATGGAAACGTGATGAACCGAAGAACAACGACAAAAGAGAGCTCCGCAGGCGCGGGGCTCTCTGATTTTATACCGCCATCAGCCCAGGGAACGGACCGAGGTGATCTCGTAGTACATGGGGGTGTAGCCCTGGGGCAACTCAGTATTTTGCAGCCAGGGCTCTCACTTTCCCCTGGCCAGCAGGCGCGTCACCTCGACGGCGTCCCGATGGGCCACCGTCCGCGGCTCAAAGCCCACGGCGCTGTACACCAGCTGCATGACCGCCCCGGCCCCGAAGGTGCTGATCAGCGTGCCGATGCCCACCGGCCCGCCCAGCGCCCATCCGGCCAGGAGCACCGCCGCCCACAGGAGGATCTCCACCGCACCGATGGGCGCCCGGGGCAGCCGCTTCCCCAGCCCGATGAGCAGGGAGTCCCGGGGACCGCAGCATTGCGCGGCCTTCATGTAGACCCACATGCCCAGGGCCATGAACACGAAGCCCGCCAGCATGACCGCGACGCCCAGCGGCAGGCTGCGGTTCTCCGGCAGCGGGTTGAGGTCGTTGAACATCTGGACGAAGTTGCCCGTCAGCAGGGCGTCGATGATGGTGCCGTAGCCGATGCGCTCGCGCAGGCAGAGATCGATCAGCAATATCGCCACCGACATCGCCGTCATGGCCAGCCCGTAGTTGAGGGGCGTGTGGCGGGCGATCCCCATGCCCAGGCAGTCCCATGGCGCGAGGCCGATGTTGGCGTAGATCGTCAGGTGCACGCCAAGGGAAAATACCAGCAGCCCGCCCGCGATTTGCAGCCACTGGAGCACAATGGTCCTTCTGATGTTCAAGCCCGATTCATCCTCTTTCCTGTGTTTCCCGTCGGCCCTTGCCGCGCTCCCATCATACCCCATCGGCGCGGGAGAATCAAGCCCCTTTGCGGCTCGCATGTGGGAAAGACCAACTATGAAAAGTCAACCCCTCCGAAGGGGTTGAGAGGCGGAGCGGGCGAGATTTAACCTGCGCATAACAATGCAACAAAAGGGACAGG
>CADCHI010000053.1 GCA_902801165.1 uncultured Eubacteriales bacterium | reverse complement strand
AGGCGCTGCGCATGGCTGTCGCGGCCGTTGCGGGAGGAGCCCATTCCCTTCTTGTGAGCGAAGAGCTGAAGATTCATCATGAACATGTGCTTTACCTCCGTTCTTCGAAGAATATGCGAACGTTGCGAGGATAGTTCCTCTCGATCGCCTGAAGCGCTTCCAGGAGCGTCACCAGCAGGAGCTGTGCCTGCCGGAGCTGTTCCTCGGTGGCCTCGGGCGTCAATCTCGCCTCCAACAAGGCTTCCCGGTCGTCCACATCGAACATGACGGGCGCTTTCAGCACGTTCTTCAAACCGTTGAGCGTGCTCTGGGTCAGCGCGGAGACCCCGGCACAGACGATGTCCGAGCCGGACTGCGCATAGCCCGTGTGCCCCTCTGCCCGATAACCGGTCAACATGCCGTCAGCCCTTCTGAAGAAGGTGACGGTATTGCCAGGTTTCTTCATCAGCCGTTGATAGCGGTGATTTCAACCTTGGTGTAGGGCTGACGATGGCCCTGCTTCTTGCGCTCGTTCTTCTTGGCCTTGTACTTATAGACGACGATCTTCTTGCTCTTCACCTGAGCCAGCACCTTGCCTTCGACCTTCGCGCCCTCAACCACGGGCGTGCCGACCTTGGCCTGGTCCGCATCACCGACGAGAAGAACCTCATCGAAAGTAACCGCTTCATCCGCCTGAGCGTTGAGCTTCTCTACGAAGATAACGTCGCCCTGCTGAACACGGTACTGCTTGCCACCGGTCTTAATGACTGCGTACACGCGTTGCACCTCCTATACAAAAATCTCGCCGAAACTTGGCAGCAGCCGGAGGTTCAAACCCTTGGGGTTAATGACCTTCCGAACATACATTTTAAGCCGGTTTCGAGCGGCTTACCCAGCTATTATACCGGCCGGGACGTAAAATGTCAATTATGCGGGGAGCCTGCATGAAAAAATAACATAGTTAAGTGGGCTTATTCCTGCGCGTCCCGCGCCGCGATGTAGTCCATGATGCCGTAGGTCAGCCCCGCGGCCAGCTTCCACTGGTAGTCCTCGTCGTTCAGCTTCACGTCCTCGTCGGGGTTGCTCAAGAAGCCGCACTCCACCATCAGGCAGGGCACCTCGGACCAGTTCTGGCCGGTGTAGTTGTCGTTGCTGATGATGCCGTTCTCCTTGGCGCCGGTCGCCTCGCACACCCGGGGCAGTATGACCTCCGCCGCCCGATAGCTCTCCTCGGCGATGCTGTTGGAGCGGCTGCAATACAGGGCGATGCCGTTCTTTGAGCGCTTCTCCGCGCCGTCGCAGTGGATGCGCAGCACCAGGTCGACGCCCAGCTCGTTCATCATCTTCGCCCGCTCCTGGTTGGAGAGGTTCACGTCGTGGGTCTCCCGGGTCATGTAGACCTCGGCCCCCTGGGCCTCGAGCGCCTCCCGCAGCTTCAGCGAGATCTCCAGCACCGTCACGTATTCGGGGATGCGGGTGCTCACGCCGGCGGTGCCCGAGGTGACCTTGGCCTTCTTCTCCTTGCTGCCCGGGGCGACGGCCTCCTTCTCGTTGTTGCCGTGGGCCTGGTGTCCCGGGTCGATGCCGATCTTGACGCCGGTCAGCGGCAGGCGGACCTCCTCGGCCTCCTCAGCCGCGTCAGTCTCGTCGGCCTGTTCCGGCTGGGCGTCCCCGCCGTCTGCCGAGTCCTCCGGGGAGGCGGCCTCGTGCCCATCGTCCTCCGCCGCGTCAACGCCTTCCGCCAAAGCGGCCTCAGCCCCGGCTTCGGCATCCGCCTGAACATCCTCCGCCGCCGCGCCTTCACCGGCGTCGCTCGCCTCCGCCAGCGCCGGCATCGCCGGAACCAGCAGCGCCAGCGCGATTCCCAGCGCCAGCATGGCGCAAAGCCATCTCTTCATCATGTCCTGTCCTCCATTGGCCCAAGGTTTTCCAGCGCCGCCTGCCAAGCGGCCATCATCCGGCCCGCGTCGAACAGCTGCACCGATCCGTAGGGCGCGCCGGCCAGCAGCTCGGTGCTCTCCCGCCAGGTGTTCAGCAGCTCCAGCAGCTTGAGCATCACGTCCGGGTTCTCCACCTGCTCGGCCAGCAGCGCGCACACCTCGTCGTTCACGTCCACGGCCAGCAGCACCAGCAGCCGCCCGATCTCCATCGGGTGTCGGGAATGGAAGCTGCCGTCGTCCACGCCCGCGGCGATCACGGCGTCCACCAGCGGCGTGAGCTGCTCCACCAGGATGCGCCTGCGGTGCACGTTCATGGCGGCGTCCCCGTCCATGTAGCACAGCTTCAGCAGCATGGCGGCGAAGGGAGCGTCCTCCGCCTCAAACAGGTTCGCCATGGACAGCAGCAGGTTCAGCCTGTCGATTGGACCGCGCCGCGCGTCGTTCAGTTCCGACCTCGCCTTGTCAAAGCGGGCCAGGGCGTGCCGCTCGCTGACCGCCCGGAGCACCGCTTCCTTGGTGTCGAAGTAGTGGTAAAAGCCGCCCTTGGACATGCCCAGGGCGTCCAGTATGTCCTGCACAGAGGTGCGATCGTAGCCCTGCCTCAGGAACAGCTCCTCCGCCGCGTCCAGTATCTGCACGCGCCTCACATCGCCTTTTTTCATCGCTATGCCTCCCATTCCCGGTGGTTAAGTATGAAAGCTCATCCCCTGTGGCGCCGTTCGCCGCCCTTCGGAGGATGCTTGCGGGGCCTTTCCTCCGGCCGTCCCCGCGGCGCGCCGCCGCCTCGCGGGCCGGCCGCCTTCCCGGGACCGTTCCTGCCCCGGTTCTGAGGGTCCTTGTGTCCGCCTCGGGCCTTCGCGCCGTCCCGGTCGCCGCCGCGCTTCGCGGCGCGGTCATCCGGCGCCTGCCGCTTTTCCTTCGCCTGCGGCCCGCCGCCCTTCTCCCTGCGTTCGTAGGGCGGAATGAGGCAGTCGCCGCCCCAGCCGATCAGGTCCTCCCGGCCTGCCTTCTTGAGGGCCTTGAGCACCAGCTCCCGGTTGTAGGGCTTGAAGTAGTGCATCAGCGCCCGCTGCATGGCCTTCTCGTCGGGGTCCCGGGGCACGTAGACCTCGGTCATATCCCTCGGGTCCAGCCCCGTGAAGAACATGGCCGTGGACAGCGTGCCGGGGGTCGGATAGAAGTCCTGCACCTGGTCCGGGTGCTGGCCGGTGCGCTTCATGTACACCGCCAGCGCGATGGCATCGTCCAGCGTGCAGCCCGGGTGGCTGGACATGAAGTAGGGCACCAGGTACTGCTTGAGGCCCAGGGCCTCGTTCACCTGCTTGTAGCGCCGCACGAAGGTGTCGTAGACCTCCACCTCCGGCTTGCCCAGGTAGTGCAGCACCCTCGGACTGACGTGCTCCGGGGCGACCTTCAGCTGTCCGGAGACGTGGTGCTCCGCCAGCTCCCGCAGGAAGTTGTTCTTCTTGTCCGCCAGCAGGTAGTCGAAGCGGATGCCCGAGCGGATGAACACCTTCTTGACCCCGGGCAGGCTCCTCAGCTCCCGGAGGATGTCGATGTACTCCCGGTGGTCGGCCTTCAAATTCGGGCAGGGCTTCGGGAACAGGCACTGGCGGTGGGCGCAGGCCCCGACCTTCAGCTGCTTGTCGCAGGCGGGCCGCCGGAAGTTGGCCGTGGGGCCGCCCACGTCGTGGATGTAGCCCTTGAAGCCGGGCTGCCGGGTCAACAGCCGGCCCTCCTCCACGATGCTCTTCTTGCTCCGGGCGGTGACGATGCGCCCCTGGTGGAAGGTCAGCGCGCAGAAGCTGCACGCGCCGAAGCAGCCCCGCACCGAGGCGATGGAGAACTTCACTTCCTCGATGGCGGGAATGCCGCCCGCCTTCGCATACATCGGGTGGTACGTGCGTGCGTAGGGCAGCGCGTACACCGCGTCCAGCTCCGCCTCGGTCAGCGGCATGTCCGGCACGTTTTGAAGCATCCACTTTTTGCCGTGCTTCTGGGCGATGGGCTTGCCCCGCACCGGGTCCTGCTGGTCGTACTGCACCTTGAAGGCCTCGGCGTAGGCCCGCTTATCCTTCGCCACGACCTCCATGGGCTGGATCTCGACGAATCCCCCGGGGACCTCCCCCGCCATCACGCAGGTGCCGGGAATCCGCATTTCGGAATAGTCCCGCCCGGAGGCCATCCACTCGGCCACCTTCAGCACGCTCCGCTCCCCCATGCCGAACATCAGCACGTCCGCGCCGCTGTCCACCAGCATGGAGTTGCGCACCCGGTCGTCCCAGTAGTCGTAGTGGGCGAACCGCCTCAGCGACGCCTCCACCCCGCCGATGGCGATGGGCACGTCGCCGAAGGCCTCCCGGATGCGGTTGCAGTAGACGATGGTGGCCCGGTCCGGCCGGTACCCCGCCCTGCCACCCGGGGAATAGGCGTCCTCGGAGCGCTTCTTCTTCGCCGCGGTGTAGTGGTTCACCATGGAGTCGATCACGCCCGCCGTGACCAGGAAGCCGATTCTCGGCCTGCCGTACTCCCTGAAGGGCTCGCAGCTGTGCCAGTCCGGCTGGGGCAGCATCGCCACGCGATAGCCCGCCGCCTCCAGCACCCGGCTGATGATGGCCAGCCCAAAGGAGGGGTGATCCACATAGGCGTCGCCGGTGACGTACACGAAATCCGGCGCGTCCCAGCCCAGCTGGCGCACTTCCTTCGCGTTCACGGGCAGAAAACCGTGGGACATGGGAAAACCTCCTTTCGGCACTGGTTTCAGTTCACTTGGAATTTATCTGAGTCAACAGGCATCAGGCAACAGGCATTAGTCAGAAAGCCGCTTCCGCGTTTTCAGTCAATTCCTTGATAAAGCGCGGTAGCCACATTTTGACTGTTGCCTTTTGACTGTTGCCTATTGACTGTTGCCTATTGACTGTTGCCTATTGACTGTTGCCTGAACTTGGAATTTGCTTCGCAAATTCCAAGTTACCTCTACTTCCAAACCCACACAGGACATCATTCGCACTCGGACGTCATTCCCACTTCTTCCCGGGGTTGAGGCGCTCGGTCAGGGCGTAGCAGGCGACGGCGATGGCCACGCCGCCAAACACGTCGATGATGTAGTGCTGCTTGGTGTACAGCGTAGAGGCGTAGATGAGCACGTTCAGCACGACGGCAAAGACCTTGTAGCCCTTGGAGATCTCCGGCTGCTTCCGTATGCCCAGGTAGCAGTAGGCGCTGAGCAGGCAATGGTACGATGGGAACAGGTTGAAGGCCCGCTCGCTGCCGTCCGCCGAGTATACCCACGCCAGCATCGCGTTGCAGAAGCCCGGCCGGTCGGCCACGGACATCAGGCCCTCCTTGGTCCGGTCCATGAAGGTGGGCATGAAGGCGAAGAACAGGCAGCCCACGAACATGGCGAGGGTCAGGCCGAAGATGTAGTTGACGAAATTCCGCCGCTTCGTCAGCGAGGCCACGATGGGCCCGCTGACCCAGAACAGATAGGAAACCACCACATAGATCAGCACCCACGCCGGCACGAGGGGAAACAAATCGTCGATCGGCGCGATCTTGCACTCAAAGGCATAGGAAACCGTTCCCAGCACGCGGCTGAGCCATTCGCCAAGCCTGTACATGACGCGCTGCAGCGCGAAAAATCCGACGCCGAAGGCCCAGCCCCACCAGGGCACCCGCTTCACGGCATCACAGAACCGCTTCATCCCACCCACTCCTTCACTTAAGATTCTTCTTCCGTTTCCTCACCCGCCGTGGCCTCGAACGCGGCCACGACCTTCTCCATCACCTTCACGGCGCCGCGCAGCAGCTCCTCCGGCTCCTTGCCCCGCTCGTAGTAGTACAGCTCCGGCGGGTTGATGGGCTTCACGCGCAGGTACTGCGGCTGTTCCTTCACCGCGGTGAGCACGCGCATGAAGTCGATGTCCGCCGCCATGCTGAAGCGCATCATCAGCTCGTCGCCGCGCATGGTCACGTAGTCGATGCCCAGCCGGGCGCACAGCGCCTTCAGGTGGGCGGTGTCGATCAGGTTCATCACCGGGCGGTTCGGATCACCGAAGCGGTCGATCAGCTCGTCGATCAAATCGTCCCGGTTCTCCCGGTTGCGAATGGTGGCGATCTTCTTGTACATCTCCACCCGCAGCAGGTCGTTGGCGATGTATTCCTGGGGCAGGTAGGCGTCGATCTTCAGGTCGATGCGGGTCTCGATGTCGTCCTGGGACACGTCGCCGCGCATCTCCCGCACGGACTCCTCGATCATCTTCACATACAGGTCATAGCCCACCGACGCCATGAAGCCGCTCTGCTCGCTGCCCAGCAGGTTGCCGGCGCCGCGGATCTCCAGGTCCCGCATGGCCACGCGGAAGCCGGAGCCGAACTCCGTGAACTCCCGGATGGCCGCCAGGCGCTTGTCCGCCGACTCCGTGAGCACCTTGCTGGGGTTCACCGTCAGGTAGGCGTAGGCCAGGCGGTTGCTGCGGCCCACGCGGCCCCGCAGCTGGTACAGCTGGCTCAGTCCGAAGCGGTCCGCGTCGCAGACGATCAGCGTGTTGGCCCGGGGCACGTCCAACCCGGCCTCGATGATGGTGGTGCACAGCAGCACGTCGAACTTGCCGTCGTAGAAGTCCAGCATCACGTCCTCCAGGGCGTGCTCCCGCATCTGGCCGTGGCCGATGGCGATGCGGGCCTCCGGCACCAGCTTCTTGAGCCGGGTGTACATGACCTCGATGGTCTGTACCCGGTTGTGGAGCACGTACACCTGGCCGCCGCGGCTGAGCTCCCGCAGGATGGCGTCGCGCACCAGGCCGTCGGAGTACTCCACCACGTAGGTCTGCACCGGATAGCGCTCCTCCGGCGGGGATTGCAGCAGGCTCATGTCGCGGATGCCCACCATGGACATGTGCAGCGTGCGGGGAATGGGCGTGGCCGTCAGCGTCAGCACGTCCACCGAGCGCTTCATCTGCTTGATGGCCTCCTTGTGGGTCACGCCAAAGCGCTGCTCCTCGTCCACCACCAGGAGGCCCAGGTCCTTGAACTGCACGTCCTTCGCCAACAGCCGGTGGGTGCCCACCACCACGTCGATCTCGCCTGTCTTGAGCTTTTCGATGATCTGCTTCTGCTCCGCCGCCGTCTTGAAGCGGCTGATGGTCTCCACCCGGATGGGGAAGCCCGAGAAGCGGTTCAGCATCGTGGCGTAGTGCTGCTGCACCAATATGGTGGTCGGGGCCAGCATGGCGGCCTGCTTGCCGCTCATCACGCACTTGAAGATGGCCCGCAGGGCCACCTCGGTCTTGCCGTAGCCCACGTCACCGCAGAGCAGCCGGTCCATGATCTTCGGCTTCTCCATGTCCCGCTTGATGTCCTCGATGGCGGCCAGCTGGTCCGGCGTCTCCTCGTAGGGGAAGCTGTCCTCGAACTCCCGCTGCCAGGGGGTGTCGGGGTCGAAGGCGTAGCCGGGGATGGACTCCCGCTGGGCGTAGAGCTGGAGCAGGTCCGAGGCGATGGCCTGGATGCTCTGCCGCACCTTGCTCTTCTGGCGCTGCCACTCGCCGCCGGACAGCCGGTTCAGCTTCGGGGCCTCGCCCTCGCTGCCGATGTACTTCTGCACTCGGTCCAGCTGGTCCGTGGGCACGTACAGCTTGTCCGAGCCCTGGTAGCGGATGTGCAGGAAATCCCGGTAGGTGCCGTCGCTGGCCAGCCGCACCATGCCCATGTACTGGCCGATGCCGTGGTTCTCGTGCACCACGTAATCGCCGACCTTCAGGTCCGTGAAGGCAGCGATCTTCTCGCCGCTGGTGGCCCGGCTGCGGGCCCGCTGGCGATTGACGCCGTAGATGTCCGACTCCGCGATCAGCGCGAAGCGGATCTCCGGGTAGACGAAGCCTCGGTTCAGCGTGGTGGGCAGGATCAGCGGCTCTCCGGACCCGAGGCTCTTCGGGAGCTCCGTCACGAACGGCGCGGGGCTGCCCTGGGTGTCCAGTGCGCCCTGCAGGCGCTCGCCGCGGGCCGTGCCGCCCGCCAGCAGCGCCACCTGCCAGCCCTCCGCCTTCCAGCGGTTCAGGTCCCGGGCCAGCTCCTTCACGTTGCCCTGGTAGGCCGGGGCGTTGCGGCACTCCGGCTTGATCAGCTCCGTGGGCTGGAAGTCCTGCTCGGTGCGCATGAACAGGTTGGTCAGAAGCCGCGTCCTGTCCTTGAGCCGCTCCAGCAGGTCGTCGTAGCTCAGCAGCAGATCGGCCTGGCAGGGCAGCGCCTCCTGCCGCTCCAGGGCGTCGTTGTAGCGCTCCTTGAACTCCAGATACCGGTTTTCACAGCGCTCCCGCAGCCGGTCCGTCTGGTCGAAAACGATGATGGGGTTGTCCAGGTAGTCCGCCGGGGTGTGGTCGTAGCCCAGCAGCACCGGCAGCAGCGAATCCGCGCCGTCGGGCATGCGGCCCGTGCGCAGCGCCTCCAGCACGCCGCCGAAGTTGCGCCGCAGCGCGGAGCCGGACACCACCCGGGCGGGCGTGTCCACCACGGCCCGGGCCCGCTTCTTGCGAGCGCGCCTGGCCGCCTCCCCGTCCTCGGACTCCTCCTCGCTGGCGAGCCTCAGGAACTCGTCGAAGGGGATCAGGTTGAACTCCTGCTCGATCTGCGCCTGGCGGTCGGCAGCCGCCGAGGCCGCGGGGCTCTCCAGAATCTCCTGGAGCGTCGCCTCCGCCCGGCTTCGCGCGTCGCTGTCCAGCAGGATCTCCTGGGCCGGATACAGCCGCACGGACTCCCGGCGGGAGATCGAGCGCTGGGTCATCACGTCGAAGCTGCGCACGGAGTCGATCTCGTCGTCGAAGAACTCCACGCGCAGGGCGTTGGGGCTGCCCACGGGGTACACGTCCAGTATGCCGCCGCGCAGGGCGCACTGTCCCCGGGCCTCCACCAGGTGGACCCGCTCGTAGCCCGCCGCCACCAGCCGCGCCATCAGCTCCGAGGGCTCCATCACGTCGCCCTCGCGAAGCTCGATGATCCGCTCCCTGAACTGGGTGGGCGGGGCCAGCCGGAACAGCATGGCGTCCGCGCCCAGCACCAGCGCCTTCGCGGCGCCTGTGAGGCAGTCGCCCAGGGCCTCGATGCGCCGCATGGAGAGATCCCGGCTGGAGGCCGCCGTCTTGAGGAAGCTGATGTCCCGGGCGGGCAGCTGCCGGGCCGCGCCGCCCAGCAGCACGCCCAGGTCCTCCGTCATGCGGGCGGCGGCCACGTCGTTGGGCTCGATCACCAGCAGCGGCCGGTCCAGCTTTCGCGCCGCCGCCGCCAGCAGATGGGCCCTCTGGGCGTCGTCCGGCCCGTAGAGGGCACAGACCTCCGGCCTCTCCAGGGCATGGGTCAGCTTCCCGAAGGCCTCCAGGCGCTCCAGGGGCTCAAACAGACAGTCCAGCCGCCAATTCGTATCCTGCATATGGTTCTATACCGATCCTTTATTTCCCATTGATCTTCGCCAGCAGCTGCCGCGCCGGCTCCACGCCGTTTGCGATCAGCTCGGCGATCACGTCCGCCGCGCCCATGTAGGCGTCGAACATGGTCTGGCGCAGCTCCGGGGTGTTGTACCCCGCAAGGACCCAGTCCTTCATGTCCCAGCCCTCCGGCGGGCGTCCGATGCCCACCCGCAGGCGGGGGAAGTCCTCCCGGCCCAGCAGGTAGATGATGTTGCGCATGCCGTTGTGGGTACCGGCGCTGCCGCTGGTGCGGAACCGCAGCTTGCCCTCGGGCAGGTCCACGTCGTCAAAGACCACGATCAGGTGGTCGTTTTCAGGCTTGTACCAGTTGCACAGCTGCACCACGCTCTCCCCGGACAGGTTCATGAAGGTCTGGGGCTGCGCCAGGGCCACCCGCTGGCCGCGGATCGTCCCCTCCCCCACCGCCGCCTTGCAGCGCAGGCGCTGGATGGGGATGTCGTACTTCTGGGAGAGCACCTCGACCACGTCGAAGCCCACGTTGTGCCGGGTGTGCATGTACTTTCGGCCCGGGTTGCCCAGGCCCACGATCAGATACATCTTTCATTCCTCCAGGCGAGCCGCGGCGCAAAACCGTTGTGCTCTGCGGCTCTCTTATCAGTCTATTGTACCAAGCGCGCTCGTTTTTTGTCAAGCAAAACAAACAGGCGATGGTCTGTTTTTACAGAACGTCAATCCGACTTCTGTCTTTTCAGACCATCGCCTGTTGGTTTGTTTTTGGGTTTACCGGGCCGCGATCGGCATTACTTCTTCTTCATGAAGCTGGGCACGTCCGGCGTGAAGCCGCGGCGGCTCTGGCGGGGCTCCTGACCGTCCTCCTGGTACACGCGGGGACGGCGGGTCTGCTGCCGCTCGGCGCGGCGCTGCTCCCGCTGCTCATAGCCGGTGTCGGAGCTCTCCCGCACGGGGCGCTCCGGGCGCGCGCGGCGCTCGAAGATCGGGGAGACGGGCTCCTCCTCGTAGCGGGAGGCGCGGGGCGCGCGCTCCTGCTCGGGCTCGGCGGTTTCAGCGCGATCATCCAGGCCCAGACCCACGGAGGGACGTGCCTGAGTGAAGGAGGGCTTTTCGAAGCCGGTGGCGATGACGGTGATCTTGACCTCGTCATCCAGGGACTCGTCGATGCCCGCGCCGAAGATGATGTTGGCCTCGGGATCGGCCGCGGCGGTGATCAGCTGGGCCGCCTCGTTGATGTCGATGATGGAGGTGTCCGTGCCGCCGGTGATGTTGATCAGCACCGCGCGCGCGCCGTCGATGGAGGTCTCCAGCATCGGGCTGGAAATGGCCTGCTTCGCGGCCTCGACCATGCGATTCTCGCCCTTGCCCGTGCCGATGCCCATGTGGGCCAGGCCGCGGGACTGCATCACGGTGCGCACATCCGCGAAGTCCAGGTTGATCAGGGAAGGCACGGCGATCAGGTCGGAGATGCCCTGGATGCCCTGGCGCAGGGTGTCGTCGGCGATGCGGAAGGCCTCGGTCATCGTGGTGCCCTTGGTGACCACAGACAGCAGCCGGTCGTTGGGGACAACCACCAGGGTGTCCACACTGGCCTTCAGCCGCTCGATGCCGGCCTCGGCGTTCTTCATGCGCTGGCGGCCCTCAAACAGGAAGGGCTTGGAGACCACGCCGATGGTCAGGATGCCCAGCTCGCGGGCGGTCTCGGCAATGACGGGCGCCGCGCCGGTGCCGGTGCCGCCGCCCATGCCGCAGGTCACGAACACCAGGTCGGAGCCCTTGATGGTGTTGGCGATCTCCTCGCGGCTCTCCTCGGCGGCCTTCTGGCCCACCTCGGGGTTCGCGCCGGCGCCCAGGCCCTTGGTCAGCTTTTCGCCGATCTGGATCTGCATCGGCGCCTTGGACAGGGCCAGCGCCTGCTTATCGGTATTCACGGCGATGAAGTCCACGCCGCGCAGCCCGGAATCCACCATGCGGTTGACCGCGTTGGTGCCCGCGCCGCCCACGCCGATGACCTTAATCGCGGCAAAATTGGTGTTCTCTTCCTCAGTCACGTTCTTGTTTTCCATATCCATCTCAAATTCCAGCACAAGGCATCCCCCTCGTCAGTGTATTGGTAGTTTTTGTCAACCGTCGTCAGCTCCGGCCGAACAGGTTCTTCAGGCGGCTGGTCAGCCGTTCGTCCTGGGTTCCCTGGCTCTCGATGGAGTCAAACACCAGGTCCGCCAGCCCCAGCGCGGCCGAGAAGACCGGGCTGTTCAGCTTGGATGATTTCGCCGTGGAGACCTTCACGGGCCGGTTGATGCGGGCCGCGAGCGCCTCCCGCGCGCCGCGCATCAGCGCGATGCCGCCGCCGGTGAGGAACACCTGGGAGCGCTTGCCCAGCAGGGGCTCCACGTCGTTGCGCACGGTCATGTCGATCATGTCCGCCAGCTCGTCGAAGCTGGCCTCCACGATCTTACTGACATTCTCCCGAGGGAAGGTCATGCGCCGGCCGGAATCATCGAACACCTCCGAGAAGGAGTTCGTGTCGAACTCATCCGGGTTGAATACATAGTTGCGCTTAATCTGCTCCGCCGCGCGCATCGGTATGCGCAGCTCGGTGGCCAGATCGGCAGTGATGTGCCCGCCGCCCCGGGGCAGTATGGCATGATAGACGATGGCGTCGCCCTCCACCACGCTCAACTCCGTGTTCAGGTAGCCCGCGTCGATCAGCAGGGAGACCCGGTCGCGCTCCTCCAGGGAGAGCATCAGCAGGCACTCGCCCAGGGTGCTGGACAGGAAGCCCAGTATGGCGATGTTCTGGCGTCCCAGCATCTCGGACACGTCCTCGATGAACTGCGGGTCGGCGATGATGAACGTGGTCATGGCGCTGAGCTTGGAGCCGCGCCCGCCGGGCGTCATGGTCTTCTTGCCGCCGTCCACCTTGAACCAGGACGGGGAGCGGTGCATGACCAGGCCGCCGGACTGGGCGATGTTCAGCTTGTCCGCCGCGGCGTCCTGCACGGCGTTGATCGCCGCCTCGTCCACGGAGCCCTCCGGCAGGTCCACCTCGCTCTCGCAGGTGAGCACGTGGATGTACTCCCCGGGAACGCCCACGTAGATCTCCTTGATCTTGGAGTTGGCCTCCAGCTCCGCCGCGGCAATGGAATCGCGCACGCGCTGTATCATCTGGCCCGGCGTGTTCCAGTCGCCGTCCGAATAGCCGTCGTAGGGCACCGTGCCCGAGCCGATGATGTCCAGGCGGTCCATGCCTCCGCTCTGCGCAATTACCGTGACGATTTTGGAGGTCCCAAATTCTATGGCAGCAATTTGCGTTTTCATATCTGTAGTCGACCCACCCTATTCCTATGTTCGCTCATACCATACCTACTTACCGTATATCCATACCAACTTACCCGTATTATACAAGGATTCGAGTCGATATGCAAATCCGAAACCGCCGAAATTCGCGTTTTTCCGCAGTTTTCAAAATAGTTTCAAATTTGCGGCAAGGCTTTGTCACACCATTTCTACCTCGGCTTAACTCCCGGCGGACTCCGCCGCCGCCGGTTCGACGCCCTCCGCGGCGGGCTCGGCTTCGGCGGTGTCCTCCGCGGCCTCGGCCTCCTCCTGAGGCGTCGGCGCCGGTGTGTAGTCCGCCTTCGTGCCGCTGGACACGTCCAGCCGCCCGGTGGTCTGTCCCCGGGCCTCCAGGTCGGCGAGCGCCCCCGCCATCCAGGCGATCTTGGCGTTCATGTTGTCGGAATTGCCCAGCAGCACCGTCATGCCCGTGCGGGTGATGATGCGCAGGTCCGCCGTCGCGGCCACGTTCAGCTCCGACACGTATCGCGTCGCGCCGTTGGCCTTCAGCGCCTCCAGCACCGCCTTCATGCAGCCGCAGCGACCGTCCGCCGTGTCCAGCTGCCGCCCCAGCGCGTAGTAGGAGGCCTTCAGTCCCGTCACGTAGGGCATGCTGTCCCCGGGGACCCGGTCGGTGATCTCCACCACGTAGGCGTCCGAGTCCAGCACCAGTATCTTGCCCGCCAGCAGGATCAGCGCGTCCCGGGTCCGGGGCCGCACGGTGAGCACCAGCCGGTTGGGCATCCTGCGCTCCAGGCTCACGAAGGCCAGCAGGCCCGTGCTCTCCACGCTGGTGCGCACGTGGGCCTCGTCCACCCGGTTGATGCGCGCGCCAAGGTGGATGCCGGACAGCCGCAGCACCTCGGCGTCGGAGAGCTCCCCAGCGCCGACCACGTCCACGCGCCGCACGACGAACACCACGTTCACCAGCAGCACCGCCAGCGCCAGCGCCAGCACGGCGACCGACACCACCCAGGGCAGTATTGAGCGCCGCTTTTTCTTCTTGCGCTTTCCCGGCATCGTATCCCCTCCCGGCGGTTGAATCATCTTTTCCTTACAGGCCCTTCGGCCAGCTACGAGTCGAGCCGCAGCCTACAGGGCGCGGTTCCACTCCCTGGACACGTTCATCAGCACCGCCACGGCGGCCATCAATATCGATATGGACGTGCCCCCGGCGCTGAAGAAGGGCAGCGGCAGTCCCGTGGTGGGCATCGCGCCGATCACCACGGCCACGTTCAGCACGCACTGCACGCCGATCATGCAGGTGATGCCCCCCGCCAGCAGGCTGCCGAAGCGGTCCTCGCAGCGCATGGCCACCCGCAGCCCGAAGAACAGGAAGGCAGCGAACACCGCCAGCACGGCCACGCAGCCCACGAAGCCCAGGTCCTCCCCTACCACGGCGAATATGAAGTCCGACTCCGGGTAGGGCAGGAAGGCGAACTTCTGCCGCCCCATGCCCACGCCCATGCCGAACAGCCCGCCGGAGCCGAAGGCCAGCAGCGACTGGGAGAGCTGGTAGCCCTCGTTGGTCATGAAGTCGAAGGGGTGGGTGAAGGACATCAGCCGCGCCTTCCGATAGCCCTCCGACAGGGCGTAGAACGTCCCCAGCCCCGCGCCCGCCGCGCCGATCAGCCCCAGATGCAGCCATCGGGCCCCGGCGATCATCACCATCACGGCGGTGACGATCAGCACGCTGCCCGCCGTGGACAGGTTCGGCTGGAGCAGGATCAGCATGAACATCAGCCCCGGCAGCACGAACAGCGGCACGAGCCCCCGGAAGAAGCGGGTCACATCCCGGTGCCTGCCGCTGAGAGCCTTGGCCAGGTACAGGATCATGGCGTACTTGCCCAGTTCCGACGGCTGGAAACTCACCGGTCCCAGCTTCAGCCAGCGCCGGGAGCCGTTCAGCATCCGCCCGATGCCGGGGATCGCCACAAGCGCCAGCATCACAAAGCTGGCCGCCAGCAGTCCCCCGCACAGCCAGGGCTTCGCCAGCGCGCGGTAGTCCACGCGCAGCAGCACCGCCATGGCCACCGCGCCCACGGCCATGCCGAACAGCTGGGAGGTGACCTCCGACAGCGCGCCGCCGTTGTCCTGGGCGTTGTAGTAGCTGGCGGCGTACAGCGTCGCCAGGCCGATGGCCATCAGCAGCGCAAAGCAGGTGGCCAGGCCGCGATCCACGCCGCCCAGCCCCCGCCGCCTCGTACTTCTCAGCGCGCCTTTGCGCGCCTCATTGGCCCCGATGGCGGGCCGGAGGTTCAAGCCCGTCTGCTCTCCAGGCTGTTCACGATGTCCTTGAAGATGCGGCCGCGCTCCTCGTAGTCATGGAACATGTCGAAGGAGGCGCAGCTGGGCGACAGCAGCACCGCGCCGCCGGCGTTGGCCTGCTCGAAGGCCATCTCGATCGCCTTCCTGAAGTCGCTGCCCGCGTGGGTCCAGGCGTGATAGCCGCCCTTCTCCAGCGCGTCCTCGATCTTCTTGGCGGTCGCGCCGATCAACACCACCCGGGAAATGGGCCGCTTGAGGATCTCCTCGCACAGCGGCGCGAAGTCCGAGTTCTTGTCAGAGCCGCCGAGGAGCAGCACCGTGGGCCGGTCCATGGCCCGGACGGCCTGGATGGTGGAGTCCACGTTGGTGCCCTTGGAGTCGTTGATGAAGCGCACGCCGTCCAGCTCCCGGACGAACTCGATTCGGTGCTCCACGCCCTTGAAGGTGCGCAGCGTGTGGCGGATCACCGGCGCGGGCACGCCCGCCGCCAGGGCCATGGCCGTGGCCGCCAGGGCGTTCTTGAGGTTGTGCTCGCCGGGTATGTAGACCTCCTTCGCCTCGCAGATGGGCTTGCAGTCCTCGGGCGAGCCGTAGACGATCATCCCGTCCCGCACAAACGCGCCGAAGGGCACCGGGTTGCGGGAGGAGAACCAGGCCACGCGGCTGTGCACGCGGTTCGCCATGTCCCGGGTGACGGGGTCGTCATAGTTCAGCACCACCACGTCGTCGCCCTTGCAGTTTTCAAAGATGCGCTCCTTCAGGGCGATGTAGCGCTCCATGGTCTTGTGCCGGTTCAGATGGTCCTCGGAAATGTTCAGCACCGCACACACGCTGGGGTGGAACTCCGAGGAGGTCTCCATCATGAAGGAGGAGATCTCGCACACGGTCACGTCGCCGGGCTTCATCTCCGGCACCGCGCCGCTGTAGGGCGTGCCGATGTTGCCCACCACGAAGGTGCGCTTGCCGGCGTTCTTGAAGATCTCGCCCAGCAGGGACGTGGTGGTGGTCTTGCCATTGGTGCCCGTGATGGCCAGCAGCTGGCCCTTGGCCTCGCGGTAGGCGTATTCCACCTCGCCCATCACCTCGATGCCCAGCGCCTTCGCCCGCTCCACGGCGGGGTGCTCCACCGGGATGCCGGGGCTGATCAGCAGCGCGTCATAGCCCTCCAGCAGGTTCTCCGGGTGCTTCTCCCCCAGGTGGAACTCCGCGCCGGCGGCCTTCAGCTCGTCCAGCGCGCCCTCAAAATCCGCCTCTTCCTTGGCGTCACAGATGGACACCTTCGCGCCCCTGAGCAGCAGCAGCTTTGCCGCCGCGATGCCGCTGCGGGCCATGCCAAATACGAGAACCTTTTTGTCTTTCATCATCACGGAGCCCCCCCTTTTGGGTAATCATTCATTTCATGGAATTTGGAATGGGGAACCGGGAACCAACCGCCGGGCGCCGTACATTTCGCGGCAAGGCCGAAGCATCGGCGCGCCGCGAATGAAATGGGATCTCTCCCCTTTCGACATATGGCAGCCAGTGATTCACGATTCCCAATTCCCCATTGTCAATTGGCTATGCGACAAACCCCAGCAGCGACAGCAGGCACAGCACCGCGGTGCCGATGTAGTACATGGCCACGATCTGCGTTTCCGCCATACCGCTCAGCTCGAAGTGGTGGTGCAGCGGCGCCATCTTGAAGAACCGCTTGCCGTGGGTCGCCCGGAAGTAGGCGAACTGGATCAGGTCTGACAGGCTGGAGAGCACCATCGCCAGCGCGATCACCGGCAGCCGGGTGACCAGCGTCATGCCCACCAGCGCGCCGCCGATGAAGAACGAGCCCACGTCGCCCATGAACACCCGGGCGGGGTGGGAGTTGTAGCGCAAAAAGCCCAGCAGCGCGCCCACCATGGCCCCGGCGAAGATGGCCACGTTCAGCAGGTTGTCCGCCTCGGCGGGATTGGCCGCCGCCATCGCCACGCAGATCAGCGCCATGGCCGCGAAGTCCAGCATGCCGCAGCCGCCCAGCAGCCCGTCCAGGCCGTCCAGCAGGTTGGCGGAGTTCACCGTGCCCACCAGCACGAACACCATCACCGGGATGTAGAACCAGCCCAGGTTCCACTCCACATTGAAGAAGGGCACCGTCAGGCTGGAGCCGATCTTCGGGTTCAGGTAGGCCCATATGGCCAAGCCAATGGACAGCACGATCTGCGGGGCCAGCTTCTGCTTGGGCGTCAGGCCCTCGGCCCGGTGCAGCTTGATCTTGATGAAGTCGTCCACGAAGCCGATCAGGCCGAAGCCCAAGGCGCTGACCAGCGCGATCAGCATGAAGTCCCAGCGCGCCGTGCCATAGGAGAACGCCAGCGCGGCGATCAGCGCGGGCAGGGCGAATATGATGCCGCCCATCTGGGGCGTGCCCTGCTTCTTCTTGTGGGTCTGCGGCCCCAGGTCGTAGATCTCCTTGCCGAACTTCATCTTCTTCAGCCAGGGGATGACGATGGGGCCCAGTATGATCGCCATGGCGAAGGCCGCCACGATGGTCCAAATCAATCTTTGCATGTTATCTTCTGTTCCTTCCTCCCGACGGTGCCGGGCGATATGAAGCCGGGCGCGGCGCAGCAGCGCTGTGCCGCACTCCGGCGGGCATCACGCGGTCTCAGCGGGGCAGGTCGGCGTTCAGCTCCTCCAGCAGCTCCCGCACGACCACCTTCTCGTCGAAGGGGTGCTTGACGCCCATGATCTCCTGGTAGGTCTCGTGGCCCTTGCCCGCCAGCAGCACCACGTCCCCGATCCGGGCGTGGGTCAGCGCGAAGCGGATGGCCTCCCGGCGGTTTTCGATCACGATGTACTCGCAGCCGGTGGGGCGGATGCCCTCCTCGATGGCGTTCAGGATCTCCATCGGGTCCTCGTTGCGCGGGTTGTCGCTGGTGAGGATGCAGAAATCCGCGAGGTCGCCGGCGATCTCACCCATCATGGGGCGCTTCGCGCGGTCCCGGTCGCCGCCGCAGCCAAACAGGGCGATCATGCGGCCCTTGGTGGTCTCCCGCACGGCCTTCAGCACGTTCTCCAGGCTGTCCGGGGAGTGGGCATAGTCCAGGATCACCCGGTAGGGCGTGCCGGTGTCCAGCAGCTCGATGCGGCCCGGCACGGCGTAGACCTTTTCCAGGCCCTGGCGGATGCTCTCCGGCCCAACGCCAGCGCAGATGCAGATGCCGGCGGCCATCAGCGCGTTGTACACGTTGAAGATGCCCGCCAGGTGCAGCGATATGGTGGTGCGGAACTGCTTGTGCCAAGTCATCAGGAAGCTGCAGCCCCGCTCGCCGATCTCGATGTCGTTGGCGTAGACGTCGCTGCTCTCCCGGATGCCGATGCGCATGGCCGGGCGGCCCAGGGCCTTCACGCCAGCCGACACCCGCTCGTCATCGACGTTGTACACGATCTGCTCGCACACGTCCTCCGCCAGCAGCTTCATCTTCGCCGCAAAGTAGGTGTCCATGTCCATGAAGTAGTCCAGGTGGTCCTGGGAGAAATTCGAGAACGCGCCCACCTTGAACTTCACGCCCGCCAGGCGGTGCATGTCCAGCGCGTGGGCGGAGACCTCCATGATCACGCAGGTGCAGCCGGCGTCCACCATGCGGCGCAGCAGCGTCTGGGTCTCGATGGGGTCCGGCGTGGTCAGCCGGTTGGGCACGGTCTCCTCGCCGATCATCGAACAGACCGTGCCGATCAGCCCGGTCTTGATGCCGGCGTTGTCCAGTATGGACTTCACCAAAAAGCTGGTGGTGGTCTTGCCCTTGGTGCCGGTGATGCCCAGCATCATCAGCTTTTCCGCAGGGTTGCCGAAGTATTCGGCGGCTATGTAGGAGATGGCGGCGCGCACGTCCTCCACCTGGACCTGAGGCACGTCCAGCGGCAGCCTGCGCTGCACCACCAGGGCCACCACGCCCTTTTCCACCGCCTGCGGCGCGAAATCATGGGCGTCGGAGTGCAGGCCGGGGGTGCAGAAAAACAGCGCGCCGGGCGCCGCCTTCCTGGAGTCCACGCACAGCTCGCGAATCTCCACGTCCATATCGCCAAAGGTATTTACCGTGCCGGGGATTTTCCCGATCAACGCTCTCAGTTTCATCCGGCAGCCTCCCAGATAATGGTTATTGTCAACCGGTCACGGCGGCTCGAAACGCACCGTCACCAATGTAGAAGGATTCACCTGTTCGTCCGCGGCGGGCGTCTGGCTGACCGCCAGGCCGCTGCCCTCCACCCGCAGCTCCAGGCCGCAGGCCCGAAGCAGTCGGTTCGCCTGGACCACGGGCATGCCCGTCACATCCGGCACGCGGGTCAGCGCGCCGTCCTCCGGCGACTCCGCCTGCTCCACGTAGAGCATCACCAGCGCCCCGACGTTCATCGTCGCCCCCGGCGCGGGCAGCTGGCCGACCACCGTCCGGCCTTCGCCGTCCAGCACGCTGTCCAGACCCGCATCCCTTAGGGCCTCCACCGCCGCCTCGGCGGCCAGGCCCGTCACGTCCGGCACAGTCACCTGCGCAGCGGGCGGCTCGTCGGTGTCCGGGGCCACGCCCAGGTACACCAGGGACCTTTCAAGAATCTGCCGCGCATAGGGCGCGGCGGTCACAGAGCCAAAGTCCACCGGCACGTCCGCCTCGTCCACGATCAGCACCAGGGCGATTCGCGGGTCGTTTGCCGGCGCGAAGCCCACGAAGGAGCCGATGTGCTTCTCCCGGGAGACCACGCCGTCCACGTACACCTGGGCTGTGCCGGTCTTCCCGCCGACGTGATAGCCCGCGATGTAGGCGTTCTTGCCGCCGCCCAGGGTCACCACGTCCTCCAGCAGGGCGCGCATCGTCGCGGAGGTCTGCTCCGAAATCGGATGGCCGACCACCTCGGTCCGCCTCTCCTCGACCAGATTGCCGTTGGCGTCCTCTATGGCTTTGACGACATAGGGCTTTAATAAGTTGCCGCCGTTGATCGCGGCGCAAACCGCCCGCAGCAGCTGCACGGGCGTCACGGCCACGGACTGGCCGAAGCCGATGCGGGCGATGTCCACCCGCTTGACGGAGCTCCTCGGTATGACGATGCCGCCGGACTCCCCGGGGATGTCCACCCCGGTCCTTTGGCCGATGCCGAAGGCCTCCAGGTAATCGTAGAGCCGCTCCGTGCCCAGCCTCAGCCCCATCTCCACGAATACGGGGTTGCAGGAGTTTTGCAGGGCTTGGGCGAAGGTCTCCGCGCCGTGGGGCCTGCCCCAGCAGCGAATCCTGCCGCCCTCCACCACCACGGAGCCCGCGCAGTAGAAGCCCTCATTCACCGACACCAGCCCCGCGTCCAGCGCGGAGGCGGCGGTGATGATCTTGAAGGTGGAGCCCGGCTCGTAAGCGTCGGTCACGACGCGGTTGCGCATGCGCTCGGTCAGCGTGTCGATGTCGTCCCGGGGCGGGTCGTTCAGATCGTAGTCCGGCTTGTTGACCGCCGCCAGGATCTCCCCCGTATTGGGGTCCATGGCCAGCACGCGGACGCTCTTGGCGTTGTTGACCGCCAGCGCCTCCCGGGCCGCCTGCTCGGCAAAGCTCTGGATCGAGGCGTCGATGGTCAGCCGCACGGAGCCGCCGTTCACCGCGGGGATGGTCTCGCTCTCCCCGTAGCCCAGGGAACGGCCCTTGCCGTCGATCTCCGACAGCACACGCCCGGCTTTGCCGGACAGGAACCGGTTCAGGGACTGCTCCAGTCCCGCCTGGCCCACGCCGTCGATGGTGGTCAGGCCGATCAGCTGGGCGGCGAACGCGCCCATGGGATAGTAGCGCTTGCTCTCCTCCTCCAGGTACAGGCCGTTCAGCGCGTCCGACCCAGAAGCGGCGTATTCCGCCTTCATGGCCTTCAGCTGCCGGGCCATCTCCCGGGGCAGCTGGCGCCGGAGCGTCACCCCGCCCTTGGCGGTATCCGAAGCCTTGGCCTCGATGGCGGAAGCCTCCATGTCCAGCACCGGGGAGAGGATCGCAGCGAACCGTGTCGCGTCGATCACCTGCCTCGGGCTGACGGAGGCGGTATAGGCGGTGGCGCTCTGGGCGAGCACCGCGCCGTTTCGGTCGAGTATCATGCCCCGAACGGGCTGTATGGCGCTTTCGCTGGTCCACTGGGCCTGGGCCCGGCGCTGCAGCGCCTCGCCGGTGACGACCTGCAAATAAAACAGCCGTCCGCTCAGCGCGATGAACAGCAGAAAAAAGACGGCCATGCATAGTGCAAGGCGGCGACGGATGACCGGCCCTGTCAGAACCAAGCACATCCCTCCCCGCCTCGGAAATTGTTAATCCATCATTTCCTCTGCGCCGATGTTTTCAGCGCTTTGCGTGGACGTACCGTCAATCAGCGCGGGCAGGTTGACCACCCGAATCTGTGTCTCTGTGGGCTGTTCCATGCCCAATTGCTGCGCGCGCGCCGCAATTCTGTCCAGGTTGTGGTACTGGTTCAGGCTCAGCCGCAGGTTGTCGGTCTGGGCCGTCAGAGAGCGGATCTCCCGTTCAATGCTCACCGCCTGCTTGTTCTGGCCGGAGAGCCGCGCCATCAGCGCGATCTGCGAAAAGACGCATACGAGCAGCACCACCGCGAACACCGCCATCAGCGCGCGGCTGAGCTTCATCTCGCGCGCCCTTCGCGCGCTCTGCATCCTGCTCATATCTATTCCCCCGCTATCTGCGATAGAACTCGGTCATGTCTGTGGGCTGTAGTAGCGGTCGTTCACGTAGGACAGCAGTGCGTCGATGTCCGTCTCGGTCTGTTCGCAGGTCTCCACGAAGCGGTTCTCATCCCAGATTTCCAGCCAGCGGCCCATGCCCGCGAAGCGGATGGCCTTGTCCATGCCGGCCTTCTGCCGAAGCACCGCCGGCAGCAGCGCGCGGCCCTGGCTGTCCAGGGACTGGTTGGTGAAGGAGAAGGCCTTGATCAGCCGGACGTAGGCCATGCCCCTGACATCGCTGTCCGGGATGCGGTCCAGCCGCTCGCTCATCTGCTGCCACTTCTCCACCGGATAAAGGGCGATGGCGTTGAACTGGTTGTTCAGGCCGATGGTAAAGCCGTCGCCCAGCGCTTCACGATAGGCCGCGGGGATGGTCACCCTGCCCTTCGGGTCAATATTATGCGTATAGTTCCCTGAAAATTCAGCGGCTGGCACCGGCTTCACCCCCTTTTCTCCACTATGTATGACACATTATACCACATCAATACCCATTCCGCCACTTTTTGACACTTATTTCATATATTTTTCGTTTTTTGTCACATTCCAGTCCTCTTTGATCTTTGAATGGATTTTACAGAACATATGTTTGCAAATACGCCGGAAATATGCTATACTATCGGTGAAAACAAGGTCCCGGAGGTGCGAAGGATGCGCTCGTCGAAGGAGAACCAACAGAAGATACTGGACTTCATCAAGACGGAGATCGAGGAAAAGGGCTATCCGCCGTCGGTGCGGGAGATCTGCGCCGCCGTGGGCTTGCGCTCCACCTCCACCGTGCATGCCCACCTGAACCACCTGGAGGAGCAGGGCCTCATCCGCAGGGACTCCACGAAGCCCCGCGCGCTGGAGGTGCTGGACGGCTCCCTGGCCCGGGGGCGCAGCGTGCCGCTGGTGGGCCGCGTCACCGCCGGCCTGCCCATACTGGCCATCGAAAACATCGAGGACTACCTGGTCCTCCCCCAGAACATGCTGGGCAAGGACGACCTGTTCTGCCTGCGGGTGCAGGGCGAGAGCATGATCGACATCGGCATCCTGGACGGCGACATCGTGGTGCTGCGCCAGCAGGACACCGCCGAGAACGGCGAGATCGTCGTGGCCATGACCGATGACGGCGAGGCGACGCTGAAGCGCATCTTCTACGAGGGCGACCACGTCCGCCTCCAGCCGGAGAACCGCACCATGGAGCCCATCTACGTCGACCACGCCACGGTGTTGGGCAAGCTGACCGCGCTGATCCGCCAGTTCTGACGACCATGCCCGTTTCACGCTCGCAGGTCAACGCGAGCCCGTATCTGTCTGTTTCAAAGCACGCAAAAGGCGGTTCCTCCCGCAATTGGAGAGGGACCGCCTTTCTTACTACTATAATACTGTGGGTTAAACCACCTGTTTCGGTCGATCAGACCTTCAGCAGTACCCAGATCACCGGGCGAACGCCGCCCAGCTCATAGTCGATATGAATGCCGTTTTCATAGATGGAGCCATCGTCATAAACGGCCACGGCGCTGAACAGGTTGCTGCCGGGGCTGCGCAGCCACCACCAGCCGTCGCCGGCGCGCTGGCTCTGCTCGGGAAGGTAGCGCTCGGCCTCATCCGGGCTCAGCACGTAGACCCGATCCATGGTATCCATGCCGCCCTGGGTATAGAACTTGCGGTTGCGCAAATTGACCACCTTGTTGGGCACGATGCTCATCCGTTCCTGGAGGGTAAACGCGCTCTCGATGAACTCCTTGTTCAGCCACTTGCGCAGCGAGCAGTCCGACCAGGTGGCGTCCTCCAGCGTGGTGCGATGGTAGAAGTGCCGGGTGACGATCTCCTCTGAGAGCAGCATGCGCATCTTGCCCCGCTGGTCCGCGACCCTCCACCGGATGGGCTTCCCATCAAAGCTGCCCAGGGTCACAGTGTTCCCCACCATATATTCCAGCAGCGTGCCGCACTTTTGCAGGTAAGCCCTGGACTGCTTATAGTCGATGATCTGCCCGAACAATTCCTCCGCCGTGCGCAGATCGTCCGCCCCAGTATAGTGCATGAACCTATCCTTGGCCTGCTGATATACGGCCTCCATCTGAGTATTTTCCATTGCTTCCACTCCATCCATATACCCCTGGTGGGTATTTTATGATAGTAGAATACCACATGCAATGGAGAAATGCAACCCTTCTATTGCGTTAATTGTCATGCAATACCGGGCCGTTTCCAGCCAAGTACTATCAGCGTGCTGAGGCTTAACTTCTGTGTTCGGGATGGGAACAGGTGGGTCCCTCAGGCTATTGTCACCGGAAACTTGCTGTGCAAGGGCCTCTTGCTACCGCCTTTCTGGTACCGTCAGATCGGCCAACGAACGGCCTCCTGACTTCCTTTACTCGGCGTTTCAACCGGTCTCGCACAAGGGCTTGGTTTCCCGCACCCTCAAAACCGCACAGGCTGCTCAGCTTCGCTTCGCCCGACCAAGGCTCCGCTCCACTTCGCTCACATTCTCTCACAAACTTCTCTTCGGTTTCGGTCTTCGTTCTTAGCTCTCAGGTTCGCTCTCGCTCTCCTAATCCCTAATCCCTTTTCCCTAATCCCTTCTCTTCCAAGATCAAGCCCTCGACCTATTAGTATCATCAAGCTCCATACGTTACCGCACTTTCACCGATGACCTATCAACCTCATCGTCTCTGAGGGGTCTT
>CADCHI010000052.1 GCA_902801165.1 uncultured Eubacteriales bacterium | reverse complement strand
TGGGCTTCACCGGCGTGATGTACGACGGCTCCAACCTGCCCTATGAGGAGAACGTGGCGAACACGAAGAAGGCCGTCGAGATGGCGTCCATGAAGGGCGTTGGCGTGGAGGCCGAGCTGGGCTCCATGGGCCGCCGGGAATCCGGAAAGGGCGACCAGAGCGGCGAGCTGGACGAGACGAAGATCTACACCGACCCCCTGCAGGCCAAGGAGTTCGTTCGGGAGACCGGCGTGGACGCGCTGGCCTGCTCCTTCGGCACCACCCACGGCATCTACCTGACCGAGCCCCGGCTGGATTTCAGCGTGGTGCGCAATGTGCGCGGCATGACGGAGTACCTGCCGGTGGTGATGCACGGCGGCTCCGGCGTCAGCAGGGAGGACTTCCACAAAGCAGTCCGCTCCGGCGTGCGCAAGATCAACTACTTTACCTACATGGACAAGAGCGGCGGCAACGCGGACGAGGAGTACCTCAAGGGCCTGCAAAAAAAACGAGCCCCGCTTCTTCTCCGCGATCATGGTCGCCGCCCGTGAGGCCATGAAGGAAAACGTCAAGGATGCCATGCGCACCTTTGCGCTGATGGATGAATAAAAACGATCAGGGAGAGGGTTAACCTCTCCCTCAGATCACTAACAAACCCTGCATTCAGGAAAGGATGCAGGGTTTGTTGTACGAAAGGGCCAAGAGAAGCGAGGCAACGAGCCTCTTGATATTTTGAACCGCAGCGGTCAGGAAGGACTGTTCGCGCATGTTCTTGATACCGAGCATGCGGGCATAGCGGAGACCGTGATTGACTTTGGCCTCCGCGAAGGAACGTTCAATGGTTTGTTTTCTCCAGGCGTAGATGCGACTGCCGATACCGGACTTGGTAAAGGCAATGACATCATCCAAAGCATCCTGCCAAACATGTCTGTCCACCATCCTTCTGGTCATACTCTTGCCGAAGCATTCTGCTCGTCTGGGACAAGCCGCGCAAGTTTTGGCGTCGCAGAAGTATTGGCGGTAGCCTTCCCGGGTAGTGGTTTTCCAGTAGAGATGTTGGTGTTCAGGGCAGATGTAGGCGTCGAAGAATGGGTCATATCTGAATCGGTATTTTCCGTAGTGTTCGCCGCTGTGGGTATGCCTCCGGTAGCCAATGATACCCTGTATGCCCTTCGTCTCCAGAAGATGCGCGATCCATGCGTTGTGGTATCCGGCGTCCAGTCCCATGTACTTCGGCAGCTTGCCTAGTCGCGCTTCTATCTCATCCAGTATCTCGGGCATCGGAGTCACGTCGTTGATGTTTGCGGGTTCCACATGGACGTTTACGATGACATTGTGGGCGCTGTCCACCGTGCGATGCTCACTGTAGTGAAAGCCATCCGGCTTGCCATCCCGGCTCTGCTGGCCGCTGTCCGGGTCGGTCGTGCTTTGCATCTTCGTTGTGGTGTCAGTCGTTCCGCCGCTTCCGCCACCCTTGTGGTCGTCATCCCTGTCAAACGGCTTCTTGCCCAGTACCTTCCTGTCCAGGTCCACCTGCTCGTCCAGTTCTTCCAGATAGGCCTTGGGCGTGCGTTCCACAGTCACCAGCTTCTTCTTGTGCTTATTCGCCTTCGCCTTGATGTGCGTGGAATCCGTGTACAGGATTGCCCCTCCAACCAGTCCCTTGGCGATGCACTGCCGAAGTATCTCATTGAAGATTTGCTCCGGTATGTTGTTGTCCCGGAAGCACCGCCGCCGGTTCTGGCTGATCGTCGTCGCGTCCGGCGCCTTCTCTGTCAGATCCAGCCCGCAGAACCACTTGTACGCAATGTTGTAGTTGATCTCTTCCTCCAGCCGTACTTCTGACTTTATCCCATACAGATACCCTACCAGCAGCATCCGGAACAGTATCTCCGGGTCTATCGCCGGACGTCCGTTGTCCGCACTATACAGCGGCGCGCACAGGTCGTAGATGAAACTGAAATCGACTGCTCTGTCTACTTTCCGAAGAAAGTGATCCTCCGGCACCAGCTGTTCCATGATCACCAGGTTCATCTTCTGCTGCTTTTCCCGCTGCTGCTTCAACATTTCCAACACCACCTGTATTTGCTACTGTATATATTCGACGTTGTCCTCGTTTTTCCTTTTGGTTTTTCGCTTCCTTTGCAAAAAAAGACCGTTGACTTGACTTTGTCAACGGTCTGAAAGGACCTGATCCGGTGTGATCAGGTCCTTTGCAAATTGTACTGCGCGTCAGAAGTTATCGATTTCCACAGCAGGAAGCACCTGAAGCAGCTTGAAAAGTATTTTCTATGGCGCAGTGAGATCATTTCCGCTATATCGTCGAGTTTTTATTTAGGGCAATACCGCACAATACGGCGGCACATCAGGCGGCGGCTTTTCTGCCAGCCATCTGATGCAAATTTCTTGATTTACCTCCAGTAAACCTGCGAAATCTGCACCAGCGCCTGATGAAAGATCCACTTGCCTGCTGACCACCTTAATCATGCGGTATTGCCTTAGAAACATTTATACCTTCAACGGAAAAGGGGAAACGGTTTGTTGCCGTTTTCCCAACCCTTTCATTGGTCACTGCCGACGTCCATACAGATATACCATGCCGATACGAATTAGTCGACGATATTGATCGGATGCCCCTCCACGAAGGCGCGGAGGTTGTCGACGGCGATGTCCATCAGCCGCTGGCGGCTCTCCTTGGGCGCCCAGCTGATGTGGGGCGTGATCAGGCAGTTCTTCGCGCCGAGCAGGGGATTGTCCCCGCGGATGGGCTCGGTCTCCACCACGTCCACGCCCGCGTAGTAGATCTTGCCGCGCTCCAGCGCCTCCGCCACGTCGGCCTCCACGATCAGCGGGCCGCGGCTGTTGTTGATCAGGATCACGCCGTCCTTCATCTTCGCGATGGTCTCGGCGCGGATCAGCCCACGGGTCTCAGGGAACAGCGGGCAGTGCAGCGAGATGACGTCGCTGCGGGCGAGCAGCTCTTCCAGGGAGACGTATTCGCCCGTCTCCCGACCCTCTTCGCACTCCATGCTGTCATAGGCGAGGACGCGCATCCCCAGCGCCTGGGCGATGCGGCCGACCGCGCGCCCGATCTTCCCAAAGCCGATGATGCCCATCGTCTTGCCGGCCAGCTCGATCAGCGGGTAGTCCCAGAAGCACCAGTCCGCATTTTCCGCCCAACGGCCTGCATGGACGGCCTGGTCGTGGTGGCCGATGTGGTGGCAGATCTCCAGCAGCAGTCCGATGGCGAACTGGGCGACGGCCTGGGTGCCGTAGGTGGGAATGTTGGTCACGACGACACCGGCCGCCCGGGCCGCTTTCACGTCGACGATGTTGTATCCGGTGGCAAGCACCCCGATGTAGCGCAGGTTGGGACAGGCGGCAATCGTCGCCGCGGTGATGGGCGTCTTGTTGGTGATGGCGATTTCAGCGTCGCCGATGCGGTTGACGATTTCCTCCTCGGGCGTCCGGTCGTACACGGTCAGCGCGCCCAGGGCCTCAAAGCCCGCCCAGCTGAGGTCGCCGGGATTCTCCGTGTAGCCGTCCAGTATGACGATCTTCATGGTGATACTCCTTGTATAATGTATTTGGGTTTTGAGAGGGGCCCATACCCTCGAAAAGACTTGTTCGATTACCGCGAATATGCGATAATTGAGCCATTGGGCGGAGAGGCGTCGAATACTCCGTGGGCAACAGGCTCGAACTGGAAAGACTGACGCCTCCGTCCGGTGAACAGGCTACGGATAAGTTGGATGGAGCGCCGCTTGGCAGGCTCCGTATCTCCCACAAGGCGGTGGCGTTCATCGGGCCGGAGGGCAACTCTCACCCAAAATCCAGCAGATAACGGTGATCCAGATGTTCTACCTTGGAATCGATGTCGGCAAGAAGCATCATGTGGCGTCCATGCTGGGCGAGGGCGTCAAGAAACCTCTGTTCAAAGGTTTTTCCTTCTCCAACACCACAGAAGGCGCGGAGAGCCTGGCTGCCAGGATTTCCGAAATTACCCATGACGCTGGCGAAGTGTCTATCGGCATGGAGGCCACCGGCCACTATTGGCTGGCGCTGTATTCCTTCCTGTTCGACAAGGGCTACACCATCCATGTCATCAACCCCATCCAGACCGACGGCTGGCGCAAGGGAATTGAGATCCGCAAGCGCAAGACGGATGACATTGATTCCGTGCTCATCGCCGACCTGATCCGCTACGGCGATTTCTCCGAAACCAAGCTCGCGGATGAAGCCGTCCAGTCGCTGCGCACGCTCTCGCGCTTCCGCACCTACTTAGTCGATTCCATCTCTGACCTGAAGCGCAAGGTCATCTGTGTCCTTGACCAGGTGTTCCCGGAATACGAGTCCCTGTTCTCTGATGTTTTCGGCGCGACCTCCAAGGAACTGCTGCTCCAGTATTCATCCCCAGCCGAGCTCGAAAACCTGTCTGTGGAGACTCTGACCACCTTCCTGGAAACCGCCAGCCGAAAGAAGTGCGGCGAGGCCAAAGCGGAGCAGATCGTTCAAACTGCCAAGCGCTCCTTTGGCGTCACCCATTGCCGGGACACCTTCTCCTTCCAGCTTCGCGCCCTGCTGGAGCAGATGCGCTTCATTGAAAAGCAGGTCACCGACACCGAAGCTGAAATCAGCGCCATCATGGAAGAACTGAACTCTCCCATTACCACCATCCCCGGCATTGGCCCTGTGCTCGGCGCGGTCATTCTCGGTGAAATCGGTGATATTCGCCGCTTCGAGTCCCTGGCCAAGCTCGTTGCCTATGCCGGCATCGACGCGACTGTCGCTCAATCTGGCGAGTTTGAAGCCTCCCACAACCGCATGAGCAAGCGTGGCTCACCCTATTTGCGCCGGGCTCTGTTTATCGCTGCCAACGTTGCCGTTCACTTTGACCCCGATCTCGGCGCTTTCTACCAGCGCAAGCGTGCCGAAGGCAAACACCACAGCACCTGTCTCGGCGCGGTTTCCCGTAAGCTCTGCTACATCATTCACGCGATCCTTACCGAAAACCGTCCTTACATCAAACATTGATTGGCTCTTTTGCCTTGTTTTGCCCTGCCCTTGTCATAGGTCTGGGCTTTTTCTTCTGCATTTCTATCGCATGTTACGTACAGGTTAAATGTCGCCCGCCGCCTCTCTCAACCCCTTCAAAGAGGTTGACTTTTCATAGTTGGTCTTTCAGTCCTCCAGCATCGCCCAGGCGCGCCGGATGACGCGCTTGGTGTTTGCCAGCACGACGTCCGCGTCCTCGTCCTCCTGGGGCTTGACTTCGATGGACATGATGTAGGGCGCTTCGGCGCGGAAAAACCCCTCGTCGTGCAGCACGCGGAAGAAGTTAGTCAGCTCCGCCGTGCCGTTGACGCTGTCGGGGAAGCCGAAGCGCGGGTGCTTGTCGCCGTAGGCCGGGCAGCCGGGCGTCATCACGGCGTTTCCGATGTGGAAGTGGGTGATGTAGGGCCGCATGGCGCGCACCGCGAATTCCGGCGTCTCGTGGGTGATGGGCAAGTGGCTCAGGTCCACGACGAGGCCGAAGTTGGGGCACTGGCTGCGCACCTGCGCGGCGAAGGCGGCAGCCAGCGGCGCGGGGCCGATCAGCGCGCGCTTGTCCACGTCGTAGTCGAAGACCTCCATCTCCACCATCATGCCGTATTGCCGGGCGTGGCGGCACAGCGCCGTCACGGTTTTGAGGAGCTGCCTCAGGCACGCCTCCCGGGTCTCTTCCGTCCAGGGCCCGGAGAGGATGCAGACGCCCTCCGCGCCGAACTCGTGGGCCTGGTCCGTCAGTTCGACGAGCCTTTGCTCCGCCCGGGCGCGCTCCGCCTCGTCGAGGGCGTTGGGGTTGACGCCGCCCAGTATGACCGGGTGCATGCCGGCGCAGACGCCCATGTGGGCGGTTTCAAACAGCCTTCGCGCAGCCGCGCGGGCGTCAGCGCTTTCGATGGGCGGCAGCTCCACGACCTCGAAGAAGTCGTCCCGGGCCAGCGCGGCCAGCGAGTCCTCCAGCGCATAGCGGGGCTGCGGGTGGAGCATCCACTGCACCACGCCCATGCGAAAGTATTTCTCTATGGGTGCATTCATCTTATGATGTCTCCCTTCTGATCCGGTTTAAATGCTCCGGCAGTAGATCTGCGCGTCAAAGGAGTTGCCGATGACGATCACGCCGCCGTCGGAGTCTTCGTCCATGCAGGCGAAATCCAGGTTTCCGCCCAGATCATCGAAGCCACCCTTCCCGTTCAGCCGCCAAAGCCTGTGGTCGATGCCGATCAGGCCGACCTTCAGGGCGCTGCCGGAGGGCTTGATGGCGTTGACCAGCCGGTTGAACTGCCCACCCAGGCACTCCCATTCCGCCCATTCGCCGTTCAGGGTGGGCCTTGTGATGCGGTACAGCTTGCGATCGTAGCCAAGCGCGTAGACATCCATGCCGCCGCCGGCATTTTGGACGCTGGCGCAGCGCCCGCGCACCACGTTGCCGAGGCGCGTCCAGTCGTGCCAGCCGTTGGTGTAGTGGCGGATCGTCCAGAGCGCCCCGGTGGGGTCGCACACCAGCAGCTCGGGGTAGCCCTCGCTGTTGTTGCTCAGGCAGAGGCCGTAGCTGCCGACGCCGCCGATGGACTCCCACTGGGACCACAGGTCGTTGTCATAGTCCATGGTCCAGCTGTGCCAGATCGAGCCGTCGAGCCCGATGGTGAACACCTCGAGGCCGCCGTAGTGGCGCTCGATGGCGAAGAATTCGGAGTCGGTGTACATCTCCAGCGGTTTGAAGGACCAGGGCTGCGTGCGAATGCTGTCCGGCGTCGACCAGAAGTCCCAAAGCCGGCCGTCGATGCCCTGTACGAAGAGCACCACCTGTCCGTCCTTGCCGAAGCGGGCCGCGAAGAAGCGGCCGGAGGTGCTGTCGTTTTGCGTGACCGTGAGGTTGTTGGGGGAATACCAGTCGGTCCAAAGCGCGTTTTTGCAGGCGGACGACTGCCAGAACTTGTTCTCCCTGCCGCGCAGGAGGAGGTTCAGCCTCCCGTTGGCGTCGCGCACCGTGCAGTACTGGCGGGCCCTCGCGGAGATGTTCTGCGCGGTCCAGCCGGTCCAGCTGTCCGCGTTGAAGCGGTTCATGTTGTCGCTGAGGAAAACCGCCTTGAGAGGCTGCTCCGCCAGAGGCGCTATGACGGACGGCTCCGCAGGCGACTGGGTTGCCTGGAATCGCGCGGCAATCTCGGCGGTACGGTCAAAATACTGAGATTTCATGTCATTACCTCCATCTGTCAGGAAAGTGATATGCGGTAATTCCGGCAATGAAGTCCGTAAGCACGAAGGCTGCTCCAACAGGTACATATATACGGTTTCCAATGCCATTATATCACAGATTGCAATGCGGATTCTTTGAATATCCAGACAACAATTAATGGTATTCAAACTTATAAAAAAGCACCTCGGGAAATGTCGATATTCTGTTATTAATGGGCATTATTGTGGAAGAAAGCGCTTCGACAATTCATTTAAAATGAAATTGTCAGTGGAGTATCTGCAAGGCACAAGGACGAGGAGGGAGTGAGCGGCATGAAAACGGCATACATCAAGGCACCGTTTCAGGTGCAGTTCCGGGAGGTGCCCCTTCGGGAACTGAAGGACAACGAGCTGCTGGTGCGGGTGGAGCTGTGCGGCATCTGCGGCTCGGATATTCACAGCGCCCGTTCCCAGGCGGTCGATTGGGAGACCTTCGGCCACGAGGTCGTGGGCGTCGTGGAGAGGATCGGCAGGTCGGTCGGCAACGTGAAGGTCGGGGACCGCGTGGTGCTGGAGAGCTCCACCTTCTGCCGCACCTGCGACGACTGCCGCAACGGCGACGTCTACCTGTGCAAGGACGGCCCGAACAACTTTTTCACCAGCGAGCCGGGCGGCTTTTCCGAATACTTCATCGCCGCGATGGAGCAGGCGATCCCCCTGGACCCTGCGATCAACCCAAAGCACGCCGCGCTGGTGGAGCCGATGGGCGTCGCGATGGACCTGTTCAAGGTGGCGGACATTCACCTGAACGACGACGTGCTGGTCATCGGCCTGGGCGCCATCGGCCTGATGGCGCTGCGCATGGCGAAGCTGGCAGGCGCGCGCAACCTGTACGCCGCGGACATCGAGGCGGCGGGGCAGCGCTTTGAGGTCGCAAAGGCCTATGGTGCGACGGAGCTCATCAGGAGCGACAGGGTCAGCCTGGAGGAATATCCCTTTCCCCGGGGAGGCGTGGACCGCGTGCTGGTGACCGCGCCGCCGTGGCTGATCCCGACCGCGCTCAAGACGCTGCGCTTTGGCGGCATCGCCGCGTATCTGGGCTTTGGCTACGGCCCCCGAAAGGACATCACCATCGATGCCAACGAGTTCCACCTGCGCAGGCTCCAGCTGCGCGCCTCCTACGCGGCGCCGGCGCTGTTCTTCCCGCGGTGCCTGGATCTGATCCGCAGCGGGATGATCGACTGCGAGCCGCTGATTACCGACGTGAGGCCCATGGACCAGCTGGAGGCGGCCATCCGGAACCAGGCGGAGAACATCGGGGGCTGCATCAAGACGCTGATGTACAACCCCTGCGGCAAGGCATTGATAGAATAAAAACGATCAGTTCGTGAAAGGCAGGTGTGCGCTGTGAACATCAACAGAGAGCTTGTGCTGGGATACGCGCCGGTGCGCCGGGATGTCTTCCCGGACCCCAAGGACGCCATCGCGCAGCGGGACCCCATCCGCGCGCGGGTGGAGGAGATCCTCAATCGCGTCGGGAATGTCCGGCTCGTGGACATCGACTGGCTGAACGAGGAAAAGCTGCTGGTGGAGCATTCGGATGTGAAGCGGGTCGTGAAGCACTTCCGGCAGGAGGGCGTCGACGCGCTGTTCGTTCCCCACTGCAACTTCGGCCAGGAGGAGGCCGTGGGGCAGCTGGCCAAGGCGCTGAACGTGCCCGTGCTGCTGTGGGGCCCGAGAGACGTGGCGCCGAAGGACTTTTTGCCGCGCCCGACCGACACGCAGTGCGGCCTGTTCGCCTCCGGCAAGGCGCTGCGGCGCTACGGCGTGCCGTTCACCTATATCGAAAACTGCTGGCTGGATTCCCCGGCGCTGGATAAGGGCATCGAGGACTTTATCCGGGTGGCCAACGTGGTGCGGTGCTTCCGGGGCATGCGCATCGGCCAGATCTGCGTGCGGCCCTGGCAGTTCCTCACCGTCAAGGTGAACGAGAGCGAGCTGCTGGAGAAGTTCGGCATCGAGGTCGAACCGATCAACGCGGTGGAGATCCTCGGCATGATCGACGATGTGCTCGCAAACCGGAAGGCAGAGATCGCGGAGGTGGTGAAGGACTTCACCTGCCGCTCCGACTGCTGCGCCCAGACCCAGGACGCCATGGAGAAGATGGCGGCGCTGCAGATCGCCTTCCTGGACCTGGTCAAGAAGTACGACCTGACGGGCATTGCCACCGAGTGCTGGGACCTGTTTGAAAAGAACTATGGTGTCAGGACCTGCGTGATCATGGGCAACCTGAGCGAGATGGGCATCCCGGTGGTGTGTGAGACGGACATCCACGGCGTGATCGGCGCGGCGATGGCCACGGCCGTGGCGCGCGGGGACTCCTGCATCTTCCTGGCGGACATCACCCAGCGCCACCCGACGAATGAAAACGCCGAGCTGCTGTGGCACTGCGGGCCGTTCCCGCGGGCGCTGGCGAAGGAGTCCAGCCATCCGTCCCTCGTCAGCTGGCACGGACAGTGGGAGCTGATGGAGGGCGACATCACCCTCTGCCGGTTCGACATGGTGGAGACCGGGAAGTACGCGCTGTTCGCGGACCACTGCCACACCACGGAAGGCCCCGTGACCCACGGCACCTATGTGTGGGTCGAGGTGGACGACTGGATCAAATGGGAGCGCAAGTTCGTGGAGGGCCCGTACATCCATCACGTCGCGGGCATCTATGGCAAGTACGCGCCGATCCTGAAGGAAGCGTGCAAATACCTGAACGGCGTGGTCTACGATTGCGCGGACAGGGAAATATTCTGATTTGAAAAGGGGGATGCGTTTATGGCGCTGGCACTGGTATCGGATATGCTGCGGGAGGCCGACAAGCGGCACGCGGGCATCGTAGGCTTCAATACGTTCAACTATGAAGAGGTGGAATGGATCATCGAGGCGGCGGAGGCGGAGCAGGTTCCCGCCATCATCATGCTGCACCCGGACATGGCCTACTTCTCCAACATCTCCTTCGAGGCGCACGCCCAAATGACCAAGGCGCTGGCCGAGCGCGTATCGGTGCCCATCGGCCTGCACCTGGACCACTGCGAGGACTTCAACGAGATCATGCACGCGATCAAGGCGGGCTTCACGTCGGTCATGATAGACGGCAGCAAGCTGCCCTTCGAGGAAAACGTGGCCATCACCCGCAAGGTGGTGGACGTAGCCCACGCGATGGGCGTCTGCGTGGAGGGTGAGCTGGGCCGCATCGGGCAGGCCGCCAACCGGGAGGACTTCCTGAACGAGGACATCTACACCAAGGTGGAGGACGCGGTGGCCTTCGTGGAGCGCACCCAGGTGGATTCCCTGGCGGTGGCCATTGGCAGCGCCCACGGCTTCTATGTGGAGACCCCGCACCTGGCGCTGGACCGCCTGAAGGCCATCAACGACGCCATCGACACGCCGTTGGTGCTCCACGGCGGATCGGGCATCCCCGACGACCAGATCACCATCGCGGGCCAGAACGGCATCAACAAGCTGAATGTGGGCACCGAATACGGCCACCTGCTGTATACGAACACCCGCAAGATCATGGAGGAAGGCCTCTCACCGCGGGAGGACTGGATGTGGTGCATGGGCGCGCTGAAGCCCGTGATGATCGAATACCTGCGCAGGAAGCTGCACGCCCTGAGCTATTGATCGGAGGCTTGCAAATGAAGAAGATTCTCGGCATCGGTGACCCGTGTATGGACTTTCTGGCCTTCGCCGATGAATTGCCCGGCTATGACAAGCAGGTGCACCTGCAGGAGTACGGCTGGCAGGGCGGCGGCAAGGTGGCCACGGCCATGGCGGCGGTGGGAAGGCTCGGCGGACAGGCGGCCCTGATCGGCGGCGTGGGCGAGGATGCCTTCGGGCAGTTCTGTGTCGCGGACCTGGAGCGGCACGGCGTCGACACCCAGGGCGTCTTCGTGGACCCCGGGAAGGGCACCGAGTTCTGCATCTGCATCTCGGAGCCCGTCCACATGAGCCGCTGCCTGATCTACAAGCGCGGCGGCGCCCGGGACATCGCGGTGAGTGACCTGAAGGAGGCGCTCTTCGCTCAGGCGGATTTTGTCCACCTGCCCTACATGAGCGCCGACGAGGTGCCCCACATGGCGGAGGTCATGCGCACCGCGGCCCGGCTGGCCCGGGCCAACGGCGCCCGCGTGAGCGTCGACCTGGACTTCATGCCCCAGGACGATGGGGATTTCCAACTGACGGACATCGTCGCCGCCTCCGAGGCATTCTACCATAAGCGCTTCGGCGACAGCGAGGACTACGAGGCCGCCTGCCGGGAGATGCTGGCGCTGGGTGTCAAGCAGATCGTGTTCACCCTGGGTCCCAGGGGAAGCGTCGGCATGTCGGTGGACGAGCCGTTCTTCCACGCGCCGGGCTACAAGGTGCCGGTGATGGATACCACCGGCGCCGGAGACGTGTTCCACGGGGCACTGCTGTACGGGCTGGCGCAGGATTGGACGCTGCGGGACGCCGCGCAATTCGCCAACGCGGTGGCGGCGATCAAGTGCACGCGCCTGGGCGGCCGCGCCGGCATTCCGGACCGCGGGGTGGCGGCGCGCTTCATGGAGACCGGCGAGATCGACTTTGCCGACATCGACCGCCGCGTGGCGCTCTATCGAACCAATTTCATGGGAGGCGAATGACGTGAAACGGGAATTCCAGGCAAAGAAGGAGCGGCTGGACCGCTATCTGGCACAGGCCGGGTTTGACGGCGTGCTGTTTTCCCTGAAGGCCAATCAGGCCTGGCTGACCTGCGGCGGCTCCTGCTGGGTGGGCAAGGACAGCCCCTATGGGTCCGTGGACCTGGCTTACATCGGCGGGCGCGGCTATATGTTCGCCGCGGCCAACGAGCGCGCGCGCACCCACGACGAGGAACTGAAGGACCTTGATTTTGAGATCGTCGAATATCCGTGGTACGCGAACAAGGCGGAATCCATATTGAAGACGCTGGCGGGAAAGCGGATCTGCAGCGACACGGGCGCCTTCGGCACGGAAAACCGCGCCGCCGAGATGCTTCGGCTGCGGTATTCCCTGCTGCCCGAGGAGATCGAACGGGCCCGCAGGCTCGGCGCGGACTGCGCCAGGGCGATGGATGAGACCTGCCGGGAGCTCCAGCCCGGGGACACCGAGCACGAGGTATCCGCCCGCATCACCGAAAAACTGATGCGCAAGGGCATCAACGCGCCCTGCTGCCTGGTGGCGGCGGACGAGCGCATCGCGCTCTACCGGCACCCGATCCCGACCTTCAAGAAGGTCGAGAAGATGTGCATGGTGGTCATCTGCGGCGTGCGGGACGGCCTGGTCATGTCGATGACGCGCCTGGTTTCCTTCGGCCCCATCAGCGACGACCTGCGCCGGCGGCATTTGGCCTGCGCAAAGGTGGACGCGCGGTACATGGAGCGCACGGCGATCGGCGCCAACGCGGGGGACGTGTTCCGCGCCGGCATCGAGGCCTACGGGGAGTTCGGGTACCCCGAGGACTGGAAGTGCCACCACCAGGGCGGTTCCGCGGGCTACGACTCCCGGGACTACACCTGTACCTTTGAGACGGACGAGACCATCGTCGAAAACCAGCTGTTCGCCTGGAACCCGACGATCACCGGCACGAAGGTCGAGGACACGTTCCTGCTGACCGCGAATGGCCGGGAGATCCTGACGGAGATCCCGGGCTGGCCGATGATCGAGGTCGAGACCTCGGTCGGAACGCTGCGCCGTCCGGATATTCTGATTCGATGAGGGAGGAATGCACGAATGGGAAACCTGAATCGCGTTAAGGAAAAGATCGCCAGGGGCGAGCCCGTCATCGGCGTGCACAGCCGCTGCTGTGACAGCGAGATGGTGGAGCTGATGGCCGCCTGTGGCAATGACTTCATCTGGATCGAGGGCGAGCACTCGTCCCTGGACAAGCAGAACTTCAAGACGCACATCATGGCCGCCCAGGCCCGGGGCGCGGCGGCGTTCGTCCGCGTGCCCTGGAACGACCCGGTGCTGGTCAAGCCCATCCTGGAGATGGGTCCGGACGGCATCGTGTTCCCGATGGTGCGCACCGCCGAGGAGGCGCGGCGCGCGGTGGAGGCCTGCCAGTATCCCCCCAAGGGCATCCGCGGCTTCGGCCCCCAGCGGGCGATGAACTTCGGCCTGATGTCCACCCCCGAATACCTGGCCCAGGCGGACGATTCCATTTGGAAGATCATCCAGATTGAGCACTGGGAGGCGGTGCAGAACCTGGACGAGATCCTGGAGGTGCCCGGCGTGGACGCCATCGTGGTGGGCATGATGGACCTCTCCGGCTCCGTGAACAAGCTGGCGCAGCTCAACGCCCCCGAGGTCGTGGGGTTGATGGATGCCATCGCCGAGAAGGCGGCCCGGCACAACGTGCCGCTGGGCGTGTCCATGTCCTACAATCCCGAGAAGATCCGCTATTGGATCGACAAGGGCATCAAGTGGATCACCGCCGGCGCGGATGTGGAATACATCTGCCAGGGCGCGAGGGATACGCTGGAGAAGGTCCGGGCGATGTTCGACCGGAAGAACTGATTCGAAGAGCTGGCGCGGGATGGACGAGGCGTTCATCCTGCGCCGCGTTGCAGGAGGAGGACGTGTATGCGCAAGATAGTGGTAACGGTACCGGTCTTTCACCTGCCGGAGTGCGAACAGGCCCGGCAGATGCTGAAGGACGCGGGAATCGAATATGTCTACTGCCCGGTGGGAGAGGACAACGTGGAGCAGTTCGACGCGTGCATCGGCGAGGTGGAGGCGGCGATCGTCGCCAGCGAGCCCTGGGACGACGCGAAGCTGGCCCGGGCGAAGAACCTGAAGATCGTCTCCCGCTTCGGCACCGGCTACGACGCCGTGGACCTCGAAGCGGCCCGGAAGCGGGGCATCGACGTGACCAACACGCGGGTGAAGGAGATCATCGACGGCGTCGCGGAGCTCGCCATGGGCTTCATCATCTGCGCCCTGCGGGATATCCCCAGGCTGTGCGCCGAAGCGAAGCACCGCAACTGGATGGCCAGCAAGGGCACGATCCTGGAGGGCAAGACGGTGGGCCTGCTGGGCTTTGGCGGCATCGCGCGGTCCCTGGCCAAGCGGCTGAAGGGCTTCGATGTGAACATACTGGCCTACGACATGTATCCGAACGCGGAGGCGGCCGAAGCGCTGGGCGTGACGCTGACGGACATGGACACCGTGCTGTCCCAGAGCGACATCGTGAGCCTGCACGTGCCCAGCAACGCCCAGACGCGCCACATCATGAACCGCGAGGCCTTCGCGAAGATGAAGCCGACGGCCACCTTCATCAATACCGCGCGCGGCGCGCTGGTGGACGAGCAGGCGCTGTATGAGGCGCTGCGGGACGGCGTGATCGCCCGGGCGGCCATCGACGTATTCGAGGAGGAGCCCACGAGCCCTTACAACCCGCTGTTCACGCTGGACAACTTCATCTGCACGCCCCACGTCGCGGGGAACTGCGGGGAGGCCATGTCCACCAACGCCGTCGCGGCGGTCCAGAACGTGATCGACCGCTTCGAGGGCCGGGAGCTGAAGACGCTGGTCAATCCGTGAGGAGGGACGGCCATGAAGGCATTGTACACCGCGGGTCCGAAGCGCTTTGAACTGGCGGAGCGCCCGAAGCCCGCGCCGGCATCCGACGAGGTGCTGGTGCGCGTGCGCAGCGTCGCCATCTGCCACACGGACCTGAACATCAAAAACGGGCTCTCGCCCGCCGTGGTCTATCCCCGAATCCCCGGCCATGAGATCGCCGGGGTCGTGGAGGCCTGCGGCAGCGGCGTGAAGCACCTGCGACCCGGAGACTTCGGCGCGCTGCAGACCATCATCGGCTGCGGTGGCTGCGCGCCCTGCCGCCTGGGGTTGACCAACAACTGCGAGCACTTCGACGAGCTGGGCCTGAAGAGGGACGGCGGCTTCGCGGAATACTGCACCATCCCCGAAAAGAACTTCGTGAAGCTGGACCCGGCGACGGACCCGGATTGCGCCTGCCTGTCCGAGCCGCTGGCCAACGCGGTCTCCGCCGTGCGCCGCGCCGGCGTGAAGCCGCTGCACAGCGCCGTGGTGATCGGGCCCGGCCCCATCGGCCTGCTGGTGCTGGCGATGCTGCGCCTGAACGGCCTGGACGACATCATACTGGCGGGCACCCGGGACGAGCGCCTCGCGCTGGGCAAGCGTTACGGCGCGTCCCACCTGGTGAACGTCCGCAAGTGCGACGCCGCGGACGTGATTCGCAACCAGCTGCTGGGCGGCCGTGGCGCGGACCTGGTGTTCGACTGCTCCGGCACCTCCAGCGGCTTCACGCTCAGCCTGGCGACGGTGGCGCGCTTTGGCAAGATCATCATAGAGGGCCTCGTCCATCCCGACGACAGGGTGCCCTTCTCCCCGGGCATGCTGCCGGGCAACGCCAGCATCATCACCGTGGAGGGCTGGCTGCCGGAGGACTTCCAGACTGCGGCGACGCTGATCGAGACCGGGCGCGTCGACGTGGGTGGACTGATCACCCATCGCATGCCGCTGACCCAGTGGCAGCGGGGCTTTGAACTGGCCGAGACCAAGGGCGAGGGCATCATCAAGGCGATACTGCATCCCTGCAGCGAGGAGGAATGAAGAATGGATTCTGAAAAGAACATGAAGTATATCCGGGAATTGTGCAAGTTCACAAGTCCCATCGTCTATGACGCAGTGGAGAAGTTCAACGTCCGCAGCCGCACTGCGGGCTACTGCGACACGACCATCAAGGCGATCACGCCGGAGCTGGGCGCCGTGTGCGGCTATGCGCGGACCGGCAAGATCACCGGCAACCTGCCCCAGTGCGACGGGGACAACACCCTGCCGATGGAGACCGTCTGGCGCTATGTGGAGCGCATGCCCCGGCCCGGCATCATGGTGGTGGAGGACATCGACGCCTTCCCGAAGATGGCCTGCGCCTGGGGCGACTACTCCGCCAGCGTGTTCGGAGCCCTGGGCTGCGTGGGCTGCGTGACCAACGGCTGCGTGCGTGACGTGGACGAGGTGCGTGAGCTGGGCTTCCACATGTTCGCGTCCAGCAAGATCGTGGGCCACGCCTACAACCGCTACATCTCCATCGACACGCCTGTCACCATCGGCGGGCTCGTCATCCATCCCGGCGACCTGATCCACGCGGATCAGCACGGCGTGGGCATCATCCCGGCGGAGATCCCGCTGGACGAGCTGCTGGCCAAGGCGGCGGAGTGCGTGGCGGGGGACGACCGGGTGGTGAGCTATTGCAAGAGCCCGGATTTCTCCCTGGACGGCTTTCTGCGCGGCGACCATTTGAAGTGAGGAGGGCAATGGCATGAATCCTATTTTCCAGAAGACAAGAAGGCTTTCCAACGGCGTTGAGATGCCCATCCTGGGCTACGGCGTGTGGCTGACGGAGGAGAAGCAGGCCGCGGAGTCCGTGCGTACCGCCATCGAGGTCGGCTATCGCGCCATCGATACCGCCGAGGTGTACTTCAACGAGGCGGGCGTCGGCGAGGGCATTCGAAACAGCGGCATCCCCAGGGATCAGCTGTTCGTGACCACCAAGGTGCACAACGATTCCCAGGGCTACGACAACTGCCTGCGGGCCTTTGACATCAGCATGAAGAAGCTGGGCATGGACTACGCGGACCTCTACCTGATCCACTGGCCGATGCGCAGTACCTACGTGGAGACCTGGCGCGCGCTGATCCGCCTGTACGAGGAGAAGCGGGTCCGGGCCATCGGCGTCAGCAACTTCCACCCGCACCACATCGAGAACATCGTGAAGGACTCCGGCGTCTGGCCGATGGTGGACCAGATCGAAATGCATCCCCGCCTGGTGCAGCCGGCGGTGCACGACTTCTGCGATGCCCACGACATCGCCGTGACCGCCTATTGCCCGCTGATGCACGGCAACCTGGACCTGCCTCTGCTGGCGGACCTCGGCGCGAAGTACGGCAAGTCCGCTGCGCAGGTGGTGCTGCGCTGGCACATCCAGCACGGCAACATCATCATCCCCAAGACGCTGAAGCGGGAGCGTATGATCTCCAACGCGGAGATCCTGGACTTCGAGCTCACGGCGGAGGAGATGGCGGCCATCGACGGGCTGTCCAACGGCACCCGCTACACGGACGATCCCGACAACTTCCCCTGGGACGCCTGAGGGGGGCGAGGGCATGTTTACCATTGACGCCGCCTGCTGCGCACACAGCCTCTGCGAGCTGGCGGAAGGGCCGGTGTGGGACCGCGAGCGCGGGGAACTTCTGTGGCTCGACATCAAGGGCTGCCGGGTCTGGCGCCTCGACGGATCAGGCATGGCCGGGGTGCTGTGCGAAATGGCGCAGAACATCGGCTGCATGGCGCTGCGCGAGGGCGGCGGCATGATACTGGGCCTGGCCGCGGGGATCTACCTGGCGGGGCCTGAGGGCGAGTTTGAGCGCCTGGAGGCCCCCGGGCTCTCCCTGAGAGTGCGTTTCAACGATGGAAAGTGCGATGCCGAGGGCCGCTTCTGGGCTGGGACTATCAACCTGTTTCCCGGGGAGACCGGCATCTCGCAGCTGTACTGCGCACTGCCGGACCACCTCGTCTGCCGCGTGCTGGACGGTGTCACCAACTCCAACGGGCTGGCGTTTTCCGCCGATGGCCAGACCCTCTACTATATCGACACCCCCACCCGGCGCGTGGACGCCTTTGACGTCCGAACGGCCAAGGATGGAACGCCGGAGTTGGCGAACCGCAGGACCGTCGTCCGGATCGAAGAGGACGACGTCTGGCCGGACGGCATGACCATCGACGCGAAAGGACGCCTCTGGATCGCCCTGTGGGGTGCGGGAAAGGTGGGCTGTTACGACCCGGCCACGGGCGCGCCTGTGGGCGAGGTCCGCGTGCCGGTACGCGCCGTCTCCTCCTGTTGCTTTGGCGGCGACGACATGCGCACGCTGTACATCACCACGGCCAGGGAGGGCATGCTTCCGGGTGAGGCGGACCTCGCGGGAAACGTGTACTGTGCCCGGCTGCCGGTTCCCGGCGCGTCCAGCCATCGTTTTAAGGGTTGACCTCCTTTGGACCGCTCGCGGCCACTGTGCTGCGGGCGGTCGTTTTTGAAGTGTACATGATTAGAGTCTGTTTCTAAATGCCTGAAGCGCATTTTCGGCGTCTTTGACTGCATTCCCGCTTCCCTTGACTTAGCCCCACTAAGCCTGCGGAAAATCGCCTTGAAATGCAGCCAAGTCCACTCGAAACTGCATCTCCCGGCATTTAGAAACACACTCTAGGAAAACGGAACGTTTCCGGGTCGGCGTGTTCTGAAAGAACATGCCGACAATCATTTAACAGTATTATGAGGCCGGAGCTCATCATCGAAGCTCCGGCCTCATGCCGTATTCTATGAGAAGTCTGTGTTTTATTCCTTGACCGCGCCGGCGGTCAGGCCGTTGACCAGCGTGTTATTGAAGAAGGCGAACAGTATGAGGATCGGGATGGTGCCCACCGAGATGCCCAGTATGGTCGCGCCGATGTCCTGGCGCATGTAGCTGCTCATGCGCTTGATGCCCAGCGGGATCGTGAAGAGGTTCTCGTTTTCCAGGATCAGCATGGGGCGCATGAAGTCGTTCCAGGACCAGAGAAAGCTGAGCAGGCCGAGGGTCATGAGGGCGGGGGTGATCATCGGGACCACGATCCTGAGGAAGATGCCGAATTCGCTGCAGCCGTCGATGCGGGCGCTCTCGATCAGTTCTCCCGAAACGGCGCCCGCGATGTACTGGCGCATCCAGAAGACGCCGAACGCGCTGGCGCCCGTGGGGATGATCAGCGGCAGCCACGAGCTGATCAGGCCCATCCTGCGCACCAGGATGATGAAGGCGATTAATCCGAGCTGGCCGGGGACCATCATGGTGGCCAGTATGAAGTTGAACATCGCCCTGCTGCCCCGGAACTCGAACTTGGCGAACACATAACCGGCCATGCTCGAGGTGGTGATAGCGAGCAGCGAGGAGGTCAGCGCGACGACGATGGAGTTGACGAAGAAGCGGAAGAAGTCGATCTCAACGATCCGTGCCCAGTTCTGCGGGAAATAGTCTCCAAACCACAGGTGGATCTCCTTGTAGATGTCCGCGGTCCGGTAGGTGCCCATGACCATCATGGACCAGAACGGGAACAGCGCGAAGAAGGAGAGTACGACGACCACCAGCAGCACGGGGATTTGCCTCAGGGCGATGCGGGGCTTCCTGTTCGGGTTCGTCATATGGATCTCCTCCCTTCCAACGCCTTGTTGATGATGACCGTGAGCACGAGTATCACGATAAACAGGCCGTAGGCAATGGCGGAGGCATAACCCAGCTCGACGACGCTGCCAAAGCCCTTGTCGTACATGTACCACACGGTGGTCAGCGCGGCGTTCCTGGGCCCGCCGACCAGGACCTGGGCGTTGGTCGCGGTGCCGCTGAACAGATTGTACAGCTCGTCAAACAGCTGCAGCAGGCCGATGCTGGAGGTGAGCACGACGAAGCGTATGACGTTTTTCAGCATCGGAAGGGTGATGTAGACGTGCCGCTGGAAGCCGTTGGCGCCGTCCAGCTCCGCAGCCTCGTAGAGGGAAGGGTTGATGTTGGTGATGCCCGCGGCGAAGAACAGGGAGGTGTAGCCCGTGTTCTTCCAGATCAGCATGATGGCGACCATGATGCGCGCGGGCCACGGCTTTCCGGTCCAGTAGATGTCCTTCGAGATCAGCCCCAGCAGCCGAAGCGCCTGGTTGACCACGCCGCCGCGCCAGGTGAAGAGGACCGAGAAGATCATGCCGATGGCGACGGAGTTGGTGATATAGGGCAGGAAGTTGAAGAAGCGGAAGGTCTTTTTCAGGGGCATGGCCTTTCCGGACAGCACCGCCGCGAGGGCGAAGCCCAGCAGCAGTTGGAGGGGGAGGGTGAAGACCGCCAGGATCAGCGTGTTGAGCAGAGTCGTCCAGAATACGGGGTCGCCCGCGAGCCGGACGTAATTGCTCAGGCCGACAAATGCCTTGGCCGCGACGCCGTTCCAGTCATAGAAGCTCAGAAAGAAGGTGTATATGATGGGGAACAGGCCAAACAGCGCGTAGATCAGGAAGTAGGGCAGAGTCATCAAGTAGGGAAAGGCCGTGCTCTTGATGTGTTTCCTGCCCTTGCGTGAGGATTGGGATGCCTGGGATGCCACCATGCATATCGCCTCTTTTCATTTTGGTAGGAACGGAGGGGCCGCCTCCGAAGAATGGCGGCCCCTCCATTTGGTTATCAATTCATGCTCAGCCGAGCTCGGGATAGGTGGCCAGCACCGTATCCTTGATCTGCTGCAGCGCCTCGTCGGCGGTCGCGCCGGCCATCATCTCCAGCAGCGCCTGGTTGGCGGCATTGGAGATGGCGGAGTCGTAGATCGTGCCCTGGCGCAGGCTGCCGGTGGCTTCGAGCGCGGTCTGGCGGAACATCTCGCTGACGGGCTGGCCGCCGTACCAGTCGTCGCCCGCGGCGAAGACCTCGTCGATGTCGTACAGCGCCTTGCACAGCGTCAGCTGGCTGTTGTTGCTGACCCAGTTCTGGCTGCCCTCGGGCGTGCAGCACAGCCAGTACATCCAGGCGTAGGCCGCGGCCTTGTCTTCCGGCGCGGAAGCGGCGTTGATGAAGTAGAAGGTGCCGCCCCAGGAAGCGACCATGTGGTCGGGCAGGGTGATCAGGCCGTACTTGTTGGCGCCCTTGGCGTCGGGATCGTTGTTCTTGATGTCGCCCAGCCACCAGGAGGGGCAGAGGTAGAACATGCAGGTGTCGCTCTGCAGCTCGGCGGACCAGGAGGGGCTCCAGCACTCCTGCAGGGAGACGGAGTTGTCGGCGATGGCCTGCTCGACCAGCTTCAGGGCGGTGCCGTAGGACTCGTCGATGTTCAGCTTGCCGTCCACGACGAAGGGATCGCTGGTCAGGCCCAGGCCCAGGCGCAGCACGTGCTCAGGGCAGTTGAACAGGAACACTTCGCCGTTGCTCTTCTCAGCGAGTTCCTTGCCCTTGGCCATGATGTCGTCCAGGGTGGCGAACATCGCGCCGATCTCATCGACGTCGTCGGTGCCGAAGTATTCGCGGGCGATGTTGCGGTTGAACTGCAGGCACATGGTGGTGTTGCCGCTGGCCAGGGCCACCACTTCGCCCTTGCCGTTGGTGATCTGGCTCAGGGAGAAGTCCAGCAGCTTGCTGGTATCGAGGTTGTAGGGCTCGGCGTTCAGGACCTCCCACACGCCGTCCCAAGTCATGGCCTCGATGTTGTTGGGGTCGTAGATCAGGTTCAGGACCGGCAGATCCTCGGGCGTGCCCGCGGCCAGCGTGGTCTTGATCTTGGAGAAGGTGTCGTCGGTACCCAGGGAGATCAGCTCGACCTTCACGTCGGGGTACTCGGCCATAAAATCGGTCCAGGACTTGCCTTCGAAGGAGTTGAAGCCTTCAGCGGGAGACCATACGGTGATAGTGCCTGCCGCGCTCGAGATGTCGAATTCGGCCAGCGCTGCGCATGAGCAGCAGAGCAGGAGAGCGAGAATACAACAAAGAATCTTCTTCATGTGGCACCTCCGTTAGTTTTTTGTCCTTTGGGGTCGATGCCTCCGGCGCCTTCGGCAGCCTAGGATTGCCTTGGAAATCGCAGGAGGTATCATTCAGTTCACTTACATTTTATATTGATGCCAGGTTATAATCTTGTGATTTTATCGCATTTTATAATAAAATAATGACATGTGGATTGTGAGAATTATTGAACCTGGAGCTGCTCATTTTTACGATACTGGGAAGGCGTGCAGTGGACGACGCGCTTGAAAATGCTGATGAAATAGCTGAAGTTGTCAAACCCGAGGTCCAGAGCGATCTCGATTTCCTTCTTGTCTGTTTCCCGCAGCAGCTTCGCGGCCTCGCTGATCTTGTACTCGTTGATGTACTCAATGGGGGTCTTTTGGGTCATGCGCTTGAAGTAGCGGCTGAAGTGGCCCTCGCTCATGTGCATGAAGTCCGCCATGTCCCGAATGCGAATCTTCTCGTTGAAGTGGCCGTAGATGAAGGTCAGCACCTGCTTGAAGCGCTCGGAGTCGACCTTGTTCCGCTCGGAGGCCACGGAGCACTCCGTCCAGTTGCCCTTCGAGGGGAGCAGCAGCTGGAACAGCAGGTCGTACAGGCAGGCCTTGATCTGGATCTCGTGCCCGTAGGCGCCCTCACTGAACATGTCCGCGATGCGGTCCAGCAGCTTTCGGATGCTGACGGTGGCGGGGTCGTCCGCCGGCAGTACGGTGGGCAGGTTCAGCTCGCCGGTCAGCAGGGGACTGATGTACTTGTTCTGGACGATGTCGTATCCATTGCTGCTCAGCAGGCTGGGGTTGATCAGGATCGGGCGCACCAGGGGAATGACATCGGAATCGTCGCTGGCATGGTAGCCGTGGATCCGGGAGCTGTTGATGAAGGCGATGTCGTTTTTCCTCAGCTGGATGACCTGGCTCTCATAGAGCAGGTCCACATGGCCGCGCAGCACGGAGACCAGCTCGATCTCGTCGTGCCAGTGCAGGCCCACGCTGCCGGAGGGGCGCAGCAGATCGTAGTAGATGAACAGCGGGAACAGCGGGTTGTAGGTGCTTCTATCCTGATATTCAGCCGGGAAAGATCTGGCCCTATCCATGCGGATTACTTCTCCTTTTCTGATATATTTTGTCAATTTTGAGTAAATATACGCCCTTTTGACTGATTTCATTATACTATTTTGCGCATGTCGCGTCTATGGATATTTCAACCAAAAATAACAGTATTCTGATGTTTAATGGCAGTGTGGCGGTGGATGTGCCAATTTTGGTATGAAATGTCTGAATATTATTAGAAGAACTGCCGAGCGCACGGTATAATAATGATGAAGTGAACTTGGGCTACCGACACAGACGGAGGTGTGGAATATGGCTGTGCGCAAAAAACTGCTGTTTGACTATGGATGGCGATTTCACCGCGGAGATATTCACAGGCCGCCACTGATGAACTACATGGCCACCTATCACAACGCCAGCGCCGAAAGCGGGCGCGGCGGCGCGGCTGCCGCATACGACGATTCTGACTGGGAGCGCGTGGACCTGCCCCACGATATGGTGATCGGCGTTGAGCCGGAGCCCTCCGAAAACGAGGACCACGGCTATGTGCGGCGGGACAATGGGTGGTATCGAAACTACTTCTATCTGCCGCCGGAGGAGGAAGGAAGGCGACTGTCGCTGCTGTTTGACGGCGTGGCGACGGAGTGCATCGTCTGGGTCAACGGCGTGGAGCTGCGCCGCAACTTCACGGCCGGCACCAGCTTCGAGGTGGATTTCAGCGACGTGGCGCGCTACGGGGACGAGGTCAACGTTGTCAGCGTCTACATAGACAATTCCACCTTTGAGGGCTGGTACTACGAGGGCGGCGGACTCTATCGCCACGTGTGGCTGCTGTCCCGGGATCGCCTGGGCATCAGAACCTGGGGGCTGTTCGCGCGGCCCGAGCCCATGGGGGGCGGCGACTGGCAGACATGCATCGCAATCGACCTTGAGAACGACCGCTATGAGGCCGCCGATGCCAGGATGTCGCTGCGCGTTCTGGACCCGAAGGGGGAGACGGCGGGGGTCTCCGGGCTGGATGTGCGCATCGGGGCCCGGGAGAGCCGCACGGTCGAGCAGCGCGTCTGGCTGGCGAAGCCCGCGCTGTGGTCGCCGGAAAGCCCCTGCCTGTACACGCTCCAGGTCGTCATTGAGGACGCGTCGGGCGCCGTGGTGGATGAAGATTGCGTGCGCTTCGGCGTCCGGAAGATCGATTTCGATCCGGACCGGGGCATGCTGATCAACGGAGAGCCGGTGCGCCTCCGCGGCATGTGCGTCCACCAGGAGCACGGCGGCCTGGGCGTGGCCATCCCGGACGGCGTGCTGGAATACCGCGTCCGTCGGCTGCAGGAGATGGGCTGCAACGCCATCCGCACCGCGCACAACCCGCCCGCGCCGCAGCTGCTGGACATCTGCGACCGGCTCGGCATGCTGATTATGGAGGAAAACCGCTGGCTGGACAGCGCGCCGGAGGGCATGCGCCAGCTGGAGGCCATGATCCGCCGGGACAGGAACCACCCCTGCGTCATCATGTGGTCCATGTTCAACGAGGAAGGCGCGATGGAGTTCGCCTTCGGCCCCAGGATCATGAACGCCATGCGGGCGCGGGCGCACCAGCTGGACGGCTCCCGCCCGGTGACCTATGCCCAGAACACGGGCCTGCTGCTGCCCGGCGTCGCCCGGACGGGGGACGTCATCGGCGTCAACTACAACAACGACTGGTATCCGAAGCTGCATGAAATGTATCCGGACATGATGCTCTACGGCTCGGAGACCATCGGCTATATCAACGGCAGGCTGAACGAGGTCATGGATACCTGGCACACCGCGCTGAAGCACCCCTATCACGGCGGCATATTCGCCTGGACCGGCTTTGACTACCGGGGCGAGGCGCACTGGCCGGACGTCTACTTCCGCTTCGGCGCCATGGACCCCTCCGGTTGTGCCAAGGATGGCTATCACCTCTACCAGGCCTATTGGCGCGACGACCCCTGCATTCACATCGCCACCACCTGGAAGCACGGCGCGCCCGAAGGAACGGAGCAGGAGGTCCGGGTCTATACCAACGCCGCCTGCGCGGAGCTCTTTGCCGGCGGGGAGAGCCTGGGACGCCAGAAGGTTGACCCCGCGTATCAAACCAGGTGGGACTTCAGGTATCGGGCGGTGCCGCTCACCGCGGTGGGCTTCGATGCCGAAGGGCGGGAGACGTGCCGGTGCACGCTGGACAACCCGCAGGTGCCCGCGAGCCTGGTCCTGCGCAGGGAGGAGCAGATCCCGCTGCCGCTGGCAAACGGCATGGACGTGGCGATCTACAACGCCTGGGCGGTGGACGCGGCGGGCAAGGTATGCGACCGTGCCCAGGGCGAGCTGCTCGAGGTCTCCCTGGAGGGACCGGCGCGCTTGCTCTGCGTCGGTGACGGCGACGTGCGGGACTATGCGCCGTGGGGCTCTGCGAACTGCCGGCTGCGGCGCGGGCACTGCCAGATCATCCTTCGGACGGAAAGACAGCCCGGAACGGTCGTCCTTCGGGTGCGGTCTGATAACCTGGGCAGCGCCGAGGCGTGGCTGACGGTGTGCGAGGCGTCGCCCGTGGACAGGGTCGAGAGCGCGGGAAACCGCTTCATATCCGCCTGGAGGCGCTCGCCCGTATACGAGGAGATCAAGGATCCCCGGCAGATGCTCGATCAGGATCCGGCGGACTGGATCGCGTTCTATACGTCGGACTGCGAGGCGACCCACGCGATCCTGACGGACGGCTGCGTGGGGCTGTACGCCGAGAGTGCCGTGCCCGCGTACGGCGTGGGCCGGCCGGTCATTGTGTTTGAACAGAACGACGTGGACTTCCACCTCCGGGTGGAAGCGGAAGGCGCGAAGCGCTTTGAGACCGAGGTGAAGGCCGGGGATACGCGGACGGTGACGCTGCCCGAAGCCTTCGTGCCGGGCACGAAGGTGACGCTGCGCGTGGGCATGTCGCCCAGGCAGGGCCGGGATCAGCTGACCATCTGCCACAACGTGCGGTGGCGCTTTGAAGATCAATAGAAAGACCAACTATGAAAAGTCAACCCCTCCGAAGGGGTTGAGAGGCGGAGCGGGCGAGATTTAACCTGCGCATAACAATGCAACAAAAGGGACAG
>CADCHI010000051.1 GCA_902801165.1 uncultured Eubacteriales bacterium | reverse complement strand
GGGCTGGAACACGTAGGAGCGGATCTGGCTGCCCCACTCGATCTTCTTGAGCTCGCCCTTGATCTCGCCCATCTGCTCCTGGCGCTGCTGCTCCTTGAGTTCAGCCAGGCGCGCGCGCAGCCAGATGAAGCACATTTCCTTGTTCTGGACCTGGCTTCGCTCGTTCTGGCACTGCACCACGATGCCGGTGGGCAGGTGGGTGATGCGCACGGCGGAGTCGGTTCGGTTGACGTGCTGGCCGCCGGCGCCGGAGGCGCGGTAGGTGTCGATGCGCAGGTCCTCGGGGCGGATCTCGATGTCGCCGTCGTCCTCGATGATGGGCGACACGTCCAGCGACGCGAAGGACGTGTGCCTGCGGGCGTTGGCGTCAAAGGGCGAGATGCGCACCAGGCGGTGCACGCCGCGCTCGGATTTCAGATAGCCATAGGCGTAGTCGCCGGAGACCTCGAAGGTCACGGACTTGATGCCGGCCTCGTCGCCCTCCAGCATGTCCAGCAGCTTCACGGAGAAGCCCATGCGCTCGGCAAAGCGGGTGTACATGCGGTACAGCATCTGGGTCCAGTCCTGCGCCTCGGTGCCGCCCGCGCCCGCATGCAGCGACAGTATGCAGTTGCAGCCGTCGTATTCGCCGGTCAGCAGGGTCTGCAGCCGCAGGGACTCCAGGTCCGCCTTCAGGGCGGTGAACTCGCTGCGAATCTCCTCGACCATGCTCTCGTCGTCGGTCTCCTCCGCCAGCTCCATCAGCACCTCGATGTCGTCGGCCCGGGTGTTCAGGCTCTCATAGTGCTTGATGCGGTTCTCCGTGCTGCTGGCCTTGGCGGACACCTTCTGCGCCCGCTCCGTGTCGTCCCAGAAGCCCGGAGAGCCCATGTCCTCGTTGTACTCGATCAGCTGCTCCCGCAGGTGGTCGATCTGCAGGGATTCCCCCGCCTCCTTCAGCATGTCGCGGACGGCGTTCAGGTCCTGCTTGAAAGCATCCATTTCTATCATAATATCACATCCTGTAATCTGATCAATTAGGAATTGGGAATGAGGAATTGTGGAAGAAATCCTTGCGGATTTCAAAGATCAAATTCTGGAAATCGCAGTGAACGGCTGTCCAAATCACAATCCTTCAAATCCGTAGGATTTGCACCGCTATTCCTAATTTCTAATTCCTCATTTCACATCGCGGGCTCAGCCCGCTCCGCAGCACTTCTTATACTTCTTGCCGCTGCCGCAGGGGCAGGGATCGTTGGGGCCGACCTTGACGGTGACCTTCTTGACGGGCTTGCGGACCTCCTCATCGCCGTGGCTGGCGCTGGTGGGGGTGGCCACCTGCTTGCGCTCCACGGGCTTGGCCAGCACGGTGAAGTACAGCCGGCGCAGGGTGTCCTCCTGGATCAGGTGGACCATCTCCTCGAACATGTCGTAGCCCTCGCGCTTGTACTCCACGATGGGATTCTTCTGGCCGTAGGCGCGCAGGCCGATGCCGTCGCGCAGCTCGGTCATGGCGTCGATGTGGTCCATCCAGCGGCGGTCCACCGCGCCCAGCAGAGCCACGCGCTCGAACTCCCGCATGTCCAGCTTGGCCTCGGCCCACATCTGCTCGCGCTGGGCGTAGATGCGATCGGCCCGGGCCTCCAGGGCCTTGACCATGCCCTTCTTGTCCTTTTCGCCCAGCTCGGCGTAAACGGCCTGCACGCCGCCCCGGTCGATGCACAGCTTCTCCAGGTACTCGGCAAGGCCCGTCAGGTCCCAGGTGTCCAGGTTGCCCTCGTCCGCCACGTGGCGATCCACGGCCTCGGTGATCAGGGTGTGGCGCATGTCCATGATCTTGTCATGCATGTTCTCACCCTCCAGCACCTCCCGGCGCTGGCCGTAGATGATCTCGCGCTGCTGATTCATCACGTCGTCGTACTGGAGCACGTGCAGGCGGATGTCGTAGTTCTTGCTCTCCACCCGCTTCTGGGCGTTCTCGATCTGCCTGGAGACGATGCCGAACTCGATGGCCTCCTCGTCGCCGCCGCCGGCGATGCGCTCCAGCGCGGGCTTGAAGCGGTCGCTGCCGAACAGGCGCAGCAGGTCGTCCTCGAAGGAGATGAAGAACTGGCTGGAGCCGGGGTCGCCCTGGCGGCCGGCACGGCCGCGCAGCTGGTTGTCGATGCGGCGGGATTCGTGCCGCTCGGTGCCGATGATGTGCAGGCCGCCCAGCTTGACCACCTCGTCGTGGCCCGCCTTGGTCTCCACCTCGTACTTCGCCAGCAGGTCGCGGAACACCTTGCGGGCTTCCTTGATCTCGTCGGAGACGTTCTCGTTGAAGCCGATGGCCTCCTCGATCAGCTCCTCGTCGTATTCCAGCTGGCGCATGGCCTTGCGGGCCATGAACTCGGCGTTGCCGCCCAGCAGGATGTCGGTGCCTCGACCGGCCATGTTGGTGGCGATGGTCACGGCGCCCTTCTTGCCGGCCTGGGCCACGATCTCGGCTTCCTTCTCGTGGAACTTGGCGTTCAGCACCACGTGCTCCACGCCCCGCAAGCCCAGCATCTTGCTCAGCAGCTCGCTCTTCTCCACGGAGACCGTGCCCACCAGCACCGGCTGGCCGGTGGCGTGGCGCTTGACGACCTCCTCGATGATGGCGGCGTACTTGGCCTTCATGGTCACAAACACCGCGTCGTTCATGTCGTTGCGGATCATGGGCCGGTTGGTGGGGATGGTCACGACGTCCAGCTTGTAGATGCCGTTGAACTCCTCCTCCTCGGTCTTGGCCGTACCGGTCATGCCCGACAGTTTGTGGTACATGCGGAAATAGTTCTGGAAGGTGATGGTGGCGAGGGTCTTGCTCTCGCGCTCCACCTTCACGCCCTCCTTGGCCTCGATGGCCTGGTGCAGGCCGTCGGAGTAGCGGCGGCCCACCATCAGGCGGCCCGTGAACTCGTCCACGATGATGACCTGGCCGTCCTTGACCACGTAGTCCACGTCCCGCTTCATCATCTTGTGGGCGCGCAGGGCCCCCAGGATGTGGTGGTACAGCTCCTGGTTCTCCGGGTCGGTGAGGTTGTCCACGCCGAAGAAGCGCTCGGCCTTCTTGACGCCCCGCTCGGTCAGGGACAGGGTCTTGTCCTTCTCGTCGCGGAGGAAGTCGCCCTCCACGGCCAGGCCGCCCTCCCGGTCCTCCTTGTCCTCCTTGGCCTCGGTCAGGCCGGTGAGGATGAACTGGTTGGCGCGGTTGTAGAGCTCGGTGGACTTGTCGCCCTGGCCGGAGATGATCAGCGGCGTGCGGGCCTCGTCGATGAGGATGGAGTCCACCTCGTCCACGATGGCGAAGTTCAGCTCCCGCTGCACCATGCGCTCCTTGTAGGTGACCATGTTGTCCCGCAGGTAGTCGAAGCCGAACTCGTTGTTGGTGCCGTAGGTGATGTCCGAGCCGTAGGCCACCTGGCGCTCGGCGGGGCTGAGGTCGTGCACGATCAGGCCCACGGTGAGGCCCAGGAAGCGGTACACCTTGCCCATCCACTCGCTCTGGAACTTGGCCAGATAGTCGTTGACGGTCACGACGTGCACGCCCTTGCCGGTCAGCGCGTTGAGCACCGCCGGGAAGGTGGCGGTCAGCGTCTTGCCCTCGCCGGTGCGCATCTCGGCGATACGGCCCTGGTGCAGCACGATGCCGCCGATCAGCTGCACGTCGAAGGCCCGCTGGCCCAACACGCGCACGCCCGCCTCGCGCACCAGCGCGTAGGTCTCGGGCAGCAGGGCGTCGAGGTCCTCGCCGCCCTGGGCCCGCTGGCGCAGGGACGCGATGTGCTGGCGCATCTCATCGTCGGTCAGCTTTTGGGTCTGCGCCTCCAGCGCGTTGATCTGGTCCACGATCTTGCGCAGCTTCTTGATCTCCGCATCGTTGGAGGTCTTCAGGAACTTTTTCAGAAAATCAAACATAGTCAGCCTCCGGAATCTATTGAAAGGGCCGCCGCCCCGGGTCAGCGGGCGGTTGCCATGGTTTGGCAGATTACACCTTATCATATATTATACCACAGGATTGAGCAATTTGACAACCGCCGTGGGTAAAGCCTGCATGAAACCTGAACCGGGGCTGTGGCGCCGCCGCCTCAGCGCAGCTGCATCTATATCATAAAGCCGCCCCGGAACGCTGTTTGCGTTCCGGGGCGGCCATTCAAATCCGATATGCGTTCTTTAAATACCCTTACTTCAGCACCACGAAGCTCTGGGGACCCATGGCCAAGCGGCCGTCGGCGGCATCCACCATGCCCATGGCGTAGAGCGCCTCGCGGCCATCCACGTCGGCGTCGATGATCAGCTTCTCGCCGGAGGGATTCAGGGCTAGCAGCAGGCTGCCGCGGCGATAGACGAAGGGCTTGCCCTTCTCGGAGCAGACCACCTCGAAGGGCGCGTCGGCCTGGAGCTCCTCGGTGTCGTGGCGCAGCTTCAAGAGCGCGCGCACGGTGTTCAGCATGGAGGCCGGGTCGTCCTCCTGGGCGGCCACGGTAGGCGCGTCGGCGGAGGGGTCCACCGGCAGGTACAGCGCCTCGGCCTCGGCGTCGGAGAAGCCCAGGTTCTTCGAGCCGTCCCACTGCATGGGCGTGCGGGAGCCGGTGCGGAAGTAGCCGCCCTCCTTGGTGGGGATCTCCTGGTAGCGCAGGGCGATCTCGTCACCGTAGTACAGGAAGGGCACGCCGGGCATCGTGAACAGGAAGGCGTAGGCCAGCTTCAGCTCGGTCTCATCCAGCCGGTAGGCCGGGCGCACGGTGTCATGGTTGCAGGTGGGCATGGAGATATAGCCCACGTCCTTCGTGGCCTCGTACCAGCCGCGATAGATGTCCAGGTAGCGGTTGATGTCCCGGTCCGGGGCGTCCTTGCGGAAGTAGGTGTTGTCCACCGGGGAGTTGTAGTCCCGCAGCAGGGTGGAGTAGTTGGTGTGGGGATCGTTCAGGATGAAGTCCGCGTCGAAGCCCGCCGGCAGGGACAGGTCGGGGCGGCTCCACTCGGCCACCAGCACGGCCTCCGGGAACTCCGCGTCCAGCATCTGCCGCACATTGCGCCAGATGGAGCAGGTGCCGGTCTTCTGCTCGTCGTCGTACTTCACCAGGGACATGGCCATGTCCACGCGGAAGCCGTCGCAGCCGTGGCTCAGCCAGAAGCGGATGACATCCTTCATGGCCTCGCGGGTGGCGACGCAGTCCGGGTGGTCCATGGGCAGCTGCCAGGGCTCCCTGGGCTTCAGGAAGCCGTAGTTCAGCGCCGGCTGGCACTTGAAGAAGTTGATGATGTAGGTGCCGGAGCGCTCCGCCTCGCCCGCGATGTAGGGCAGGTCCTGGCAGCCCGCGAACCAGCGGTCCGTCCAGATGTAGCGGTTGGAGAACTCGTTGGGCTGCTGCGCGCTCTGGCTCTTGCGGAACCAGGGGTGCTCCTCGCTGGTGTGGCCGGGCACCAGGTCCAGCAGCACGCGGATGCCCTTCTTGTGGGCCTCCTCGAACAGCCGGTACAGGTCCTCGTTGGTGCCGTAGCGCGCCGCGACCTGCTTGTAATCCCGCACGTCATAGCCCGCGTCGTGGAAGGGGGAATCGAAGCAGGGGTTGATCCACAGGGCGTTGCAGCCCAGGGACCTGATGTAGTCCAGCTTCTCGACGATGCCGTTGAAGTCGCCGATGCCGTCGGCGTTGGTGTCGTTGAACGACTGGGGGTAGATCTCGTAGAATACCGCATCCTTCAGCCACTTTGCAGGCATGGGGGATCATCCTTTCAATTCTGTTTTGCGTGCCTGTCGCGGCGCCTTTGCCCGCGTCGCATTCATGATAACATATTTTTCGGCAAAATCAATCCCCAATTTTCACCGCGCGCCCCTCCCCCGCCCCGCGGGCAAAGGACAAACATACCGATAGAACGGCGGCGGAATCGCGCCGCCCACGATTCAACCAAAAATTTACGCCGGGGGTTGCGTCCGCCGAGAAAGTCAGGTATAATGATGGGTGTAACGATAAACTCACCCAGCCGTTCCCCCGTCGACGGACGGAAGGCCGGAAGGAGGGACCGCCCTTGATCACGCTCAAGGAGATCGCCGCGGAGGCGGGCGTCAGCGTCATGACCGTCTCCAACGTCATCCACAAGAACTACGCCCGCGTCTCCCCCGCTACGGTGGAGAAGGTGCAGTCCATCATCGAGAAGTACCACTACGTGCCCAACATGGCCGCCCGCAGCCTGGTGGGCAAGTCCTCCAGCATCATCGCGCTGCTGCTGCCCATGTGGTACGCGGATACGGACAGCCTGCTGTTCAACCCCTACGTGGGCATGCTGGTGGGCTCGCTGGACATGCTGGTGCGCAAGCACGGCTATTACTCCATGCTCTGCTCCTTTCGGGAGGTGGAGCAGGTGCTCTCCTTCCAGGGCAACTGGCAGATCGACGGGTCCATACTGGTGCTGCCCCACCGGGAGGACATCACCCACCGGCTGGTGGAGCAGACCCAGACGCCCCTGGTGGTGATCGACCGCCGCTTCGACGACATCGCCATGAACTCCGTCACCGTGGACGACCAGAAGGGCGGCTACATCGCCACGAAGCACCTGCTGGAGCGGGGACACCGGCGCATCGGCTTCGCCTGCCCCGGCTACCTGACCATGTCCAGCGTGCTGAACGACCGCCACATCGGCTACCTCAAGGCGCTGAAGGAGTACGGCCTGGAGCCCAACCCCCGCTGGCTGTTTGAAAACTACCAGCAGCAGGAGGGCGGGCGGCAGATCGGCGCGGCGCTGGCCCAGATGGATGACCGCCCCACGGCCGTCGTCTCCACCGAGGACTACATGGCCTGCGGCATCATCCAGCAGCTGATCCAGGCCGGCTGGAGCCTGCCCCGGGACCTGTCCGTCGTGGGCTTCGACGACTCCATGCCCTCCCAGCTGATCACCCCCGCCATGACCACCGTGCACCAGGACGTGCGCCTGAAGGCCGAGAAGGCCTTCAACATCCTGCTGGAGGCCATCAAGAACGATGACCGCCGGCTGAATCGCTTCTACCAGCTGGACGTGTCCATGGTGCTGCGGGATTCCGTCGCCACCCTGTAGCGCGCCGCTTCGAAAAAGCCGTATATTTTCGTTAAAAAAAGTGAAATTCCCTATTGACAGCCGCCGCGACCGGTGGTATACTGTAACCAACGCACAGGTATAACGATAAACCCTCCCGAAGCCATTTGGAAAAATCAACCTTTGGCTTTCTGTTATGGCAAAAAGTTTAACGTTATACTTCATAAACGAAGGGGGCTGCACACCATGCGAGGCTATCACGGAATCGGGCTGTGGCAGCGGATACGCCGCAACGCGGGGCTGTATCTGCTGATGCTGCCGGCGATCATCATCTTCATCTGCTTCACCTACCTGCCGATGTACGGCATCGTGATCGCCTTCAAGGACTTCCGTCCCGCGGCGGGCATCCTGGGCAGCCGGTGGGCGGGGTTCAAGTACTTCACCAAGTACTTCTCCTCCTACATGTTCGGCAACACCATCCGCAACACGCTGGTGATCAGCCTGTACACCATCCTGGTGACCTTCCCGCTGCCCATCGTGATCGCGCTGATGTGCAACCAGATGAACGCAAAGCGGTTCAAGAAGTTCTACCAGGTCTCCACCTACCTGCCCCACTTCATCTCCACGGTGGTCATGTGTGGCATGATCGTGCTGTTCCTCTCCCCCAGCAACGGCGTGCTGCCGAAGCTGATGAGCCTGATCGGCGTGAAGATGGGCGACCTGATGGGCATGCCCAGGGCGTTCTCCAGCATCTACGCCTGGACGGAGGTCTGGCAGCACGTGGGCTGGGACAGCATCATGTACATCGCGGCGCTGTCGGCGGTCGACCCGCAGCTGTACGAGGCCGCGGTGGTGGACGGCGCGAACAAGTGGCAGAAGATCCTCTACATCGACCTGCCCCTGCTGATCCCCACGGCCATCGTGCTGTTCATCCTCAGAAGCGGCAGCGTGATGAGCGTGGGCTTCGAGAAGGTCTACCTGCTGCAGAACGACCTGAACCTGTCCTCCAGCGAGATCATCTCCACCTACGTGTACAAGATGGGCCTGAAGAGCAGCCAGTACAGCTACTCCGCCGCCATCGGCCTGTTCAACAACGTCGTCAACTTCGTGCTGCTGCTGACGGTGAACACCATCGCCAACAAAATGGGCAACACGTCGCTGTTCTGAGAAAGGAGGATGAACATGACTGCTCAGGCGCTTCCCATGAAAAAGCGGGTCGGCAAGACCCGCGGAGACCAGATCTTCGACATCATCCTCTACACGGTGGCCGTGCTGATGGTGATCGTGGCGCTGTACCCGATGTACTTCATCATCATCGCCTCCGTCAGCGACCCGAACCTGGTGGCCCAGGGCGATATCCTGTTCCTCCCCCGCCGCATGACGCTGGAGGGCTACAAATACCTGCTGAGCATGGGCAACCTGTGGACCGGCTACGGCAACACGATCCTCTACACCCTGGCCGGCACGCTGATCATGCTGGCGGTGAACCTGCCGGTGGCCTACGCGCTGTCCCGGAAGGACCTGGTGGGCCGGAAGTTCTTCACGCTGTTCTTCGTGTTCCCGATGTTCTTCTCCGGCGGCCTGATCCCCACCTTCATCATCGTCAACAACTACTTCCACCTGCTGGACACCTTCACGGTCATGGTGCTGCCCTTCTCGGTCATCACCTACTACATCATCGTGGCCCGCACCTTCTTCCAGAACAACCTGCCAGCCGAGCTGTGGGAGGCCGCCCAGATCGACGGCTGCGGCAACCTGCGCTACTTCTTCCAGGTGGTGCTGCCGCTGTCGAAGGCCATCATCGCGGTCATCGCCCTGTGGGCGGCGGTGGGCCACTGGAACAGCTACTTCAACGCCCTGATCTACCTGCGCACCGGCGAAAAGTACCCCCTGCAGCTGGTCATGCGCAACATACTGATCAACAACGAGGTCGTGGCCACCCAGATGACCGGCTCCGCCGCGGCGGAGATGAATAAGAAGGTCAACCTGATCAAATACGGCGCCATCGTGGTGTCGTCCCTGCCCATCATGACCATGTACCCCTTCGTGCAGAAGTACTTCAACCAGGGCGTCATGATCGGCGCGGTAAAAGGCTGAGCACAGTGAGCGCAGTGCGCTCAACCCCGCTCGCTGCCGCGCGGCAATGCCCGCCGCTCGCGCCATAGGCGCAAGCGCTCGCGGCGGCGATCGTACGGATTTGATTGTAATAGGCCCAAGCCTATACAAATAATAAGGAGGAAACCAACATGAAGACCCTGCGCATGATTCTTGCCATGCTGCTGGCGCTGACGATGGTCGTCGGCCTGTGCGGCATCGCGTCCGCCGAGGAGAACCCGACCTTCACCGTCGCCATCGTCCGCTGGACCGATGGCTGGGGCGTCGACTTCACCCAGACCGCTCTGCTGAAGGAGATCGGCGAGGCCACCGGCGTGAACATCGAGTGGCAGCCCTACTACAACCAGAACTGGGGCGAGCAGAAGAGCCTGATGCTGGCCAGCGGCCTGTCCGCGCTGCCGGACGCCTTCTTCGGCTCCATCAGCCTGAACGACAGCGACATCGCCCTGAACGAGGACTTCTTCGTGGACCTGACCGACCTGATCCCGGAGTACATGCCCAACCTCTCCGCGATCTTCGAGAAGGACCCCACCATGAAGGCGCTGTGCACCAACACCGACGGCAGGATCTATTCCCTGCCGAAGAAGCTGCCCATGCGCCCCGCCACCGCCAATGAGATGTACATCAACAAGGTGTGGCTGGATGAGCTGGGCCTCGATATGCCCACCACCTACACCGAGCTGGCCGACGTGCTGGTGAAGTTCTCCGAGTCCGGCGAGGGCCGCTACGGCTACATCAACTCCGCCGCCCTGCAGGGCGACCTGAACGGCCTGCTGCTGCCCTTCGGCGTGCAGGCGAGCCGCGCCGGCAACTACATGGGCATGAACGCCGACAACGAGCCCTACTTTGTGCCCACCGCCGACAATTACAAGGACGCTGTCATCTGGGCGCACGATCTGTATGTGCGCGGTGCGCTGGATCCCGAGCGCTTCACCCAGACCGCCGACATGGTCCGCGCCAAGATTCAGGACGAGGCCGGCTCCGCTACCGGCATCGTGTTCGCATGGACTGCCGACGCCGAGCTGCTGGGCAACGCCAAGGACTACGTGGTCGTCGAGGCCGTCGAGGGCCCGGACGGCAACCGCTACGTCGAATCCGACCCCACCTTCCTGAACTACGGCCGCAACGAGTTCGTGATCACCAAGAACTGCGCCGATCCCGGCAAGCTGCTGACCTGGGCCGACCAGTTCTACACCGACCTGGCGAGCCTGCAGACCTACTACGGCTCCATCGGCGACGGCAAGATCGCTGACAATGGCGACGGCACCTACGAGGTCCTGCTGCCCGACGCCGATTCCGGCATCAACCTGGACACCTCCTGCTGGACCTTCTCCTTCCGCGATCATGGCCCGAAGTACATGAACGAGGAATTCGAGGCCAACATCATCCTGCCCACCACCGAGGGCGACGGCATCAAGCTGGCGGACGACGCCGTGAACGCCGCCTATGCGCGCGACACCTTCCCGGTGTGCTTCTACACCGCGGACCAGCTGGACGAGATCGCCTTCCTGTTCCCGGACATCGACAACTACGTCAAGACGCAGTACGCCCACTGGGTTGTGGACGGCGGCATTGACGAGGAGTGGGACGCCTACCTGGCCCAGCTGGACCAGATGGGCCTGGCCGACTACGTCGCCATCCAGGAGGAGGCCTACGCCGCTTACGTCGGCTGATCGGCATCAACCAAGCGCGGAGCTGTCGCCAAAAGCGGCGGCTCCGCTTGTCTGAACGGACCTTTGCTGGTATAATGGTCCAAGTGATTTTTAACCGCAAGCATTCATTACAGCTGCCGGTTCAGGAGGAACACTATGGCTTTTACGGACATCTGGAGCATCTGCCCCACCCCCGCCGAGGGATCGGTCATCCGGGGAGACGGCTGGCGCGTCACCGTGCTGACGGACCGGCTGCTGCGCCTGGAATACGCGCCCGACGGGCGCTTCTGCGACAGCGCCACACAGCTGGCGATCAACCGCTGCTTCGAGCTGCCGGTATTCACCGAGCGCCGGGACGACGGCTGGCTGACGGTGGAGACGGACGCCCTCCGCCTGCGCTACGACGGGCGCCCCTTCTCCCCCGAGGGACTCAGCGTCACGCTGAAGGGCCAGTTCGCCGTGTACGCCAGCGTCTGGCACTATGGCGACGCGGGCCGCAACCTGAAGGGCACCGCCCGGACGCTGGACGAGGCGGACGGCGCGATCCCGCTGGAGGACGGCCTGATGGCCTGGGAGGGCTACGCCGCCCTGGACGACAGCGACAGCATGCGCATGGACGAAAGCGGCAATCTGCTGCCCGCCGAGCCCCACGGGACGGACCTGTACCTGTTCGCCTACGGCCACGACTTCAAGGCGGCCCTGCGGGACTTCTACCACCTCACCGGTCCCGCGCCGGCGCTGCCCCGCTACGCCCTGGGCAACTGGTGGAGCCGCTTCTATCCCTACACCGAGGACAGCTACCGGGCGCTGATCGAGCGCTTCGAGGCCGAGGGCGTGCCGCTGTCCGTGGCGGTGCTGGACATGAACTGGCACGTGACGGACATCGATCCCAAGTACGGCCCCGGCTGGACGGGCTACACCTGGAACCGGGACATGTTCCCGGACCCGGCCCGGCTGCTGGGCTGGCTCCACGACAGGGGGCTCCGGGTGACGCTGAACGACCACCCCGCCGATGGCGTGCGGGCCTTCGACGACCTGTATCCCGCCATGGCGAAGGCGATGGGCGTCGACCCCGAAAGCGGCGCGCCGATGCCCTTCGACGCGGGCAGCCCCGAGTACCTCCAGGCCTTCGAGGACGTGGTCCTGGACGCCTTTGAAAAGCAGGGCGTGGACTTCTGGTGGATCGACTGGCAGCAGAAGGGCGGCAGCAGTGTGCCCGGCATCGACCCGCTGTTCATGCTGAACCACACCCGCTACCTGTATTCCGCCCGCAACGGCGGCACGGGGCTGACCTTCTCCCGCTACGGCGGGCCGGGGAGCCACCGCTACCCCGTGGGCTTCTCCGGGGACACCTTCATCAGCTGGGACAGCCTCGCCTTCCAGCCCTACTTCACCGCCACGGCGGCCAACATCGGCTACGGCTGGTGGAGCCACGACATCGGCGGCCACATGCACGGCAAGCGGGATGAGGAGCTGTCCACCCGCTGGCTCCAGTTCGGCGTGCTCTCCCCCATCATGCGGCTGCACGCCTGCCGCAGCGAGTTCCTGGGCAAGGAGCCTTGGAGCTACGCCGAGCCCTACTGCGGCATCATGAAGCGCTGGCTGCGGCTGCGCCACCGGCTGCTGCCCTGGCTGTACACGAAGAACGTCGTGGGCAGCCGGGAAGGCGCGCCCATTGTCACCCCGGTCTACTACGACTGGCCCGACGGCTACGACCCCTACAACGCCCAGCGGGACGAATACGTGCTGGGCGGGGAGCTGCTGGTCGCGCCGATCACCGCCCCCGCGGACGACACCGGCCTCGCCAGCGCGAAGGTCTGGCTGCCCGATGGGCCGTGGGTGGACTTCTTCACCGGCCTCCGCTACCCCGGCGGGCAGACCCTGCGGGTCTACCGCGGCCTCGCGGACGTGCCCGTGTTCGTCCGCCCCGGAACGATCCTCCCCCTGGACGGCGGCGAGAGGCTGGAAAACGGCGGCGCGCTGCCGAAGGCGCTGCTTTTCCGGGCGTTTGCCGGGGCAAGCGGGGCCTGCGACGTGATCGAGGACGGCGAGGACGGCCGCCGGCGCTGCGTCACCCGCTGCGCCATGGAGGCCGGGGAGGGCCTGACCGTGACCATCGCCCCGCCGGACGGCGACGCGGCGCTGATCCCCGAGGGCCGAAGCTATTCCGTCGAGCTGGTGGGCGTGGAAAACCGCCTGCCCGACGAAGCCTCCTACGCCTTTGATTCCACCTATGACGCCAAAACCCGCACCCTGCGACTGGCCCTCGCAGCCCCCGCGAAAGACGGCGCGGTTCTGCGCTGGAACCGCGTTCCCGCCTGCCCCGCGCCGGACCGGCTGGCCCGCCTGCAGGCCGCCCTCCAGCCGCTGAGGATCGCCTTCGACGACAAGGACCGCATCATGCGGATCGCCGCCAGCTGTGAAACCGCCGCCCACCGCCTCGCCGCTTGGCGCTGCGTCGACCTGCCGGATTCCGTGCTGGGCCTGCTGGCGGAGCTGGAGCTGGCGGAATAATCACATACTTCAAGCATACTGATTGTCGGCGTGTTCCTTCGGAACCTGCCGAACCGGAAAACGTTCCGTTTTCCAAATCATGTACAATTACAAAAGATCCTTCGCTTGGCGCGGCGCTTCAATCCCATGGATTGAACCGTCCGCGGTCTGGCCAACCGGCCAGACTTGGAAACCCCTTGGGTTTCCAACCGCCGTTCAGGATGACAGGCAACCCGCCGATGTCTTCCTGAGCGCAGCGAAGGATCTTTGTGTACTTATTATTCACGACTGAGGGCTGTTTTCACGCCCGTCAATCACAGTGCGTCGCATTCACTCGAAGGCGTACTCCCGGGCGGTCTCCTGCATCAGGCGCTCGAACTCGGGCACCTCCACATTGTTGGATAGCATCACGATCACAAAGGGGCGCTCGGCGTAGACGATGCCCGCGTCGTGGGTGATGCCGTCGTCCTCGCCGGTCTTGTGGGCGCATCGGATGCCCTCGCTGTGCAGGTAGAAGGGCAGCTTGCCGTTCAGCCGCTGGTCCAACAGTATGCGCAGCATGCGGTCGTCCAATTCCTTCCCCAGCAGCCGGCCCTCGGCCATGCGCTCCAGCAGCATGCCGATGCCCCGGGCGGTAATGGTGTTGGTGATGCCCTTCGCCGCCAGCTCCGGCTCGAACAGCCTGCGGCGCAGGCAGATGCCGGGGATGCCCAGCTCCGCCATGGTCGCGTTCACGTGGTCGGGGCCCAGGCGGTCGATCATCAGGTTGGTGGCGGTGTTGTCGCTGAGGATGATCATCAGCGTGATCAGGTCCAGCACCGTCACCCGCAGCCCGTCGTGCATGTAGGTCAGCGCCCCGCAGGAGGGCTTCTTCATCTCCGGGCGGATGTCCACCTCGGCGTCCATGTCCAGCCTGTCCGCAGCCATGTCCCGGAACGCGGTGACCATGATCGGCACCTTGATCACGCTGGCGGCCACCAGCGGCAGGTCCGGGTTGTGCAGCAGGGGCTCCCCCGCCTCCCCCAGCCGCTTGAAGTAGAAGCCCACGTCCCCGGGGAAGGCCTGTATCCTTTCAAAGCAGTTCATTCATATCTCTCCCATTCGCTTTCGATATTCATTGCGCGTCCTCAGGGGATCTGCTCGAAGCTCCCCAGCCCGCGCAGCAGGCGGGTCAGGCCAAAGCGCAGCTTCTCTTTAAAGCCCATGCCCTGCCGGAAGGCGGCGTAGGCCCGCTGTCCGGCCTCCACGTCGTCCCGGGTGATCGGCCTGCGCCCGTAGGCAAAGGCGGACACGGCCCGCACGAAGGCGGCGTAGTCCGGGTTTTTCAGCTGCCCGGCCACGCGGTCCGCGAAGGTCTCCGGGCCCTCGCCGTTCACCGGCGCCTGGCCCATGTGCCCCAGCAGCGTCAGGTTTGCACGGTAGAGTATCATCGCCTGCTGCCGGGCCGACTTCGTCTTCGCGCACAGCGCGACGGGGTCGCTGTCCCGCAGGCGCTTGCGCACCCACAGCGCCGCCAGCGCGATCAGCGCCAATATCAGCAGGATCACCGCCCAGACGGACGATCCCTTTTTCGCCGAAGAACTGTCTTCGGGCAGTTCCTCGGGCGCGTCCTCCGGCTCCGGGGGCGCTTCCTGAGGCTCGGGGCTCTCCTCGGGGGCCTCGTCGGGCTGTTCCTCCGGCTCGGGGCTGGGCGTGGGCGCGTCTTCGGCCCCGCCGCCCGCGGGCTCGGGAGTGGGGGTGGACTCGGGCTCGTCCCCGGCGAAGTCGCCGGAGGGCATCTCCTGGGATCCGGCGCCCCCGCCCAGGCTGTCGCCGTCCTCATCCTGTTGCGCCATGCCGCCGCGGCCCGTGGCCCCGCCGGTGGCGTCGAAGGGAATCCAGCCGACGCCCTTGAAGTACACCTCCGCCCAGGCGTGGGCATCTTCGCCGGTCAGCGCCTCCCGCCCGGGCCGGGCCAGATAGCCCTCCACGTAGCGGGTGGGCAGGCCCGCGATGCGCCCCATCACGGCCATAGCGGTGGCGTAGTAGCTGCAATAGCCCTCCCGGCTGTCCAGCAGGAACCAGGAGGCGAAGTCCCGCCCCTCGGGGGGATAGGCGGTATCCAGGGTGTAGCGCATGTTCCCGCGCAGGTACTCCAGGATGGCCGTCGCCCGGTCATAGGGGTTCTCCAGGCCGTCCACGACCTCCATCGTCAGGGCGTACACCCCCGCCTCGATGCCCTCGGGCAGCTGGGTGTGCAGCGAGAGTATGTCGGCATAGCGCTCGTCGCCTCCCGCCTCACCCCGGGCCACGGCCCTGCGCAGGGCGTCCCCGTGGGCGGGCAGCAGGCCCGTGACGCGGTAGCGGTCCCCGGCCTGCACCTGGCGGGACAGGAACATCTCGCCGGCGGTGTTGTAGTACACCGCCGTGGACAGCGCCATGTCAAAATCAGACAGCATCCCGGGCACGAACAGCGTGCTGGTGCCCTCATCCAGCATCTCCACGGAGATTTCCGCGGCCTCCAGCGCGCCCTCCCGGTCCTCAAAGCCCGGGCTGAACACCCGCTCCCGGATGCTGCGGTGGGTCAGGTCCACGTACAGGTAGCGGCTCTTCGGTGCGGCGTCCACCCACGAATAGCCGGTGTAGCCGGTTCGGATCGCGCCGCGCAGCAGCACCGGCACCTCGGTGTCCACCGACATCACCGGGTCGGTGTGGGGTTCGGCGGGGCCGCCCAGCATGGAGACCACCGCGTCGCCAACCTGTCCGGCGTGGTCGTAGCCCTCCTCGTTGATGGAGAAGGCGATGCGCTCCCGGGTGAAGCGGAAGTACTGCTCAAACACGCCGCGCACCCGCTCCGCCGCCGCCTCCATGGGGCTCCAGGTGACCCGGGCCGCCGGGGTCAGCGCCAGCGCGAGCGCCACGGCCAGCGCCGCGGGAACCAGCACCCGGGGCGCGGCTCCGTCCCGCTGGACGCCGCCGGTCAGGGCAAAGGCCGCCGCCGCCGCCACCAATCCCGGCACCGCCGCGGCGATGGAGGCCGTCTCGGACACGGCATGGCTGCCCACCAGCGCGGTCATCAGCAGCAGGATCGCCAGGGAGACCAGCTCCTTGCGGTTCAGCAGCGCGAAGAACAGCGCGCTGGAGGCGAAGGCCCCGCAGGTCAGCAGCGTGCGCGCGCCCAGGGCGATCTGCGCCGGGTCCCCGGCCTCGCTGCCCCAGGAGGCGAACAGCGCCTTGAAGGCCGCGAAGCCCGCCGTGTTCCCGGCAAAGTAGATGCCCGCCAGCAGCACGAACCCCAGCGAGGCCAGCACGGCCCCGCCGTTGGACACCGCCCCCAGGGCGCAAAGCGCCGCTGCCGCGGCCGCCGCCAAATACAGCGCCGCCCCGGAGACCGCCGCGCCGGAGGCCGTGGCGGCCACCGTCATGGCGCTGCCCGCGAACAGCAGGGCCAGCCCCGCCGCGATGGCGATGCGCGCCGCGCGCATCCTTCCGTTCATCTTCATCATCTATGCAAAAATACCGTCCTGAGCATCGTAATCGTCGTCAACCGCCGACCCCTCCGGCCGGGCTGCGTCCCCGCCGCCCCAGGGGTCCATGCGCGAGGCCTGCACGCCGCCCATCTTCAACCGCTCGATCAGCGTCATGGACTCCTCCCGGTCGTCGTCGGACACCCATACCAGCCGGGTGGACACGCCGGAGCGCTGCATCCGAAGGGCCATGTCCGCGATGCGGGTGGTCAGCCTCGGAGTGACCAGCACCGCGCCGCCGGTGCGCTGGAAGCGGGCCATCATCAGCATCAGCACCCGCTCGTAGCCGTAGGGGCTGTCGAATTTCAGGCGAAGCATGGCCTCGGTGAAGGCTGCGATGTCCGCCGGGAACTGGCCGGAGAGTTCGGCGGGCTTGGACCCCATCAGCGGCATCCGCACGGGGTCCCCCGCCCGCAGCTGGGCCTGGGCGGCCCCCAGGCACGCCTCGCAGACGCAGTCCTCCAGGGTCATCTGCTGGTCCCGCAGGGCCGTGATCTCCGCCAGGTCCGGGATGATCAGCGTGTCCGGCCGGGCGCTCTCCTCATAGGTGCGCACCATCATCTCCCGCTTGCGCAGGGACAGCTTCCAGTGCACCTTCTTCAACTCGTCGCCCTCCTGCCAGACGCGCACGTCCGAGGGCAGGGCGCTGTCCTCGGAGGCGCGGCTCATGAACTCCGGCCCCTGGTCCACGGCCTGCAGCTTCAGCGGCTCCGCCTCGGGAATCCTCGGCAGCACCTCCAGCTTCACCAGGCGCAGGTTGGGCCTGCGGCTGAGCCGGACCATGCCGAACACGTCCGACACGCTGATGCGGGCCACGCCCGCCTCGTAGACGCCCCGGTGGGGGCACAGGATCATCTGCCGGAAGGTTCGGGACGCAAAGGGCGGCGCGGACACGTTCACCGTCTGCACCGGCGCGTAGGCCGAGGGCACGTTCAATTCCACCTGGATGGCCGACACCGGCAAGAGGCAGCTGTGGCGCACGGTGAACACCGTCGTCAGCCGGTCGCCCCGGGTGGCCCGGGTGCGCACGCCCTTGATGTCGAACTTCAATGAAAACAGCGTCCAGAGCACGGAAACAAGGCCCACCAGCAGCATCGCCAGCATGGCCAGAAAGATCATGTAGTACAGGCGCGTTCCCGTGCTCAACCCCGCGGCCAGCATGGTCGCCATCACCAGCGCGTAGCCCGCGCGGCGTCCGTTCAATACCGACATATATTCCCCGTTCTCCGACACTCCGACTGTTGCCTGTTGCCTGTTGCCTTACTTCACCTTCACCGGCACCTGCACGCTGCCCATCACGTTGGACAGTATGCGCTGGGCGGTCATGTTCCGCATGCGGGCCTCTGGGCTGAGCACCAGCCTGTGAGCCAGCACCGGCTCGGCCATCTTCTGCACGTCCTCGGGCTTCACGTAGTCCCGCCCGTCCAGCAGGGCGCAGGCCTGGGCCGCCCGCAGCAGCGATATGGCCCCGCGGGTGGAGACGCCCAGCTGCAGCGCGCCGCTCTTGCGGGTGGCGGCGGCGATGGCGGACACGTACACGCGGATCTCCTTGGCCCCGTAGACCTTCTCCACCTCCTGCTGCAGGCGGATGATGTCCGCGCTGGTGCAGATGGGCTTCAATTCCTCCATGGGGCGCTGGCCGGTGGTGTAGCGCTCCAGGATGTCTGCCTCCTCCTGGGCGGTGGGATAGCCGATGCTGACGCGCATGAAGAAGCGGTCCAGCTGGGCCTCCGGCAGCGGATAGGTGCCCACGAAGTCCACCGGGTTCTGGGTGGCCAGCACGATGAAGGGCTGGGGCATGGCGTAGGTCACGCCGTCCACGGACACCTGGCCCTCCTCCATGACCTCCAGCAGCGAGGACTGGGTCTTGGGCGAGGTGCGGTTGATCTCGTCCGCCAGCACGATCTGGCTCATGATCATGCCCGGGCGGTACTCCAGCTCGCCGGTCTTGAAGTTGGCGATGGA